>NZ_AYZI01000003.1 GCF_001436645.1 Fructilactobacillus florum DSM 22689 = JCM 16035 | reverse complement strand
CGCAGGAGATCACGAGTTCGAGTCTCGTACGAACCGTTGTTGCAGTCTTGCAACTACAATTTAATAGTTTTATACTGATTAATGTCATAGATGGTTTGGCTCGGTAGCTCAGTTGGTAGAGCAACGGATTGAAGCTCCGTGTGTCGGCAGTTCGATTCTGTCCCGCGCCATTTATGGAGGGGTAGCGAAGTCTGGCTAAACGCGGCGGACTGTAAATCCGCTCCTTCGGGTTCGGTGGTTCGAATCCACTCCCCTCCATCTATAGGGATATAGTACAACGGTAGTATGTCGGTCTCCAAAACCGCTGATGTGGGTTCGATTCCTACTATCCCTGTTTATGATATTATGGCGGTAGTGGTGAAGTGGTTAACACATCGGTTTGTGGTACCGACACGCGTGGGTTCGATTCCCACCTACCGCCTTTTGATTGGCTTGCGTTAGCAAGAAGAAGGCACTGATAGTGCTTTTTATGGCGGTATAGCCAAGTGGTAAGGCAGAGGTCTGCAAAACCTTCATCGTCGGTTCAAATCCGACTACCGCCTTTGAATTGCTACAATCAAAACTTTGCCGAGATGGCGGAATTGGCAGACGCGCTGGACTCAAAATCCAGTGATCATTGCGATCGTGCGGGTTCGACCCCCGCTCTCGGCATAAATATACTTTTTATTCTTATTTATTCAGAGTCAAAGTGCTGATTTAAAGGCATTCTTTAAAATATTCAATGAATAATAATGAATAAAAAATTTTCAAATGTGTACATAATGTGTACAAATATTAGACGTTAATTAATTTTAGCGTCTTTTTTTGTATCTCCATTTAAATTATTTAGGACACTTTCTATATGATCATTAGTTCTTGTTTTATATTCATCAATTAAGTAAGAATAAACATTCGTTGTTGTTGAGATATTTGAGTGTCCAAGTCTTTTACTAATAACGTAGATATCTACGTCATGAGCTAATAAATATGCTACATGAGTATGTCTTAAACTATGGAAGTGAAAACCCTTCTTATTAATATCAAGCTTGTTGAGACAATTTCTGAGCGTTTTATTAACTGCGTTTGAAGTAGGGATAGTACCAAACTGGTTTATAAAGACTGCTTCTGAATTATTTTTCTTTAAATCTTTTATCAAATTCAAAATATCTTCATTTACTCTTACTACACGATTTGAACTTTCAGTTTTGGGAGAAATATATTCTTGTGTTAATGCGTTCCACGATCTGTGTATAGTAATTGTTTTGAAGTTAAAGTTAATATCTTTCCATTTAAGACCTTGTATTTCTCCAAGTCGCATTCCTGAATAAATTGCTAATAAAATCATGTATTTTGAAGAGTAATGATAATTAAGAGTATTAATTAAAAGGGTGGTTAATTGTTTCATTTCTGTTTCGTTTAAATAATCGATTTTCCATGTCTTAGATTTATCGTATACAAGATTAGTACGTTGAATAAAATCTTTTTGAATTTTACCATCATAAACAGCATCTTTAACGCAAGCGTGTACTAATGCATTTAATTTTGTAACAGTTTCTTTAGCATGATCTTTTCCATATTCATCTAGAAACTTTTGATATACCTCACGGTTAATTTCATCTAATTTAACTTTTGGCATTAGTTTCTTTAAAACATTGTATGTGTGTATATATTGACGTTTAGTTCTATCAACAATCGTCTTTTCTTTATAAGTTTCAAACCAATTCCAAACCTCAAACTGGTGAAGCTAAAAACAACGCTAAAAATATTGGGATTGCAATTCTTGGAATAACAGGAATCATGTCTTTACTTGGTTTAGCGAGAAAAAAGAAAAATTAATACAAAAAGAACAGATACTTTTCTAAATTAGTATCTGCTCTTTTATTTTTAATATCAGTTCTAGTGAGTATGAACAAATGTATGGTGTTTCAAAAATTTTATTAAAAAAATAGAAATATATAAATTGTTATTCAGTACTGATGATTAGCAATTATTAAAAGCAAGACACAACTGTTAAGTTGTGTCTTTGTTTTTTATGACCTATAATTAAAGGTGTTATAAAGCGTCATAACTAGTAGTCATAAATTGAGATAAACAACGTTTAAAAATAATATCTTATATCAATAATTTAATTACAAATTTTTTCTAACCATTTAGCAATTTTAATCATTATTTTTTCTTCATCTGGAGAATTTGTTACAGCTAACATTAATTCTTCTCCATCGCGATTTATTATTTTTTCATCAATGGTTTTGCCATTTAAATTTAAGAAATATAAAGATGCAAGAATTGCTGTACGTTTATTACCATCTGTAAAAACGTGTTTCTTGGTAATCTTTTGAAGAATAAAGCCAGCCTTTAACCAAATAGTTGGATACAATTCTTTTCCAAATATGACTTGTTGAGGTTGCTCGATAATTATGTCTAACGCAGACTCGGATTGTACACCAAAATATTTTCCATCAACAATTTCTACGGCTTGTTTATTTAATTCAATTAGTTCTTGTCTAGTAAGATATCTCATTATTTATCTTTCAACTTTTCCATTAATGGTTTAAAGCGTTGAGTAAAATCATTAATATTATTAATTTCATTGTTTGTTAAGTTAGATACTTTTTTAAAAATCAAATTACCATTACTATCTAAAGATGCTTCAAATTGTTCTCCACTTTTAATATGAATATTATTAGGAATAGTAATTGTCATTGAATTACCAACCTTACGAGTTTTTACTACCATTGTATAAGGTACCCCTTTCTTTTTTATATACACATTGTATACACGAAAGGAATGTAATTCAACCTTTAATATTAAATTAACGTAAGAGGGAGACTAATTATAATTAGTTTTTAATTAAAGGAGAATAAAAATGAAATATGGATATGCCCGAGTAAGTACCACCGATCAAAAATTAGAAAATCAAATAGACTCTTTAAAAATTGCTGGTGCAGATAAAATTTACAAAGAAAAATTTACAGGAACAACGACAACGCGGCCAGAATTTAATAAGTTATTAGCTGATGTTAATTCTGGTGATACTCTAATAGTAACTAAATTAGATCGGTTTGCTAGAAATACTAGAGAAGCATTAGAAATAATTCAAGAATTATTTAAAAGAAACGTTAAAGTAAACATTTTAAATATGGGAGTGATTGATAACACTCCAACGGGGCAATTGGTTTTTACAATCTTTAGTGCTTTTGCTCAATTTGAACGGGATATGATTGTCACTCGTACTCAAGAAGGTAAACTTTATGCAAAATCACATGATCCGTTCTTTAGAGAGGGGCGTCCTCAAACCTATACGGACGAACAAATTAGATTTGCTTATGATTTAAGAAAACAAGGAATGACATATAAAATGATTGAACGAAAAACAGGAATTAGTGTTAGAACTCAACAAAGAAGATTTAAACAACTAAAAAAACTCCCGTTATAAATTTCTATTATAATAGAAGAAACTAGAAAATCATTATTTGATAAGGAGATAATGATATGAAAGAAATAAGAGATAAATACAAATTTACAGTTGAAGAAAACAAACGTTTTGCTCGTGCTAATCTTGCAAGATTAGTACATACAAGTTCTAGATTTGAAGGAGTTAAAACTACTCTACCTCAAACAAAAACTATTATTGACGGAATGAGTGTTACTGGTGTATCTGTTGAAGATATTTTGACAATCGTTAACTTAAAACGTGGTTGGCAGTTTATTTTAAGTTCTGATAAAAAGCTAGACTTAGATTTAGAGAAAAACATTAATAAGATTGTTGCTGCAGAAGATTCTTTAGAACCAGGAGAATTTAGAACTGGATCAGGAAATATTGATTTAGGTGACGGTGAATCATTTGATCCACCAATGATTGATGAAAATCAGGAATCAGATTTTTTGAATAAAAAAATGAATGATTCCAAATTAACAACCACTGAAAAAGCCTTAGATGTTATGTATCATAATATGAGAAATCAAATGTTTTGGGACGGAAATAAACGAACAGCAATCTTAATAGCAAATAAGATTATGATTGATGGTGGTTCAGGTTTAATTAATATACCACTAAATAAATGGGAAGAATGGAATACATTAATTAGTGATTATTATCGTACAGGCAATATCAATAAATTAAAAAAATGGACTTATGATAATGGAATTCAAGGAACAAGTACTAGAAAAATAAAATATCCTAATTTAAAAAAAAGATAGAGATATCAAAAAGAGTTTTCAAAGATAATTTATATTTTAATAAATTACAAAAAACACCTATATAACAGCAAATCAAATATAAATTTTATTAATTAATTCTACCTATTGCTTCTATGTCAATTTGCAAAGGTATTAAATGATTATAATATTGCTTTTAATACTATGGGTGGTAAATCTTTAAAAGAAAGTTTTGAAATATTAAAACCAGGAGGAAAGTTAATAACTATTAATGGAATTCCAGATTTTAAATTTGGACAACAACATCATTTAGGGGTATTTAAATCAATTTTATTTGAAATAGCCAGTTTGCCATTGCGAAGATTGGCTAAAAAGTATCAAGTTAATTACTGCTTTTTTATTATGCATCCAAGTGGGAAGCAATTAGAAACTATTACTAAACTCATTGAATCCGGAAAAGTAAAATCAGTCATTGATAAGGTATATCCATTTAGTAAAGTTGACGAAGCTTATCAATTACTGGAATCAAAACATGCAACGGGGAAAATAGTAGTTGATATGGAACACTTAAATTAAAAGATCATATTGAAATACCCCATAAAAGTTAGACAAAATCTAATTTTATGGGGTATTTTTTATATACCTTATTTATAAATATACTTAGAATATTTGAAAAGTAGTTTAAAAATTATTACTATTTCTTAAGTCAGCTAAAAGTATAAAAATAGTCTTGAGTCATTTTGAATATCCTGATAATTTATGAAAACCTATATATAATGTTTAAAACCCAATTTGTGATAACCAGGTTTTTACTTCGTCTTTAACTTGCTCTTTTTCTTTACCCTTAATAGCCAAAAAAATACCATTAGTTTCTTGACCACCCTTTACTGATAAACCCTTTAACATAGTTGCTCCAGTTGCTGCATCTTTGATTTGTGAAAAAGTAGTTCCTGTACCAAATCCTCCATTAGTATTAAAAGGAATTATGACTTTATTAGTAAAGTCATATTGTTTTAAAAATGATTTTACAGCTTGTGGCAAAGCCATATTCCATGTAGGAGTTCCGATGAAAACATACTTATATGAATCAAAATCATTAACCTTATTTTTTAAATTAGGGAGAAAATTTTGTTCCTGTTCTTCGGAGTTTTGTGATACTTGCGTTTGATAGTTATTTGGTTGCGGAGTAACTGTTTCAATCGGGAATAAAGTACCATTAACATCATTGCAAATTAATTCAGCAACTGTTTTAGTGTTTTCGGTACGTGTGTAGTAAGTAATTAATGCTTTTTCATTTTCCATAAGTTAATTCTTCTTTCTTTATTTAAATATGAAATTATTTTACTGCCTAAAGTGTACTTTAAGGCAAGGATAAAAATAATTGTTGCATTAAAGTTAACTTTAAGGATTAGACTTTTAAATATATTGAATGATTAATATTTTAAGAAATAGAAGGAGTTCTTATGATTAAAAAGAAACGAATTATTTTAGGGATTATTTTAGTTGGTTATTTTATGATCATTCTTGATAATTCAATTATCTTTACTGGGACCGTCAAGATTGCACAAACCATGCATTTAAATGAAGTTCAGTTATCGTGGATTCAGAATGCATATGCATTGTTTTTTGGTGGATTCATGCTTCTAGGAGGTCGAGCTGGAGACATTTTTGGTCGAAAAAGAATTTTTGAATTAGGTTTATTTATTTTTGCCATTGGTTCACTTTTAGTTGGTTTGGCAACAACTGGTGAATTTATGATTATTTTTAGAGCATTTCAAGGAATTGGAGCGGCAATCATTGCACCAACTACTTTGGCTTTAATTATGGACAACTTTGTTGGTAAAGAGAGAACTAAAGCAGTTGCTTGGTATGGTTCTATGGCTGGAGTTGGTGCATCAGTTTCTCAAATTTTAGGCGGTTTCTTTGCAGCGACCGTTGGCTGGCGGTTTGGCTTCTTTATTAATGTTCCAATTGCTATTGCTATGATAATTATGTCATATAAATTCATTCCAGAAGGAAATAAGCAACCAGGTAAATTTGACTGGTTGGGGGCTATTTTTTCATTAATTGCTGTTTCAAGTTTAATTTATGCAATTGATGGGGCAAAGGAACCACTTTTATTTGGTGTTATTGGACTAGTTTCCTTATTGTTATTTATTTTAGTAGAAAGCAAAGCTAGTCAACCAATTATGCCCTTAAAAGTTTTTCTTAATCGGTTTCGAGTTGGTGCTTATATTGGAAGAATCGCTTTTACAGGAGCTATGATGGCTTTTTGGTTCTTTACACCACAAATGTTACAAGAATATTTGCATTATTCACCCTTTGCTGCTGGAATTGCATTCTTGCCATTAACAATTGTCACGTTTATTTTTTCATTACAAGTTCCTAAATTAACTAATAAACTTGGTAACGGAATGTTGTTATTAATAGGAATCACAATTACTTTAATTGGAATGGTAACAGTGATTTTTTATCAACACGGATATTGGTTAGAATTAGCTGTCCCAATGATGATTGTAGGCGTTGGACAAGGATTGGCTTTTGCTCCTTTAACGGCTGCTGGAATTTTTGAAGTAAATGATAAAAATGCTGGTGCAGCTTCAGGAGTTGTAAATGTGATGCATCAAATTGGTGCTGCATTTGGAATTTCATTAGTTACTAGTTTAACTGTTGGAATCCATAATCCTGTAATTAAATTTAGTATGTCGATGAAGTGGATTTCTATTTTACTTTTAATTGTGGTCGTTGTTACGATATTGTTTATTCTTCCTAAAAAATCAAGTAAAACTAAATTATGAAAAAGATAAATCCATTACTAATTATCATTTTGATTATTTTGATAATGATTGCTATCAACGAATATCATATTTATTACAATTAGTTTAAACTACTTATTTAAATTACAATTACTTTAAATTACAATTACGATGTTGGTGTACTTTTGTCTAATTCCATGGTCGATTTTATTAAAGTGTTTAGCAAAGCTTGAAGTTGTTAGAACTTGAATTCGTTGGTCATTACTAATTACTATTTTTTCATAGCTAGATCTTAAAGTACAGGATCTAGTTTTTCTTTTAGATTCATTTTTATCAATAAAAGGAAAGTATGTACAAAACTTTTTTGATTTAAAGAACATACTTGATAGTTAGTATAATTTACCAAGAGATTTAAGGGATTGATAAACAACTTTAATCTTTAACCTAATAATTAACTATCTTTTTAGGTTAAATTTATTACCCAGCTTAAGAGGTCTATGTTATTTTTGCAATTTTTATTTTCAAACTATTGCTTTCAAGTTCACTTGAAGTTATATGATTAAAAAAATTAGAAAAGAGGTCTATTATGAAAACTTTAATAAAGAATAAATTGCTGGTGGTAGTCAGTACTCTAATTATTGGAGTGGTTATTGGCGGGAACGGTGCCTTTTTAATTAATAATTATAATTCTTATTCGGCAGCTTCACGTTCAAGTTCATCTAGTATGCAATTTAGTAAGCCTAAAAATAATGATACAAAAGGAAAACGAGTATTTTTAAATGCTAGTCAAAATCAAGATGGAAATACTTCTGAAATGGCACGAAAATTATTCGGAAATAAATCATATGAGCAAATAAATCTAGCTGCTTATAAAATTCCTCAAGTTGGTCAGGGCAATGGTGATTTTCAAACGGTATTTGATAAGTTAAAAGGTGCTAAAATTATAGTAATTGGTACCCCGGTTTATTGGTCTAATATGTCTGGGTATTTAAAAACTTTTATTGATCATTTAGAAATTAATGATGATTTAAAGGGTGCTGATTTATACGTCATCGTTCAAGGACAACAAACTAATCAAAACGATGCGCGTCAATCTACCTATCATACTTTAAAGCATGTAGCTGATCGTTTTGGATTTAATTTTGTTGGAATTGCTTCTGATGATGTAGAGGTTAACAAATTACATGCTAAATTAATTAATAAATAAACTGTTATTTCACAGAAAAGTATTGCAGATTTGATTGTAAAAGTTATTCAAAATCCAAGCTTTTTAATTTAAAAAATAGCTTTTTATTTGCTATAAAGTGCACTTTAAGGAATAAGTTAGTTTTATAGTTTTGAAAGGAGAAAGATTATGAGTAAAGTAGTTGTAATTACAGGAGCATCATCAGGAATTGGCGAAGCTACTGCTAAGTTATTAGCAGAACAAGGAAACCAGATTGTTTTAGGAGCTAGACGAGCAGACCGGCTGGAAAAAATAGTAAAAGATATAAAAAATGTTGGCGGTCAAGCTGTTTATTCAGAGACAGATGTGACTAATCTGGACAGTGTTAATGGGTTAGCGCAAAAAGCACTAGATGCATTTGGTCGCATTGATGTTTGGATGAATGGTGCCGGGTTGATGCCACAATCACCATTTTCTGAAGGTCGGGTAAAAGACTGGAATATGATGATTGATGTTAATATTAAAGGTGTTTTGAACGGAATTGATAGTTCTTTATCAATTATGAGAAAACAAGGAATTGGCCAATATATTAATATTGCGTCGATTGCTGCTCATTTAACTCATGTTAATGGTGGAGTTTACAGTGCTACAAAAGCAGCGGTTTTGATGATTAGTGATGCTTTGCGTCAAGAAGAGGCAGCTGCTAAATCAGGTATCAGAGTTACCGTTGTTTCTCCTGGTGCGGTTAATACCGAGTTAGTAGCTAACATGACTGATCCAGAAGTTAAAAAGGGAACGGAAGAATTTTACAAAAATTATGCCATTTCTCCTGAACGAATTGCTAAAGCTATTGTTGAAGCAATTAATTTACCAGAAGATACTAGTATTAATGAAATCGTGATTCGTCCCACTAACCAAATTGCTTAAACTAATAAAAGAGACAATTCACTTTTAAAGTGAATTGTCTCTTTTATTAGACATTTTCTTCGGTTTCTGCTTGTTCGTATATTAATTTTTCATTTTCATAATTCAACATATGATATCCAAAGTTATCAATTTTATAATTGAGATATTTAATGGTTTTTTGCATTTCATTAACTTGCTTTAACATTTCATTGCGTTGTTCAATCAACATTTGTTTTCGGTCGTTATCAGCTTTGGGGTCACGATACGTACTGATAAATTTTTTTAATTTTTCAACTGGCATTCCGGCTTTTCGTAAGGCTTGTACATAGAAAATCCAGTTTAAATCAGTTTGCTGATAGTCTCGATAACCACTCTGATTTCGGTTTACTTTTGGTAATAAACCAGCATCTTCCCAATAACGCAAAGTTGCCTTGGGTAGCTTGAATTCTTTGCTAACTGTTTCAATATTCATAATAAACTCCTTTCTTTTAAATCATTATAAATCTTTAAGTGCACTTTAATGCAAAGTATAAAACTTTTCTCTTGCATTCAAGTGCACTTGAAAGTATAACATGAAAATATACTGAGTAGGAGGAGATTATTTATGCAATATTTTACTTTAAATGATGGAAACAAAATTCCAGCGGTTGGATTTGGGACTTTTCAAATTCGTGACCCTAAAGAATGTGCTCAAGCAGTTTCAGATGCCATTCAAGTCGGTTATCGGTTGATTGATACCGCTCAATCTTATTTTAACGAAGAAGCAGTGGGCGAAGGAATTAAACAATCTGGAGTGGCTCGTGAAGACTTATTTATTACTTCTAAACTCTGGTTAAATGACACCGGTTATGATAAGACTAAGGCTGCTTTTGAAGAAACTTTAAAAAAATTAAAATTGGATTATTTAGATTTATATTTGATTCACCAACCCTATGGTGATGTATTTGGTTCATGGCGTGCGATGGAAGATTTACAAAAAGAAGGAAAAGTTAAGTCAATCGGAGTTTCTAACTTTGCTGACGATCAACTAACTAATTTGGCATTATTTAACGAGGTTAAGCCTGCAGTTGATCAAATCGAAATTAATTCTTGGGATCAACAAAAGCAATCAGTTAAATACTTAGAAAAATTTGGCGTTCAACCAGAAGCATGGGCTTCATTTGCTGAAGGAAAACATGATATTTTCAAAAATCCGATTTTGACTGAAATTGCTAACAAGTATAATAAAGGTGTGGGACAAGTTATTTTGAGATGGGACGTACAACGTGGAATTATTCCACTTTCAAAATCGACTCATAAATCACGAATGGAAGAAAATATTAGTATTTTTGACTTTGAATTATCTGATAATGATATGCAAAAAATTGCTAGTCTTGATAAAGAAGAAAGTCAATTCTTTGATCATCGTGATCCCGAAGCAATTAAACGTTTAATTAATTTACACTAGAAGGGAATTTTAAATGACTAATACTTTAATTTTAGGAGCTAATGGTTCAATTGCACAAATGGTAGAAGCAGATTTATTGGCTAAACCAGATCAACATTTAACTTTATACTTACGTGATTCTAAACGTTTAGAAAATCTTTCTGATAACTCCCAAGTAACCCTTGTGGAGGGCGATGTTTTAGATGAAGCTAAATTACAAGTTGCCATGAAGGGGCAAGATATAGTATTTGTGGCCATGGGAGCAACCAGTACCCCTAAATTGATTGAAAATGTGATTACAGCTATGAAAGCTGAAAATGTGAAACGAGTAATCTCAATCAATGATTTAGGAATTTATGGTGAAGTGCCTGGTAAATTTGGAAAATGGAACCAATCAATGGTTGGTAGTGGTTTGTCAGTTGGAAAAGAATCAGATGAATTATTAGAGAAATCAGGATTAGACTATACCACGCTTCGCTTGGCATGGCTTGGAAATGGTGATGATTCAGATTTTGAAACAACTCAAAAGGGTCAACCATTTAAAGGAACGACGGTTAATCGTAAAGGGGTTGCCAAATTGGTAACTGGGATTATCTTAGACCCTAAATTGTATGATAAAGAAAGTATCGGTGTTAACAGACCAGGTACTGAAGGTGATCAGCCAGTATTTTAAAATATAATCAATATTAATGAATTAGACGCATTCTAAATTAATTGAATGCGTCTATTTTTGAAATTTAATTTATTTGCAAGTGGTAGAATAAAATTATTAAAACTATTGAGGAGTTGAATTTATGTTTAATCTTTTTGGAAAACCACGTGTGATTACTAACGTTATTCGTCATCGAAAAATTAGTTGGCTGGAGTTATTTTATGATTTGATTTTTGCAGTAGTAGTTGAAAGAATCACGGATAGTGTTGTAGCAGATTTTTCATTAAGTGTAATTTTAAATTCGGTAATTATCTTTAGCTGGTTCTTTTGGAGCTGGCATGAAACATCTGGGTATTTTGATAATCATGGTAATGATTCAGCTATTAATATTATCATTATCAATCTGCAAATGATTTTTACTGGAATTGCGGCAATCTTTATTCCGCAAGCTATGTTAGGAAACTTTCAGCTATTGGTTATGGCATTGCTTCCCATCCAATTTATATTGACTACGGCCTGGACAATGATTGGTTTTGTCGATTATGATCATGGTCCAGCCTCACGAAGATATGCATTGGTTTTTTGTGGTTCGTTTATTGTTTTGCTTCTTAGTTTAATAGTTAACGAACCCTTTAAGTTAATTTTATTAATTGCAGCTTTGGTTTTAAATTGTTGTGCAATTTTCTTTGCTAATTCTAAATTAGAACAAGAATATCAGCGAATCAACATGAATTATGAACTTAAAGATTCGCTTTTAGAACGTTATGGTCTAATGACTATGATTGCTTTAGGCGAAATGATTGCAGGCTTATATGGAATGGCTGACCATATTGAGCCAAAAGTTTTATTTGAATTTGCTATGGGGATTGTTTTTGCAGCTATGATAGCCGCTGTTTATTATCAAGTAATTGGAGAATTGCACGTCAAAATGAAGAGCCCAATTCAGGTAATGGGCATTCGCTGGTTATTTTTATTGGAAATTTATTTAATTGTTTTAGATTCAATTCTGTTGCAGCTAACTTTTGAAGAAAATAAATATGCATTTAAGCTGGCATTAGTAATTATTTTGTTTTTCACTTTACTAGTGATGCGGATTATTCAAGCGTTAACCTCGGATAAAATTCCAGATTCAACGGCAGGACTTGGCTTTTTTATTGTTGAGATAGTCCTTTTCTTAGCTACTACATTATTACCGGCCTTTTTGATGGTGGGTGTAATTGATTTGATTTTGATAGTGATTACAGTTTGTTATCATTATAAAATTAATAATTATCATAAAAATATTGATTGAAAATATTATAAACAAAGTTACAATTTATTATTGGTGGTTGCTTATATAATTAATAATAATTTTAGACTAATTAAAAGGAGATAAAATGAATAATGGTATTTATGCTTTTTTAGAACAGTTAATGAAAATCTTAAAAAAGCAATCTTTGATTTATGCACTTGGATTTGCTTCTGCAATTACTCTTGTTATATACGTATTACAAAAGCAATTTGGAATTTTAAGTAATTATAATGTTTTTATTTTATTTCTATTTATTCTTTTTATAACTATTGCTTTATTTGAATATAAATATAGGTCAGTGAAAAAATGTCTAAAAGAAAAGCAAGAAAAAAATTAGAAGAATTTATGGAAGATGATAACAAAAGAATTATATTAGAAGATCTTTACAATAGTGAAGGTAATCCAGTTAATTTGAATATAAATAATTTAAATGTTAGTACATTAGCATATTTTGGAATGATATTTAGTCCTCAAAGTCTAAGTATTGTTTCTTCAATTTCTATGTTTTATGGAGAGGTTAATAAACCTTATGTTTTAACTGCATTTGCTTAAAATGAATTAAAAAAATATTTTGAAAAAGGCTTACATCATCAAGAAACTATATATAGTGATAAAAACAAATTACAGTTGCTTCTGATAGCAAATGTGCTATAATAAGTGTATGGAAAATAAAAAGAAATTCAAATTTGATTATTATGATTATCCAAAATTTGAAAAATTTTTGGATTCTTTAAATGATAAAGATGCAGCTAAATTAGTTGTTAGAATATCTGAAATTGAAAATAAGGGAATGTTAGAATCTCGTAAAATGCAGTGGGTAAAAAAGTTAGATAATAATTTATTTGAAATTAGATCAAAATTTGCTTCTAATATTCAAAGAGCATTATATTTTCATGTTGAAAATGATAGATTTGTAATTACTCATGGCTTTACAAAGAAGACACAAAAAACTCCATCTAGAGAAATAAAAAAAGGTAAAAGTTTAAGAGATATTTATTTATCGCGTTCAAATAGGAGGAAAAGATAATGACAATGAGTAAAATTGATGAATATATTGCTAAAAGATCTGAAAAAAGTCCAGAATTCAAAAAGGTGGTAGAACAAGAAAAATTAGCAACGCAAGCAGCTTACGAAGTACATAAGCTTAGAACTAAATTGGGATTATCTCAAAGAGATTTTGCTACTTTAGTTGGGAAACCACAATCAACAATTTCAAGAATTGAAACAGGAGAAATGAATCCATCTTTTCAATTGTTAAATGAAATTGGTGAAAAAACTAATTCTACTTTAGAATTTAAATATGTATCATCAAACTAACTTTAGAAATTATATCTATGGTTGTCTTTGTTTATCTAGGAAATTATTATTTTTAATGCATTAAAAAGTACCTTTAACTATCAGTTGTTATGTTAGTAGAAATAACTTATAGGAGGCACTTTTTTTGTTTGGAAAGAGTTTAGGTAATGGTAAAAATAAGAGAACACAAGCTCAAGGGCCATGGTGGTCACAGTCAAAACGTCAGTTAATTATTGCTTTAATCGTAACGGCAATCGTTGGAATGTCTATTGCGGGATATATGTCTCAGATTACTTATAAATTGTGGATATATTTAAAATATTTAAGATTATATTTTAATGTTGATAAGCCAAATCCTATAAAATTACACGATATTTTAGACCTTCGAGGTTTTTGGATTTTTAATGATTTAGCTTATCCGTCTTTGATTTATTGGATTATCTTTATTGCATTTGGTTTAAGTACGGTTTGGTATAGAATCTTTAGATCTTATATAACATACAATACTTTTGAATATGGTAATGAAAGCTTTGAAGATAACAAAAAAGTTTCAAAACAATATACTAATATCCCAGACCGTAATGAATCATTTTCTTGTTATGGTGGAATTCCCGTTTTGCATAAAAACAATTTGTTTGGTAAGTTGATGCAAATATTTACGTATGTTGTTGTACCTAAGGCTAATCGGGTCAATATTCCAAGCAATAAAATTCAGGTATTTATTCAAAAAGCTTTTAAGAAGTCTAAAATTCTAGGCAAATATATGATAGACCAAGCAACTAATAATACCTTAATTTATGGGATTACAAGATCTGGTAAAGGTGAAACATTTGTTTTTCCTTTAATCGACATTTTATCTCGAGCAAAGAAAAAAGTATCTATCTTTGTTAATGACCCTAAAGGAGAGCTTTCTCGGTCAAGTTTTTTTACTTTGATTAAACGTGGATATAAAGTAGTGATTATTGATTTAAGTAATATGTATAAGTCAGCTAGTTATAATCCACTTAATGTAATTATTGACTATGCCAAAAAAGGATATACAGATCAGGTCCAAATGGAAGTTAATAAAATTTCCACCTCTATTTATCAAACTAAAAGTGCCGGGGGAAGTGATCCATTTTGGGCTAATTCATCTTCTAACTTGTTAAATGCCTTGATTTTGGCACAAATTGATTTAGCAAGACGTAATAACGATTGGGATAAAGTTACTTTATTTAACATTTATCAAATGCTTACTCAAATGGCTGGTAAAGAAGTTTTAGTTGACTCAAATGAAAATATTACTGATGATCCAGAAATTGGAAAAAGAGAATCAATCCTAACTCATTATTTTAAATTAATGGCTAAAGCTCCTTATGATCGGATTAAAATAGTCTTCGCAAATCTTTGCACGACGTTCTTGATAATAAATTCCAACAACAGTTGACTAAGGGCAGTCAAATTAAACAATATTATCTATAAATGTAGCAATATATGTTGCCATAAGTTTTGGATGGAGCCATTGTAAAAAATGATGTCCATTTAAAATTATTTCAGATGAATTAACGTTTTTATTAAAATATGGGTTACCATATTTTTTGTATGAATTTAAATTTAAAGTAGATAAAAAAGTCAGTGTCGGAATTTTGTCACTAATAGATGACGATAACATTTTATTTATGGTGTTATGGGCTTCTTGTAATTCATTTATTTCAAATTCATTTCCAGAAATGTTTTTATAAAGAACCATCGCTTCTGATTTTATATTTGAAGGTAGGGATGGATTTATATCTGTATCCATATGCTGATTATTATTTTTGCTTTCTAGAGCTTCGTTCAGGTTTTTTTGAATTTGATTCTCATATTTTTTTATAATTTTGGGAGATGTTGGATCTATTCCGATAAAACCAGCTACGTTGATATTATTCAATATATTTAAAGAGTATATTCCACTAAAACTATGTGCGACTATAAAAATTTTTTTAAGATTAAAACATCCAATAAATTCTTTCATTTCTGTTGAATAGTTTTCTAGGGTTCTTTTATTATTATTTGGATAGCCACTAAATCCGCTTCCTAATTGGTCTACGCTGATGAGATTGATTTTTTCAGTATTTATGTATTTAAATAGATTGAAATAATCAAAGTAGGAACTATTGATGCCCATTGCTGCCCAAAAGAAAATAGTTGGATTTTTACGATCGAAATTTTCATTTATGAAGTAATTAAAGGTTCCATTCTTAGTTTTCATTTTTTTGTTTAACATAAAAATAGCCTCCATATGATTGTTTTCGAAAATGATGTTGGCTTTTTTATTATAATATTTATGATGAAAACAATTCAATAAATAAAATGGAATATTATGATAATTGAAATTGAAGTCTTTGAAAATGGTGTCAAATTAGTTAAACAATGTCAAAATATTTTTGCTGATAATCCTTAATTTACGGGATATTGTAGATTAACCGGCAACCAATGTGAGCAGTTGTTCCGATCAAGGCAAACAAATTTTTTAATTATTTATATCTATATCGATCAGTTAAAAAGATCGTTTAGTTTTTATAATGCTTGCCAGTTAGAAATAACTGGAACTGAAAAATCCAATGAAACCAAGCATCAGACCTATGCCATAACTCCCTATTAAATAGATAAATAGTTGTCGATAAGCATGATTAGACCACAAATTAGCTAATTCGCTGTTAAAAGTTGAGTAAGTAGTAAAGCCGCCAATAAATCCTAACAGCAGGTTTGTACCGCCACTTACTACTGCCACTGGGGCTAGCATTCCAGCAATAAAACAGCCAATCATGTTTACCAGAAAAGTTCCGAGCCGTCCGTGATTGCTTTGTTTGAAGTGATTCGTGATTGAAAAGCGCAGAATTGCGCCGACCCCGGTTCCACCGAGAAAAAATAGAATATTTCCCATTAGTTCCACATCCTTTTGGCCAGAATATGTGAAAATTGGTCACCAACGACAGCTACCAACAGCCCTAAAATAATACTGAAAGAAAGATAAAGCGTGAAACCGCTATAATTGTGAACCTCAAGCAATTTCAAACTGTCGAGAATTATTCCAGAAAAGGTGGTAAAGGAGCCAATCAAACCGGTTCCAATCACCTGATTCCACCGTGCTGATAAGCCTAATCGCTGGCAACCATAGTTTGTCCAAATTGGTAGAAGAAATGCTCCCGTTAAGTTGATTAAGAGAGTGGCAATTGGAAATTGATGATAGTTGATCAACTGAGTGATTTCTAGTCTTGCTAGTCCTCCAAGGAGACCAGCCCCAAATACAAATCGAGTTCCCATAACAAATCCTTTCGAGGTTAGTTAAACTATAATTGGCACATTGTAGACCATATTTTCAATTGTAAACAATCTATTTCTTTTTTTACAGTAGGATGCTTGCTAATTTTTCAAGCAAAAAAAGATCTGTTCTCAATGTTTCTAGAACAGATCTTTGTGTGCGCTAGCTATCCTTGCTGGGGGCTTTTCCAACCATTAACGACTAATTCAAGAAAACCTAGTAAAAGGCCACTAGGTGGGAAAATAAAGATGCCAAGGACCATGATTATGGAAGTAATGGGGAACCATTTACTACGAAGAAAACGATAAATAAACATGTTTTTAATTTTGGCAGCTTCTTGATAATTTTCAGTTTGGAGCTGATCAGCAATCGTTTTAGATAGCAAGAAAAAGGCAAGACTCCATGAGATAAAGATGATCAGATAAAACAATTCGGGACCAGTTGAATTCATAAAACGGCCAACCCAAGCAGCAGCCACTGGAATTAGGGACATTGTAAATAGCCAAAGATTATTTACCCAGAAAATTTTTTTGTTAACTTTTTTAACTAAAGAAAACATGTAGTGATGGTTATACCAGGCAACCCCGATAAAAATCACACTAACAGCATATGCTGTTAGGTAGGGGAGGTCATGCAAAATTTCGCTTAGCCGAGGTGTATCCGGAACTTTAATTTCCAGAACCATAATGGTTAAAATAATTGCTACAATTGCATCGGTTAAATTTTCAACACGGGTTTTATTCATAATGATGCTCCTTGATATGCTTAGCGTTCATCATAAGGATTAATTCTGATTTGATCAGAGATTAATCCTAGAAAGGTCAATGCCATCCCCATGGGGGGATAAATAAAAATTACCATAAAATTAACTACTGCAGCGATAAAAAACCATTTACTGGTGAAAAATCGGTAGACAAACATCCCCTTAATTTTTTGCCCGGTAACTAATTTTTCCCGTTCAAGCTGCACAACAATTGCTCGGCTTAGGATTGCATATGAAAGACTCCAAGCGAAAAATATTAAGAAAAAGAATATTTCAGGTCCAACTGAATCGATGAACTTTCCTGCCCAGGCGGCTGCCACTGGGATCAAGGACATCCAGAAAATCCACAAATTATTAAGCCAATAAATTTTACGATTAATGGTTTTTATTTGAGCAAACATGTAATTGTGATTGTACCAAGCATCACCCATCAGGATAAAACTGACGATATAGGCGATTAGATAAGGGAAATCACTGATGATGGCAGTGAGGGAGGCAGTGTTCGGAACTTTAATTTCTAAGACCATGATGGTAATGATAATACCAACAATTGCATCAGTTAGATTTTCTACTCTTGCTTTGTTCATAACTTCTCATACTCCTTTGCTAACAATTTAATTATTTTGATCATTTATAATTAATCTTAACGTATTATTTTATAATGTTGTGACTTAAAATGAGCTATAAAGCTTAAAAAATAATGTTTT
This sequence comes from Fructilactobacillus florum DSM 22689 = JCM 16035, assembly GCF_001436645.1. Lineage (GTDB taxonomy): Bacteria > Bacillota > Bacilli > Lactobacillales > Lactobacillaceae > Fructilactobacillus > Fructilactobacillus florum. Next base: position 156,977 of record NZ_AYZI01000003.1, on the reverse strand, counting down.
GATACTGACATTTTAAATTACTGTTATCAGGGGTTTTGCGAGAATCAAGCTCCTCTGAGATTGTGATAAATGTTACAAACTTTGGAATTTGTAACAGTATTTCACAAAAAAATAAAATATTTTTATATTACATGATAATTAATATAAACAGCCGTTAAAGTCCGATATTTCTAGTTTGAAAAATCGCGTAAATAGCAATTATTATCTTTGTTCAAAAGAAAAAGCACTTATTGAAAATAAGTGCTTGGACTGAAAATTGCTAGGGATAATTCACAACAAATGCCGTAATAGCAAGGTTCAGCGTCCGCAAAAAATGCCCCGGGCGAGATTCGAACTCGCACTCGATAAAATCAAACAGCGACCTGAACGCTGCGCGTCTGCCAGTTCCGCCACCGGGGCGTATGAGTCTAATTATATAATATTTCGTGGTTTAATTGCAAGGATAAGTTGTAGTTGAGTAACATCATCTTTATTTTCTAATCTAGCAGTGTATTTCAAAAAATTTGCCATTTGTAAAAGTCATTGGTTCATAACAAATATGATAAGATATACAAAACTCGTTGGAAGTCGAGTTTTTGATAGCTATTTTGTTGTAAGTTATGTTGGAAAGAGGGTTTTAAAATGGATGGAATCATTAAATTCGATGAGCAACTTTGTTTCGGGATTTACAATGCCAACAAAAAGTTCAATCGTTTTTACCAAGATGTGCTGTCTCAGTATGGCCTTACTTATCCACAATACTTTGTATTATTAGTATTATGGGAGCATGCACCAATTACGGTACGCGAACTTGGTTCATACGTGAACCTGGATAGTGGAACCTTAACACCACTATTAAAACGTTTGGAAAGTAAGGGCTGGATTACGAAGTCTCGTTCTAAAAAAGATGAACGAGTTGTTAACATTAGTTTGACCGAGCACGGTGAAGCGATGCATCAAGAAATTTCCGATCATGTGCAAACTTGTTTTGAAATTTTGGGTATGAGTAAAACTGAAATGATTGCCGCGTTGAAAGTGATCGATAAGGTTAGCAGCAAACTTGATGAAGTTGATACGCAAGCATTAAAAGTTGCAAAATAACTTGGAAGAACCGATGCGAATCGGTTCTTTTTTTGTGCATTATAACGCGATTTGATAGAATGAAAGAGAATTTAAAAGCGGGGTAGCGGTAAGCGTACTTCCGCAAATAAAAGCATAATGAGGATTTTATTGTGACACTTTCAATGGAGCAACTGCAAATTATCTTAAATGAACATCACATCTTACGATCAATCCAAGAAAAACAGCCCCTTGTTTTTCAGCATGTTAGCTATGATTCACGTCGAGTCCAGCCTGACACGCTGTTTTTTTGTAAGGGTGATTTTAAAAATAGTTACGTTACCATGGCGCTTGCTAGGGGAGCTACGGCGATTGTAACGGAACAACCGGTTGATCTGGAACAGCAGGCTTGTCAGATTATCGTAACGGATGTGCAAAAGGCAATGTCACTATTAGCAGCGGCTTTTTTTGACTATCCTCAAAATCATTTGAAAATTGTGGCAATTACTGGAACAAAGGGGAAAACCACGACTGCCTACTTTTTATATCAGGCACTTCAGCAACCAACGGCCAAAAAGACGGCCTTATTTTCAACAGTTAATACCGTTCTTGGGTCTGAACCACAGCAGATATTCAAATCACAGCTGACAACCCCGGAATCACTAGATTTATTTGCACAGATGCAACAGGCCGTTGCAAACGGGATGCGTTACTTAATAATGGAGGTTTCCTCGCAGGCGTATCTGAAGCAGCGCGTCTATGGTCTTAAATACGATGTTGGTTCATTTTTGAATATTTCTCCTGATCACATTGGAACGAATGAACATCCCACCTTCGCAAATTATCTTCATTGTAAAGAGCAGCTGCTAATTAATTCCAAACGGGTGATCATTAACGCAGAAACTGCACATGTGGCTGAGATATATGATGCTGCCAAAGCTACGACGGATCCTGATCAAATTTATTTGTTTGCAAGAAGTAGCGCTAAGCTTCAATTAAAGCAAATGGTTGACTTTACGTTTGACAGCACGGCTGATTCGCTTAGTGAAAATCAAATCACGCTGAATGCCCTTAGCGAAAAAGCTCAGGCTTTAGGGATTGCTGGTGCTTACACATTAGGAATCACGGGAGATTACAATGAGGCCAATGCAGTAGATGCCATTATTTCAGGTGGAATATTAGGATTTCAGCATGACCAGTTAGCCGCTGGGATTGCCACAACCAAAATTCCAGGTCGCATGGAAGCATATCAAAGCGCGACCCATGGAACAGTTTATGTGGACTATGCTCATAATTATGCGAGTACAAAGGCTGTTCTGCGCTTCTTAAAAGACCATCATCCAGCTGGGAAAGTAATTGTGGTTTTGGGAAGTCCTGGTAACAAGGGAATCGATCGCCGAGCTGGATTTGGTCAGGCACTAAGTGAGGAAGCAGACGAGGTTTATCTGACCACTGACGATCCTGCTTTTGAAGACCCGGAACAAATTGCCCATGAAATTGATCACCATATTGATCATCAGCGGGTGCAGGTTCATTTTGAAATGGATCGAATCCAGGCAATCCAGACAGCAATTGAACAAGCTGGCCCTGATGATCTAGTGGCAGTTCTTGGCAAAGGACAAGATCCCTATCAAAAAATCAAGGGGGTTGACACTCCCTATCCGACGGATTCCTCAGTAGTCAAAAAACAGCTTCAACTTGACTAACCGCGCTGCTTAAACTCAATGATGATAATTAGAAAGTGAATGATAGCTATGCAGAATACAGCCCCAAAATTTACGCCAATTCTCTTTGGCAGTGACTTCAATGTTTATGGAATGGCCCGTTCTTTTTATGAAATTAACCAGCAACCAGTACGGGCACTGGCAGAAGTTCAACTGGCTCCAACTCGTTATTCCAAAATCGTTAACGTGGAATTGATTCCTAATTTTAGTGAAGATCCGGTTTGGATTGCTGAACTTCGTAAACTAAAAGAAGAATATCGTAACCACCCAGAACCAGTTATCTTAATCGCCTGTAGTGATGGCTATTCTGAGCTGATTTCTAAACATAAAGCGGAACTAAAAGATGTCTTTGTTTGTCCAAATGTTGATTTTGACTTAGCAAATCAGCTGAATACTAAGGAAAATTTTTATCAGCTTTGTGATCAATACGAGCTACCTTATCCCAAGACGAGACTGATTTCTAAAATTGATTATCAAAACGGTACGTACACCCAACCGGATACTTATCCGGTTGCTTTGAAACCGGCCAACAGCATTGAATGGGTTGATATCCACTTTGAAGGACGCAAAAAAGTTTTCATTATTCGGAGTGCCGCTGAATTTAATGAGGTGATCAAAAAGATCTACACCAATGGCTATACTTCGGATATGATCTTGCAGGACTTCATTCCAGGTGATGATAGCAACATGCGGGTGGTGAATGCATATGTTGATAAGCAACACCATGTTAAGATGATGTGCTTGGGTCATCCGTTACTAGAAGATCCCGCTCCCGGTGCGATTGGAAACTATGTTGCAATTTTGCCAGAATACGATGAAAAGATTTATCAGCAACTGCAGAATTTTTTGGAGCAGATTAACTATACTGGTTTTGCTGATTTTGATTTAAAGTGGGATGTTCGTGACCACAGCTTTAAGCTGTTTGAGATTAATTTACGGCAGGGACGGAGCAGCTTTTATGTAACCTTAGCAGGTTATAACCTGGCTCAGTGGTTAGTTGACGACTATGTCAATGACAATTTAGCGAAACGAGAGCCGGTGTTCGGCAATCAAGATGATCAGCATCGCCAACTTTGGTTGGGCGTTCCACCAGCAACTTTCAAAAAATTTGCTAAGGCAAATGCAGATAAAGCTGTCGCAGAAAAGTTGTTAGCTACCGGTCGGTTTGGAACAACTTTTTGGTATAAAAAAGACCGCAACCCAATGCGGTGGTTATTGTTTAAATGGATGAACCATAATTATAAAAAAGATTTTGCAACATACTTTGCACGAGAAAAGGGTGACAACTGATGAAAGATTTTTTTACAATTATCGGTGGCATGGGAACGGAAGCAACGGAATCCTACCTGCATCTGTTGAATCAACGTACTCCGGCACATCGAGATCAGGATTATTTGAACTACATTTTGGTAAATCACGCTACGGTTCCTGATCGCACGGACTACATCATGGATCATACTCAGCCCAGTCCATTGCCTCCCTTGGCGACTGATATTAAACAGCAAAGCTTGCTGAATCCGGCTTTTTTTGCGCTACCTTGCAATACGGCGCATTATTTTTATCAGGATTTGCAGGAATTAACGACGGTTCCGATTCTGCACATGCCCCGATTAGCAGTTGCAAGCATTAAAACTAAGTTTCCCAGTGCTCGTCGCATTGGTTTAGTAGCAACACAAGGTACGCTGCATGATCGAATCTATGAAAAAGAGCTCGTACAAGCGGGGTATCAGTTTGTTATGCCCAGTCCTGAAGTCGCACATGATACCATGGAATTAATCTATGCTGGGGTTAAGGAACAAAATCAGGTTGATCCCAATCTATACCATAAGATTTTGCGACAAATGATCGTTACACAGCACTGTGATGTAGTTGTGTTAGGTTGTACGGAACTTTCCGTTGCTGATCAGCGGGTTGGCAATGGCGGTTATCCCGTAATCGATGCCCAAAGTGAGCTCGTAGATGAAACGCTACGGCGAGCGCTGCAATTACGAACTCAGCAAGCTTGATTTTAATGAAGTAAGAGAAGCCAGCCCCACGAAGCAATCATTAACATGATGGTAATGATTGGAATTATTCGATCGCCAGTTCCTTGAATTTTTCGTTGGTAAGCAATGTCAACAAATGAAATGGTACAGATTACTAGTAAGAAGTTGACCGTTGCCAATACGGGTTGAGTAGTGAAACAACGAATCGTGAGTATTACCTCTAGACTTAAGACCACTAAGTACGAAATTCTAGAATAGATTAGAGCTTTCACAATTTTTTTATCTTGTTGGTTTGTGATACCAACTAAAAAGGCGACTGCCAATAAAAACCAGCTCAAGCGCAGGATGTTAACTAACATAGTGATTCCTCCTGTTCAAAGTTTAGCATATTTTTTGAGAAATGATTGCTGGCTATTGAAATTCGTGGTACAATGTTATTCGTACTGCGGGTGTAGTTTAGTGGTAAAATTTAAGCTTCCCAAGCTTACGTCGCGGGTTCGATTCCCGTCACCCGCTTTGGGAAGCGCCTGACGATAAGAGAGTAGTATTATTAATGGTTAACCAGTGAGTCTAGGATGGTGTGAGCTAGGCAAATCATGATAAGAAGGCGTACTTTTTAGGGCAAACTGAATAATTCAAAGTGGGAACTAACCAATTAGAGTGGTACCGCGGGTTTGCTCGTCTCTTACATTATTTTAATGTAGGAGTTTTTTATTTAGGAGGTAATTTAACATGGATTATAAACAATTGGTGGCAACGGCGGTAGCGGATGCTACTGACGGTCAGGTTACGGCAAGTGACATTTACGAAAAAATTGAAGTACCGAAAACATCCCAAAATGGTGATTTAGCCTTTCCAACCTTTATACTAGCTAAACAGCTACATGCTGCTCCGCAACAAATTGCTAAGAAGTTGGTGGAAAAGATTGATACGACGAACTTTTCCAAAGTTGTTGTAGTCGGACCTTACTTGAATTTCTTTTTGGATCAGCAACAAGTGGCACAACAAGTTCTTGGAGAAGTGCTCGTTGAAAAAAATCATTATGGTGATAATGAAGATGGTCACGACCAAACAGTGACGATTGATATGTCGTCGCCAAACATTGCTAAGCCAATGTCAATGGGACATTTGCGTTCTACCGTTATTGGGAATTCAATTGCCAAACTGCTGAGTAAAAACGGCTATCGACCCATCAAGGACAATCATCTTGGCGACTGGGGAACGCAGTTTGGAAAGTTGATTACAGCCTACCTAAAATGGGGAAACGAAGATGATGTTAAACGAGACCCCATTCATTACTTAGTCCAGTACTATATTCGGTTTCATCATGAAGATGAACAAGATCCAACTCTGGATGAAGAGGCACGAGAATGGTTTAAAAAGTTAGAAGATGGTGATCCAGAAGCGGTTCAACTATGGAAATGGTTTCGCGAAGTTTCCTTGCAGGCCTTTAACCAGACGTATCAAAAGTTAGGTGTTAGTTTTGATACCTATAATGGAGAGTCATTTTACAATGATGCTCTGCAAGGAGTAGTTGATACCTTACGAAAAGACGGTTTACTGGAAAAATCCCAGGGAGCTTCGGTGGTTGATTTAAGCAGTGATAATTTAAATCCAGCCCTAATCCTCAAGTCGGACGGAGCCTCGCTTTATATCACTCGCGACATTGCTACGGCGATTTATCGGGATCAGACTTACCATCCAGTAATGAATTTATATGTGGTCGGTTCGGAACAGACTTACTATTTCAAACAACTCAAAGCAGTTCTTAAGAAAATGGGACTAAAATCTGCTGCTGGTCTCCATCATATTCCGTTTGGATTGATTACTGTCAATGGGAAAAAATTATCAACTCGTCATGGAAACATCGTGCTACTCAATGAAGTTTTAGCAGAATCGATTAAACTAGCGCAAGCACAGATTGCTGCCAAAAACCCGGATTTAAAGAATAAGGAACAAGTAGCAGAAGAAGTCGGGGTTGGCGCCGTTATCTTTGGTGATTTAAAAAATGAACGAATTGATCCGATTGATTTTAATTTGCAAGAACAGCTAAAATTTGAGGGAGAGACTGGTCCATACGTACAATATGCCCATGCTAGGGCAGAAAGTGTTTTGAAAAAGGCTCATCAGCCACTCCCTACCAAAATCACTCAGTTAACGATGACTGATGATGCGTGGACCATCATTAAAATGCTACAGAATTTTCCAGCAACAGTTCGCCGTGCTAATCATGAATTTGAACCGTCAATGATTGCTAAATATGCGCTCCGCTTGGCAAAAGCGTTCAATAAGTACTATGCCCATACCAAGATATTGACGGATGATGACCAACTTAATGACCGGCTAGCCTTGGTTCAAGCGGTCTCCTTAGTCTTAAAAGAAGCCCTCCGTTTGTTAGGAGTTCAAGCTCCAGACGAAATGTAACTTTAACAACGATGATGGATTTTCCACCATCGTTGTTTTTGTTTTGCTGCGTTTTAACTGTTTATTATGGTACAATACGGACTAATTTCAAACAGGAGAAAAAAATATGCAAGAACAACAGTCGAGTTCATTCTTTAAAACTGCTTGGCAACGGAGCTGGCGGTTTTTTCGGAAATACTGGAAACGTTTCCAAATTACACGGTGGCTGATTGTCATGGTGTTGTTTTTCACCTTAGTATCAGTTACTTATTTGACGGTAATTGCGAAGACTTCCCATGTCCGCAGTCTACAATCCAATCTCTCACGTTCTACGGTTATTTACGATCAAAATCATGATGAAGCTGGGAAACTATATGCCCAAAAGGGGTCCTACGTTTCCATGCAGCAAATTTCACCACACTTGCCGGCGGCAATCCTCTCGACCGAGGATCGTAATTTTTATCACGAACACGGTTTTTCCGTCAAAGGTTACGGTCGAGCAATTTTTCAAGCCGTCGGTAATAAACTGATGGGAAGAAATCAAATTAGTGGTGGGGGCAGTACCATTTCACAACAACTAGCTAAAAACACCTTTTTATCGCAACAGCAGACCCTGTCGCGGAAGTTTAAAGAGTTGTTTATTTCGATTGAGATTGAAAATGTGTACTCCAAAGAGCAGATTTTAACGATGTATATGAACAATGCCTATTTTGGAAATGGTATTTATGGAGTTCAGGATGCTTCTCGGAAATATTTTGGCAAAAATGCTTCGGAACTCCCAGTACAAGATGCAGCAGTATTAGCAGGAATGTTGCAAAACCCTAGTAATAATCCGATTGATCATCCCGCAGCAGCCAAGCAACGACGAAATCTAGTGCTTGAATTGATGGGAGCAAATAAAAAATTAACGAAGGCACAGGTAAAACATTACCAATCCTTACCGTTGGGGACGAAGGATACCTTTGAAAATAAAAATGGGTATAAATATCCTTATTATTTTGATGCCGTGATTAACGAAGCGATTAATCAATACGGAATTAGTGAAAAAGCAATTATGAATAACGGCTATAAGATTTATACAAATCTAAATCAGCAGCAACAAGCTAGCTTCCAAACTGATTTTAAAAATCCTAATCTTTTCCCACAAAATGCAGCAGATGGAACAAAAGTGCAAGCTGCTAGTATCGCTTTGAATCCGAAAAATGGTGGTGTGCAAGCAGTGGTGGGGGGTCGTAACAATGATGTCTTTCGAGGCTTTAACCGAGCGACTGACATTAAGCGCCAGCCAGGGTCAACAATGAAACCGTTGGCGGTTTATACTCCGGCGCTCGAACACGGTTTTTCCTATGATTCAAAGTTAGTTGATAAAAAACAGTCTTATGGTAAAAATAATTATTCGCCAAATAATTATAATAACCAGTATGAGGGTGAGGTTCCGATGTATCGGGCTTTGGCGGAAAGTCGAAATGCCCCAGCAGTTTGGACTTTGAACAAGATTGGGGTTCAAAATGGATTTGATTCGGTTCAAAAGTTTGGGTTGCCAGTTACAAAAAAGGATGACAACTTAGCACTAGCATTAGGGGGGCTTTCAACAGGAGTTTCGCCTCAGCAAATGGCAGGAGCATACACCGCATTTGCTAACCAAGGACAAGTTTCAAAACCATTTTACATTACCAAAATCGTTGATTCGACTGGCAAAACAGTGGCAACTAATTCTGGCAATACGACGCAGATCATGTCGGCAGCGACTGCTAAAGAGATGACCAGTATGATGCTGGGGGTCTTTGACTACGGCACCGGGGCAACGGCTAAGCCAGCAGGCTATCAAGTTGCTGGTAAAACTGGTAGTACTGAAGCAGACAGTAGTCAAGATGCTGATGCGACTAGAGATAAATGGATTATCGGCTACACGCCTGACGTGGTGGTAGCTACCTGGGAGGGCTTTGATAATACTAATGCCGACCATCACTTGGAAAATCTAAGTGGGACGGGGGTAAATTCGCTGTTTAAGCAACAGATGCAGCAAATTTTACCACTGACCGATCAATCAAACTTTAATACGGAGGATGCTCAGCAACGCGCTGAACAAAAACAAAAACGACAAAAACAATCATTCTCAGGAAGTGACTTAACTCATAAAGCTGAGGATGTTACTAAGGATATAGAAAAGCGGGCTGCTGGAGTCGCTCAAGATTTTTACGAGCGGGCGCGGAGTTTTCTAGGGAAATAGCTAAAAATATGTTAAAATTGAGCCAACCTTAATCTTGGAGGATTAAAAAATGTCAGATCATAAAATTATTGAACAAGCCCAAAAAATGCAAGAAACAATTGTTAGCTCAGAACAGTTTGCGAATCTGAAAAGTGCCTTTGCAGACTTAAAAAAGGAAAAAGAAGCTTACCAAGTCTTTACGGACTTTCAAGCTAATCAAAACGAATTACGTCAAAAGCAAATGAACGGTCAGGAAATCACTCAAGATGATATGAAACATGCGCAGGGGCTGGCTGACAAAATGAATCAGTTGCCTGCCATTAAGCAGTTGATGGAACGCGAAAAAGCCATGGGTAAGTTGATTGACGAAGCCAATGCTGTTATCACGGAACCGCTACGCAAGCTTTATCAAGAATAGTTGCTGAAGAACAGGAGCGCTGCGGCGCTCCTGTTCTGTTTTATGGGAGTTTAATTATGAAATTTATTCATACGGCTGATCTTCATTTAGATACGCCTTATCAAGGCTTGCAGGGAGCAGGCACCCCGCAAGAACTATGGAAAAAACTACGGCAGGGTCCATATGACTCTTTTCATCAATTAGTAAATGATGCCCTTGAACAACAAATTGATTTTATGCTGATTGTTGGCGACATTTTCGACAGTCAGCATCAAAGTGTTACAGCTTTAAATGCCTTTACAACCGAAATGGAGCGGTTACAGGACGCTCAGATTCCGGTTTATTTATCGTTTGGTAATCATGATTTTCAAGCTGATGATGGGCGAGGACTTCATTTGCCTGCTAATGTTCATATCTTCCCCCAAGAACCAACCACGCTAACCCTGACGCTGGCAGATGGTAAAACTGTTGCGATTACGGGGTTTAGTTACGGAACCCGAGCAGTTACAACTGACAAAGCTGCTGCTTTTCCCTACCGGGGTACAGCTGACTATCAGATTGGGATGATTCATGGGGCAGAAAAAACGGGCGCGAATAATAATTATGCCCCGTTTACTGTGAATGAATTGTTAGAAAAAAATTATGATTACTGGGCGTTGGGTCATATTCATAAGAGAATGGAACTATGTGCATCGCCATTAATTGAGTATCCCGGGAACATTCAAGGTCGGCATAAAAATGAAACAGGGGAAAAAGGCTACTTACAGGTTGATGATAGCGCCGGTCATCTTAGCAAAAGCTTTCACGAAACTTCCCCAATTATTTTTTCTTCGTTGTCATTTTCACTAACAGCCGGAATGCAGGATTCGGAGTTGCTGAATGGTTTGGAGCAGCTGCTTGCAAGTCAGCACTATCAAAAGCTACATTTAATAAATATAGTTTGTCGTGCAACAGAACCAGTTTTGAATCAAGCACTCGAGCAAAATATTTTAACGGGAATTAGTCTGGCTCATTTGCAAGATCTCCTTCAAGAACAGAATTTATCCGAGTGGGTGTATGAGCTTTCGTTAGTGGAGGAAACCAGTCTGAACTTTACTAATCTTGATCAAGAATACTGGGAAGCAACTGCCCCTGAAATTTTTAGTAGTGAGCATGTGCTTGCCCTTGGTAAAAAATTATTTGAAAAAGGCTTTTTGTTTAATGAATTTCAAAATGAGGTGGCGTACACGGCTTTGCAGCGAGATAGTGAACTACTATTAAGAGCAGCAACGCAGAGGAAGGAAGATCTTAATGAAGATTAAACAAATTGAGATTGATAACTACGGTAAATTTCACCATTTTTCGTTGGAGTTGCAAAACTTGCAGGCACTGTACGGGCGAAATGAAGCTGGTAAAAGTACAATGGTCAGTTTCATCTTGGATATGTTGTTTGGGTTTGAGAAACGTAGCACTAGTCATCCTTACGGGCCTAAAGATAAAAGTAAAATGAGTGGGGGACTCACGATTGAGCAGCAGGGACAAGTTTTTCATTTACATCGGGTAGATGCAAAAAATGGTGGAGATTTAACCATTACCGATGCAGCAGGTAAGGACCAATCGGCGGATTTACTAAAAAAATGGTTAGGTCCAATTGATCGTAAAACCTACCAAAATTTATTTTATTTCAGCTTTCCAGATTTGGGGGCAGTGGCTAACCTATCTAAGCAAAAGTTAAATCAATTGATCAATCGGGTTGGTGTAGTTGGCGTAGACGAGTGGTTGGAACTAGCCGAAAAGTTGGAGAAAGAAGCGAAACAACTTTATGCACCGCGGGGTCGAACTCGAAAATTAAACCAACTGTTACAGGAGCATGAAAAGTTAACGAAAAAGGCTCAAACTTCTCAAACGGACTATCCCAAATACTTAGAAAATCAGCAACAAGAACAGGTAATTGCAACTAAGCGAGCTGAAAATCAAAAAGCATTGACAAAAGTTGCCTCTGATCTGCCTAAATTAGAAGATGAGCAACGCCTCTGGAATAAATATCAGCAGCTCCAAGCGCTACGACAACAAAAATTGACGGGAAGTGCAGGATTTGAACCAGCTGATTTAGAGGCTAGTAACAAGCTCCAAAGTTCCTTAGAAATTGCTTCTCAGAACTTAGAAGAACAACAAAAACAGGTAAACTCCTATCAAAAACAAGCACCGCAACAACCGGATTGGTATCAATTCTATATTGAACATAAGCGCCAAATTGAGCAACTAGCTCCCCAAGTTGAGTCGGCCGCAGAACAGCAGCGCCAACTCAATCAAATTACGACCGAGCTGCAGAATGATGAAGAACAATTAACGACAATTACTCAAGCAGCCGGGGGACCACAAAGTAAGCCCTTTGATCAAACTACTAATCAAAAAACCGCCGAATTGTTGCAAAAGCAACAAGCTTTACAGCAACAGGAACTCCAATTGTCCCAAACTCCTTCCCAAAATCCTAACACTAAGCCGACTCCTTCATGGGAATGGTTTGGAATCGCTGGAGGGCTTTTATTAATACTTGGTGCTATTTTCTTGGGAGGGGTTGGACTGGTCATTGGAGGACTATTAGGATTAGCTCTGCTAGGAATTAGTTGTTATCAATTGTTCGGCCAGCAGCAAAAACAGGGGTCAGCATCATCGACTTTTCCAAGTGCGACGGAATTACAGACCCAATCAGCTCAGGTTGAGCAAGAGCTGACGTCGATTGGACGCCAATTTAACATTAGTCAGGTGCCAATGGCACAGTGGACAAATGTATTACAGGCCAAAATTAATCAACGAGATTTACAGAAAGCAGCATTTCAAAAAAAGCAGGCGACACAGCAGCATTTGCAAACAGCGCTTACTCAGATGCTCTCTGCTTGGCAGTTTGCTGCACAACCTTTTGGCTTGCAGGCAAACGCCCCCGCCACACAAATCCAGCAATTGCAACGAATTTTGGCTGAAGCACAAGATTGTGCTCAGAAACAGTCAAATTATCAACAACGACTGCAGGAGCTTCAACACGCTGCCACCACTGCTTTGCAGAAAGTTGAACAGCTCCAACGTAATCAACAGCAATTTTGGCAACAACGGCAAGTGGATGGTCGGCATAGTTTTGAACAAAAATACAAGGAACAGCAACAGTTGAAACAAAAAAGAATGGAACAGGCTGAGTTAGAACAAGTACTTACGCCCACAGTACTAGCGAGCTTGAAGCAATACCAGGATGAATCAGCTTTGCAACAAAAAATTAGCAAGTTACGGCAGCAGCGCACGGAGTTGAGTACCACCGGGACTCAATTGGCGCAGGAACAGGCACAATTACAAAGAGAGTTGCAACTACAGGCGAAAGATGGAACCTTTGCTGAGATTCGTCAGCAACTAGCTAATCTTGAAACTGAAATAATTCAGCAGACTAAAATTTACTTTGTGAATCAATTGAGTCACGATTGGATTGAAGCAGTTTTAAATCAGGCTAACCATGGGCGCTTCCCGCAAGTTCAAGCACAGGCACAAAAATATTTTGCTATTTTGACTGATCAGCATTATCAAAAGATTAGTTATAAAAATAAAATGGAAGTTGTTACAAACGACGGATTCCGGTTTAAAGTGAGTGAACTATCACGAGGAACCACGCAACAACTATATCTTTCACTGGTGTTGGCTTTTACTAGCTCATTTAGCGACCAATATCCAATGCCAATTATGGTTGATGATGGCTTTGCTGAATTTGACTGTGTCCGAACCAAACACGCACTGGAATTGTTGAAAGATCTAAGTAAAAGAACGCAGGTAATTTATTTCACGGCTGATGAACGTATTTTACAAGACGACTTAATGCCCGCCACGCAAACGTTATTAACGAATAATAAGGAAAACAATTAAAAAAAGCTTCACTTTTCAGAATTGAAAAGTGAAGCTTTTTTAGTTGCTTAGTTTAATTTTTTTCAACGTAACCGGAGAGCACATCTTTGAGATCATTATCATTAATGTGAACATCGCCGTCTTTTAACACTTCAGAAACAACTTTGTGCATGGTATTGCTATCAGACATGCGTTTGGTTGCTAATTGTTGTTTAACTTCTTCTTTATGGTCATTTAAGCTACCTTTCTTAGGATGCTTAACCATTTTAATCACTGCATATCCTTGTTGCGTCTTAATTGGTTCAGTCGAGTAGTCGCCATCTTTCAGCTTGAAAGCTGCTTGTTTAACCGATGATTCTACGCCCTGAGTTGAGTTGTCAAAAGGAGGGGTTTTTCCACCGTTATTTTTATTCGATTCGTCTTCTGAATATTGTTTGACAACATCATTCCATTTTTTGCCATTATTTAAATCGTTGATGGCATTTTGCGCTGTATCCTTATCCTTGGTCATAATGGTTTGAACCGTTACCTTTGGCTGGAAGGATTTGAATTGCTTTTCCAATTGCTTGTTAGAAAAGTCGGTTCTTGCCATCACAGCTTGTTTTAACATTAGCTGATCTTTCAAGGATTGTTTTAAGGTTGACTCGGTCATGCCTTGTTGTTGTAAAAGCGCCTTGAATTGACTACCATATTGGGATTTGTATTGATTGAGTTGTTTATCAACATCAGAATTTTTAACTTTGTCACCGTATTGTTTTTCTAGAACTTTATGCAAAATCATTTGCTGAAGCTGCTGTTTTCCTTGTGGAGATTTCTTCAGTTTATTGTAGAAATCTTCTTGGGTAATTTTTCCACCGTTAGTAGTAGCAACACTTTTGCCACCCGCACCACAGGCTGCTAATGATAAACTCATTAAAACTCCAGCTGCTCCGAGCGCGATTTTTTTTCTAGTAATTTTCATATTTGTCCATCCTATCCTTTACTGCTTGATTTGGAAACTTTTAAATCATACTTGCTTAAATATAACACATTTAGAATTTTCAGAGAATAATTAGCACAAAATTAAGCATATTTTAAAAATTAATGCAACTGTTTTTTGATGGCCGTTTGAAGAGCTTGGTACTGCTGTGGTTGATAATCTGTACTGTGGTCTCCAAAATGAATGTTAAAGTCATCGGTTGGCTGGTAACGGGGAATCAGGTGAAAATGGGCGTGAAAAACGGACTGGTAGGCGACGACTCCGTTATCATTAACGATGTTCATTCCTTTAATTTGTGGATCACTAGCGCGAATGGCACGTGCAATCTGTGGAATGCGGCTAAAAATTGCACCTGCCTGATCCGTTGACATGGCATAGATGTCTTGTAAATGTTGTTTGGGGATAACGAGAGTGTGCCCAGGGGTAGCTTGGGAAATATCTAAAAAAGCCAGGACAACGTCGTCTTCAAAAACAGGATAACTAGGAATATCACCAGCAATAATCTTACAAAAAACACAATCAGAATGTAAATTTGACATGGTTAAACTCCTTTCTAGCTTTGATTATAGCATGGACGCAGGCTCTGATTTGCAACAATTACATATGATATACTATTAATTGAAGAATTAAGGGGATGAAAAAATGGGTTTGCAAGTAAATAATTTAACAGGGGGCTACTCTTCCGTTCCAGTAATAAAAGATGAAACCTTTGACGTGCAGTCAGGGGAACTGGTGTCACTGATTGGTCTGAATGGGGCAGGAAAGTCAACCACGATTAACCATGTCATCGGTCTAATGACTCCCTTTTCTGGGAGCATTACGGTCGATGGAATTGAACTACAACAAAATGTACGACAATATAAGCAACAATTAGCATACATTCCAGAAATGCCAGTTCTTTATCCAGAGCTAACGCTACGCGAACATTTGGATGTCACCATGATGGCATATCAACTGGATCGAACCACCGCTTGGAAACGGGCTCATGAACTGTTGCGACGGTTTCGATTAGATAATAAATTGGATTGGTTTCCAGCGAACTTTTCAAAGGGAATGCGGCAAAAAGTCATGATTGTGTGTGCGTTTGTAACTGATGCTCGCTTATTTGTGATTGATGAACCCTTTACTGGACTTGATCCATTGGCAATTGATGATTTATTAGAATTGATTACGGAACGAAAACGACAGGGAGCAGCGATCCTAATGTCGACGCACGTGCTGGACACGGCAGAAAAATATTGTGACCGGTTTATTTTGATTAACGACGGTCACATTAATTATGAGGGTCCATTGGCAGCCATGCAAAAACGCTATGCAGATACTGGTTCGACCTTAACTGACATTTATCTAGCGATGGCAAGGGATGGGCAACATGAGTAAGATCTTCAGGCAACGATTGACGAGCCATATTACCGAACTAACCAAATATCTTAAATATGTTTTTAACGATTTCTTTGTGATTGCGCTCCTATTTTTTATTGGAGCATTGGCGTTTGCTTACGGAAATTTATTACAACATTTGAGTGGCGGGCAACCCTGGGAACAAGGGGTCATTTTGTTGGGACTAGTAGGTGGCTTGCAACTAGGGAACCTAGCGACCCTGATTCAGGCTCCCGACCAGGTTTTTTTGGCGCCCCAAGAATTTGCATTTCCGTCCTATTTAAAACGCGCTTATTGGTATAGTTATGCGCTTTCTGGCTGCATTCAACTGCTCATTTGGTTTGTCTTGTTGCCCTTTGTTAGTTTGTCATTGGGATTTCAATCGTTACAACTCAAGGAGCTGTTATTGTTGATGCTGGTTTTGAAGGGGGGCTTACTTGATTTTCAAGTTGGACAACTTTATTTAGCCCGCCCCCTCACAACAATAGCTCGAATTAGTGGCGCCTGGCTGTTACCATTTGGGATCACTGCTGTTGCAGTTTTAGGATGGCCTCTTGTATCACTATTACTAGGATGTGGTTATCTTGCGGGAGTGTTGTACTGGAGCAGGGAACGAAGCGTTGCACTCAATTGGAAGTGGCTCGTTCGAACTGAAAGTCGCCGAATGCAACGTCTCTATCAGATTTTTGCCTTGTTCACTGATGTGCCAACTTTGCCAGCTCGACCTCGCCGGCGTCGCTGGGCTGATTCCTGGTTGCGGTGGTTACAACAAGATCAAGCACATCTTTATCTGAACTTGTATTTTCGTTCATTTGTTAGAAACTCCACTGAAAGTGATTTATATGTACGAGTTATTTTCCTTGGAACGATTATCTTATTGTGCTTGTCCAACCAATTAATGGCAATAATCATTGCCTGGTTATTGATCTATATGACGGGAGTCCAATTGACTCCGTTTGCTGGATACTTTCGACAAAATTCACTGTTACAGATTTATCCGGTTACCGGTGCAGAGCAAGCTCAAAATTTCCACCAGTTTTACGTTAGCTTAATCGGGATAGAAATTATTTTATTTAGTCTAGCAACCTGGTGGGGGACTTCATCATTATGGAGTGGTGCGGTGACCTTAGCCGGTGGTTTGTTGCTACTATTTGGTTTAATTAAGACCGTTGTTCGCCACCAACTTAATAAAAATAGGAGAGAGACGTATGCGGATTAGAAAGAAGAAATGGGCGTTACCATTTTTAGCTGATCATCCCAATTTGGTTGTCGCAGCACCAGAAAAATATCGGGGGAGATGGCAAGAACGGTTCGCTCAGCCCGCCCCATTAAACATTGAGATTGGCTCGGGAAAGGGTGCTTTTATTGTTGAAATGGCGCGCCGGCATCCCGAGCAAAACTTTATCGGAATCGATATGGAAGATGCCGTGCTGGCCATGGCAGTACGCCGAGCATTGACTGCGGGAGTTTCAAATGTCCAATTTATTCTAACTAATGGTAAGGCTATTTCTGAATATTTTGCGAAAGGAGAAGTTCAACAGCTGTATCTGAACTTCTCAGATCCTTGGCCTAAAAAGCGCCATGAAAAGCGTCGCTTAACGGCCCCCCAATTTTTAAAAATTTATCAAGAAGTTTTGCCTGCAAAAGCTAAGTTAAGCTTTAAAACCGATAATCGCCCCTTATTTGAATATTCGCTGGTAAGTCTAAATAACTTCGGGTTGCATTTTGAAAGGATTGATCTTGATTTGTATCAAGCAGATCCAGAAATTTTGGCGGCTAACGTTGCAACTGAATATGAAGATAAATTCAAAGAAAAAGGCCCGATTTATCGAATCGAGGCCCGTTTTCCTGATAAAGTGGTTGATTAAACGGTTGTAACCGGCTTGATGTGGTAGATTTCTTTAGTAGTTGGATTGAAAAGGAAGGTATAGGCCTCTTGAACACCAGAAGTGCGATCAGTGACTTTCACGCCTCCCTCGTATTCTAGACCGCGCTGATTTTCAAAATCAATCCAGTAGCCGTTAATCTCTTGGTTATTAAAAACCGTCTTAATGGTTGGAAGCAACGCTGCTTTAATAGCATTTTCATGAGCTTGTTGCCGTTTTTTTAAGTAAACTAGGGCAGTCGTTCCGGCCAAAGATAACAAGGTTGGAATAATAAATTTTTTACTACGCAAAAGTGAATCCCCCTTTAAAGTAATTTTTGAAGCTCATTAAATAACAATTACTAATCACTGAGTTATAATAACACAGATAGGAGTGATATATGATGGAAGAATTAGCAGTAATGGATGCAAAAACCTTAAAAAATAAGATTGCCAATGGCAACTACCTACTCTTTTTTACCGCTAGCTGGTGCCCTGATTGTAATTTTATCAAACCAGCTATGCCCGAAATTGTTCAAGATTTCTCAAACTACACCTTTCTTGAAGTTGATCGAGATGCTAATATTGAACTATGCAAAGAGTTAGATGTCTTTGGGATTCCAAGCTTCATTGCTTTTCATAATGGCAAAGAAATTGGTCGCTTAGTAAACAAAGATCGAAAAACCAAGGCGGAAATCGAAAGTTTTATTGCAGGACTAGACTAATTTAAAAGGATAGGAGTACATCAAAATGCTGATTGCTAGTTATAATCCTCGTCAGATTGGGGATGTTTTACTACTGGTGCTGGGTCCAGACCAGCCTAACCAGCGGTCGGTTCGTAAGGGGAATGTTGTCGCGCTACAAGCGGGCGGTCAGACCGTCGGGTATAATATTTTTAATGCGAGTGAACTTTTGCCAAAATTAAAGGGACAGGTCGGGCACATTGGTTTATCTAAAGCAGAAATTACGACCTTGAATGAGGTCTTGCAGAGTCAAGGTTTCTCGGATCGATTGCCATTAACTTCGCCGGCTACTTTTGTGGTGGGACAGGTTAATGTTGTAAAACCACATCCCCAGTCGACTCATCTGCAGATTACGGAAACGGAAGTCCAAGCTGGCAAGGTTTTACAAATCGTCAGTGGTTCGCCAAATATAAAAACCGGGATTAAAGTAGTCGTAGCTGAAGTTGGAGCCATGATGCCTAACGGTCAATTGATTTGGCCTAGTAAGTTAAAGGATGTCGAAAGCGATGGTATGATTTGTTCTGGTCGTGAACTACGCATCCCGCATGCTCCTGATAAACCAGGAGCCTTGATTTTACCAGCTAATTATCAGGTAGGGGATCCGTTTGATTTTGAACAAGCAGCGACCTTGTTTAACGAATAGCTACTATTCGTTTTTTTATACATAAATTTTTAATTAGGATGAGAGATTATGAAGCACTATGACGGTCCCGCTTTTTTTCGTAAATATTTTGATGGAAAGATTCCGTTTCAAAAGCCTACTGAGTCAACCGGACACGCAACTTCAGCTTTTCAGTCACGGCGATCACCTGCGCCAACAACTAAGCCGAGTTCGTCCTTTTTAAAATCAACCGTCGCAGTGCCACAACATGATTTGGTGCAACAAACTGCAGCTTTTCAGCCTCACAATCATGCTGGCAAGCGCCACTATCAGGGGATAAAGACAACTTTGAGTCCCCGTTATCAGCGAGCAATTCAGGCATTAACCAATGATGCAAATTTAATTTGGTTGACGACCGAAGTCTCAGTTACCTCAAAAGATCAATCGGGAAACCATTTAAAGTGGTCGAAGCTGCCCACCACGGTTTCTGAAAAAAAGCCAAAACTACCTGCAGATATTCATGAAAACGAAAATGAAAACACTGTGGATAACTCTGCCAAATCAACTCCAGCTCCCACCCGAAGGGGATTGGGGCATTCACTTCAAGAAATTTTTCAAGATGAAGATTTAGGAGCCGAAAAATTAGCACTCTTTTCGGAGAGGACTTCAACCTCGAAGCAAGACGCTGTGATGCCCACAGCCGAAACGTCGAAAAAAGCAGCACTTTCGCCTAGCACAAGCGATTCAAACGAGATTTCAAAACCAGCCAAGAATCCGCAAGCGGTTGGGTCACAGGCTGGGAAGCTTCCCAGCTTGAAATTACTAAATCCACCGGTGGAGCTTCCAGAAGATGAACAGGATGACTGGATTTTACAACAGGCTGAAGTTTTAGATCGTACGCTTGAAGCTTTTCATGTGAGCGGTAAAGTTGTTTCCTGGACAAATGGTCCAACGGTGACTGAATTTCAGGTTAAATTAGCACTTGGGGTTAAGGTCAATAAAATTACGAATCTTAACGATGACTTAAAATTAGCACTGGCAGCAAAGGATATCCGAATTGAAGCACCAATTCCCGGTAAATCCACGGTTGGAATTGAGATTCCCAATCCCCAACCCCGACCAGTTATGCTGTCAGAAGTTCTTCAGGCGTCAGCCTTTCAAACTGAGCAGGCACCAAATCAAATCGCCCTGGGGGTTAGCATCGCGGGCAATCCAGTTGCTAGTGATTTGACTAGTATGCCCCATGCATTGATTGCTGGGGCAACCGGCTCTGGTAAAAGTGTCTTCATCAATAGCATGTTATTATCATTGTTGTATCATGCAACACCACAAGATTTGCGAATGCTTTTGATTGATCCAAAGGCTGTAGAGTTAGCTCCTTATGAAGGAATTCCACATTTGTTGACCCCAGTTATTTCTGATCCACAGGAAGCCGCAGCTGCCTTGAAATGGGTAACAGAGGAAATGGATCAGCGTTACGAAAGACTTCGTGCTGCAGGAGTACGGAATCTGGAACAATATAATCGTCAGGCCAAGAGTACGGGACATGCGGCTGATCAGTTGCCTACAATACTAGTCGTAATTGATGAGTTAGCAGATTTAATGATGGTTGCGGCTGGTGAAGTTCAGGATTATATCGTACGCATCACGCAAAAAGCACGGGCTGCCGGGATTCATTTAGTCATTGCCACGCAACGACCAAGTGTCGACGTCGTTACTGGAACCATCAAAAATAATATTCCAACTCGGATTGCTTTTATGGTTGCTAGTCAAATTGATTCACGAACAATTATTGATCAAGCAGGAGCAGAGCGTTTGTTAGGACGTGGTGATTTGCTGTACCTTGGAAACGGGGCTAGCAAGCCAGAACGGCTACAAGGAGCATTTGTGACTAATGCTGAGGTTGAAAAAGTTACGGTTGCTGTGCGCGCGGAAGGTCCGGTTCATTACGAATTTGATCCGCGATCACTCGTTAAGCAAGCCGATCAAGCCACTGCTCATGATGAACTGTGGTCTGAATGTTTGCGCTACTTGGCAGATGAGAAGACGGTTTCAACCTCTAAAATCCAGCGTGTTTTTTCGATTGGCTACAATCGAGCTGCCAGTTTGATCGATGATTTAGAGCAACATCAGCTGATTTCAGAGCAACGAGGAGCAAAACCACGGGATGTTTATCTGACGCCTGAAAAACTCCAGCAGTTAAATAATTAATAAGCCTTAGACTTTAGCTCTAGAAATTGGTATTCTTGAGGAACAGGACTGAGAAGGGATTACACAAACAACTATGACAACAACTACAAAAATTAAATTAAATCATAATAGCACTTACTTTTTCGTTGGGATTAAGGGAACTGGGATGAGCGCCATGGCTTTGGTGGTTAAAGCGATGGGGTATCAAGTAGCGGGTTCAGACATTGAAAAATATACCTTTACACAAAAGGGACTAGAAGATGCTGGAATTCCGTTATATCAGTTTAGCCCCGATAACATTCAGCCAGGGATGACTTTGATCGTTGGCAACGCTTTTAGTGATGATCATCCAGAGGTTCAACGTGCGCGTGAGCTAGGGTTGCAAATTTATCGCTATCCAGAATTTTTGGGTGAGCTAATTCAGGGCTACACTAGCATTGCGGTGTGCGGGGCACATGGAAAAACCAGTACAACTGGGCTTTTGTCGCATGTACTCAGCGGCATCGCTCCTACTGACTTTTTGATTGGCGATGGTAGTGGGAATGCCATTCCCGATGCACGTTTTTTTGTGTATGAAGCAGACGAATACCGCCGGCATTTTATGCCGACCTATCCAGATTATGCGATTATGACGAACATTGATTTTGATCATCCTGATTATTATACGGGGATTGATGATGTGTTCGATGCTTTTGAAACCTTCGCCGGACACGTTAAAAAGGGAATTTTTGCATGGGGTGATGATCCATACTTGCGCAAAATTAAAGCAGCGGTGCCCATCTATTACTATGGTACGAAAGATGCTGATGATTTTCAGGCAGTAGACGTCAAACGAACCACTACGGGTTCGACGTTTAACGTCCATTTTCAAGGTCGTGATTTTGGTCGCTTTGAAATTCCGCTCTTTGGAGAACACAACATTTTAAATGCCCTGGCGGTAATTGCGGTTGCTTACTTTGAAGAGGTCGACTTAGCTGAAATTAAGCGTGAACTCCTGACTTTTCAAGGGGTTAAACGCCGTTTTTCACAAGTTAAAATGGGTGATATGACTATTATTGACGATTATGCTCACCATCCCTCTGAGATTCGGGCAACCCTTGATGCAGCGCGACAAGAATATCCGAATAAAGAAATCGTAGTAGTTTTTCAGCCACATACTTTTAGTCGAACAATTGCCTATTTGGATGATTTTGCCGCTACGCTAAGTAAAGCTGATCACGTTTACGTTACAAAAATATACAGTTCGCCACGAGAGAAGTACGGAGACGTAACCAGTCAGGATTTGGTTGATAAGATTAACGGCAGTCAGCTAATCACTGAAGCAAACATGTCGCCGTTATTGGATTACCATGATGCCGTAGTGATTTTTATGGGGGCGGGCGATATTCAAAAATATGAACGAACCTATGAAGATTTACTTAGTCATTTAAGTAAAAAAATTAACTAAGTTTGCTGTAAAAAATAATTAGCCCATCTAATTCTAAGCCCCTTAATGGTCGGCATGATTAACTGCCAACTCGGGGGGCTTTTTTTATTATAAAATGATGTAAAATAGAAATATCTGGAAAAACAAGCAAACAATCATAAAGGGGTTTTTCAATGGCAGCTAAGAAGTTGTTACTTTTAGATGGAAATTCATTGAGTTACAAAGCTTTTTTTGCACTTTACCCATCATTAGATCGATTTACGAACGCCGATGGTCTCCATACGAATGCAATTTATGGCTTAAATCGTATGCTGGATGATCTTTTGAAAAAAATGCAACCAACAGCAGTTTTGGCGGCTTTTGATGCGGGTAAAACAACTTTTCGGACGAAAATGTATTCTGAATACAAGTCTGGTCGTGCCAAGATGCCAGAAGAATTGCGCGAACAATTCCCCTTTATTTTAGATTTATTGAAGGCTCGTGGAATTGCCACTTATGAATTGGCTGATTATGAAGCTGATGACATTATTGGCACGGTGGCACTTCGGGCGGAACAGGCGGGTTATCAAGTAGAGGTAGTTACTGGTGACCGAGACTTAACGCAACTTTGTTCTGATCACACGACCGTTTCAGTTTCAAAAAAAGGAGTCAGTGAGCTAGTGGCGTATACCCCTGCCTATGTGCAAGAAACCATGGGAATCGAGCCTCGGCAAATTATTGATGTTAAGGGGTTGCAGGGAGATCAATCGGATAATTATCCAGGAGTTCGCAAGGTAGGACCAAAAACAGCGGTCAAATTGATTCATCAGTTTGGGACGATTGAACAACTCTATCAGCAGCTTGATCAAGTTAGTGGGAAAAAATTACGAGAAAATCTGGAGCTGGATCATGAACAAGCGCTCCTTTCGAAGCAACTAGCGACAATCAACCGGAAGGCTCCGATTACAATTGATTTGTCAGAATTAACCTATCAAGCAACGATTCTTCCTGAATTAGCGGATTTTTATCGGAAAATGAATTTCAAATCATTTTTAAAGGAATTAGGAAGTGATTATCAGGTGAGTCCGAGCTTGCCTAAACTGGATTATCAGGTTTTGACGGAGGATAATCTACAGCTGGTTAACGAGTTGGGTAATGATATTACTTTTAACTTGGAAATGTTAACCAGCAACTATCATACGGCCGATCAAATTGGATTTGTGATTGGGGACGGGCAACGCTGGTTAGTTAGTCAGAAAGTGGAGTTACTGCAAAGCGAACCACTCCGCAAGATACTGGCTGATGAGCGCATGCATAAAAACGTTTTTGATAATAAATCGCAAATTGTTGGATTACATCGGTTAGGCGTGCAGCTTGCTAACGTTGATTTTGATATGTTATTGGCTTCTTATTTGCTTAATACTTTAAACAATGCCGATGATGTTGGGGAAGTTGCTAATCGGCATGATTATCAGCAGGTTCGTCCCGATCAGGATGTTTACGGCAAAGGAAAGCAACTGGCAGTTCCGGCTTCAGATGTTTTGTTTGAGCATATGGTGCAAAAAGCGCTTGCAATTCAGACGCTCAAACCAACGATGTTGGCAGATTTAAAAAAGCACGAACAGTTAAATTTATATCGTAACCTCGAAGTACCACTTTCACGTTCTCTTAGTGATATGGAAATTACCGGCATTACTGTTAATGCTGAACGGTTAACGGAACTGAAAAGTAAGTTTAGCGAGCAATTAGCAGAAATTGAACAGTCAATTTATCAAAGTGCCGGGATGCAGTTTAATATTAGTTCACCTAAACAACTTGGTGAGGTTTTATTTGAAAAGATGCAGCTACCGGTTCTAAAGAAAACTAAAACCGGATACTCCACTTCCGTTGATGTTTTAGAAAAATTGGCGCCGGACTATCCTATCATTGAAAAAATCCTTAATTATCGACAACTGACCAAGTTGATTTCGACTTATATTGATGGGATCATTGGTGATATTTTTCCAGATGGGAAAGTGCACACCCGGTATCTCCAAACCTTAGCTCAGACGGGACGGCTCTCCTCGGTTGATCCTAATTTGCAAAATATTCCAGTTCGTACAGAGGCTGGTCGTCAGATTCGATCCGCCTTTGTTCCCAGAAGGACAGACTGGCAATTATTTTCTTCTGATTATTCGCAAATTGAGTTGCGAGTACTTGCTGCAATTTCAAAAGATCAGCAAATGCAGGCGGCCTTTGCTGACGGAGATGATATTCATGCTGCAACGGCGCGTCGAATTTTTTCTCTTCCAGCTGACCAGCCTGTTGATGCTGAGCTTAGAAGGCAGGCAAAGGCGGTTAACTTTGGAATTGTCTATGGAATTAGCGCTTATGGGTTAGCTAATAACACAGGAATTAGCAAGCCAGAAGCTCAGCAATTTATCGATCGTTACTTTGCAGAATATCCAAAGGTAAAAGAGTACATGGAAAAAAGTGTTACTTTTGCAAAGGAGCATGGTTATGTAGAAACAATTGCCAAACGGCGGCGCTATATTCCAGAAATCAATTCTAAGCGCTTCCAACAGCGACAATTTGCTGAACGAGTGGCCATGAATTCACCAATTCAGGGGAGTGCAGCTGATATCATTAAAGCAGCGATGGTAAAAATGAACCAAGTACTACGAGAACGATCTTTGCAGGCACAGATGTTGTTACAAATCCATGATGAGTTAATTTTTGAGGCCCCAAAATCAGAGATTCCCGTGTTAGAGCAGCTGGTTCCTCAAGTGATGGATTCGATCATTAAAACGGATTCAGTACTGCAAGCTGGAACCGCCTTTGACGTTCCACTTAAAGTTGAGAGTCATTTTGGTGATAACTGGTATAATATAAAAAAATAGAATGTAGGTGAAAGCATGCCGGAGTTACCTGAGGTAGAAACAGTTCGTAATGGACTAACCGAGTTGGTGGTTGGAGCAACCATCAAAAAAGTTGAAGTTTTATATCCAAAAATGATTAACTTAGATGCTGATCAATTCATTAAAAAATTGACTAATAAAGAGATTTTAAAAATCGATCGGCGTGGAAAATATCTTTTGTTTAGACTTTCTGGAAGATTGACGCTAGTTTCACATCTACGGATGGAAGGTAAGTATGAGGTACAGTCCATTGGAACTGAACGACCTAAGCATACTAATGTTGTCTTTCAACTTAATGATGGTCGTGAACTACGATACAAAGACACCCGAATGTTTGGCAAGATGGCATTAGTTCCAAATGATCAAGTGTATAATTTATCTGGTTTAAATAAGATTGGTCCAGAACCAACCGAACATGATTTGAGTTTTACGTATTTAAAGGAAAAATTGCAGGGGTCGCATCGAAAGATCAAGGCTTTTTTATTAGACCAATCTAAAGTAGCAGGGTTGGGCAATATCTATTGTGATGAGGTGTTGTGGTTAACTAAAATTCACCCCGAGCAGCCCACTAACTATTTAAATGATCAAACGATTACGGCATTGCGTGCTAATATTATTGCTGAAATTGCTAGAGCCATTCAAGGACACGGAACCACGGTTCATTCATATTCCAACGCGTATGGGGAAGCAGGAAAATTTCAGAACCAACTTCATGCGTATGGACGGCAAGGAGAACCTTGTGACCGTTGCAAGACCCCGCTAGTAAAAATTAAAGTAGCACAACGAGGAACGACCTACTGTCCTAAATGTCAAGTAGTTCATGGAGATGAAAGTGACTAAGGTAATTGGCTTAACCGGTGGCATTGCGACCGGCAAATCAACGGTTGCCAGCTATCTGAAAGTGGCGGGCTGGCCGGTTTATGATTTGGATCAAATTACACATGAAATCGAGGCACATAATCAACCGGTGATTCACGAAATTGCGGCGCACTTTGGTGATGAAGTCATTGACAATCACCAAGTGAATCGCCATCGGTTAGGTGAGATTGTTTGGCAGCAACCGGAGAAATTACGCACCTTGGTTCGGATTTTGACTCCGGCATTACTGGCCGCAATGGAGGAGCGAACAAAGGGATCTTTAACGATTTTTGAAGCCGCCGCACTTTTTGAAAATGGATTTCATCCATTTTTTGACCAGATTGTTTTGTTGACTTGTGATCCAGTGTTGCGATTGAAACGGTTACAGCAAAGAAATCATATTTCATTAAGTGCCGCGAACCAGTTGATTAAAACCCAGTGGCCACAAGATTTGAAATTAGGATTGGTAGATGCAGTTTTTGATAGTAGCCATGGGACCAAGAGCTGTGCTGAGCAGCTGCAAAAATGGCTTGCCAAGCTGGAGTGATCTGAAATGAAATGTCCAAAATGTCAACATAATTCAACTTCAAAAGTAATTGAAAGTCGCCCACTGGCTGATGGGGCGCAGATCAGGCGAAGACGACAGTGTGAGCACTGTGGTTATCGGTTTACAACCTTTGAAATGGTTGAAGTGACACCACTGCTAGTAGTTAAAAAGAATGGGACCCGGCAGGAATTTAATCGGGAAAAATTGCTACGAGGGATTATTCGATCTTGTGAGAAACGACCGGTTTCTTTGGAGCAGATGAATCAGATCGTTGACCAGACGCGAAAAAACATTGAAAGTCAAGACAACGAGAGTCATGAGGTTTCCAGTGCGATTATTGGCGAAAATGTCATGAATGGACTCAAAGATATCGACGAAATTGCCTATATTCGTTTTGCCAGTGTTTACCGCCAGTTTAAGGACATGAATGAGTTTTACGTTAAGATGAAAGAATTGATGGATAATGATGTCAGCCAGGATGATGAGTAGTGATGATGGAACGAGCAGGGATTAATCCCC
This sequence comes from Fructilactobacillus florum DSM 22689 = JCM 16035, assembly GCF_001436645.1. Lineage (GTDB taxonomy): Bacteria > Bacillota > Bacilli > Lactobacillales > Lactobacillaceae > Fructilactobacillus > Fructilactobacillus florum. The sequence goes on along the minus strand of NZ_AYZI01000003.1, from coordinate 129,377 downwards.
AAAGTAAATTTAAAATAGCTGCACACACGATACTTGCCAGTGATGCTCGCCAATCATTGGATCAGTTGTATTTACCAATCATCGGCACCAAAGCTTATGCGCTGTTAAATTTATTGTGGGGTTGGTCAGCAAGGGTTAGTGAACATTTTCAACTGATGGAGCGCCTTAGTCTTGATAAGCAAGACCTTTATCGAGCTCGGCAAAAGTGTGAGGGAGCAGGGTTGTTGCGGACATTTGTTAATAATCAAAACGAGGTTTATTACCTATTAGTATCACCGCTAGTGCCCGTTGCTTTTTTTGAAAATCCTTTGCTAAGTCAGTTATTGCTAGAAATGGTTGGTGAATCGTCCTTTTTAGAGCTTAGTCGCATTTTATTGCCAGCTAAACCGGAACTTGCTGATTATCAGGAGACTACGCATGCCCTAACTTCAGTTTTTAGATTTGCAGCTACTACCCCCGCTCAGTTGGTCACGAATGTTAAGCGTAATGCAGCAGCGGTTCAAACAGCAAGAACGCCCACGCCACAGATAACTTTTGATTTTGAATTATTGCTGAGCATTTTGAAAAATTCCTTTGTTGATTTGCAAACGATTAAGAAAGCAAAACCATTGTTTTTAGCCACGAAGGAACTGTATGGTTTAGATGAAGTTGCGCAGGCGAAATTGATTGAGCGGGCTACTAACTTGACTACTAATCGGTTTGATGCGCAACAGTTTCAGTTATTGGTCGCCCGCAAAAATAAATTACAAACGACCGCACCGGCCGCTGATGAACCAGCCAAGCGCGGCAGCCAAGTTAGCTCAACCACTAAGCTCAGTCAGCAAGAGCAGCAACTAGTAGCTGTTGCAGAACGGACTGCTCCCATGATCTTTTTGCAAGGATTAAAGCACGAAAAAGGCGGATTTGTTACTAATGGAGAGGAGCGGGTTTTGCGTAGTTTAGTTGAGGCCCATCAACTTGAGCCGGGGGTCATCAACCTTTTGAGTTATTTGCTCTTGGTTGATCGTGATTATCCAACCTTAAATCGCAACTTAGTAGACACCATTGCCAATGACTGGGCGCAACAGAAAATCACAACGGCAACGGGGGCTTTAGTAGCAATCAAAAACCGTCAGCAACAACGCAAGCAGCAAAAAACGTCGGTCAAAAGAGGGAACGTTCGCGAGACGCTACCGCAATGGGCTAAGCGTGATGCTACTGGACAAAGTGAAAAACCGGTTTCTAGTGCGGAAAAGAGTGAACTGGCCAAACGCCTAGCTAAAATAAATCATGCAAAGGAGGATCAGGATGGATGATATCCGGACAAATTTACGAGCAGCTATGGATCAACAAGGTTTAACAGCGCACTATCGAAAGCTAGTCGAGATGGTACAACAAGATCATGACGTTCAGGATTTTTTGACGGCTCATCAACAAGATTTGGACGCTGCTGTTTTGCAAAAATCAGCCTCAAAATTATATGAATTCGTGACCGAAAAAGCGAAGCTTAAAAAGGGACAGCCGACTTTTGCTCCGGGTTATGAACCGGAATTAGTCTTAAATGATCATCAAATTGAAGTTGCCTATCGTCCTACGGCCAACCAATTGGAAAAACAGCAGCGTCAAGCCAGCTTGCAACGGTTTCAAACCATTGGGATGACAACCGCTGTTAAACAAGCGCGACTTTCTGATTATGAGCCAACTGATCAGCGGATGGTGGCGATCAAAGCCGTTTATGATTTCCTTGAAAAGGAGCATCAAGTAGGACATGGCTTTTTGCCCGGATTGTATTTGTCAGGACCGTTTGGAGTCGGGAAGACTTACCTTATGGCAGCGATGGCGCAGCAATTAGCTGCAACCGGGACTACGGTCTGTCTGGTTCATTTTCCAAGTTTTGCCGTAACCATGAAGGGTGCAATTGGAAATAATCAAGTCACGGAGAAGTTAAATCGAGTAAAACAAGTTCCGGTTTTGATTATTGATGATATCGGAGCCGACGCAATGTCTGCTTGGATTCGTGACGAGGTGTTAGGGGTAATTCTTGAATATCGTATGCAGCATGAGCTTTCTACTTTTTTTACCTCGAACTTCACAATTCAACAGCTGGGCGATGAGCACTTAGCAACTACTAGTCGTGGCGATGTCGAGCCGTTGAAAGCTAAGCGGTTGTTGGAGCGAATTCATTTTTTAGCCCGCCCCATTGAAATTGATGGTAAGAATCGTCGCCAAGAAAGCTAGTGCTTGACAGGTAGCACCTAACTGGGTAAGATTAAGTTATAGGACATGGGTTATAATTTATTTTTCAGAGAGAGTGGCATTTGCTGGGAGTCATTTAAAATAAATTTTAACTTACCGCCTTGCTAGTATTTGTAAAAATTAAAGAAGTGGTTAACTGAGATATTCGTTATAACGAATTAATTTGGGTGGAACCGCGTCACTGACGCCCCTAGTCTGTTTGGACTGGGGGCTTTTTTCATAGGAGGAAGATACGATGGCAAAGTTAACATTTGAGTTTCCAGATGGTAGCCAGCGAGCATTTGAGACGCCGGTAACGGTTGTTCAGATCGCACAGTCAATTGCAGTTAGTTTGGGTAAAAAAGCCCTCGCTGGTAAACTTGATGAACAGCTAGTTGATCTGGAACAACCCTTAGAACAAGGGGGACACCTTCAAATTATTACAGATCAAGATCCAGAAGCACTGCAGATTTTACGAGCAACGGGAGCTCAATTGTTGGCGACGGCAGTTAAGCAACAGTTTTCTGAGATTAAACTTGGTCAATTAGCAGTTGATGAAGATGGCTTTTATGTTGATACAGACAAGGCAGATCGCCAAATTAGCGTTGATGAGTTGGCAACTATTACTAAAAAGATGCAACAGATGATCAAGCAAAATGCGGTTATTGAGCGGCACTGGCTTAGTCAAGAGGATGCCCTAGCAGAAATTGGTTCCGATCAGTACCAACGGGCATTACTTGAAGCACGTCAGCAAACTAAATTTTTGTTTTACAAAATTAATGGAGTTTTGACATTAGCTCAAACAGTGATTGCTCCTAGTTTGAAAGCTTTGAAGCACTTTAAACTATTATCCGTGGCAGGAGCTTACTGGCAAGGAAAATCGTCTAATCCGATGTTACAGCGAGTTTATGGAACGGCTTTTTATCAAGAAGCAGATTTACAAGCTGATTTACAACAACGTCAAGAAGCACATGAGCGCGACCACCGGGTTATTGGAAATAATTTGGATCTTTTCTTTGTTGATCCTAAAGTTGGTGCGGGATTACCTTATTGGATGCCCAATGGAGCTACGATTCGGCGGACAATTGAACGCTACATTACCGATAAAGAAGTTGCAAATGGCTACCAGCACGTTTATACACCAGTATTGGCGAACCTAGATCTCTATAAACAATCTGGTCATTGGGATCATTATCGAGAAGATATGTTTCCACCAATGACGATGGATGATGAGGAACAACTTGAATTACGACCAATGAACTGTCCTTCCCACATTCAAATTTATAACCATCACATTCGTTCTTACCGTGAATTACCATTACGTATTGCTGAACTTGGCATGATGCATCGATATGAAAAATCTGGTGCACTGAGTGGGTTGCAACGAGTCCGTGAGATGACACTCAATGACGGGCATACTTTTGTTGCGCCCGAACAGATTCAGGATGAATTCAAGCGGATATTAAACCTAATGGTTGATGTTTATCATGATTTTGACATTGACAATTACACGTTCCGACTAAGCTATCGTGACCCACAAAATACAGAAAAGTATTTTGATGATGACGAGATGTGGAACAAGGCACAAGCAATGCTGAAAGGTGCCATGGATGACTTGGGGCTTGAATATGTCGAGGCCGAGGGTGAAGCCGCTTTTTATGGTCCTAAGCTTGATGTTCAAACAAAGACGGCGCTTGGCAACGAGGAAACGTTATCCACAATTCAACTGGATTTCATGTTACCAGAACGATTTGATTTGAAATATGTTGGTGAGGATGGTCAAGAACATCGTCCGGTTATGATTCACCGAGGGTTAGTTTCAACCATGGAACGATTTACAGCTTATCTAATTGAAATTTATAAAGGAGCTTTCCCAACCTGGTTGGCGCCCAAACAAATTCAAATTATTCCGGTCAGTGAAGAAAAACACGGTGATTATGCGCATCATTTGAATGAACAGTTTACAGCCTTGAAACTGCGGTCATCAGTTGATCAACGTGGTGAAAAGATGGGCTATCTGATTCGAGATGCGCAAACTCACAAGATTCCATACACAATTGTGGTAGGTGATGACGAAAAGCAACAGCAGACGGTCTCTGTGCGAAAGTACGGTGAAAATGACAGCCGGTCACTTTCAGTGGCAGATTTTGAAAAAGAGATTTTGCAGGATATTGCAACCTACTCCAGAAATGAATAGCTTTAGTTGACAAGTAGTTGATTTCTTGATAAGCTTAAACAGTTAAAAGCAGAAGTTTCCCGCTTCTCGCCTGAGTAACGCTTAGTTGCTGGGCTTTCGATGCAAAATCTATCAACTACTATTGATAGAAATAGCGGGTTCTCTGTTAAGAGGATCCGCTATTTTTCTGCTAAAAATATTTGGAGGTGAAGGACCATAGCAAAACGAGATCAGACGGTGAATGATAGCATTCGTGCCCATGAGATGATGGTAATTGATGACCAGGGAAATAAGCTCGGTCTAAAATCAAAGCAAGAAGCACTTCAAATTGCTGAAGCAGCTAATCTTGACTTAGTGTTAGTGGCGCCTAACGCTAAACCAGCGGTTGCCAAGATTCTAGATTATGGGAAATATCGTTTCAACCAGCAAAAAAAAGATCGTGAAGCGAGAAAAAAACAAAAAACGGTTGGCGTAAAAGAAATTCGGTTGAGTCCAACGATTGATACCAACGACTTCAATACTAAGCTTAAAAATGCACAGAAATTTTTGAGCAAGGGAGAAAAAGTTCGCGTTTCAATTCGATTTAAAGGACGTGCCATTACACATAAGGAAATTGGACGTCAGGTATTGAACCGGATGGCGGATGCCCTAAGTGACATTGCCACTGTAACGCAACGAGCTAAGATGGATGGACGTAGTATGTTTTTAATGCTGGCTCCTACCAATAAAACTAAAAATTAACATTTAACACGACGAGGAGGACTAACTAATGCCAAAAATGAAATCAAACCGGGCGGTTGCCAAACGGTTCAAGAAAACTGCTAAGGGTGGTTTAAAAAGTGCCCATGCTTTTACTAGTCACCGTTTTCACGGAAAAACTAAGAAACAACGTCGTCACTTGCGCGGAACTCGCATGATTGATCCAATCTGGGTTAAATCATACAGTGAACTTTTGAAAAAATAATTTAATTTCTAGGAGGATTTTGACATGCCACGAGTTAAAGGTGGAACTACCACACGTAATCGGCGTAAACGAGTTTTAAAGCTAGCTAAAGGATACCGCGGCGGGAAGCATCGTTTATTTAAAACTGCTAAAAATCAAGTGATGAAATCACGTGAATATGCTTTCCGTGATCGTCGGAACAATAAAGGTAATTTCCGGAAACTATGGATTACACGGATTAACGCTGCTGCCCGAATTAACGACATCAGTTACAGTCAGTTGATGCATGGTCTGAAAGAAGCTAACATTGATGTCAACCGTAAAATGTTGGCTGATTTAGCTGTCAATGATACGGATGCCTTTGCCGCTTTGGTTGATGCAGCCAAAAAAGCACTTTAAAATTCGAGTGTGCCAAAAACTTTCATCAGCAGCCGTTGGTGAAAGTTTTTTTAGCTTGAAATCTCCCATTGCAACTGTAAATGTTTTAAAATAAAAGCAAGCTATCAACAAGGAGACGTTGAATGAGGTTAGCATCATTTAAACCAACATGGATGATTCAAAGCATCTATAATATTTCCCCCGACAAATTACAGCAGCATGGAATTGATACGATTCTAACGGATTTGGACAACACGCTAATTCCTTGGAATCATGCGGGTAGCAATAGAGATATTCTTCATTGGGTTCGCTTACTCCAGCAATATGGGATTAATGTGATTGTGATTTCAAATAATAACCCCAAACGAGTGCGTCGGGCGGTAGCTGACCTGGGATTACCATTCGTAGCTCGAGCCTTTAAACCAATGAACATTGGAATTAAGCGAACGTTGAAAAGGTTTTCACTCCGTAAAGATCAGGTGGTTATGGTTGGTGATCAGCTTTTGACCGATGTTTGGGCTGCAAATAACTGTGGGATTGCTAGCATCTGGGTTCGTCCCCTAGTTAAAACTGATTTGTTGCCAACTCGGGTCAATCGTCGTTTGGAAACCATTGTCTACTGGCAACTTAAAAAACGATATCCCGAATTGGGATGGAAAGGTGATATTGATTAATGGTTGAAGAACTCGAGCAACAGGCAAGGGAGCCCTTGCAGTGTATTGGGTGTGGTGCTTTGATTCAGACGACCTCACCTAATGCAGCTGGTTATACCCCTAAATCAGCTTTAGAGAAGGGATTGGCTTCCGGCGGGGATCTATATTGTCAACGTTGTTTTCGGCTCCGTCATTATAATGAAATCCAGCCAGTAGCATTAGCCGATGATGAATTTTTACGCTTGTTAAGCCGGATTAGAGAAACCAAAGCCCTCGTGGTGTACGTTATTGATATTTTTGATGTAAATGGTAGTTTGATTTCGGGACTCCAACGGTTTGTTGGTGATAATCCGATTTTAGCAGTTGGTAATAAAGTGGATTTACTTCCGGCTTCTTTTAAACCTAAGAAAATGAAGGATTGGTTGCGGCAAATGCTTAACCAAGCCGGATTACGTCCGGTAGCAATCGAACTAGTATCTGCTAAAACTAATCAAGCAGTTGATCAGTTGCTAGCAGCGGTGAATCAAGCTGCCAACGGTCGTGACGTCTACGTTGTGGGGGTTACTAATGTTGGGAAATCGACATTAATCAATCAAATTATTCGGGAAAGTTCCGGCATCAAGGATGTCATTACGACTTCAAAATTTCCCGGGACGACGCTTGATTTGATTAAAATCCCGCTCGATAATGGTCGAGAATTAATTGATACACCGGGGATTATTCAGGAAAGTCAAATGGCTCATTATTTGCAGCCAGCTGATTTAAAATATGTTACCCCCCAAAAAAGAATTAAGCCGCGCTCATATCAGTTAAACCCGGGACAGACCTTATTTTTAGGGGCACTGGGTCGCTTTGACTTTATTCAGGGACAAAAAAGCGGTTTCACGGTTTTTGCTGATAATAATGTAATGGTTCATCGTACCAAGCTGGAAAACGCGACTGATTTTTTTGCTAAACATGCGGGCGAGCTGTTAACCCCACCGACTGGGAATAAAACATTGCAGCCATTACAGCGCCACGAATTTAAGGTAACCGACACGAGTGATTTAGTCTTTGAAGGATTGGGTTGGGTTACAGTTCCAAAGGGCTGTTTGGTGGCCGGTTATGCTCCAGCTGGGGTATCAGTTTTGTTACGAAAGGCGATGTTTTAATGGTACAAGGGCAACTGAAATTAACTGGGAAACAAAAACGTTTTTTGCGGGCACATGGGAATCGACTTCGTCCGATTTTTTCAATTGGAAAGCACGGTTTGAATCAAGCGTGGCTTTCAGAAGTGGTGCAAGCTGTTGATCGGCGTGAACTTGTCAAAATTTCCTTACAGCAAAGTGCGACCGTTACGACAACCGAAGTGGCCGCGTACATTACTAAACATAGTCAACTGACGGTGGTGCAAGAGTTAGGACGTACGTTGCTACTGTTTTGTGAATCGAGCAATCCGGCGCGTCGTACTATTTCACATGGAGTCTTTCAATTGTAGGAGTCGCTGATGGAAACAGAGAAAATTGGAATTTTGGGCGGTACTTTTAATCCGATTCATCTTGGTCATCTTATCATGGCGGAGCAGGTGTTAGATCAGCTCCACCTAGATCAAGTACGTTTTTTACCAAACTATTTGCCGCCGCACCATCAGCATAAAAGCGCAATTGCTGCTCCTGATCGAAAACGGATGGTGCAATTAGCCATTCAAGATAATCCGGATTTTCAGTTAGAAACAGCTGAACTGGAGCGGACGGGGATTAGTTACAGTTATGACACCATGAGAAAATTGCAAGACGAGCATCCCACCGCTACGTATTATTTTATTATTGGGAGCGATATGGTGGCTGATCTGCCGACTTGGCATCGTAGCGACGAACTTCGACAACTGGTTCAATTTGTGGGGGTCCGGCGACCGCGCACCTCAGTGCCACAAGCACTACAGGAAGCGGTTGTGTGGGTTACGGTTCCGGAAATTGAAATTTCTTCGACAATGATTCGCAATAAAATCCGTCATCATGAGAAAATTCGCTATTTAGTCCCAGAAACGGTTAGAAAATATATCAAGGAGCATAATTTATATGAGTCTAGAACCTGATCATTATGAACAATACGCCGCTGATTCACGAGCCGTAATTATTTCGAAATTGAAAAAACATCTTGATAAAAATCGTTTTGATCACTGTGTTCGTGTGGAAGCTACCGCCCGAGAGTTAGCAGCTGCTAACGGAGCTGATCAAACGATTGCTGGGTTAGCTGGGTTAGTCCACGACTATGCTAAGCAACGGGATGTGGCTGAGTTTCAAGGCTTGATTCGGCGGTTTCAGCTTGATCCAGAATTATTAAAGTATAGTCGTGCGATTTGGCACGGTTATGTCGGCTATTTGTTAGTGCAACAGGAATTGGGAATTAATGATATTCGGATTTTAAACGCAGTGAAATATCATACAATTGCAGCACCGGTCATGAGTGTGTATGACAAAATTGTGTATATGGCTGACTATCTTGAGCCTAACCGCTCATTTTCCGGGGTTGAAATGGCCCGTGCTAAAACCCAGGCTAGTTTAGATGAGGGAGTTGTTTTTCAGAATCAGCAAACAATGACCTTTTTGATTGAGCGGGGACAAGCAATTTATCCGGCTGCGCTTGAAGCATATAATGCTTTGGTACCTAAGTCATAATCAATGGGAGAATTTATGGATAATCAAGCAATTTTAAAAACAGTAGTAACTGCCGCCGATGATCGGCGCGCGCACAACATTGAAGTTTTAAATATTGAAAAATTGAGTATCGTTGGGCGTTATTTTGTCATTATGGATGCAAGTTCAAGTCGACAGGTAAAAGCGATTGCTGACCACGTTATTGACGAATTGGCAATTCAAAAAATTAAAGTGGAGCACTTGGAAGGAAAGGATCAGTCCAAGTGGATTTTATTAGATTTAGGCGACGTTCTGGTGCATATTTTTACAACGGAAACGCGAGAATTTTACAAGCTAGAGAAGTTATGGGCTGATGCGACTAACGAAGATATTTCAGCCTGGGTAACAGAGGATTAACTCATGATTTATGCTGAATTTGCTAGCTTCTATGATCAGTTGTTTGATGAACGGCTGTACGATCGCTGGTTAAGGTTTGTCCAACAAACAGTTCCCTTGCCAGCTTCCGTTCTAGATGTAGCATGCGGAACGGGTCAATTATTGGTTCGTTTGCAATCCGCAGGCTTTACTGTGACCGGTTGTGATCTGTCGTTTGAAATGCTATCGCTTGCTGATCAGCATTTACAAGCTGCTGGCAGTGAAAATGTTTTGCTAGTTCAAGCAAATATGCTGGACTTAACTGATTTTCCCCAGTTTTCTGCTATAACTTGTTTCGATGATTCGCTTTGTTATCTGGCTAATCAAGCTGAGATGCAACAAGTTTTTCAACAAGTCTATCAACATCTCGAGAGTGGTGGTAAATTTTTGTTTGATGTCATTACTCCTTATCAAACAGACCAGAAGTATCCAGGCTATATGTATAATTACCATGATGAGGAACAAGCTTTTTTGTGGAGTAGTTACGCTGGTAAACAGGAACATTCGGTTGATCACGAACTAGTTTTTTTTAAGTATGAACCGGCTAAGCAAGCCTTTGCCCGTTATGAAGAGTTGCACCATGAACGTACTTATCCGCTTACCACTTATCGGCGACTGTTACAGGCTGCGGGTTTTTCACATGTGATCGTCACCAGTGATTTTGGGGAAAACGAGCCAACTCCAACCACAACCCGCTGGTTTGTGGTAGCAGAAAAGAGGAACGCATGACAGCGCTCACGGCAGTTGGGATTGTAACAGAGTACGATCCTTTTCATAATGGGCACGCTTGGCAAGTACGGCAAGCCCGGCTGCAAACCAATGCCGACGTAACCGTTGCGGTTATGAGTAGTAACTGGATGCAGCGGGGGGAACCGGCAATTTTTGACAAATGGACGCGAGCCCGGTGGGCATTACAAGCCGGGGTTGATCTCGTAATCGAGTTGCCCGTGGGCTCTGCAGTTCAACCAGCTAGTATTTTCGCGGAACAAGCAATTCAGCGCCTGGCTGCGTTACACTGCCAGTTTTTAGCCTTTGGTTGTGAACATCCCGATTGGAATTTCACTAGGTTTTCGACTTGGAAACTGACTACTAGTTCTGTTCAGACTACTTATAATGCCCCATTTGCTGCTAATTTCCAGAAAGATTTGTTACAGCAGCACGGCTTGCAGTTGGACGAGCCTAATGATACGTTAGGTTTTTGGTATGCTCAAGCAGTAGGAAAGTTGCAGCAACCGTTGCATTTAGTTCCACTTCCACGACTTAAAAGTCATCATAATGATGCGACGATTGCGGGTACCATTGCTAGTGGAACCGCAATTCGGCAGTCCATTTACGAAGGAGAATTACAGCAGGCGAGTCAAGCAATGCCAGTGACCGCTACCGCACTGCAATCACAACCAGCCATTAGTTGGAATGCATTTTGGCCACTCTTGCAGTATCAGTTGACGCAGAGTTCATTAGCCCAATTACGGCGGATTTACCAAATGACCGAAGGTTTGGAGCAACGGTTGCAGCAGGCGGCGCTACAGGCTGTTAGTTTTCAAGATTTTTTGAATAAAGCAAAAACTAAGCGGTATACATATGCTCGGTTACAGCGGCTGGCGGTGTACACGCTCTTACAAGTTACTGATCAGATCCTTGAGCACCAACCAGCCAGTATTCGAATCTTGGGAATGACGGCAAAGGGGCAAGCTTACCTACATCAAGTTCATGGACAGACTGATTTGCCAATGATTACGCGGGTTAGTAAAAGGGCATTGCAACACCAATTGTGGTTGGAGTGGAAGGCTGGGTTATTAACTGAACAAGTCACCCATCTGCGACAGGACTTGTATCGGCAGCCAATTCGAATTGATGATACTCCATCAAGGAGTAGACCTTGACATCGAAAAAGAAAATTCGTATAATTGGCTTCGTTGGACTGGAGGGGTTAAGATGAAGTGGTCGTTTGAAAAATTACAAGGCTACGTCAAGCAACCATTTACAGAGCAAGCAACTCTGACAATCCAAAAGCAGCTACAAGCACGTTATCCGGATGAGATTATCAGTGCCACCGCCTTTGAGGTATCAGTGGTTGCACGAGCTGATCAAGGCGATGTAATTGTCGATGCTGATATTAGTGGTTCGGTAACAGTTCCTTCGAGTCGCTCGTTGATTCCAGTTACCTTGCCATTGGATTTTCATGTGACAGAAATTTATGTTGCAGCCGAGGCAGCTTTACGGCGCTACGAAAATAATGAAATTGTGCTGATAGTTGATGATTCTGGCACAATTGATTTTGAAACGGCGGTTGTTGACAACGTACTTGTACAAATTCCGATGCAAGTTCTTACGCCTTCAGAACGAGCAGGTGCAGATATGCCGGCTGGTGAAGACTGGAAGGTCGTTTCTGAGGATGAATATCGAAAGCAACGAGCGCGGACTAATCAGGTTGATCCACGGCTTGCCGACTTACAGGGTTTTTATACTGACAAGCCAGACAAGCATTAATAATTCACTTGTGGAAATTAAATTTAAGGGAGGTTTTGCAAATGGCAGTTCCAAAACGAAAAACATCAAAAGCTCGGCGTGATATGCGACGGGGACACATCAAATTAAATGTACCGGGGATGTCTCCTTGTCCTAATTGTGGTGAGCTACGTAAATCACATTACGTATGTCCAAGTTGTGGTTATTACAACGGCAAAGAAGTTGTCGCACAAAAAAACAACTAATCATTTGAACAAAGAATTTCGAAAACACCATGGGTTTTCGGAATTCTTTTTTTGTTGGGGTGCAGTAGTTTGACGACCCAATTTTAAATTGCTAGACTATAAAAAACAAAATGATGGGGTTAGGAATGATGCAGAGACAACGGGGTACGAGTAGTTCCAATCCAAATTGGTTTGCCGGTAAATTTGGTTTAGAAGTTGAAGCACAACGCTATGATTTAAAGCAACAACGCCTGTCGCGCTATCCACACCCCACTAATTTGGGCGATCGCAGAACCCAGCCATACTTTCAAAGTGATTTTACCGAAAGCATGGAGGAATTAGTGACGACTCCACAGCCATCAACGAAAGCAGCCTTATCCCAATTACATACGCTGCAATCATTATTGCAACAATCATTACGATCTGATGAAATCATGTGGCCGTTATCAATGCCACCAGCGGTTACTGATCGGGATTTAGAATTAGTCAAGAGTAGTGCTAAACGGCGTCCATGGTATGCTGATTATTTGAATTATTTGTTGGAAAAGTATGGATCCTTGCAACAAATAATTGCCGGAGTTCACATTAATTACTCACCTACAGCCGCGATCATTTCCGCCTTTCAACAGCAAGGTTCCTATGCTGATCGGCAAGCAGCACAAACGGCGTTGTTATTTTCTCTAGCCCAGCAACTAGTTGGTTATCGTTGGTTGATTACGTATTTGTTTGGAGCAACGCCGGTCAGTGAAAATGCTAACCGTCAATTCCCGTCAAAGATAATCCAGCAGTTTCCAGTTCGCTCCCTGCGTTCTAGTAGCTATGGCTATGCTAATCGATCAGAAGTTCAGATTTCTTATGCTAGTCCAACAATTTTCTTTAGAGATTTACAAGCGGCCGTAGCTACCCAAAAGTTAGCTAGTGTCAGCGAATTTTATGGTCCCGTTCGGTTGAAAGGTGGGGATTCACTTACAAAGTTACAGGCAACTGGACCACAGTACGTTGAATTCAGGCTGTTTGATGACGACCCGTTCAGCAACAATGGAATTTCAGCGGAGGCGCTAAATTTGGTCCATTTGTTGATTGTGGATGCGCTTGTAAATCGACCAGTCTGGACTGCCGCCGATTTGCAAGCTGCCATGCAAGCCAATGAAAGCGTTGCTCTTGCGCATCCAGAGACCCCGCTTGCGCCTGAATTATATCAGCAAGCCCTCCAACTCGAGCACCGGCTCTCCGGTTTAATCACTCGAGCGCCGGTAGTGCTACGGTCATCGTTAGCAGCAAGTCAAAAATTTTTGGCTCAGACGATCGCACACCCTAACCAAACCCGGGCAGGCCAATTATTACCCTTCTTGCGAGGGCAGTCACTTACCCACTATGCACAAGTTCGTGGCTGTCAAATTAAAACTAGTTATGCCAACCAAACGGCAGACCAAGCCATGCCTGAAATTCCGACTAAGTTTCATGGAATGTATCTCCAAGCTTTACAGTTAGGTTTCCCAGTAATGGTTACGGTTGATCAGCACTTGAAAGTTACTATTAACGGACGACAGCATTACTTTACGAAGCCAGTGAATCTAACTAATTGGGCAGAGGTTAATTAAGTATTGACGAACTACTGGTTTCTCGCTAGAATTACTAGCAATATTAAGGTCAGTGGGAAGTCTCAATAAAAAAGGTCTGGAACACTGAAAAAGTTCAAACTAGTGCCGGTTATCGTTCTGATATTGATTTTGATCATGATCGAGTGAATAGCTGTGAAAGTATTTAAAATTTTTGGTGGTAATACTAGTGATTTTCGGCTCATACCCTTAATTTAGGTTGGGGTGGTGGGACGAAAATTTTTTATTTTGGAGGGTAGCACTCATGAAAACGCTTACGGGTTTATTTGAGGGTCACTTAGGAATTGAAATTGAGGAACACCGCGTGGATCTTAATACCAAAACGTTATCTCGTGCTCCGCATCCGCAAGCGCTCGGTGACCGTCGTTCCCAGCCGTATTTTCAGACGGATTTTTCTGAAAGTATGGAAGAATTAATCACAGCTCCACAGGATTCAGTAGTAGGTGCTTTGGCAAATTTACGTAGTTTACAGGCGATCCTACAGCTGAATTTACAACCTCAAGAAATTATCTGGGGCTTGTCAATGCCACCACGGTTGCAGGAATCGGATGTTGTGTTTTTAAAGAATACTTTTCATCGGGACTGGTATTTGAAGTATCGAAACTGGTTATTAAAACATTATGGTCCGTTTCACCACATTATTTGTGGGGTTCATGTCAATTATTCACCGCTGGATGCTACGATAGCTGATTTTCAACAGCAACACCATTTGACATCAACAGTCACAGCTAAAAATCGCTTGTTGTTTTTAATTGCGCAACAAATCGTGGGCTATCGGTGGCTGGTAACTTATTTTTTTGGGGCTGCGCCGGTTAGTGAGAATCCAGCGGATGACCTACCAAAACAATTACGGTCTTTGGCACCTGTCCGATCTTTTCGGTCGAGTTCATATGGATTTGCAAATCGAGCGAACGTAAGAGCTTCATATGCCAATTTGACTAAATTTATTGCTGATTTACAGCAACTGATTGCGACTAAACAACTAGCTGGAATGAGTGAATTTTATGGACCCGTTCGCTTGAAAGGGGCGGAACTGGCCGATTTACAAACGAAAGGGATTGAATATTTAGAGTTTAGAATTCTTGATGATGATCCTTTTGTAGCAACGGGAGTTTCTGCTAAGAGTTTGTATTTTCTTCAGTTTTTAGTGGCAGATGCACTTAGCCAACAACATGAATGGACCGTTTCGGAACTGGCGGCGGCGGAACAAAAAAACGAGGAAGTTGCTTTACAACATCCACAGCAGCCACTCACCACGGATCAGTTTCAGCAGACAATTCGACTGCTGCAGCGCTTTGAAAAATTAATTTCTTCTGCACCAGTAAAACTACAGCCTGATTTAATTTCAACGCTTCAGTGGCTGCAATCAGCCCTAGATCATCCCCACCAAACGGTTAGTGGACGTTTACTTAAAAAAATTGAGCACGGTTCATTAACTGCTTTTGCCTTGCACCAAGGTCAAGGGTATCGGAAACAATTTCAAACAAGTCCCGCATCGACTAATTTTCCCCAAGTTCCAGCGAACTTGCGGCAAAGTTATATCAAACTTCATCAAGTTGGTCTCCCAATGAAGCTGATTGAAGGTGGTTGGCTCGAGGTTCAATTACCTAGCGGAAAAAAGACGGTGTTACATTCGGATGCCGATTTAAATCGTCTAGGTTACTAGTTAGGAATTATGATTGATTCATGTTATAATTGATTCCAATCTTAATAAAGATCAGAAAGGGTGTTAGCGATGAACGGAGAAATGTTTGGAAACACCGCTGAGTTAGCGCAACGGTTAGTTGCTAAAACTTATCAAAAGGTTTGTGGCGGTTTAGTAGTAACTGGAATTGTTATGTTATTGATGTCCACTTTTATGAGAAGTTTTGTAACTTCGATGGGACTTGGAAGTTCATTATTGATTTTATTGGTTGCTTTGGGACTGATGTTGGCACTGGGTCACTCAGTTAACGATGAAAAGACGAGTGCTTCGACAACCAACACGATTTACTATTTGATGACCGTCTTGTTCGGAGTATCCTTAAGCCCAATCCTGATTTATTACCGGATGGATACAATTGGACTTGCATTTTTAGGAACTGCTGTGATGTTTGGTGGGTTGACCTTCTATGCTAATCGAACGACTAAAGATTATCTACGGTTTAGTTCGTACTTGACGTGGGGGTTATTGGCAGCGATTGTGTTGAGTGTGGTAGCTGTTCTCTTGAGAATTCCCACTTTATACATCATTATTGACGTTGTAATGTTAGTTATCTTTGCCGTTTTCATTGTGATGGATACGCAAAGTGTTCGTAAATATGCTGAATACGTTGACTCTGAGACAAAATTACAAAAGTTCAGTACAATTGGGGCGCTTAACATCTACTTGGACATTTTGAATATTTTCCAGATTCTAGTTCAACTACTTGGAATGAGTAACGATAATAATTAAACGGTGCCTGCTCAGTTAGGTACACGATTACTTTTACCATTTAAAATGATTACCGTAATTAGGCGGTCGGTTGCTGATATTTTTCTAGCAATCGGCTGCCTATTTTATTACTACCAATACTTTATTTAGACATAAAAAATCCCCCAACAGTTAATTGAGATTTCATAACTATCGGGGGATTACTTGTTCAGATTGGAAATATTTTTGTTATTGCTTAGGACGGTGCTGTTTGTTTTGGTTACGAACTCGATTTTTTTCTGATTGATTATCTGCTGGCTTCGAAATTGTTTCCGCTTTGGCAGCTGCCTCGACGTTTGCTTCAATTTGTTCAATTGAATCTGGTAATACCACTTTAGGCGGATTTTTCGCCGTTTCAGCTTGAATATTTTTAATAATCCGAGGGCGATAGGCATTAACAATTAATTGTTGGACGATTGCGAACACTCCACCAATAAAAAAGTAAATTCCGAGCCCTGCCGGGGACGAAAGAGTTACGAAGAAAATCATAATGGGGCTAATCAACATCATGGCGCCCATTTGTTTTCGTTGAGATTTAGGCATGCCTTGAATAGCGAGATAGCCTTGAACGGCATAAACCACCAGGGAAAGAATCGCTAGCAGAATGCTACGTTGACCTAACTGGATCCCCAAGAAGACGGAATGGGAAAGTTCTGGTGAATACCGAATGGCTGCATAGAGTGCCGCAAAGATTGGCAACTGGATTAAGAGCGGTAAACAACCAATACCGCCCGTCATGCTGATATTATTATCCCGGTAAAGTTGCATCATTTGCTGGTTAAGGGCGACTTGTTCAGCTTGATCTTTTGTTTGTCGAATCAATTTCTGAAGTTTGGTCAGCTGTGGCTTAATCAAATTCATCTTTTCTTGCTGAATGGTGGATTTCTTTAACTGACTAATCATTACTGGCAACAAACAAAGTCGAACCAGGACGGTAATGACAATCAGAGACCAGCCGTAGCCACCCACGAATTGAGCGAGCCAATCCATGATTTTTTGTCCGGGAATGGCCAGATAATCATAAACAAAACCATAAGGATGACCCTTTGCATCAGTTCGAACGCAGCCACTTAATGTAATAGCAGCTAGGAGTGCGATACTTATCAGGGTTATTTTGCGTTTTTTTTTCATAGGCAGTAGCTCCTTTGATAATTAGTCATACTGGTTTAGCTTACCTTAAATAGTTGGGGACTGCAATTGGTGAAGCGATTATAAGGCAAATATTAATGATTTTTCAGCAATAAAACTACTATAATTTTAATGGAATTTTAGATAAATGTGGTAAAATTAACTAAGCTAAAAAGGATAGTGGGAGAGCGCTTTATGAACAGAATCGATTCCAAAAAAAATCCAACCGTAAAGGCAATCAAGAAACTAACGACTCCCGCAGGTCGAAAGAAAGCCAACCAGTATTTATTAGAAAGTTGGCATTTAGTGGGAGAAGCGCTCCAGCACCTGCCTACAACTCAGATTAATCTGATTTTAGCGACCGATCAGCAACTATTACAACATCAAGCGGCACTTCATGATAAAAATGTGACAGTAATTTCAAATGAAGTTGCAAAGGAACTCGGTGCCACGAGTACCCCTCAAGGGATTTTTGCAGTGGTAAATATTCCAAAGCAACGACAGTTTCCCCAATCGCTACAGGGTGCGTGGTTACTTTTAGATGATGTCCAAGATCCTGGTAATATTGGAACAATGGTTCGAACTGCTGATGCAGCTGGTTTTACTGGAGTTATTTTTGGAGACGGCACGGCTAGTCAATATAATGACAAGGTTTTGCGGGCAATGCAGGGGAGTCAGTTTCATCTACAACTCTTTCGGACGGATTTGCTGCCACTGGTTAAACGGTTGCACCAGCAAAATTTTCCGGTTTTCGGGACGGCGCTTGATCCTAATGCTCAGAATTATTGTGATGTTCAACCGATTTCAGATTTTGCTTTGGTAATGGGAAATGAAGGAAATGGGATGCAACCAGAGTTGTTGCGCCAGACTACTAATAATTTATATATTCCAATTACTGGTCAGGCAGAATCACTTAATGTGGCCGTTGCTGCTGCAATTCTAATGTTCCAACTACATCAAACTTAGCTGTAGAGGAGATGATGTGATGGTTTCAAAACGATGGCAGGATTGTCCAGACTATGTTGCTAATGTTTCTGATCTGTTGGAAAATCCAGCGGTTCAAAAATTAGCAAATTATACCCAACATCATCATTCAACCAGACTCAGACATTGTATCTATGTTTCATTTGAAAGTTATAAGATTGCAAAAAAATTAAACTTAGATGCACGGGCTGCTGCACGGGGTGGGTTACTACATGATCTATTTTATTATGATTGGCGAACCACTAAATTTGATGTTGGGTCACATGCCTATATTCACCCGCGGGTCGCACTACGCAATGCCCAAAAAATCACTAAATTAACGCCTAAAGAAGAAGATATCATCTTGAAACATATGTGGGGATTGACTCTAGCTCGCCCCAAATATAAAGAAAGTGTAATCGTTTCGCTGGTCGATGATTATGCGGCTGCCCATGAATTTATGGAACCGCTTGAAAATAAGTTTAAGCATGTTTTTAAAGCTTCACAAAATAAAAAGAAATGAGGATGGTAACTATGCCAGCAGTTAAAACAGCAAGTGACAATGGAGAATTTTTGTGTACTCGGTTCCAAGAAGCCTTTCAAATGTTGGGCAAAAAATGGAATGGGATGATTATTGAAGCACTGTTAATTGGTGATTCTTTACGGTTTTGTGAAATCTCAGAAAAAATTGAGAACTGTAGCGATCGGGTATTAACTGCTCGTCTGAAGGAACTACGCGAGTTGGATTTGATTGTAAGAAAAACGTTTCAGGACTCTTCCCTGATTAAATATGAATTAACTGAAAAAGGACGCGATTTAGCGCCAATTATGTCGGAAGTCCACGGGTGGGCCGATAAGTGGTGTGATGGTGATGAAGAGCTTGACCGTTAATCTAGTTTGTTTTATAGTCATGGTAGTTACAAAAACGAGAGAGGTAGTAAGCACTGATTGGAACCACAGAGAGGTTAGAAACGCTGAAACTAACCAGAGGGGTGCTGAATTCGCTGTTCGTTAGTAGACATTCCTAACATTGTCCGATTGATGGCGTTATTCATCACAAAAGTGCATGTCAACTTGACATGAATTTGGGTGGTAACGCGAAGCTTCGTCCCTAGTCGGGATGAGGCTTTTTTAATCTAAAAAGAGGGGTTTAAAAATGAGTTTAGAGACCGATTTAGAACAAATCAAACAACAGGGGATTGAGAAAATAAAGGAAGTTACCAGCGAACAACAGCTGAATGATTTAAAAGTTAAATTTCTCGGCAAAAAAGGACAAATTACTCAGGCATTGCGAGAAATTGTTAATTTACCAGCTGCGGAACGCCCAGCAGCCGGGAAGCTTTCTAATACGGTTCGTGATCAGTTGCAAAGTCTAATTACGGAAAAGCAACAACAATTAGCCACCGCAGCACTTGATCGAAAGTTAGTGGATGAAGCAATTGATGTGACCTTACCGGGTAAAAATTATCCAGTTGGGCACCCGCATGTGATTCAAAGAATCATCGATGAAATTGAAGATATTTTCATTGGAATGGGTTATCAAGTTCTAACTGGTCCGGAGGTTGAAGAGGAACGTTATAACTTTGAAATGATGAATTTACCGAAGGATCATCCAGCGCGCGATATGCAGGATACTTTTTACATTACTTCAGAAATCTTGATGCGAACGCAAACATCGCCGATGCAAGCCCGTACGTTGGAGAAACATGATTTTTCAAAGGGGCCGCTAAAAATGATCTCTCCTGGGGTTGTCTTTCGACGTGATACCGATGATCCGACGCATTCTCACCAATTTCACCAAGTAGAGGGAATTGTGATTGACCATCACATTACCATGGCGGACCTCAAGGGAACGCTGGCTCAAATGTTAAAAGAAATGTTCGGTGATCGGCTTGAGATGCGATTGCGACCCAGCTACTTTCCTTTTACCGAACCATCAGTTGAAGTCGACATGACCTGTATGAATTGTGATGGAAAAGGTTGCCTAGTTTGTAAGGGATCCGGCTGGATTGAAGTGCTAGGGGCCGGGATGGTGCATCCTAACGTGCTAAAAATGGCCGGGGTTGATAACCAAGAATATGGTGGTTTTGCCTTTGGAGTAGGACCGGATCGACTGGCAATGCTCAAATATGGTGTTACTGATATTCGTGACTTTTATCTAAATAATCTTAAATTTTTGACCCAGTTTGACTAGGAAGGATGACTGTAAATGTTACTATCGTACGAATGGTTGACCAAATACCTTCAAATTGATCTGACCCCCACTGAATTAGGTGAAAAAATTGAGCGAACTTCTGTTGAGGTTGATAGCGTTACCCAGCGCCAAGCTGGACTGAAAAAGTTAGTGGTTGGTGAGATTGAATCAGTTGTTAAACATCCTGATGCGGGCCACTTGAATATTTGTCAGGTAGCCGTTGGTGCTGGCATCGTTCAGCAAATTGTTTGTGGAGCTCCTAATGTGACCGTCGGTAAAAAAGTAATTGTGGCTTTGCCAGGGGCTCGCGTAGCTGGAAACCAAAAAATCAAGAAGGCTAAAATGCGCGGAGTTAAATCGGATGGGATGCTCTGTGCTTTAGATGAGATTGGATTTGATGAGGAAATCGTTCCTGATGAGTGGAAGGATGGAATTTACTTTCTACCAGATGATGCCCAGCTAGGGGACGAAATTTATCATTATCTTGGAATGGATGAGTCACTGCTTGATTTAGACGTTACTCCTAACCGTGGTGACATGCTGAGTTTACGGGGAGTTGTCTATGATTTGGCAGCGATATTAAACCAGCCGGTGATCTTTGATGAGACGCCAGCACCAGCCCTAGGGCAGCAAAGTAGTGCTACTGATATTTCAGCAGCTGCACCGATGGAGCTCGCTACTCAATATCAGTTACAGGTGGTTAAAAATGTGACCGTTGCTTCGAGTCCTTTGTGGTTACAAATCAAGCTCTGGAATGCAGGAATTAAACCAATTAATAATGTGGTCGATGTGACTAACTATGTCATGCTAAAACTAGGTCAACCGCTCCATGCTTACGATTTAGAAAAAATTACCGGGAAAAACTTACAAGTTCGTCGAGCCCAATCAACGGAACAACTAGTTACTTTGGACGGCACGCAGCGCGACTTAGATGATAACGATGTTGTGATTGCTGATCAGGCTGGTCCGGTAGCCTTAGCCGGTTTAATGGGCGGTGAAGCAACTAAAGTAACCGCTAAGACGCAACAAATCGTGCTGGAAGCAGCTGCTTTTTCAAGCGTTGCAACGCGAAAAATGGCGCAAAAAGAAGGACTGCATACCGATGCTTCCCAACGATTTGAGCGAGGAATTGATCAAGGCAATGTTACTAAGGCGTTAAACTATGCTGCCGGGTTATTACAACAAATTGCTGCTGGAACGGCGAGCCAAGGAACTGTTGTTGGACAGCAGACCCCGGTTTCTGAAACTAAGATTACTGTAACTCCACTTAAAATTAATCAGGTGTTAGGAACTAGTCTACAACCAGTGGAAATTGAACAGCTGTTCAAACGACTGGGCTTTGAAGTAACGCCAACTGCAACACAACTGGTGGTGACGGTTCCAACGCGTTGTTGGGATCTTAAGCTTCCTGCCGACTTATATGAAGAAATTGCGCGGATTTATGGTTATGATCATATTCCAACTACGCTACCGGTAACTAACACGACCCAAGGGCGCTTGACTGAGAAACAGCGGTTGTTACGACAGACCCGGCGAACGATGGAAGGTTTGGGGTTTAGTCATGCCATTTCGTATTCGCTGACAACGGCAGCCAAAGCCACCATGTTTAATTGGGAACCAAGTGTCGAAACCAGCATGAAATGGCCAATGAGCAGTGATCATGCCGTGCTACGACAAAATCTCATCGCTGGATTATTGGATGATATTTCATATAATCAAGCTCGTGGAGTTCAAAATGTATCACTATATGAACAAGGTCGTGTTTTTTTTCGGACACAAGCGCAAGTCCGTCCGATTGAAAAAGAGCACCTTGCCGGAGCTGTTTCTGGCTCCTTGGCGTCTGCCAACTGGGCAACGAGCGCGGAACCGGTAGACTTTTTCCAGCTTAAGGGTCTAGTTGAACAGTATTTAGCTAGTTTAAACTTGGCGGGAACCATCCAGTACAAACCTACTAGTACGGTTAAGCAACTCCACCCCAATCAAACCGCAGAGGTGTGGTTAGCAGATCAATTGGTGGGATTAATTGGGCAGGTTCATCCCCTTATTGCCCAATCATTCCACATTAAACCTACCTATGTTTTTGAGTTGGATTTAGAAAAACTAGCCCTTGCTCCTAAACAAGTGCAGCATTATCAACCAATCAGTGCTTATCCTAGTATCAAACGAGACATTGCAATGTTAGTTGGAGAGCAGGTTTCCAATGCGGCGATTGAAGCTGTAATTACCGACAAAGCGGGGGCTTATTTGCAAAGTCTGACTCTTTTTGATGTGTATGCTGGTAACCGTATTCCCAAAGATCAACGTTCACTCGCTTATTCACTGACTTTTTCTAATCCACAAGCAACTCTTCAAGATGAGATAATTAACCAAAAAATCGAAAAAATCACTACGGCCCTAAAAACTGAATTTCAGGCCACAATCCGCTAAGCTGCAAGTGAAAGGAAACAGCGATGACAAGTATGAAGAAACGTCCAGTTATCATTGGAGTAACTGGTGGATCAAGTAGTGGGAAAACAACTGTTAGTCGGGCCATTTTAGAACGGCTATCAGGCCACTCCATTGCAATTATTCAGCAGGATTCTTATTATCGAGATCAAGCTGAATTATCCATGGCTGCAAGAAAACAAGTTAATTATGATCATCCGGATGCTTTTGATGATGATTTATTGATCGAACAACTACAGGACTTGTTACATTATCAAGCTATAAAAAAACCGGTGTATGACTACACTCAATTTACTCGAAGCACCCAAACCATCTGTCAACAGCCGACCGATGTTATTATTTTAGAAGGAATCTTAACATTAAATGAGCCCCGGCTTCGTGATTTGATGGATATTAAAGCTTTTGTAGATACTGATGATGATATTCGGTTGATTCGCCGAATTGAACGGGATACGAAGGAACGTGGTCGGACACTTGAAATGGTGATTCAACAATATTTAACAACCGTCCGACCAATGTATCAACAATTTGTGGAGCCATCGAAGCGCTATGCTGATATCATTATTCCGCGCGGGGGAAAAAATGTTGTTGCAATTGATCTGTTAACGACCAAAATCCAAGCAATTTTGGCAAAAACAACCACCTCAGTTGCCACTGACCGATAACTTTTGTTTGCCAGCTGCCGGTTTTCGTGATAAATTCTAAACTGAATAAAACAATTGAGGTGGAAAAATGGCTGAAGATCAAGTTTATCCAATGACTAAAGAAGGTAAGATCAAGCTGGAAGCCGAATTAGAAGATTTAAAGACCACCCAGCGTCCGCACGTCATTGAACAAATTAAAATTGCGCGAAGTTATGGTGACTTATCAGAAAATTCTGAATACAAGTCAGCAAAAAATGAACAGGCTTTACTAGAGAGCAGGATTAATACTGTGGAACATATGTTACAGTTTGCAGAAGTCGTTGACGATGAACAAACTGATCAAGATGAAGTTGGGGTTGGGAAAACCATCCAATTTCAGGAAATTCCTGACGGGGAAGTTGAAACTTACCAAATCGTCGGAGCGGCTGAGGCGGATCCACTAGCGGGGAAAGTTTCAAATGATTCGCCAATTGCCAAGGGGTTGTTGGGTCGAAAATTAGGAGAAACAGTCGACATTGAGATTCCTGATGGAGTTATGCACGTAAAAATTGTCTCCGTTAAGTAAACTTTTTAAAGCTCGTTGACCGTCTTGGTAGCGAGCTTTTTGTGTGGAGAATTAGTGACAAGCAATCATTGCGGGACAACGCCGAGAATGCAATAATAAGAGATAATTAATGGCTAAGTAAGCAGCTGACGATGCGAAGGGGAACATTGTGGGGAATTTTTTTGGCAGGTTTTTTAAAAAAAGAACACGGGCGAATCAACCAGAGCTGGCAAGTAGCAAGATTCCATTCCGACTAAACTTAATTTTTATATTAGTGGGCGTCTTATTTGCGGTCTTGATTTGGAAGCTAGCAGATTTGCAGCTAATTCAGGGAAATTATTTTAAATCGACGGTTAATCAAACCAATAACTCGACGACTTATGGGAACGTGCCCCGTGGGCAGATTTATGATGCCACTGGGAAATTGTTGGTGGGAAATAAGCCAGAACGGGCGATTACCTACACAAAGGGCCCTAAGGTGAAGACAGTAGACATGTATCAAACTGCAACTCGCCTTGGGAACATAATTAAGGTGCCAACCGATCGCTTGACTAAGAAGCAAATAGCGCAGTATTACGTTGCAAATCCAAAAAATCAGGAAAAATTAAAAAATCGGATTAAAAATTATGCTCAGTTGGATCCAGATCAGCAACAAGCAGCGGCGGTCAAATTGGTCAAAACCGGAGATGTAGTTCCCTTTACGGCTGATCTAAAAAATAAAGCTGCAATTTTCAATTCTATGAGTGGGGCTTACCGTCTTTCGACTACTTACATTAAGTATGATCGGGTTTCTAACCAGGAAGTTGCAGAAGTTGGGGAACATAGTTCAGAGATGCCCGGGGTTCAAGTAGGTACCAATTGGATGCGAGAATATCCTGATGGTGATGGGATTAAAACGATCACTGGAACGGTAACCTCGAATAAAACGGGGTTACCAGATAACCGAGTTAATCAGTTATTAGCGCAAGGATACTCACAAAATGAATCGGTTGGGAATAGTAATTTGGAAGAGAGCTATGAACCGGTGTTGCGAGGGTCCAAGTCGCAAACAGACATCAAACTCAATAGTAATAACCAAATCATTAAACAAGTTCAAAAATATAAAGGCAACCCGGGAGACAACCTGCAACTGACCATTAATGCTAAATTTCAATCAGATTTACAAAAATTGGTCAAGGGGGCACAAGCTGGTGGCAACGCAACAGGAACTTATGCGGTTGCTATGAATCCCCATACAGGCGGTATCATCGGAATGGCCGGAGTTGATCGGGATCCAAAAACTAATAAAGTTACTGAAAATGATATTGGAAATATCAACACGGCGATTACGATGGGTTCAGTTGTGAAGGGGGCAACCGTGTACGGTGCGCTACGTTCAAATGTTATTACCCCAACTAGTAGCACGCTAACGGATATGCCCATTAAAAATGGTGGAACGATTAAAACATCGTGGTTTAATAAAAATGGGAATGCCAACATGCCAGTGGATGCTTCGACAGCATTGGAAGTTTCTTCCAACTCGTACATGATGCAGCTAGCGATGAAAGAAGCTAAATTTAACTATGTTCCAGGAGCCCCATTGAACATGAGTCCTGATAGTTTTAATATTCAGCGTGGTTTCTTCAATCAATTTGGACTAGGCGTCAAAACTGGAATTGACTTACCAGGCGAATCAGCTGGAATTGAGGGACCCGGTGGGTTTGCGAATATCGGGAAGGCGCTTGATGAATCATTTGGGAATTACGATGGATATACCACGTTGCAGCTAGCGCAGTACATGTCAACCATTGCAAATGGTGGTTATCGAATGAAGCCACATATTGTCCAAAATGTGCGAGCTACGAATCCTAAAAATGGGGAATTGGGTGCCGTTAAGAATACGATTATGCCCCAAACGCTCAATCAAGTACCGATGACGCCCGCGGAGAGCAACGTGATTACTCGTGGTTTTTATCAGGTTGTTCATGGAAATAATAAGTATAAAACGGGGGGCGCATTGTCAGATATTTCTCCAGAAGTTTCTGCAAAGACGGGAACAGCACAAACTTTCTATAATGGGCAACAAACGGTTACTTTAAGCCTAGCATCTTATTCACCATCAACTAATCCGCAGGTTGTGATTGCAATTGCCATGCCAAATTTGCCTATTGACGCAGAGAGCAACAACACTAACTTGGCAAAAGATATTTACAAAGCTTACTGGAGTGATGTTCAAAATGCTCCTGGTAAATAGTGTCAAGCAAAATTGCTTAACATTAATGAAGATCGGCAGTGGTAATTAAATGGAGGTCGTGCTATACTAAAACGTGTTATTATTAACTGAAATTTTTAAAAGGATTTGGAGGTAATTAACATGCGGATTCACATCACAATGGAGTGTACTGAATGCCACGAACGCAATTACTTAACTTCTAAAAATCGTCGTAACAATCCCGATCGTTTAGAATTAGAAAAATATTGTCCTCGTGAGCGAAAAGTAACATTGCATCGAGAAACAAAATAAGCTTTCGGCTCTTAGACCGAGAGCTTTTTTGTTAGAAGGAAAGCTTATGAAAACAGTAATTCGCACCCAGGTACTAGCTCGATTGCATGAGAATCCTTTTTCAGCACAGGGGCAACGGAACTTGCTGCAAAAGGTATTGGATTCACCACAATGGCAACGGGCACAAACAATTGGAATAACACTGAGTTTTGGGGTTGAAATCCCGACTCAGCCACTAATTACAGCTGGCCAAGGATCGGGGAAACGGATGGTGATTCCTAAGACTGGACCTCAGCGGCAAATGGAGTTTGTGGTCTTATCATCGCAAACAGGATTGCAGCGAACAAAATTTGGAGTTTTAGAACCAGTTGGTGGAACCGTGGTTTCTAAGTCACAAATTGATTTGATGGTGGTTCCAGGGATTGCTTTTTGTTTGGCAACGGGGCAGCGAATTGGTTATGGTGGCGGTTATTTTGATAGGTACTTGCGGGATTATCGGCAAAACACCATCGCCTTGGCCCGTCCCTTTCAGGTCTTTCCAACGCAAGAATGGCGTTCCAATCGATTTGACATCCCGGTGCACCAAATTTTCACCAGTGAGGAGTGACGACGATGCATGATTTGTTTTCGGACTGGCAGCAACAGCCATACATAAATATTACTTTGATCTTAATCATGTTTGTTATGTTTGGCCTGCTCACACTTAGCGGTGGTTCTGACAGTGCTGCGGTTTTATTACGATATGGTGCTCAGTCAAACCCACTGATTCAAGCTGGACAGTGGTGGCGGTTGGTAACCCCCATTTTTTTGCACATTGGACTTCAACATCTCTTACTTAATTGTTTGACTTTGTTCTATGTTGGCAATCTACTTGAAAAAACGGTGGGTCATTTTCGCTATCTTGTGTTGTTTTTAGGAAGTGGAATTGGTGGTAATTTGTTTAGTTTTGCTGCTGGAAATGTGATTTCAGCAGGAAGCAGTACCGCTATTTTTGGGTTACTTGGTGTTTTTTTAATGCTTTCACTAGTAGTGCGAGGTAACCTTTTGATTACTGAAACCGGAATTACGTTTGCCGTATTTGTTGGGCTTAATCTACTGACCGATTTCTTTGTTCCGCAAATTGACATTTGGGGGCATCTAGGTGGTTTATTGACAGGATTTTGTTTAGCATTTGTCGTGGGGGTTCCCTCCCTAGTTAAACTAGCTAAAAAAACTAGATTTTTTTATGCAAACGTTTTATTTATTGGTATAATAGTCTTGTGCTACATTGGAATGGCTTGAAATAAAAGGGTATGTCCAAGATTTGGGATGTAATTTTTATGAAAACGTTGTATGATGTGCAACAACTTTTAAAAAAATTTGGAATTTATGTTTATGTAGGAAAACGAATTTGGGACATTGAAGTGATGGCATTGGAACTTGATCATCTGCACGAAGCGCGGGTGATTACCGATCAAGACTTTATGCAAGCTAAACTAGTTTTAAACCATGAACATCGAATTGAGGTCCAAAAAACTAACGAATAAACTGGAGGCTTTTAACATGTCCAAGAAACTAATCGGAATCGATCTAGGCGGGACCACGACTAAGATGGCGTTTCTCGATGAGAATGGCGAAGTTTTAGATAAATGGCGGATTTTAACGGACATTAGTGACGAAGGAAGTCATATTATGCCGAATGTAATTGCTTCGATTCGAAAGCATATCGAAGACGCTGGTCGAACACCAGATGACTTTATCGGTATCGGTATGGGAACTCCTGGAGCAGTTGATCGGAATAACGGCTCGGTTTCTGAGGCGTTCAACCTTAATTGGCGGACATCCCAACCAATCCGCCAAGAAATTCAAGATGAATTAGGTTTGCCGTTTGCAGTTGATAATGACGCTAATGTGGCTGCATTAGGTGAATATTGGAAGGGTGCCGGTAGTGCCGAAGAAGATGTGGTCTTTGTGACCCTAGGAACGGGTGTCGGGGGCGGCGTCATTGCCAACGGTAAACTGTTGCACGGTGTTAATGGTGGAGCCGGAGAAGTTGGACATATTGCAGTTCAACCTGATGGATATCAATGTACTTGTGGCAAACGAGGTTGTTTGGAAACGTATGCCTCGGCAACGGGCGTGGTTCGGTTAGCTGCTGATATGGCGCAGTCCTTTCATGGAACGTCACGATTAGCTGAGTTGGAGCAGACCGATGAAAAGATTACTTCTAAACTAGTCTTTTATTTAGCCGATAATGGTGATATTTTAGCTAATCAGGTTGTCGATCGGGTTTGTTTTTACCTTGGTCTAGCACTTTCTTCAATCGGAAACACCTTGAATCCAGCTAGTATCATTATTGGTGGGGGAGTTTCTAGTGCTGGGAATACCTTATTACAACCGACTACTAAATACTTTCAAGACAATGCTTTCCCATCAATTAGAAATTCAACTAAGTTACGGTTAGCTGAATTAGGGAATGATGCTGGGGTAATTGGAGCCGCTTCCATGGCACTTCAATTCCGTTAAAAATAAATGGAGTGATTAATTTGATTATTGCAGCCGGTTTCTTATCATCATTGACCACCACCTTAGTAGTTATTGTGATTATTATGGCAGGCTGGTCTGGGTATCGTTATTTACAAAAGTTTTTGTTACAGCGGTATGTTAACTTTTTGTCGGAAGCAGACTTTCAAAAGGGGATTCGTACAGCCCAAGTAATTGATTTGCGAGAATCCAAGAGCTTTGCGGCAGGTCATATCCTTGGTGCACGAAACATTCCTTATGCTAGTTTTCGGACAGTCTATCACGAATTGCGTCCAGACTTACCTGTTTTTTTGTATGACCAAACAAAGACATTGAGCATCCGAGCTGCCAAGTTATTGCATAAGCAGGGGTACCAACAGATCAGTATTTTGAACGAAGGCTATCAACGGTGGGATGGCAAGATTAAAAAAGATTAATAAAAAAGAACTCTGAAGAGTTCTTTTTTATTAATCTTAACCTAAGTGAGAAGAACCGGCTTTTCGCTGAACTTTTTTTCGATTTTCTTCTTCTTTTTGGGATTGTTCTTCAATTGGTTTGACAACTCGTTTTTTAAAAGAAAATAATGCTCCAGCTGTTAAACCAACTACAGTTGCTACACCGGCAGCAAAACCTTTACCAAATTTATTCATGATAATTCCCCCTTCTGGATTCATCATCTATTATGCAATAGTTTTAAGCAGATATCCAGTTCAAAATTTCAGGCAGGAGTGATGTTTAATGACAATTAAAGTCCTAGCCATAGTAGGACCAACTGCAGTCGGAAAAAGCGATCTCGCAGTTCATTTAGCACAAAAATATCAGGGCGAAATTATTTCGGGAGATTCGATGCAGGTATATCGCCATCTTGATGTAGGAACTGCTAAAATCCCCCCTTCGAAACGGCAAGGAGTCCCTCATCATCTTATTGATATCATTAACGTTGATCAGCAATATTCCGTTACACAATTTGTAACGGCGGCGCGTCGACTCATTACCGAGATCCATGAACGTCACCGGTTACCAATTATCGCTGGCGGGACAGGTTATTATTTGCAAGCCCTTTTGGATGGGTTAGCATTTGGTGGCGAGCAGAGCACTGATCGCCGTGTCCAGCAACAGCTGTTAGAACGGAGTCAAACCCAAGGACTACAGTCGCTATGGGATGAACTTTATCAAATTGATCCGCTGACAGCGCAAAAAATCGCACCAACCAACCAACGTCGGCTTTTTCGTGCTTTAGAAATTTGGAATACCACCCACAAACGTCCGAGTGAACAGGTAAATCATGGATCTGCTTACGATGCAGGTTTAGTTGGTCTAACTGGTGATCGGTCGAAATTGTATCAACGAATTAATCAGCGAGTCGAGGTGATGATGCAGCAGGGACTCTTAGCAGAAAATCAGTGGCTTCAGGAACAAGG
Source organism: Fructilactobacillus florum DSM 22689 = JCM 16035 (assembly GCF_001436645.1). Classification (GTDB taxonomy): domain Bacteria; phylum Bacillota; class Bacilli; order Lactobacillales; family Lactobacillaceae; genus Fructilactobacillus; species Fructilactobacillus florum. The sequence goes on along the minus strand of NZ_AYZI01000003.1, from coordinate 98,876 downwards.
GGGCAGTAGCCTACCTGCTAGTCACGGAATTGGGTATCATGAATTTGAAGCATATTTTAAGCGGCAACAATCTTTACCAGCAACGGTAGAGCAGATTAAAAAAGATACGAGGCACTATGCTAAACGTCAACTGACTTGGTACCGTAATAAAATGAATGTTCACTGGTTTCAACTTTATGAACAACCGGAACAATTAGCAAAAATTGAATCTTTGATTACAGATTGGAGTTTTTGACGTGGAGTTTGAAAAATTACAGACCGCTATTATCAATTACTATCGCACGGTTGATACAAAACAACAACGAGCTTGGGGCACGGGACAACATCTTGCAGCGGCACTTTTTGATTTAGATCTTAACTTGGCCGATTTTGCCAAGACGAAGCGTCTAGGGGGTGGTAGCACAAATTCTGGACGCACTGCCAAGCAGGCGTACCTGGAAGCACTGAAAACTTTTGTGTTGTTAGCAACGTTGTTGCACTGGAACCAACAAATACAGCTGTCGTCAACCGGGCTTGCTAAGATCCAGCAACTTCCAGTTGATGATAATCCCAAACAGATTACTTTATATTTAGCAATCAAAAATATGTTGTTAAAAGCCTACTATCAGCACGATCAAGATTGCTTTCAGCATGCTTGGCAATTGTTTTTGAAATGGGGCTTAGTTGATGATGGGTATCAACCAGAGGCCTTGGTTGCTGAATTATTAGCACAGGTAACTGAAAAAACGGCACAGATGGTAAATCATGAAGGGGAATAACCTCACATAAATTATTGACTTCTAGCGTAGAAATTAATATAATCAAGTTTGTTAATTTTTAATTTGTCGCAGTAGCCCAGTTGGATAGAGCAACGGTCTTCTAAACCGTGGGTCGAGCGTTCGAATCGCTCCTGCGACATCGTCAAAATAAAAAGAACTTGTTACCAAGTTCTTTTTATTTTGACGATGTGTCAGTTGTTTGTTATACTATGAGACGTTGTACTTGTGGACTTCCACAGCTACAACCGCTCAGGATGAGTTTTAAGTTCCAAGTGACACTTATTTCTGGCGAGTCTAAGCAGATTTTATTCCAAGGAGGTGCATTTGTATGTACGCAATTATTGTTACAGGTGGTAAACAGTATAAAGTTGCCGAAGGCGATTCGATTTTTGTTGAAAAATTAGAGGCACAAGCTGGTGATCAGGTTGTGTTTGATCAAGTCGTGTTTGTTGGTGGTGATCATGCCCAAGTAGGAACTCCAGTTGTTTCCGGAGCTACGGTTGAGGCTACTGTTGAAAAACAGGGCAAAGACAAAAAGATTACGATTTTCCGCTACAAACCTAAAAAGGGAGCTCAGTCCAAAAAAGGACATCGGCAACCATATACTAAACTTAAGATTGAAAAGATTAACGCCTAACCGGCATGATTAAAGCCCAGATTAAAAAAACCAAGTACGGTTTGAGTGGCTTTGTGATTACTGGTCATGCTGATGCCGCTGCTTACGGGCAAGATATTGTTTGTGCAGCCGTTTCAGCGCTAACGATTACTACGGCTAACAGTTTGAGTCAAATTGCTGGATTGCATCCACAAATTGACCAAAATGAAACCCAAGGTGGTTATCTGGCCGTTCAATTATCAGCGGTTGAACAAAAGAATCAGCGAGGTCAGATTCTATTACAGAATTTACAACTTGGTTTAGCTGAAATTGCTAATGAATATCAAGACTATGTTACATTACAATCATAAATATGGAGGTGTATTCCTAATGTTAAAAATGGATCTACAATTCTTCTCTCACCATAAAACTGGTGGTTCCTCATCCAACGGACGTGATTCTGCTGGTCGGCGACTAGGAACTAAGGCAGCTGACGGATCTGCGGTAACGACTGGTTCGATTATTTATCGGCAACGCGGGACGCATATTTACCCCGGTAAAAATGTAAAACGCGGTTCAGATGATACTTTATTCGCATTAGTGGACGGCATTGTTCGTTTCGAACGTATGGGTAGAGACAAACGGCAGGTTTCTGTTTATCCAGAAGCTGAAACTGCTACTAAGTAAATAAGTTTAAATTGGACCTGCTGGCTAGTAGGTCCTTTTTACTTGTCAGTGGCAGGCTTGCCTTTTTACCGGGTAACTTGCTATGATATAAATAATTTAGGAGGCTTGACGATGGCTACGATTTCAACTGCAAAATTTAAGACAGGACTTACCATTGGTTTTGAAAATGCGATTTGGAAAATTATTGATTTTCAACATGTAAAACCCGGCAAGGGGGGCGCCTTTGTTAGAACTAAGCTTAAGAACTTGCGAACCGGTGCCGTTCAAGAAAAAACCTTCCGTTCAGGTGCTAAAGTCGACAAAGCCGAAATTGATACAAGTACAATGCAGTATTTGTATGATGATGGAAATGGATTAGTATTTATGAACGTGGAGACTTACGATCAAATTACAATTCCACGTGAGGCAGCTGAGGGAGCAATGAAATACTTGCAACCCAACATGGAAGTTCAGATCATGCAATATGAGGGTGAAACTATTGGAATTGATGTTCCAAAGACCGTCACTCTGGAGGTTGCTGAAACGGAGCCTGGAATTAAGGGTGATACGGCTTCTGGTGGCTCGAAGCCAGCCACAATGACGACCGGTCTCACTTTGCAAGTACCATTTTTTGTTAACCAGGGTGACAAGTTAGTGATTAATTCAACTGATGGAACGTATATTTCTCGGGGCAAATAAGCAGATTCCTCAAGATTCAGATGGGAGGTTACAATCATGGCAGCAGATGAACAATTTATGAAGTTAACAACGAAAGAAAATGACCTCGGTCAGATCGAGGTAGCACCTCAGGTTATTGAAGTGATTGCTGGCATTGCGGCTAACCATGTTGAGGGAGTTAATCGGATGCAAGGGACCTTTTCTGCTAGTGTGAAGGGGATTTTTGGTCGAAAAGAACGTAGTCAAGGAATTACATTGCGGTTTGACGAAGACCAGAATTTAAATGTTGATGTTTTCGTTTACTTGGATTATGGCGTTTCGGTTCCAAAGATTGCATTAAAAATCCAAGATCAAGTTCGCCAACAGCTCTTGTTTATGACTGATTTGCAGGTGGCGACTGTCAACGTACATGTAGAAGGAATTGTTCCAGAGAAAACACCGAAAGTGGATCTGGATCAATTATTTACAATTGATGGTGGTGACCGTGAAAATTAATCGTCATCAGATTCGTGAGCGAGCTTTTCAAACCTTATTTGCTCAGGAGAGCAACCCGGAACTTGATGCACAGGAGTTTTATCAACAGTTGGCAGCTGATGATAACCAAGCGATCGTGCCCCCGTATTTTCAGGAATTAGTTAAGGGGGTCCATGAACATCAGCCAGAGTTACGTCAGCAATTGCAGGAATATCTAGCTAGTGGCTGGCAGTTAGATCGGATTAGTCGTCCAGCTCTTGTCATCTTAGAGCTGGCTTTGTTTGAAATTAAATTTGTAACTGATTTACCCCCTAAGGTGGCCATTAATGAGGCGCTTGAGCTTGCCAAAAAATATAGTGATGAGCAAACGGTAAACTTTGTTAATGCCGTCTTGGATCGTAGCATTAAATAGAACCTTTCTAAGGTTCTTTTTTTGTTCTCCTATCCGCGTAATTTGATAGTATGCTAAACTAAAAATATTAGAAAAGGAGGGTGGAATTGAATGGTGGAAAGGATAGATGGACGGGTAGTAGCCCAATTGATTAATCAAGCAACCAAGCAACGGGTGGAACACCTAGCACAACAAGGACGGACCCCTGGATTAGCTGTTTTGATCGTTGGTGAAAATCCTGCCAGTGAACGATACGTTCGTATGAAAGAACGTCAGGCGCAACGGCTGGGAATCCATTCGGAATTATATCGGTTTTCTGCGACCACAACTGAAGCTGCAATAATTAAGCAAATTAACCAATTAAATGAAAATCAGAAGATTAATGCTATTTTGGTGCAGGCACCGCTGCCAGGTGAGTTGCGATTTGACCGAATAATTGCGACCATTGCTCCTCGTAAGGATGTTGATGGTTTTCATCCAGTTAACGTTGGAAAGTTATTTTTAAATCTACCGGGAAACTATCCAGTCGCTTGTACCCCCTTAGGGATTATGACCTTGCTAAATCATTACCGAATTCCATTGGCGGGAAAACAAGTGGTGGTGATTGGTCGAAGTGCAATCGTTGGCAAACCATTGCTAGCGCTTTTACTGAATGCCAATGCGAGCGTTTCAATTCTTCACCAACAAACGATTAACCTACGCACTTACACTAAGAATGCTGATGTCGTAATTGTAGCCACCGGTCACTCAGGCACCGTAACAACTGCAGACTTTAAGCAGGGAGCTTGTGTCGTTGATGTGGGTCAAAACTTAGATCAAGATCAGCATTTGATTGGTGATGTTGCTTATGATGATGAACTGTCACAAGTGGGATTTTTAACGCCGGTTCCCGGTGGCGTTGGACCCATGACGATTGCAATGTTGATGCAACAGACCGTCGCAATGTGTGAGTGGGAGGAATAGGATGGCACACGAGTATCTAACGGTGAGTGCTTTAAATCAATACATTAAACAAAAGTTTGAACAGGATCCATATCTCCATCGGGTTTACCTAATTGGAGAAATCTCTAATTGGCGAAAACGCCCTGGGCATCAATACTTTAGTTTGAAAGATAGTCAGGCAGTCATTAGTGCGGTCATGTGGAAAGGCGCTTTTAGCAAAATAAAATTTCAACCCGAAGAAGGCATGAAGGTTTTAGTCACTGGACGAGTATCGACCTTTGAACGAAGTGGTCAGTACCAAATTTATCTAGACTCCATGGAACCAGATGGGGTTGGAAATCTTTATGCAGCCTATGTACAATTAAAGCGCAAGTTAGAGCAAGCGGGATTATTTGCACAATCTCATAAGCAACCATTACCAGCTTATCCAAAACGCATTGCGGTGGTTACCTCAGAAAGTGGGGCCGTGATTCGTGATATTATCGATGCCGTTCGCAAGCGTGATCCGTTGATTCAAGTGGTGTTATTTCCAGCAGCTGTGCAAGGAGATCAGGCCGCAGCAACTATCGCTAAACAAATTGAACGGGTGAATCAAGCTGGTACTTTTGATACGTTGATTATTGGTCGGGGTGGGGGCTCGATCGAAGATTTATGGCCTTTCAATGAGGAAGTGGTAGCCCAAGCAATTTTTGCAAGCCGGGTTCCAGTGATTTCTTCTGTTGGGCACCAAACGGATAATACAATTGCTGATTTAGTTGCGGATGTGCGCGCTTCAACCCCAACTCAGGCAGGAGTATTGGCTTCACCAGTCTTGTTGGATGTGTTAGCCCAAATTAGAACCAAGCGACAACAGCTTGATAATTTGATTAATAGTGTAGTGCAACTCCACCAGCAACGGTTGGAACAAGTTAAAAAATCTTATGTGCTACAGCATCCCGAGCGGTTGTATGAAGGGTATGTTCAGCAACGGGATTTGTTGTTGGAAAAGCTATCACAAAGTTTTCAAACTGATTTTTCCAAACGAGTGGATTCGTTAAATCAGTTAGTAAATAACCTAAGGTCGGTTTCCCCCGAACCGGCGTGTCAGATGCAAGCCGAGCACCTAGATAATTTACAGCAGAATCTCACTCAAGGAATTATTCGACAGGTAGAACGCTCTGAGGTGAGATTAAATAACCAGCAACGAGCACTGCATCACCTGAGTCCGCTTAAAGTGATGCAACGTGGCTATAGTCTGGTTCGTGATCAACAACAACGATTGGTTAAATCAGTGAAGCAGTTAGAGCCCGGAGCTCCTTTGCAAATTAACTTTAGTGATGGAACTGTTTCGGCAGTTGTAAAGGAAATTAATTCAAAAAAGGTGGATTAGTATGGTAGCAGAAGAAGCTTCATTTGAAGCAAACATGCAAAATTTGGAAAAGATCGTTGAAGAATTGCAAACTGGTGATATTCCGCTGGAAAAAGCATTGACGGAATATCAAAAGGGCGTTGAGTTAAGTAATAAACTTGAAAAAACCCTAACCAATGCGAAACAAACTTTGGCAAAAATGGAAACAAGTTCTGGTGAAGAAGTTCCCTTTAAGCGTGATCGGGGATATGACCAGGCAGCCGATAATAGCAACGGTCACGATGACCAGACCGATGATGAGGCGGATCCGTTCTAATGACAACTTCAGGAACAAATCTACACCAGTTTGAACAAACATATCGGCCAAAAATTGAACAGGCTTTGCAAGCCGAACTAACTAATAACGCTGCTAATCAACGGCTGGAAGCTGCGATGCGCTATTCTGTTTTTGCCGGCGGGAAACGGCTACGTCCGCTATTAACGTTGGCAGTTATCGCAGCTTATCAGCATCCAATTACCGAGGAGGTCGTGCAGGCGGCAAGTGCCGTTGAATTATTACACACCTATTCGCTAATTCATGATGATCTGCCTGAAATGGACGATAGTGATATGCGACGTGGTCGACTTGCCAACCATAAGCAATTTGACCAAGCAACTGCTGTTTTGGCGGGCGACGGTCTTTTAACCCTGTCGTTTGGTTGGTTAGCATCACTATCATTGAAACCAAAGGTGGCCATTGCCTTGGTGCGTCAGCTAGCTCTTGCAGCTGGGCCGCTCGGAATGGTAGCGGGACAGGTAACCGATGTGACAGCAACTCAGCCACTAAATGCGGATGAACTGGCGCAACTGGATCGACAAAAAACGGGAGAGTTGTTTCATTATTGTGTGATAGCGGGTGCGCTCCTAGTTGGGGTTAGTAAAACTGAGCACCAGGCCCTAGCAATTTTCGCTGAGCAATTTGGTCTGGCTTTTCAGATTTATGATGATATTAAAGATAGTGAAAACGGTGACGAAGATGCCGGTAAAAATACTTACATGAATCGGTTGGGAAGTAGCCAAGCCGTTGCAAGCCTAAAACAAGCCATCACTGCTGGACAGACGGCCTTAGCATCGCTTAAGGATTGTCCTCACCCAGAATTACTGCAAGCATTCTTCTCATACTTTAAAATATAGGTAAAAATTAATGGCAAATGAAAAAGAACGAGTTGATCTGCTGGCCGTCCAGCAAGGGTTGTTTCCTAGCAGGGAACAAGCTAAACGGGCAATCATGGCCGGCGAGGTGTTGGGAAAAAATGAAGAACGCTTGGATAAGCCCGGCGTTAAGATTTCCAGAGACATTTCTTTACATTTGAAGGGAACGGCACTGCCCTATGTTAGTCGCGGTGGTCTGAAACTAGCTAAGGCTTTTCAGGTTTTTCCACTTTCGGTTAAGAATCAGGTGGTTTTGGATATCGGATCTTCAACGGGCGGCTTTACGGATGTCATGCTCCAACAAGGAGCGATTAAAAGCTATGCACTTGATGTTGGAACTAATCAGTTGGTCTGGAAACTGCGGACGGATCCTCGTGTGATTGTTATGGAGAACACTAATTTTCGTTATAGCAAGCGGGCTGATTTTACGGAAGGGGTGCCTAGTTTTGCCTCAATCGATGTCTCCTTTATTTCACTAGAGTTAATTTTTCCACCCCTTAAGCAGATTTTGCAACCTCATGGTGAAGTGGTCGCCCTAGTTAAGCCACAGTTTGAGGCTGGGAAAAGTAAGGTTGGAAAACGCGGAATTGTAAAAGATCCGGCGACACATCAAGCCGTGTTGGAACATGTGATGGAACTGGCAGTGGCTGCTGGCTTTACAGTTTTGGATTTAGATTTCTCACCAGTTACAGGTGGTCATGGGAATATTGAATTTTTATTACATCTACAATCAAGTTCACAACCAGAAAATCGTAGCCAGCATACAATTAAAGCGGTGCAACAACGGGCTTATCAGACGCTTCGAACAGTTGGCTAATCTTTTTGAGGGGGTGATGATTTGTTACAGGAAATTTCAATTACTGATTTCGCAATTATCGAAAAATTACACGTTGATTTCAGCACTGGGATGACGGTTTTAACGGGGGAAACGGGAGCCGGAAAATCCATTATCATCGATGCGGTGGGACTCTTAGCCGGTGGTCGTGGATCACAACATTTTATTCGAACCGGAGCCAACAAAGCCATCCTACAGGGACTTTTTCAGGTTGATTCAGCGGGCTTAACTGCACAAAAACTTGATCAGTTTGGGATCAATCACGATGATGACAGTGTGATTTTACAGCGGGAATTATATCGAAATGGTCGCAATATTTGTCGTATTAATGGGATGCTGGTTAATACCAATACGTTAAAACAGGTTGGGGAAACTTTAGTTGATATTTATGGACAAAATGAACACCAAGCCTTGATGCACAGCGAACAGCACTTGCCTTTGTTAGATGAATATCTAGGCTCACAGCTGAAGCCACTGTTAACAAAGTACCAGCAACAATACCAGCAGTATCTTAAGTTACGACGCCAGCAGCAGCACAAGCAGGCGAATGAAAAAGAGTGGGCTCAGCGCTTAGACATGCTCAAATATCAAGCCCACGAAATTGAACAGGCAGATTTACATGAACACGAGGAAACCGAGTTACTAGCTGAACGAGAGCGGTTGACTAACTTTCAAACAATCAACGAAAATCTTAGCCAAGGGCTCGCTGATTTGGAAGGCGATGATAATTTTGCTCCGTTAGATATGATTGGAAATGCTGTTAGTGCCGTTAGTAACATTGAAACGCTGGATCCAGCTTTCAAAAAGATTTCTGAAAATATTCAGGGAGCCTATTATATGTTACAAGATGCGGAGAGCGAGCTTTCGAATCAGTTAGATTCTCTAGAATACGATCCGGAACGTCTAAATGTGGTTGAAGCCCGTCTAAACATTATTTTTGAATTGAAACATAAATATGGGGACTCCGTTCAACAGATTTTGGATTATCACACTAAAATAACTGGTGAGTTGGCTGATATGCAATCTAGTGCGAGTTCTGATCAAGATCTCGAGCAGTTGGTAGCAAAAAAACGCCAGGATTTAGTTAACCAAGCACAGCAATTGACTAAGTTGCGGGCCCAAGGAGCACGGCAATTAGAAGCAGCTGTGCACCATCAATTAAGGGATCTGTATATGGAAAAAACAGAATTCTCGGTGGTACAACACTCGCTTGCTCAAGGACAATTAAATGAGCGAGGTGCGGACCAAATTGAATTTTATTTACGGACTAATCCTGGTGAAGCAAAGTTACCTCTAAATAAGATTGCATCCGGGGGCGAGCTATCTCGTATCATGCTGGCTTTAAAAACCATTTTCTCTAAAATTCAGGGTGTGACTTCAATTATTTTTGATGAAGTTGATACGGGGGTTTCTGGGCGAGTTGCTCAAGCGATTGCGGATAAAATTCACCGCATTAGCCAGCAATCACAGGCTCTCTGTATCACCCATTTACCTCAAGTGGCAGCGATGGCGGATCATCAATATTACATTGCTAAGCACGTTGATCACCATAATCGCACAGAAACAACGATTCAGGGATTGACGGGTCAAGAGCGGGTGCAGGAGTTGGCTCGGATGTTGGCGGGAACAACGGTTACCAAGCTTACCCTCGAGCACGCCCAAGAATTACTAAATTTAGCTGATCAAGCCAAAAAAGCACTTTAATTTGAGTTGCAGCCGTTTTTAAAAAGCGGGATAATAAGCATTAATTAGCAAAAATAAAGGAGCAAGCTATTGGCAAAACGAGGGATGTTGATCGTACTTTCTGGTCCATCGGGCGTGGGAAAGGGAACCGTTCGTAAGGCTTTATTTGAAGATCCACAGGTTGATTTTAATTATTCAATCTCCATGACCACTAGAACGCCTCGTTCTGGAGAACAAAATGGAGTCGATTATTATTTTGTTAGTAAGCAAGCGTTTGAAGAGCACATTAAAAATGGGGAAATGTTAGAGTATGCGAAGTACGTTGACAATTACTATGGCACCCCATTAAAATATGTGAACCAGCAGTTAGATGCGGGGCATGATGTTTTCTTGGAAATTGAAGTCAATGGGGCTTTACAGGTCCGAGCAAACTGTCCTGACGGAGTCTATATCTTTTTAACTCCTCCAGATATTAAGGAATTGCGGAGTCGATTGCTGCACCGGGGAACCGATGACCTGACGGTTATTAATAAGCGGATTCAAACTGCTTCAAAGGAAATCCGAATGATGCAAAATTATGATTATGCGGTTGTTAATGATAAAATTAGTAATGCAGTTGCAGAAATTAAAAACATCGTTAAAAGTGAACGTTTAAAAGTTAATCGGGTTATGCCTGATTATTTAACTAGTTTAGGAGATGAGATTTAATGCTATATCCATCGATTGATGAATTATTAAAAATTGTTGATTCCCGTTACTCCCTAGTGATGTTGGCTAGTAAGCGAGCAGAAGAGTTAGATCAGGGAGCAGCTCCATTGCTGGCTCAGTACAAAAACAGTAAATCAGTCGGCAAAGCTTTAGAAGAAATTGCAGCAGGAGTACTCAAAATTGAGGCTAACTTGCGTTAACATTTAAGAAATTGATGGTCAGTACGCAGCTTTTGACTGTGTAATGGCCTTTTTTAATATTATGCAGATTGATACGTTATAATTAAGCAGGTTAAGAGGGGGAAATGTGAATGCACGGAAAAAAAATTGTGTTATACGTTACTGGCAGTGTCGCCAGTTACAAAGCAATTAGTTTACTACGCCGTTTGCAAGCAGCAGGAGCAACGGTGCGGGTAGTGCTGACCCCCTTTGCAGAACGCTTTGTTACCAAAGAACTATTTCAAGCAGTGGCGCCGGCCGCTGTCTATGACGATGATGACTACTTTCGGGCTACTTCAGGGATTGAACATGTTGAGTTAGCCCAATGGGCTGATTTAGCGGTAGTAGTACCTGCTTCCGCTGATTTTATCGCTAAAGCAGCGCATGGGATTGCTGATAATTTTGCACTGACGACGTGGTTAGCAACGACCGGGTTAAAACTCATGGTACCAGCGATGAATGATGTGATGTGGCAGAATGCAGCGACCCAATCCAATGTAGCAACATTGAAAAATCAGCAGGTTGATATGGTTGGCCCCGTAACAGGGATGTTGGCAGAGGGCTATGCCGCGCCAGGTCGCATGAGTGATCAAAAGGCAATCATGACTGCAATCGCAGCCAAACTTGTCGAAACGAAGCAACTAACCGATTGGAAAAAATTAAACTTAGTAGTTACAGCTGGAGCAACTCGGGAGCCCTTAGATCCAATTCGGTTTATTTCAAACCGATCCTCTGGAAAGATGGGATTTGCAGTAGCCGCTGCGGCACGTGAACGTGGGGCGCAGGTGACGCTGATTGCCGCGAATACGCAGTTAGCTGCCCCCGCAGGAGTTAAGGTGGTTCCTGTAACGACGACGGAGCAATTAGCTACAGCGGTGCAGCAACATTTTGCAACCGCTAATTTATTGGTGATGGCGGCAGCAGTTAGCGACTTTAAACCTCTGCAACCAGCCACAAAGAAAATTAAACGACGGCAGCATGATCAATTAGCAGTAACGCTAGTTCACACACCGGATATTTTAGAACAAGTAGCACGCAAAAAACGACCTGATCAATTGGTTTGCGGATTTGCAGCTGAAACCGACGATGTGATTGCTGCCGGTCGGCGTGAATTACAACAAAAACATTTAGATTTGATTGCTATAAATGACGTATCAAATCCAGAGATCGGTTTTGATAGTGATAAAAACCAGGTCACGATCCTGACAGCGGCTGGTCTAGAAGTAACGACCCCGATTGAGTCAAAATTGCAAGTAGCCCAAAAATTACTAGAAGTCGCCGTTAAATTATTTGACGATTAATCACAAGGAGGTTGCTGATGAAGGTTGCTGAGGTGATTGTAGATGTTCCAACCCTACAAACTAATACGCCATATTCATACTTGTTGCCAGCTGATTTGTGTGACCATGCAGCCCCAGGAATGCGGGTGGTAGTACCCTTTGGAAAGGGAGACCGGCTGGTAGAGGGGTTTATTATCAAGGTTGAAGTGACCAGCACGGCTCAACCTGCTTTAAAAATGGTCAGTGGCTACTTAGACGAAGAACCGGTGTTGACGCCAGAATTATTAAAACTAGCTAACTGGATGGCAAAAACGACCTTTTCATTTCAAATTAGCTGCCTTTTAACGATGCTCCCCAATGTAATGAAAGCCAAATATCAGACCATTGCAACAGCTAATCAGGTGTTAACTGATGAAAAACTGCGGTCGAAATTACCACTGCAAGTTCCAGTCGAACTAACTAAAGTGGATTTTTCGCCAGCAGAACGGAGAAAAATTCAAAAATTACGACAACAAGGTGCACTTACGATTAAGTATCAGGTTCATAACCAGGCCCGTGCCAAACTCATTACGGTTTTGGAAAACCAAATTACTGATTTTACAACAGTAGCATCGCAGTTGCGAGCTAACGCTACGGAACAGCAAAAGCTGTTAGCTTACTTGAAACAACATCAACAAACAAGGTTTGTGCAGCAAACCTTGTTACAAACAGCTGGATTATCTCGGAGTGCGGTGCAAAGCTTTGTTAAACGGGGCTGGTTAAAAAAAATGATGGTTGAGCAGCGTCGGGCTCCTGAACTTCAGCAATACGTCCGAGATGCGGCTAAAAAGTTGACGAGTGATCAGCAACGAGCAGTGACCGCAATTCAAGCAGCGATTACAGCTGAAGTAAGTCGTCCGTTTTTACTAGAAGGGGTAACTGGTTCTGGAAAAACAGAAGTATATTTGCAGACCATCCAACGAGCGCTGGAGTTAGGGAAACAGGCCTTGATGCTAGTTCCAGAGATTGCATTAACACCACAGATGGTGCGGCGCGTCAAACAGCGGTTTGGGACGCAGGTCGCAATTATTCATAGCGGATTAGCTAATGGTGAAAAGTACGATGAATGGCGAAGGATCCGTAATGGAGCAGCACAGGTAGTTGTGGGAGCCCGTTCCGCTGTTTTTGCCCCCTTACAACGACTAGGGATTATTATTTTAGATGAAGAACATGATGCTAGCTATAAACAAGAAGATAATCCTCGCTACCAAACTCGCTCGGTAGCTTTTTGGCGGGCACGGTATCATCATTGTCCCGTAGTTTTAGGTAGTGCAACCCCGTCGTTAGAATCACGAGCACGCGCTGAAAAGGGGCGCTACCAATTATTACGGTTGCCAACTAGAATTAATCAACAAAAATTACCACAGACTCAGGTTGTTGATATGACGAAACAAGCAGCAGCTCCAACTGAGTTGTTTTCAGAACCGTTGCTAACAGCCATTAAAGAAAAGCTTGCCAGCCACGAGCAAATTGTGTTGTTATTGAATCGACGGGGATTTTCGTCTTTCATGCTGTGTCGGGATTGTGGGTATGTTTTGCAATGTCCCAACTGCGATATTTCGCTAACCATGCACTTAGACACTAAAACCATGAAGTGTCATTACTGTGGATATGAAACTCAGATTCCTAAGACTTGTCCGAACTGCCATAGTCACCAGATTCGCTATTTTGGAACCGGGACTGAAAAAGCAGTTCAGCAGTTAGCAACACTTGTCCCTCAAGCACGAATTGCCCGGATGGATGTCGATACGACTAAAAAGAAGGGTTCCTTGGCGGAAATCCTCCGAAAATTTGGTCAGCAGCAAACAGACATTTTATTAGGCACGCAGATGATTGCTAAGGGATTGGATTTTCCCAACGTGACGTTAGTGGGAGTTTTAAATGCTGATACAGGATTAGAGTTACCTGATTTTCGAGCGAGTGAGCGGACGTTTGAGTTGCTGACCCAGGTCGCTGGACGAGCTGGACGAGCCGAAAAACCGGGACAAGTTATTATTCAAACCTATAATCCAGATCACTATGCGATTCGGTATGCACAACAACATGACTATGAGAGTTTTTTTCGTCACGAAATGCGATTACGACATTTGTCTGGTTATCCGCCCTATTACTTCACAGTTAAATTGACAGTTAACGCACCTCAGGCTCGGGAAGCTGCTCAATTAGCATTTCAACTCCAAGAAGAATTGCAAGCACAGCTTGCTAAAACCACTATCTTACTAGGACCGACCCCTCGTCCAATTGCTCGAATTAACAAGCGGTATTACTATCAGTTAATTATTAAATACAAACAGGATCCCAAGTTGCATGCTAGTTTGGAACACATCCAGCAACATGCGCAACAAATTAGTCGTACTGGTGTTCAGATTGCAATTGATCCGGATCCAATTAGTTTTATGTAGGAGGTAACATGGCGAAACGAATTGTTTTTATGGGAACCCCAAGCTTTAGTGTTCCAATTTTACAGGCGCTGGCCGACCAGTATCAGATCTTGGGGGTAGTAACGCAACCAGATCGACCCGTTGGAAGAAAAAGACAACTAGCTGCTTCTCCAGTTAAACAGGCAGCAGAAAAGCTTGGGTTGCCGGTTTTACAACCAGAAAAGTTAACGCAAAGTTCCGCAATGAATCAGATAATTGCTTGGCAGCCAGATTTTATTATCACGGCAGCCTATGGGCAGTTTTTACCAGAAAAATTACTTCAAGCTGCTCGTATCGGAGCCATCAATGTCCACGGCTCTCTGTTGCCAAAATACCGTGGGGGAGCCCCGGTTCAATATGCGTTACTTAATGGTGATGCTGAGACGGGGATTACGATTATGTACATGGTGAAAGCAATGGATGCTGGTGAGATGCTAGCTCAAGCTAGTATCCCGATTACACAAAATGATGATACGGGGACTTTGTTTCAGAAACTAAGTCAGGTCGGGTGCGATTTGTTACTAGCGACGCTTCCCAAAGTAATTAATCAGACGATTACTCCAGTTGCTCAAGATGAAAGTCAAGTAGTTCTAGCTCCGACGTTAAAACGAGAAGATGAACAACTTGATTTGACGCAACCAGCGATGGTGGTAGATCGAAAAATTCGGGCTTTACGACCACATCCAGGAGCTTATCTGCTCGTAAAGGGACAACGGTTGAAGATCTGGCAGGCAGTCCCGTTGCAAGAAAAAACCACGGCAACACCAGGAACAATTGTCAGTCGTAGTAAGCATGCGCTTTGTGTAGCTGCGGGGCAAGGAACCATTTTGAGTTTGAAAACAGTACAACCAGCTGGGAAACCACAACAAGATATTAGTGCTTATCTTAATGGTCATCAGGAGTTGGTGTCGGGAGGAGAATTGCTTGATAAATAATCAAAAAAATCCTCGTTTCTTAGCGGTCACGACCCTGGAACGAGTGGTTCAAGGAGCCTATTCAAACGTTCAGGTTGACCATGTTATTAAAGAATCAGAGCTTAGTGACAAAGATGTTCGACTATATACGAGAATTGTGTATGGCGTTTTACAACACCAGCTAACACTAGATTATTACATTAATCAACTTGTTGCGCGTCCGAGCGAACTTCCAACCTGGGTTCGGGAGTTGTTGGCAACCGCCCTGTATCAGATGACGTACCTGGATAAAGTTCCGAATCGAGCGATCTTCGACGAGTCGATTAAAATTGCAAAACAACGTGGCCATGATGGGATTCGTCGCCTAGTTACAGGTGTTTTACATCACGTTCAGCGGACCGGGGTGCCGCCAATCAAAGCTACGCAGGACTCAGTTACGTATCTGTCGATAACGGCCAGTGTTCCTGAGTGGATTATTAAACGGCTAGTGGCAGAAGTGGGGATAACTAAAACGAAGCGTATTTTAGCAGTTATCAATCAGCCGGCGCGACAAAGTATCCGCGTTAATTCTAAAGTTAGTTCCATGGAGCAAGTTACAACTGAGCTTGAGAAGAGGGGCTTTCAGGTAGCACCGAGTCGAGTCGCTGATCATGCCCTAGTGGTTAGTAACCAAGCAGCAGTTAAGACCGATTTATTTAGCAGCGGAGCGTATACAATTCAAGATGAGAGTGCGATGTTACCGGTACAAGCACTTGCCGTTAGAACGGATGATAATGTTTTAGATACCTGTGCCGCTCCGGGTGGGAAAACGACCCAGATTGCTGAATCGCTAACAACGGGACGGGTGCTGGCCTTGGACCTGCATGCTAAAAAATTACAAAAAATCAAACAAAATGCCAATCGACTTGGAGTGGATAATCAGATCGAGGTTGCTACTGCTGACGCACGCCAGTTGTCCTCGTTATTAGGCGACAAAACCTTTCAAAGGATTTTGGTTGACGCACCTTGTTCTGGATTAGGTTTATTACGCCGTAAACCAGAAATAAGATATGCAAAGCACCCTGCCGATGTTACAAAGTTAGCGCAAGTGCAACAACAAATTTTAGCGAATGCTAGTCAGTTTTTACAACCTGGCGGCATTCTAATCTATAGCACCTGTACAATTTTTAAACAAGAAAATCAGGAAATTATTGCTCAGTTTCTAGAGCAACATCCAAATTTCTATGAGGAACGGGTGCCTACGACTTTTAATTTGCTACCGGATCGTGACCAAGCCGCGCTGAGCATTTATCCGGATGACTTTGGTTCAGATGGATTTTTTGTGGCGCGATTAAGAAGGAAAACTCATGAATGAAGTTAAAACTGGTAAAATTCAGCAATCATTAAGTGGTTTTTATGATGTTTTGGTAGGGGATAAGTTATATCGAACTAGAGCCCGTGGTAATTTTCGCAAGCGTGACGTGAAACCACTCGTTGGGGATCTGGTTGAGTTTAGTTCAAATGGTGAAAAAGACGGCTATATTCGATCGATACTTCCTCGTAGAAATGAATTAGTTCGTCCTCCAATTGCAAATACTGATCAGGCAATTGTCGTGACTTCCATTGTTGAACCAGAATTTTCCGATATTTTATTGGATAAAGAGTTAGTTGCACTTGAAAAAGAACATATTTCACCACTGCTCTATTTTTCAAAGCTTGATTTGGTGGCTCCTGAAACTCGGGCGCACTTTCTCACTAAAATTAACCAGTACCAGACGCTGATTGGTTATCCAGTTTTTTTAGCTGATGTAGACGATGTTTTAGCGCAGCTGCGGGCGCGATTAACCAAAAAACAAACCGTTGTTTTGGGTCAGACTGGAGCGGGGAAATCAACGCTGCTAAACCAATTGGAGCCCGACCTACGCTTAGCTACTGGTGAAATATCCCAAGTTTTAGGACGCGGGAAGCATACGACTAGAAAAGTTTCTTTGCAGAAGATTAATCATGGTTTAATCGCTGACACACCCGGATTTTCTTCATTTGATACTTTGAATATTTCTGTCAAAGTACTAAAAAATTATTTTCCAGAGTTTGTAAGAGTTGCGCCCCAATGTAAATATCGAGAATGCCAGCACATAAATGAGCCACAATGTGCTGTTAAGTCAGAGGTTAAAAATGGTACAATTTTACAGAGTCGGTATAAAAATTACGTACAAGAATACCAAACGTTGCAACAACAAAAACCGGTATATCGCAGGAAGAAAGGGAGTCAGTCATGATTAAAGTAGCACCATCAATTTTAAGTGCTGATTATATTAATTTACAGCAATCAATTGAAACAGTTGATCAAGCGGGAGCAGAAGTACTGCATATTGACGTGATGGATGGAGTGTTTGTTCCAGCGATTTCATATGGTCCCAATTGGGTTAGTGCAATCCGCCCAATTACAAACATGGAACTCGATTGTCATTTGATGATTGAA
The DNA here is from genome assembly GCF_001436645.1 of Fructilactobacillus florum DSM 22689 = JCM 16035. Taxonomy (GTDB): domain Bacteria; phylum Bacillota; class Bacilli; order Lactobacillales; family Lactobacillaceae; genus Fructilactobacillus; species Fructilactobacillus florum. The sequence goes on along the minus strand of NZ_AYZI01000003.1, from coordinate 81,275 downwards.
AATCCCGAACGCTATGTTGAAACTTTTGCAAAAGCTGGAGCGGACTTGATTGGTGTACATGTCGAAGCGACGCCACATATTCATCGGGCGCTCCAATTAATTAAAGCCGCTGGAATTAAAGCCGAAGTTGTACTAAATCCTGGGACGCCGGTTAGTATGATTGAACCAGTCCTCTATTTAGTTGATCAAGTCTTGGTGATGACGGTTAATCCAGGTTTTGGGGGACAAAAATTTTTGCCAGAGATGGTTACCAAAATAGCCGAATTAGATCGTTTGCGAGTTGAAAATGATGCCTACCATTATCAAATTGAGATTGATGGTGGAATTAATGATCAGACGGTTCAGCCTGCTTATGACGCAGGAGCTGACGTTGCTGTTGCTGGTTCATATGTATTCAATGCCAGTAAGCCAGCTGCCAAAATTGCCGCACTTAAATCAGCCACTAACCACTAGGTTTTGAAATGAAAATAGTCAATTTATTAAGTGGGGGGCCTGCAGCTAATTGGCCCACAGATATCGCCAGTCAGTTTCAGCAGGGAGTAGCTGTTGGCATTGATCGGGGCGCTTTGTCGCTACTAAAGATGGGAATCTCACCTCGTGCCGCCGTTGGTGATTTTGACTCGGTCTCTGCCTCAGAATTTCAACAGTTACAAAATCAAATCAAAACAATTCGTCGCTCAGAACCAATCAAAGATGAAACTGATACAGAACTGGCTCTTCAGTTTGCAGCTAAAACCTACCAACCGGATCGATTTAGACTTTTTGGCTTTTCTGGAGGGCGGTTGGATCAGCTCCTAACGAATCTTTTGATGGTGTATAAACCAGCAATTCGCCCATTAGCAAATCGCTTGGAGTTGATCGACCGCCAAAATTGGGGACGTTTTTATCTGCCGGGCACCCATCAAATTACCAAAGTCCCCGGAATGAAATACCTGGATTTTGTCGCCTTAGAACCATTAGTATTGTCATTGCCAGATGAAAAATATCAGTTGGATAGCTTTTCGGTGCAACATCCGACGTCTTTTTCGTCAAATGAGTTTTTAACAAATCAGGCTAGTTTTACTTTTGATCGGGGAATCATGTTGGTATTACAAAGTTGTGATTAAAAAAAGAATGGAACTGCATCATGCAGTTCCATTCTTTTTTTAATGTTATTAAGATTAAACTCGTTTGAATTTTCCAGAACGTAAGGTTCTAGCACTCAACCAAACGCGCTTTGGTTTGCCGTCTACTAAGATACGGACTTTTTGCAAATTGGGCTTCCAGCTCCGACGCGATGCGTTTAATGCGTGTGAGCGTCGGTTCCCAAAGTGGGTTCGTTTGCCAGTTAAATGATCTTTAGCCAATGTAATCCCTCCCTTGCTGAAATAAAGCGTATCAAGCTATATTGTAAATTTACCACAGCTCTGCTTGAAATGCAAAGATTGTTTCAAGCAATATTACTTGACAGTTATGGAGTGGGAACTTTTTGGCTTATCGGTTATAATATGTTAAGATTGAGTATCGTAATTATAGGCATAATAAAGGAGTTGCATGTGATGACTGTAAAGATGAACACTCAGTACGGATTGATCAGCATCAATAATGATGTAATTGCAACCGTCGTTGGGGGAGCCGCGACTGATAATTATGGAGTCGTTGGCATGGCCAGCAAAAACCAGTTAAAAGATAATATGAATGAAATTTTGCGACGTGATGCCTATTCGCGTGGCGTTGTTGTACGACAAATTGAAGACCAGATTCAAGTTGATGTTAACATCATTGTCAGTTATGGCACCAAAATTTCTGAAGTTTGTCGTACGGTTCAAGATAAAGTTAAGTACAATTTGGATTCGATGCTGGGCATCACTGTTGATGCAGTTAACGTGATTGTTCAAGGCGTTCGAGTTTTAAACGACTAATGGTGCTTGAATTATAAAGGGAGATTAGATAATAGTGTCAGTAACTAAGATTACTACTAAAGAGTTCGACCAAATGGTTCAAGCGGCAGCGGTCGTGCTAAAAAATAATGCGGAGTTTATTAACTCACTAAATGTTTTTCCAGTGCCAGACGGTGATACTGGAACCAATATGAATTTATCCTTTGCAAGCGGCGCTAAGTACGTCGCTGCTTCCTCTACCACCAAGATTGGTGAACAGGCTCAAGCATTAGCAAAGGGCCTCTTGATGGGTGCTCGTGGCAATTCTGGTGTTATTTTATCTCAGATTTTTCGCGGTTTTTCCAAGGATGTGGCTGACAAGACAACGCTCTCAACGGTTGATTTTGCTGAAGCGATCACGGCAGGCGCCAAAACAGCCTATCAATCAGTGATGAAGCCAACGGAAGGTACGATTTTAACGGTTATTCGATATGCCGCCAATGCGGGACAGCGGACTGCTGAGAAAACTGATAATCTTTCCGAAGTTGCTGATGAAATTGCGAAAGCAGCAGATTTAGCGCTACAGAAAACGCCAGATTTATTACCAGTGCTAAAACAAGTTGGAGTGGTAGATTCAGGCGGACAGGGTCTGGTATTTGTGCTACAAGCGTTTGCTGATGTGCTTAACCAGCGACAGCCTTCTAATGATGTTCGGGCTAAGTTTAATGTTGAATCTAATAAAATGGATCAACTAGTTAATCAAGACCATCATGAAAGTGCGCAGGGACAACTAAATCCTGCCGACATTGTTTATGGATACTGTACGCAGATGACAGTACGTTTTGGTAAGGGCAAGGCGGCTGATAAAAAATTTGATTATGACACCTTCTATAATTATTTGGCACCGTTAGGGGATTCCTTACTGGTAATTAATGATGATGAAGTGGCAAAGGTTCATGTGCATACTGAACAACCAGGGAAGGTTTTAGCTTGGGGACAGCAGTTTGGTGATCTTGTAAACATTAAGATTGATAACATGAGAGATCAGCAAGCGACGATTATGGAAACGGATGCTGCTGATCAGCCAAAGCAACAACCTGAAAAAAGTGAACAACCTCGTGATCTAGCTATAATTGCAATTGTAACTGGTCAAGGAATGGAAAAATTGTTCCGCAGTGTGGGAGTAACCTCCATTATCAGCGGGGGACAAACTATGAATCCTAGCACCGAGGACATTGTTAAAGCTGTTAATCAATCACATGCCAAACAGGCATTGGTGTTACCAAACAATAAGAATATTTTTTTGGCAGCCGAACAAGCGGAAAAGTTAACTGATATTCCAATGAAGGTTGTTCATACTAAAACGATTCCACAAGGACTGACAGCCATGTTTTCGCTTAATCCCGAGGCTAGTTTAGTTACTAACCAAAAAAACATGGATAGTTCTTTGGAGATGGTCAAAAGTGGTCAATTGACGGCAGCGGTACGTGATACGCAAATTAATGGTTTTGATATCAAAAAAGGTCAGTACATGGGCATTATTGATGGTGAAATCCAAGTTATCTCTGATGAGCTCGATGTTGCCGCTACTAAAACAGTTAAAAAGATGTTGGATGCTGATAGTGAGAATGTAACCATCATCTACGGGCAAGGGGCTAGCGAACAAGATGCTAAGCAGATTGAAGAATTTGCTCTGAAGCAGGATTCGGAGCTTGAAGTTGAAATCCATCAAGGAGACCAGCCAGTTTATCCGTTGATTGTTGCAGTGGAATAACCAGTCAGCTAGTTTTATTTGAAAAAAGCGGCTAATTCCCTTGAATTAGCTGCTTTTTTAGTGACAGGGGGTGAAGGAATGCAATCAATCGATGATCCAGTCGCAGCTCTCAAGGGCGTAGGACCCAAACGAAGCATGGCTTTGCGCGATTTGGGGATTATGACCGTTTTTGATTTATTAACATACTATCCCTTTCGATATGATGATTTTAAAATTCAAAATCTTCACCAGCTACATGACCAGCAATCCGTTACTTTGAAAGGTACCATTGCGAACTCTCCGACGGTTAATTATTTTGGAAAACGACGAAATCGGTTATTATTTCGTTTGCAAGTTGGAAAAGATATCATTCCGGTTAGTTTTTTTAATCAAGCGTGGTTAAAAAAACAGTTACAGCCAGGCGCCGAGGTATTAGTTTATGGGAAAATTAATACTGCCCGCATGACAATGACGGGGATGAAAATCATTCAACCACAGCAGCAAACAGGTCTTCAAGGGATCTATCCGGTGAATCGACAAATCACCCAAAAACAACTGCGAGATTTGATTCAGACCACATATTCTGAATATCGGAATGTGATTGTGGACTTTGTTCCGACTAAAATTAGGGAAAAGTATCGTTTGGAACCGTTGGCGACGGTCATCAAGTACTTGCATTTTCCAAAAAATGAAATTGAAATCCAAACTGCTCGTAGAACCGCTAAATTTGATGAATTTTTTCTGTTTCAGATGCGACTGCAAACGGCAAAACATCATCGAAAACAAACCCCTAAAGCCCAAATTATGACTGATAAATTAACCCTCCAACCATTTTTAAACCAGCTTCCGTACCAGTTAACAGCTGCGCAACAGCGGGTGGTCTCAGAAATTGTTGCTGACCTACACCGCCCATTTCCAATGAACCGTCTGTTGCAAGGAGATGTAGGAAGTGGCAAGACGATTGTTGCCGCGATTGCGATTTTAGCGACCGTCCTGGCTCATAAACAGGCGGTCTTATTGGCTCCAACTGAGATTTTAGCAGAGCAGCATGCGAATGGCTTGGCGCAATTGTTTGCCAATCAGCCGGTTAGAATAGCATTGTTAACTGGTGATACGGCTAAAACTGCTCGCAATCAGTTATTACCACGAATTAAGAGTGGTGAAATCAATGTCATCGTGGGGACTCACGCGCTCTTTCAACCAACCGTCAAATATCATGAACTTGGCTTAGCGGTAATTGATGAACAGCATCGATTTGGTGTAAACCAGCGTCGCGAGATGCGGGAAAAGGGACCTGCAACTAATGTTTTATCGATGACTGCTACGCCGATTCCACGGACGCTGTCGATTACTGCTTATGGAGAAATGGATATTTCGGTGATTGACGAGCTCCCGGGGGGACGGAAACCCATTAAAACGACTTGGATTCGAAGCAACCAACTGGATTCTATGCTGCGATTTGTTAAAAAGAAGCTGCAACAAAATCAGCAAATCTATGTAGTTGTGCCATTGATTGCTGAGTCAGAAGCGGTGGACATGCGAAACGTCCAAGATACATATGAAACCTTTCAGCGGGCGTTTGCAGATGAATATCGCGTGGGACTATTGCACGGACAGCTAAAAGATGCAGAAAAAAATCAGGTGATGGCTGATTTTAAAAATAATCAGCTACAAATTTTGGTGTCAACAACGGTAATTGAAGTTGGAGTGGATGTTTCCAATGCCAGTGTTATGGTGATTTTTGATGCTGATCATTTTGGTTTGGCGCAACTTCATCAGCTTCGAGGACGAGTCGGACGCGGAAGTCAGCAGTCGTATTGCATTCTGATTGCTGACCCTAAAAACAAGGTTGGAACGGAACGGATGAATGTTATTAGTGCGTCAAATGACGGTTTCTTTATTGCACAAAAAGATTTAGAATTAAGGGGTCCTGGGGATCTTTTAGGAAAACAACAATCAGGGTTGCCGACTTTTCAAGTTGGTGATCCGATTGCAGATGTTAAAATTCTGAGTGTCGCCCAAACCGTTGCCGCACAGATTACAGATGATCAACAATGGACGCACCAACCTGAAAATCAGCATTTAGCTGCACGACTTTCAACTTTAAACAACAATACTGCATTTGATTAAGGAGTTTTTTATGATTAGATTGGCTGTTGATGCCATGGGTGGCGATCACGCCCCCGAGGCAATGGTAGCGGGAGCCGAACTGGCTCGCGATCAGCACCAAGACCTAGAAATTTTATTGTTTGGTGACGAACAGCAGTTGCAAGCGCAACTGAAGGATTCAACTCGGATTAAAATCAAACCGACGACAGAGATGATCACCATGGAAGACGAACCGGTTCGAGCTGTAAAGGGCAAACGCGATTCTAGTATCGTGCAAGCAGCGCTGGCAGTGAAAAATGGCGCGGCGGATGCCCTTGTTTCGGCTGGAAGTACTGGAGCACTGATGGTGGTTGGGCTATTAATGATTGGACGAATTAAGGGAATTGATCGTCCTGGTTTAACCGTTACGATGCCAGTGATCGATAATGAAATCGGATTTACGATGATTGATGCTGGTGCAAACGCTGATGCAAAGTTAGATAATATTCGTCAGTATGCAACACTCGGTACCTTTTATGCTGAGAATGTGCGCAAAGTAAAACATCCGCGGGTTGGCTTGATTAATAATGGAAGTGAGGCCGACAAAGGTGACATCGCTCATCAAAAAATGCATGACATGTTAGTACAGATGGGCGAAAATGGTGAAATTAATTTCATTGGAAATATTGAATCGCGGTACCTGTTGAATGGGGTGGCTGATGTGGTCGTGACCGATGGCTTTTCTGGAAACGTTGCCTTAAAAGCTACCGAAGGCAGTGCTTTGGCAGTGATTAATATGCTTAAAACAGGTATTAAAACTAGTGGATTACGTGGTAAACTTGGAGCACTGTTGCTAAAACGACCATTGCAAGCAATTGCCAAAAAAATGGACTATACGCGCTATGGCGGTGCCGTCCTGTTAGGATTACAATCACCGGTGATTAAGGGTCACGGTAACAGTACTGCTAAGATGTTTAAAAATTGCTTAGATCATGCTTATGAGATTGCTTCCTCTGGGTATACTGAGGCGGTTAAAGAATATCTACTTAAAAGTGCTGTGACAAAGCAGGCAACAGAAAAATAGGAGGCCAATTATGGACGAAGCACAGGTTTTTCCAAAAGTGGCGAATTTAATTAGTCTAGATTTTAATATTCAAAAAGATCAAGTACAAGGCACCACCAAATTTAGGCAGGATTTGGGAGCCGATTTTGTCGACTTAGCTCGGTTTATCGTTGAAATTGAAGATGAGTTTGGTGACGTAGTTCCAAATGATAGTGCTGAAAAGATTCAAACGGTTCGTGATTTAGTGACATTAATTGTTACAAATACTGCTACTAAGCCAAAGAAAAAATAAAGAAAACTCCATCGCAACTGATGGGGTTTTTAATTTAATGCTATACTATGCATTAAATATGCATGAAGGAGAGGTTGCGTTGTGCAAAAGGAATTTGATGATATGTTGGCTCAACAATATGGAATTAAATTTAATGATGAAAAATTATTAGATGAAGCCTTTACCCAAGCTTCGTATGTGAATGAACATCCCGATCAGGGACTCAAGTTTTATGAACGATTAGAATTTCTAGGTGATGCAGTTTACCAACTGGTAGTTTCAGATTATATTTTTGAACGGTATCCGGAGATGCCTCAAGGTCGATTGACTCGGTTGCGAGCAGCAATGGTTAACCGGCATAGTTTTAGTCGCTTTGCGCGCGAATGTAATTTTGAAAAATATATTCGATTAGGTAAAGGTGAAGAAAAAGCCGGAGCCAGAAATCGTGACTCACTTTTATGTGATATTTTTGAATCATTTATTGGGGCAGTCTATCTTGATCAAGGTCTCGCCACGGTCCAGCATTTCTGTCAACTAGTAATTTTCCCGAAACTGGATGAAGGCTGGTTTGACGAATTTTTCGACCATAAAACTGAACTACAAGAAGCTATTCAAATTAACGGTCCGGTAGCCATTGACTATCAATTGCTAGATGAAGATGGTCCGGATAATGATCGCCAGTTCAAAGTGGTCGTGGTCATTAATCAGGAATCATTGGGGACAGGTGAGGGACACTCGAAAAAAGCTGCCGAGCAAGCTGCTGCCAAGGCAGCCCTTGATAAATTAGGAATTCAGGATCAAAAATTGCAGTAAGTTGCGGGGAATTTATTTTGAAATTAAAATCAATTCAAATTGCCGGATTTAAGTCCTTTGCGGACCCAACCACCATTAATTTTGAGGCAGGACTGACGGGGGTTGTTGGTCCAAATGGTAGTGGTAAGAGCAATATCATTGAAGCAGTTCGTTGGGCACTGGGCGAACAGTCGGTCAAAAGCATGCGTAGTAATCGGATGAAGGATGTTATTTTTTCTGGTTCAAAAAATCGTCATCCCTTGAATCGAGCTGAGGTCAGCTTGCTGTTTGATAACTCTACTCACTGGTTGCAATCAGATTTTTCCGAAGTAAAAATTACTAGAAAATATTATCGTAGTGGGGAAAGTATTTATTTACTTAATAATCGCGAGTGTTTGCTCCGCGAAATTAACCAACTGCTGTTAGATACTGGTCTGGGAGAGGGCTCTCTTTCAATTATTTCACAGGGAAATGTCGATGCAATTTTAGATGAGAATTTGAATCAGCGCCGGGCGGTAATTGAGACGGCTGCTGGTGTTTATCGATATAAAAAACAAAAACAAGAATCTAAAAATCGACTAGCAGAAACCCAGGCGAACGTGGATCGCATTACAGATATTGTGAATGAGCTACAAAAACAATTGGGTCCTCTTGAAAAGCAACAGGAGACGGCAGCAATATATCTGCAACAACAACACGAGTTGCGAAAACTGCAATATCAGCAATTACAAGTTGCTACTTCGGCGGTAGAACAACAGCAACGACAGTTACAAGCACAGACAAAGACGACCGAGCACCAGCAAAATCAACTTGTTGCTGACGTAAAAAAGCTTCAGTTACAAAAACAAACGCTATCCGAACAAGCCAGCGACCACCAACAGCATTTGGATGATTTACATCAACAACAGTTGGCAGAAACCAAGTTAGTTGAAGAAGCACAAAGTCAGCAGCGCTTACGCCACCAACGGCGCCAATTTTTATCAAAACAACAATCCGAGTTACAAGATGCAGTAGCAACTAGTAAGCAACAATTGGAGCAGGTTCAAGCAGTGCGACAGCAACAACAGGTACAATCTCAGCAGCAACAGCAGGAGCTAGAGCATTTGAAGGGCAAGGTGACTGAGCAGCAACAACAGCTCCAACCGCAACAGATTAAGCACTTGGAACAAAAATTAGCAGATACTCAGCAAGCTTACATTGTAATCATGCAAACGCTGACCAAGAAGGAAAATGAGTTACAAAGTCTAGATAAAGCAGCACAGCAGGATGCTGCAAACCACAAAGCTCAGACCCAGAAGCTTGCTTTAGTTAAAGAAAAACTGCAGCAGGCGCACAGTAACTATCAGGATAAAGTACAGGCGCACAGTAAACTACGTCAGCAACTACAAACTGAAGAAACTCAGCTTGCAGAACTAGAGACACAACGTGATTCATGGATACATGAACAACAACGGTTAGAACAACAGCTTCTGGCTAAGCAGCAGGAGTTTCAACAACAGCGGGCTCAGTCACAAAATTTACAATCAATTGTTACTGGTCATAAGAATCTTTATCGAGGAACTAGGAGTCTGTTAGCACATCGGACTCAGCTGCCCGGGGTTTTAGGCATTGTAACTGATTTTCTCAAGGTCCCAAAGCAGTACGTTACAGCGATGGAAACGGCACTTGGAAGTGCCCTGCAGCAAGTAATTGTTGCCGATGTTGCAGCTGCCCAAGCTGCCATTCGGTTTCTAAATCGAGAACATCAAGGACGAGCAACCGTATTACCTAAAAATGCACTGCGAGTTCGTTTATTATCTCCTACTGTTGCTCGTAAATTACAGAAACAGCCGGGGTTTGTCGGAGTAGCAAGTGAGTTAGTCGACATGCCAGCAGATTTAAACCAAGTAAAGCAACATTTACTTGGGAACGTAATTATTGCAACGGACTTGGCCCAAGCCACCAGTATCAGCAAAGCAATTGAACACCGCTATCGCGTGGTTAGTTTGAACGGTGATGTGGTTAATGCGGGGGGCTCAATTACTGGTGGAAAAAATCAACAAAAAACAACGGGTTTGTTGCAGCAACGGGAACAACTCCAGCAATTGCAGCAGCAGACGCAAACATTACAAACAGCAGTTCGCCAAGCTGAAACTGACCTAACAGCATTTCAAACTCGCCAGCAACAATGGCAAGAAACTCGAGAAGCTAAGTTCCAAGCGGTTGTCAAATTACGGTCGGAGGTTGAGATTGCAAAAGCTGCCGTGGTTCAGCAGCAACAGTTAGTTCAGCAACAAAAGCGCGACTATCAAGCGGTAAAATTGTTATTACAGAATCAAACAACAACGGACCAGGCAACCAGCCAACGCGCTCAGCTGGTTTTAGAAATCAACGATTTAAAGGAGCAGCAGCTAAAACAGCAGTCCTTGACTAAAGAACAACAGCAGCAGTTGAGTACCAAGCGGACGGCGTTAGCTGAACAACAAGCTCAATTAAATACAACTAAACAACAGCTGATGTTAGCCCAGGAACGTTTCCGTCAGTTAGAGCACGACCAACAACAACGAACTCAGCAACAACAGGCGCAGCAACAACAGCAACATAATTTACAACGTCGCTTACAGGATTTGACGACGGAGCTCGAACAAATTAGAGCAACGCCAGATCCCCAAATTGCTAAACTTCAGCAGGTGATTACTGATCTTGAAGTGCAACTTAAGCAGGGAAAAGCTACCATCGAAATGCTACAAGCACAAGAACATGATTTAGAGAAAACGATCGATCAACAACAGCAGCTTCTGTTACAGACCGGGGAACAAAGACAACAACAGACGCAGCAATTGAAAGAAACCAAGCAGCGACTTCAAGCTCTCCACGAAAAGCAAACAGAGTTATCGCAGAAAATGGACGAATTGCCAACCAAACAGGTTGATTCAACACAATTGACCACTAAAATTAAACAATTGAAAACTCGCCTGACGGAGCTTGAACCAGTTAACCTAGGGGCAATCCAAGCTTTTCGTGAGACTAAAAAACGGATGGATTTTATGCAGTCCCAGCTTGATGATTTGTTAGTTGCTCGACAAAAATTACTGTCAGTTATGAATAAGATGGATCAAACCGTTAAGGAAAAATTCAAAGCAACCTTTGTGGCGGTGGCACAGGAGTTTAGTCAGGTTTTTCGTGAGATGTTTGGGGGCGGAGAGGCCCGATTAGTATTAGAAAACCCAACTGAAATGTTAACCACGGGCATTGATATTAAGGTTCAACCTCCGGGGAAACGTTTTCGGAGTCTTAATTTATTGTCGGGTGGTGAAAAATCGCTCACAGCACTGGCACTATTATTTGCGATTATCCGAGTTCGAGCTGTACCGTTTGTAATTCTGGACGAGGCAGAATCGGCACTCGATCCAGCTAATGTTGATCGGTTTGCGCGCTATATGAAACAACTTAAAGCCCGCACACAATTTATTGTAATTACTCATCGGAAAGAAACGATGATTTATGCTGACCAGTTGTATGGAGTTACAATGCAGGATTCAGGAGTTTCCAAACTAGTAGCGGTTGATCTGAAGGGTAGTAACTAAATAAGGAGCAATGATAATGGGATTGTTTGATATTTTTAAGAAAAAAAATAGCACGGTCACACAGCAAGACCAGCCAGTTGAAGCTGATTCCAAGAGCCAGGGCACACCAGTATCATCAGAAAGTGAAGCTGACAGTGTCAGTACGACAAAATCAACGAGTACTGAAGTTACAGCTCCTGCAGAATCTGGTTCTAAGACCGCAGCTCAATCTAGTGAAAAGCTTAGTTCGGCGACTAGCCAAAGTACTTTCGGATCACAGAGTAGCCAAACTACCAGTCAAAGTACTAGCGAAAGTTCTAGCGTAGTTGAGAGTCAAAGTGAAAGTAAACCGAAAACAACAGAAAAAACCTATGAGCACGGTCTTTCAAAGTCGCGGTCTGCTTTTGGTCAACAGCTAAATCGGCTGTTTGCCAGTTTTCGCTCAGTTGATGAGTCATTTTTTGATGACTTAGAAGATACCCTGATTCAAGCGGATGTCGGCGTAAAGATGTCAACTCAAATTAGTGATGAATTACGTGACGCTGTTAAGTTAAACAATCTTAAGCAACCGGCAGCGGTTCAAAACTTTATCGTTGAGAAGCTAATTGAAATGTATGACGATTCTACCGCCGGACAGCAGGAATTAACGTTAAATCCTGATGGTCCAACAGTGATTTTGTTGATTGGGGTGAATGGTGCTGGCAAGACGACGACAATCGGGAAATTGGCAAATCAATATCGCGTAGCTGGTAAAAAAGTACTAGTCGCAGCGGCCGACACCTTTCGAGCGGGAGCAATTGAACAATTGGATGAATGGGCTCGTCGTGACCAAGTTGATATTGTGAAAAAGCCTGAGGGAAGTGATCCAGCTTCTGTGGTGTATGATGCAGTGGAACGGGCTAAACGCGAACACTATGACATTTTGTTTGTTGATACGGCTGGTCGGTTGCAAAACAAGGTTAACCTGATGAACGAATTGGCTAAAATGAATAAGATTATTCAACGTGAGATTCCTACGGCCCCACAAGAAGTTTTACTGGTAATTGATGCCACTATTGGGCAAAATGCATTATCACAGGCCGAACAATTTCAAGGAGTTGCAAAAATTACTGGAATTGTGCTGACTAAGCTTGACGGGACGGCTCGCGGTGGGATTATCTTAGCCATTAAGAGCGAACTAGGAATTCCCGTTAAATACGTTGGGCTTGGAGAAGGAGTTTCAGACCTGCAACCTTTTGATCCCCAGGAATTTGTTGATGGTTTGTTTAAAGGATTATTAAAGGAACCAACCCATGAATAGTGAACAATTTGATGTTAAGTTAGCCAAAGATAATCGGATTAATGCACTATATGAATTTTACGGCCCACTATTAACAGCAAAACAAGCTGCCTATGTGAGCCAATATTATGCTGATGATTTGTCGCTTGGAGAAATTTCTGAAAATTTTGCGGTTAGCCGGCAGGCAGTTTATGATAATCTGCGACGAACCGAACAAACGTTAGAAGACTATGAGACTAAAATGCATTTGTATGCTAAATTTCAGGCACGTAGCCAGATTCTAGACCAGTTACAACGGGAAATCGACGTAGATTCAACCGTGAGTTCCCGGGTGATTCCATTGATTAAACAATTAGAAAAAATTGATGAGGAGTAGGAGACAACCATGGCATTCGAAGGATTAAGCGAGCGATTACAAACCGCCTTTAGGAATCTACGCGGCAAGGGTAAAATTAGCGAAGCAGATTTGCGAAGTACGATGCGAGAAGTCCGTCTAGCATTGCTTGATGCTGATGTAAACTTTGCGGTGGTTCGAAAATTTGTAAAGCAGGTTGAAGAGCAGGCCAACGGAGAAAATGTTTTAGAGGGATTAAACCCCGGACAACAAATCATTAAAATTGTCGATGAACAATTAACGGAAATGATGGGGGGAGCGACCACTGAATTAACCACGGCGCCCAAGATTCCAACCATTGTGATGATGGCTGGATTGCAAGGAGCCGGTAAAACGACCACCGTTGGGAAATTAGCGCGAAAACTAAAACAAGAAAAGCAAGCACGACCATTACTGATTGCGGCCGATGTTTATCGACCTGCTGCCATCGAGCAACTGCAACAAGTGGGAGCGCAAATTGATGTTCCCGTTTTTGCTGAGGGGACGGATGTTGATCCGGTTCAGATTGCTATTGATGGGGTTAAAGCAGCTCAGGCTAATCACAATGACTACGTTTTTATTGATACCGCGGGTCGGTTACAAATTGATGATTCATTGATGGATGAATTGAAAAAGATTAAAGCAGCTGTTCACCCAACGGATACCTTACTGGTCGTTGATGCAATGACTGGACAAAATGCGGTTCAGACAGCAGAAGGTTTTAACGACGCGCTCGATATTACGGGAGTAATTTTAACTAAATTAGATGGTGATACCCGTGGTGGTGCAGCACTTTCAATCAAAGCGGTCACAGGCAAACCAATTTTATATACCGGACAGGGAGAAAAGTTAGCTGATTTGGATGTTTTCCATCCTGACCGAATGGCTTCACGAATTTTAGGAATGGGTGATGTGCTGTCGTTAGTCGAAAAGACGCAGCAGACGATTGACGAAAAGAAAGCCCGTCAGCTAAATGAAAAAATCAAAGAGAATTCTTTTGATTTTGATGACTTTGTCGATCAACTTGAACAGTTGCAGCGCATGGGATCGATTAAAGACCTGATCGGGATGATTCCAGGAATGGCAAATAATCCCGCCTTGAAAAATGTTGACATGGATCCGCATGAGCTTGACAAAATCAAGGCAATTATCTATTCGATGACTAACCAGGAACGTGAGAATCCGGATCTCTTGAACCCGTCTCGGCGTCGCCGAATTGCTCGCGGTTCGGCGCAACCAATTCAAACCGTTAACCGGCTGATCAAGCAGTTCAATGAAATGAAAAAAATGATGAACCAGGTTTCAAATGGAAACATGGGTGGCATGGAACAAATGATGAATGCAACGGGGATGAGTAAGGGGATGGGAAAACTTTCCAATTTAGCGATGAAACGCATGAGTCGAAAAATCAAAAAAAACAAGCGCAAACGAACTAAGAAACGCAAAAAATAACCTGTAAAGAAAAAACCTTTACATTGGGGTAAAAGCCTGTTAAAATTATGAGCGTGAAGAAATTTGATAGGAGGTGGCAAGAATGTCAGTAAAAATTCGTTTAAAACGTATGGGATCAAAGAAAAACCCATTTTATCGAATCGTGGTAGCCGATTCACGGAGTCCTCGTGATGGTCGTTTTATTGAAAATGTTGGGACTTACAACCCACTAAAAGAGACCGAACAGGTTACTTTGAAGGCTGATTCGATTATGGATTGGTTACAAAAGGGTGCGCAACCATCCGATACGGTGCGTAACATTTTATCGAAAGCGGGAATCATGAAACAACTTCATGAGGCTAAACTCGCAAGCAAGAAATAATTAATCATGATAAATTTTGATAATTTAATAATGACAATCGTTAAACCATTGGTTAAATTTCCTGACGAAGTTAACATTCGCCATCGGGAATCACCTGAGTTTCACGAATTTATTTTGTCAACCAATCCTAAGGATGTCGGCCGAGTAATCGGGAAACATGGGCGAGTCGCACAAACGGTACGAGCACTGGTTTATAGTGTTCACGTACAAGATGATAAGCGCGTAAAATTAATCATTAATGATGGTAAATAGCAAAAACTCTCACATAAACCTAGGTTTTAGTGGGAGTTTTTTGAGATAGGTGAACAAATGGAATATCTTGAAATTGGCGAAATCGTAAATACACAGGGTTTACGCGGCGAAGTTCGAGTCCAAGTAATTACGGATTTTGTTGCACAACGGTTTCAAATTGGGGCCGAAGTGACAGCTTTTCCTAAACAGGGCAAACCGGTAGTACTGCAAATCGATGGAATGCGTCGGCATAAGCAGCTTGTAATCCTCCATTTTTCTGGGTATGATTCCATCAATGATGTTGAGTTTTTAAAGCCAGCACTCTTAAAGATCCGTATGGATCAGCAGGTCAACGACGAATTAGAGCCAGGGGCTTATTACTATCATCAAATTATTGGATTACCAGTCTATGATTTAAATAATCGGAAGCTGGGGCAGGTCAAAGAAATTTTGGATCTAGGTCCCAATGATGTCTGGGTTGTAGAACGCCCTGATCAATCAGATTTGCTGTTACCAAAAATTGATCAGGTAATTAAGCAGGTCGATTTGGAGCAAAGTCGGATTGTGGTTGATTTATTAGAAGGATTAGAATAATGAAAATCGATATTTTAAGCCTTTTTCCAGAGATGTTAAACGGTCCTCTGCATGATTCCATCTTAGGTAAGGCGCTAGATCGTGATTTACTACGGGTGGCAATCACTAATTTTCGTGATTTCTCGACTAATAAACACCATAATGTTGATGATACGCCTTACGGAGGTGGAGCTGGCATGCTTTTACAACCGCAACCAATTTGTGATGCGGTGGTCAGCACGCAGGAGACAGCTGAGCATGAAGGTTATTCAACCGGCCGGGTAATTTTAACGGATCCCGGGGGGAAAAGCTTTGATCAGCAGGCGGCAGCAGAGTTAGCCCAAGAAGACCATTTAACCTTCTTGTGTGGTCATTACGAAGGATACGATGAGCGCATTAAGCAAGTTGTCACTGATGAATATTCAATTGGTGATTATGTTTTAACGGGTGGTGAGTTACCAACTCTGGTAATGATTGATGCCATCTGTCGATTGTTGCCGGGAGTTTTGGGGAATGAACAGTCGGCGGCTGATGATTCATTTTCACAATCATTGTTGGAGGCACCACAATATACTAGACCAGCAGTTTTCCGTGGGCAGGAGGTTCCAGCAGTATTACGAAGCGGTGATCATCAGAAAATTGCCGCTTGGCGACTTAAAGAATCTATCCGAAAAACCTACTTGAAGCGTCCAGATCTAATCCACGAACAACAGTTGTCTGAACAAGCAAAACGATTTTTAGCAGAAATTAGAGCAGAAAATTCGTAAGATCTTTGCGTTTAGATTTTTAATATGATATTATTGTGTTTAGTTGTAAAACTAAAATCAACAGTATTCCGCTGTCGTGAAGATAAGAATGCTAGTTAGGAGAAGAGAATATGCGCCAGAATCAATTAATCGAAAAGATTAACCAAGCACAGCTTCGTTCTGATATTCCTGATTTTCGAGCTGGAGATACTGTAACGGTTTCCGTTAAAGTGGTCGAAGGTGACAATGAACGGTTACAGGATTTCACGGGGGTTGTAATCAAACGTCGTGGGGCCGGTATCCAAGCTACCTATACGGTTCGTAAGATCAGTAATGGGATTGGAGTTGAGCGGATTTTTCCTGTTAACTCACCACGAGTTGATAAGGTCGAGGTTATTCGCCACGGTAAGGTTCGTCGTTCGAAACTTTACTACCTGCGCGACCGGCAAGGAAAAGCTGCTCGGATCAAACAATCATTCAAAAAACGTTAAAGAGTACTTTTGTATCAATATTTGTAAAACGTCCTATCTATACGATAAGACGTTTTTTTTTATAAAAAAAGACTAGCACTTTGCTAATCTTTGGAAGCTTTAAAATTCTTCGTAGCTAGCAGGATCCTGTTGGTGAGTGCGTCCATCTGGTTTGCTAAGTTGATTAATCCGCTCCATGTCGTCTGGGGTAAGCGTAAAACTAAAAACGTCCAGATTAGTTAATTGTCTGCTTGAATGGATTGCCTTGGGAATCGGAAGCACCCCTAGCTGTAGATCCCAGCGTAGGATTATTTGCGCCACGCTAACTTTATATTTATCAGCGATTTGGTTTAAGACCGGGTCTTGTAACATAACACTGGCTCGTCCCAGCGGACTCCAGGCCTGGGTGAGAATTTGATGCTGTTCATCATAAGCGCGTTGCGGAGCCTGGTTAAAATAAGGATGAAGTTCAATTTGGTTGATTTGGGGGAGCACGCCAGTTGCTTGTTGGAGCCGGTCAAGATGTTCTGGCAGGAAGTTACAGACTCCAACGGCGCGGACTAGTCCAAATTTTTGGGCATCCAGCAAGGCTTGCCATGCTTCGACGTACTGATCTCTCTTAGGATTGGGCCAGTGTAGCAGGTATAAATCAAAATAATCCAGCCGGCTACGGTAGAGTGATTCTTGAATAGCAGTGATAGCTTGGTCACGGTGATAATACCGTCCAGGGAGTTTGGAAGTAATGGTAAGCTGGGAGCGTGCTATATCAGCATTTTGAAGCGCTACGCCGAGGGCTCCCTCATTTTCATAGTTGTAAGCACTATCTATGAGTCGATAACCGTTGTTAATTGCGGTTGTAATCGCTCGAGCTCCGTTAGTCCCAGTTAATTTATAGGTTCCAAATCCAATTTTTGGTAGTTGCATGCCATTTTGTAATTGATAGTATTCCATGATGAAACCTCCTTGTTTTTATTATAGAAGTTTACGGCTTAGTAAAAAATAAGATTCAATTTGCTATAGGTTAATTATATAATAGAAATATCGAAAATAACCGTTGTTGGATAATTAAGAGGTCTAAAATAATGAAGACAGACAGACAGACAGACAGACAGACAGACAGACAGACAGACAGACAGACAGACAGACAGACAGACAGACAGACAGACTATAACGCTCGGGTAAAACCTAATACAGCTTTTCTCAATACATTGAAGGAAAAATTACCAGAATTTTTTGATAGCAACGATCATTTTAGCATTGATAAATTTGAAAATGCACTACGAGAGCATAATATTGACGAAGTTACCAATGGCTATCAACTAGATTTTATCGGGAAAGACTATGCTCGGCGTCAAGTTGGTGAAGTTTCAGAAACTGTAATTGTTCCTGATGAAAAGCAAAATAACGGTGAAGGTCAGCATAGTAAGAATTTATTCTTTACCGGTGATAATTTAGAAGTTTTGCGGCAGCTACAAGCGGCATATTCGGATTCCATTGACGTTATTTATATCGATCCACCCTACAATACAGGTAACAACGATTTTACTTATCCTGATAATTTTGAATATAGCGATGAGCAATTACAAAATATGTTGGGATTAGATGACGATGCACTAGCTCGGTTGAAAAGCATTCAAGGAAAATCAAGTCATTCGGCTTGGTTAACTTTTATGTACCCACGATTATCCTTGGCAAAAAAATTACTGAAAAATAATGGAGTTATTTTTATTTCAATTGATGATAATGAAGCTGCTAACCTTAAGGAAATTAGTGATGAAATATTTGGTGAAAATAATTTTTTAGCTCAAATTGTATGGGAAAGAGCATATGCACCAATAAATTTAAAGAGAAATTTTTCTGTTAGCCACGACTACATGTTGGTTTATGGACGAGATGCACAGATTATTAAAACCAATGGTATTCAGCGAACAAATACCGCAGATAACCGTTATCAAAACCCAGATAGCGACCCAAGAGGGGTTTGGAAATCTGATAATTTATCAGTTGGTCCAGCTAACAAGAGAAATATTTATCCAATTACGACTCCCTCTGGGAGGGTGGTTGAGCCCCCCGCTGGTCGAAGTTGGCGTCTTTCACAAAAAGAATTTCGTGAAAGACTTGCAGATAAAAGAATTTGGTTTGGAAAAGATGGTAATTCAGTTCCAGGAATTAAACGATTTTTGTCAGATTTAAAAAAAACAGGCATTACGCCAATGACTATTTGGAAACGAGAGGACGTGGGTGACAGTCAAGCGGCAACTCAATATTTACAAAAGTTAATGAATAATAAAAGTTACTTTTCTTATCCCAAGCCGGTTAAGTTGATCCAAAGAGCTATTCAATTATATGCTTCGAAAGAGGCAACGGTAATGGATTTTTTTGCTGGCTCTGCGACGACTGCCGAAGCAGTAATGCAGCAAAATATTGTTGATGGTGGTCATCGTAAATTTATCATGGTGCAACTCCCGGAAAAAACATATTATTTGAACAAGTCCGGTAGCAAAGTACCCACAAAGGGTGGCGAAGATGCTTTTGAAAATGGTTTTGAGAGTATTGACGAAATTGCACGTGAGCGGATTCGCCGAGCAGCTCAAAAAATCAAGGCAGATAATGAATTGACATTACCAACAGATTTCGATGGTAGTTTTAAACACTATCGGGTTGTAAGACCAGTTAAAAAAACAGTAGCAGCTGTTCATGAGTTTGATATTAACAAAACTAATCTGTTCTCGG
The DNA here is from genome assembly GCF_001436645.1 of Fructilactobacillus florum DSM 22689 = JCM 16035. Lineage (GTDB taxonomy): Bacteria > Bacillota > Bacilli > Lactobacillales > Lactobacillaceae > Fructilactobacillus > Fructilactobacillus florum. The sequence goes on along the minus strand of NZ_AYZI01000003.1, from coordinate 61,686 downwards.
ATATGTTGGGTTCGTTTTCTAGTACCGCACTAAATGTTGCTGGAGACGTCTCTGGTACGGGAACCATCATGACAACGTGGCTGGCCCGAGATGGGTATCCATTTGACGTTGCGGTTAAATCAATTGATTTCGCTTCTTATCAAGCACATATCATTAATGATGAGGCGTTGTATCTAATTAATGAGGGCTGGAATAGTCAACAAACGAAGCTACTCTTGAATCAATTGGGGAAACACGAATTAGATTTACGCAATGTGGTTATCTTCGTTTATTCTTTTAAGCTGGATGCACTTTTAGAGTTAGAAAACGGATTAAAGCAGCTTGATAATGATGTTTCGTTGCTCCGGAGGTACTAATTGATGAAAATAAAATTAGAATCGTTACAGCACCAAAAAGATGCCTTAGGGGCAATTGACAAATACTTCCAAGGAATTGACGAGCTACACAACGATCCAGATGCAAATTATATCTATGCCAATCCGCTGATTAAGGGGCGCTATCGAGATAAAACCAATATTGATATTAAGATGGAAACGGGAACGGGTAAAACGTATGTCTACACCAGAATGATGTTTGATTTACATCAAAAATATGGTTTGTTTAAATTTGTAATTGTGGTTCCTAGCCCCAGCATTAAAGAGGGTACGCGTAGTTTTATTACTAGTAGGTATGCAAAACAACATTTTAGCCAATTTTATCCCAATGTTCGTATCCAATTGAATGTGATTAATAATGGGGATTTTAATGCCAAAGCAGGGCGGAGAAATTTTCCGGCACAGCTTTCTGAATTTGTCGAAGGAACTCGCCAAAATGTGAATCAAATTGAGATCTTATTAATCAATGCGGGAATGCTTCATTCAAAATCAATGAGTCGCAATGACTATGATCAAACTTTGCTCGGAGGGGAATCATCGCCGAACAAAGCCATTCGGGCGACTCGTCCAATCGTTATTATTGATGAGCCACATCGATTCTCGCAGGGAAATAAATATTATGACGACATTGTCGGTTTAAAACCACAAATGATCGTTAGGTTTGGCGCTACTTTTCCGCAAAAGACGATTGGAAAAGGTAAAAATAAGAAGACCATTACTGATTATTATCGCGGAAAACCGCAATATAATTTAAATGCAATTGATAGCTTTAATCAGGGATTGGTTAAGGCCGTTGATATTTTCTATCCAGAAATTTCAAGAGAGCAAGCAGCTAATCTGTATCGGGTTAAGTCAGCTAAGCAAAAGGAACTGATTTTATCCAAAAATGGACATGATTTTAGTGTCGGTAGAAATGAGTTACTTTCTGAAATAGATCAAGATTTTACGGGTAATCTTTCATACGTTGGTGGAAAAAATAAAGAATTATCCAATGCACTAGAATTAAACAGCGGGATGAAGTTAATCCCTGGAACATTTTCAGAATCATACCAAGACCGAATAATTCGTAAAGCCATCGATCAACATTTTATCGCCGAACAGGAAAATTTTTTACGCCCCGAAAACAATTATAATAGCCCGAAGGTTAAAACCCTGTCATTATTTTTTATTGATAGTATTAGGAGCTTTCGCGGAAATAAGCGCCAAACAAAGGGGTGGCTAGCGGAACATTTTGAAAAAATCTTGACTGATAAACTAGGCGAATTAATCAATAAATATCAACAGAGTGATAGTCAGCGTGAGTGTGAGTATTTGAAATTCTTACAAGCAACTCAAAAAAGTCTTAAATCGGAACATCAGGATGTCTATGCTGGGTACTTTAGCGAGGATCGGGGGACTTCTGATGCTGATATTCAGGCGCAAATTGATGATATATTAAATAATAAAGAGAAATTATTGAGCTTTAAAGATGAACACGGAAACTGGTTGACCCGGCGCTTTTTATTTTCTAAATGGACGTTACGCGAGGGATGGGATAATCCCAATGTTTTTGTCATTGCAAAATTACGATCGTCTGGTTCTGAAAATAGTAAAATTCAAGAGGTCGGACGTGGTTTGCGATTGCCAGTTGATGAGACTGGTCATCGCCTAAAACAAGATGAATTTTCTAGTCGGCTTTCCTTCTTAATTGGCTATGACGAAAAAGAATTTGCTCAAGAACTTGTTAATCAAATCAATGATGATGCTCCCGTTGTTCTTGATCATACAAAATTAACTGAGGAAATGATTAGCGCAATTGTTAGTCAGCAACAAAAGGTAGATAGAACGTTTGATGAGCAACAACTTGTCAATGACTTAGGTGACAAGGGAATTATTGATTTTGATCATCATTTTAAGCGTGAAGTGGTTTTTGATGGTCAGAAAACAACCGGTTTTGAAGCTTTGTTTCAATGTTATCCCAACATTAACCATGATGTGGTTGCAAATGATCGGGTTATAGATCGAACCATTCATAAAGTTAGTACCAAGGTTAAATTGCAAAAAAGAAATTGGAAAAAGTTAAAAAATGTTTGGCAAGCATTATCAAAGCGCCAAATGGTGGTTTATGGTGATGGAACTAATGACGTGGCTGAAAAAATAGCACGTGAAATTTTTAATAACAAAGAAAATTTTGTTTTCCAGAAAACGCAATCTATCAATCAGAAGATTAAAATCGGTAACCAAGCGGAAATCCATCAAACAACTGAAACCGGGACTACGCGATTAACGATGGATTACGGAAAATTTTTACAACAAATTAATTTTCAAACAGGTTTATCTATCAATTTATTAAATAATCTGATGATTGTAACGATGCGTCATCAGCTAGGAAATAATTCTGATTATATTAACGAAGCTACTCTCGAAAAAATTGTTAAAAATTTTGTGAAAAAGTTTGAAGGAAAATTGATTGAAAATTATGAGTATCAACCATTGAATTTTGAATCATCGACATCAGTTTATAATTCAGATAGTGAAGAATTTTTGGACTATGTTTCAGCTAATAAAATCGGATCGTATGGCAATGATAAAGTTGACGGTGACCCCAAATACTTATATGAAAGACCACCGGTACGTTATGATAGCGTCGATCCGGAATTAGAAATACTAAAGCATGATTATGACGATGATGTCGTAGTCTATGGCAAGTTACCGAAGGAAGCGATTAAAATTCCGCGGTTTAACCATGGCACTACAACTCCTGATTTTATTTTTATGATAAATCGTCATGGAGAAAAGTCATATCTAATTGTAGAAACCAAGGCTGAAAACATGCGAATAGGTGATCAACAAATTCAGAAGATTCAAAAAAAATATTTTGATAAATTAACAAACTCCGGAATCTATTATCAATTTACGACTAACTATCAAGATATTTGGAATAAAATCGATGAACTAGCAGATAAATAGTAGAATGTTAATGGTGGATATAGTTTTATCCCTAATTGACGCCCTCTCTTTTGACACCGCTCTTCATTTCTATTATGCTTTTTGTGTACTACTGGAACTTAAAATTAAACGAGGTGTACATGACAGAGCAAAGCATAAAATTATTCTTAGATATGGACAACGTACTGGTTGATACATTGCCAGTTCTAAACCGGGCGGCTACGACACATCGCCAGCGTCCGGATACAATTCCTGGTATTTTTCGCGACTTGCCACCTATTTCTGGCGTGCTAGCTGCGATTCCTGAGTTAGCCAAATCATATGATCTCTATATTTTATCAACGGCACCATGGAATAATCCCAGCGCTTGGCAGGATAAACTCCTCTGGATTCAACAATATTTTGGTGCCGGGGATACCAATTATTTCTATAAAAAGGTTATCATGACCCATGACAAGGGCTTGGTGCGTGGGGCCAGTGGAATTTTACTGGATGATCGTCCCTATCATGGGGCAAGCGCCTGGGATGATCCTCAGCATGGTAGTTTCTGGATTCAGTATGGTTACGACTCGCGGTTAACGTGGTCCCAGGATTTAGTGCCGATGTTAGAGCATCTGGCTTATGATAGTCAACGACTTGGCAGTTTATCACAGGCGATGCAGCAAGCCGCTACCAATTATCAGTTACATGGGGATCATGCTGCGTTTACGAAAGAAAATTGGGAGTAACAGTATAAAGGGGTGTCGTTATGATTACAAACAGTGTTGCAATGTTACAAAAAGCTCGTGCGGAGCATTATGCAGTACCCGCTTTTAATGTTAATAATCTTGAGTGGGGAAAGGAGCTTTTGCGAGCAGCAGAAAAGCTCCAGTCACCGGTCATTTTACAAGTAACTGGTGGAGCTGCCCAATATATGGGAAGTTTTCGCTTAGCTTATGATTTGTTAGTTGATCTGCACGAAGCAATGCATATTACGGTTCCAGTCGCTATTCATTTAGACCATGGAAACTATCATCAAGCGCTTGAAACTATTGGAGTGGGATTTACTTCCGTGATGTTTGATGGGGCAAAGTTACCACTGGCAGAAAATTTGGCGAAAACTAATGATTTGCGTACGGTTACCAGTCAACATCAGATTTCTTTGGAAGCTGAAGTTGGTACTATTGGCGGCGAAGAAGATGGGCTAATTGCGAATGGTGAGATTGCTGCAATTCCGGATGCAGTTCAAATGGCTCAAGCTGGCGTTGATATGTTAGCGGTGGGAATTGGAAACATTCATGGTCAGTATCCGGCCGATTGGAAGGGGCTCAATTTCGCACACTTACAAAAGATTGATGAGGCGATTTTCGCAGCGACTGGTAAACGGCTTCCGCTGGTACTACATGGTGGCTCAGGCATTGATGACGATCAAATCCGCCGAGCAATTGAGCTGGGAATTGCAAAAATTAATGTTAACACTGAAGGGCAGTTAGCTTTTCATGATGGGATTCGCAAGTATGTGCTAGCTGACAAAGATTTAGAAGGCAAGAACTTTGATCCAAGGATTTTTCTGACCGCAGGCAGCGATCAACTTGAGGCAATGTGCGAAGATCGAATTAGGGTCTTTGGATCAGCTGGGAAAGCTTAATGATTTTTGAATAATCAAACTAAAAAGACTAGCTCTTAAGAAGGGCTAGTCTTTTTAGTTTTTATAGATATTAATAGACATATTATTTTTTGATTTGTAGGGCGCGCCGGTGTCCGATTTCATACATAATCCAGCCCACTAGACCAAAAAATAGGGGACCAAAAATCGTCCAAAAAGCGGTCTGATAATCATGCTCCATGAGCGGTTCAACAGCAGTAAAACCAATGCCTAAGATTAGGACCACCATGATAATGCAAACCACAAAATTAGTAAAATATTTATTTTTATAGAAAACAAAGGGACGATCAATGTTTGTTAATTTTTTAAAAAAGGGAAAAGCACCGATCAAAAAGAGATAAGGAAAGGTACTCGAGATGTTGGCCATGTCAGTTAGAATTAAGTAAAATTTTTGTGCACCAGAGCCACTAAAGGTAATTAAAAAAATGATGACGGATACAATAATCGCTTGAAGCCACATGGCAAAACTAGGCATTTGTTGTTGATTTAGCTTAGTTACTCGTTTGGGCCATAACTTAGGGTCAGAACCTTCAATAAAAGACTTGATCGGTGAATAGCTGAGCACGAAGAAGGAACCGATGTAGGCAATGAACATACTGATACCGGCGTAACGTGCAAACCATTGACCAGTAATAAGGGCGACTTGAGTTGATGCGCCGAGTGCTAGGGCTAGTTGATATCCTAAATTGTTGATTAATACATAGGTAATGTTACCCAGATTTACATGGTTGCCACCAAGCAGTTGCTGCCAGTTAGCAGTCACGCCAACGAAGAAAATAGTGACCGAATAAAGCAAAGCCATAATGATACCGCCGATGATAATTCCACGCGGAAAATTTTGCTTGGGGTGTGCAACTTTGTCAACGACCCCTCCCATTGATTCCATGCCACCGTAGGCAAAGATCGCGTAAACAACAAATGACATGATGGCAATTGGAGAAGCAAAAAGTGGATTAGGTGATTTAATAAATACAGCGGTGCTCCGAACTGGTTCAGCCAGCTGGCCGTGATTTAAGACTAGAACTACGCTGGATAATATTACGAATAACACCGGTAATCCGATGGAGAAAAAGCCTCCAATACTGGCAATTTTGGTGATTTGCTGAAAGCCACGGGTTGATATGAATGTGATTACGATCACCCAAATAATTCCTAAAAGACCAATGGTTTGCATGGGAGAAAAAATGCCAAACAGGTGCCAGGTATTGGTTTTATCAGTTCCAAAGAAAATATTTGAAACTGGAATCCAGACTTTACTAGCAACGGCAATCATCCAGATAATCCAAGCGGACAGCCAGATAAAGGTACCGATAAAAGCTAGTCGTTCTCCAATTGATTCTTTGAGCCAGGAATAGATGCCACCTTTAGCACTGCTAAGAGCGGATCCATATTCTGCAAACATTAAACTGGATGGCAAAAAGAAAATTACGGCAGCAAATACATACCAAATAATACTGGCATATCCCATCTGATCGTAGGCCACCGTGACATTTGCGAAGCCAAAGATAGATGACAAAATCATCAAAACCAATGACTTAGTACTCATTTTTTTATGATTCGTTGGTTGTTCCATTATGGACAAAGGCTCCTTATAGATTTAAATCTTGTTGATAATTAAGTGGGGAAAGATCGGTAGCAGCGGTGATTAATCGTGCAGCCAGTGATTGATATGCCGTCAAAGCTTGTTGAGCGGCTGTGTGGCTGGCTTCTGTCGCTAATTGTGCGAGTTGTTCGGGTTTGATTGCTTGTGCCTTGAGGTCAGTTTCGCTAATTAAGTTCTGAAATTGGGTTTGGAGTTGATTTTGAACCGCTACTAATTGGGGGTAAAATTGTTGGTAGTGGGGATCAACCAGGACTCCTACTAACTTAAACGTCCAGTAAGCAGATTCAGAATCATAAGTGGCGGTTACTGGGATCTGGTAGGCTCTGGGCGTGTCTGTAAGACCAGCAAAAAAAGGAACGTAAGTACTCTGAGCGCCCACTCCCATCAAAAGCCAGTGAATGTTAGCCACGGCGGCTGGGAGCTGAGGACGTAAGTGGAGCACGTGCGATTCTTGGGTTTTCGCTAAACTAATTGGTCGAAAACGATGACGTTGGTTAGTTGGTCCGTCACCTAAAGGATCATATGGAGTTCCCTGATAATGAGAACTTAGAAAGTGTTGAGCGTCATAAACTGATAGTAATCGAGAACTTTTTCGTAAAAAGGGTAAGGTTTGTGAAGTAGGTTCTTGGATGATTTCTGGATTGAACTGACGTTGCCCGTCCCATACTCGAGGCGTATTATAGCTGGTATCCTGGGATGTTTGGGTTCCAAAAATTAGGCGAAAATTAAAATTATCTTTGTGTTGGTTAAGCTGATGGCTGTTAACGAAGTCCACGATTTGAGCAGACCAAGCAAAATTTTGATGATCCGAAAAATCAATGGTTTGAATTGCCATCTGATTGGCAACGACAGCATAACAGTCATCGGGAATCCGTTGAGCTACCCAGTGATGACCGGAACCGATTTCAAAGTACCAGACCTCCTGCCGATCAGAAAACAGGATGCCATTTGTTTCACAAGCTCCGTATTTTGATACAATCTGACCAAGTCGTTCGACTCCTTCACGGGCTGTTTTAATGTACGGGAGAACTACGGTTACCATGGCCTCTTCGCCAATGCCATCAGTCACCAGGGGATCAAACTTGAGAACTTGCTGATTGGCATAGGTGCTTTCGGTGGCACTCATCGCACAACCAGCTTCATTAATTCCATCTTCTTCAAAAAGTCCGTCTTGTGACGTCCACTCCGGGGTCGCTGTGTATTTGGCGCTAACTGTTGGTAATGCCAACTGAAAACCATTTGCCTTAGAACAAAACTTTCGATTGGCAACGCGTTGTTGTTCGTGCACGACAAACCGTTTTGGCCAGGCTGCTTTGCAGTCTTCATTGCGACCAATAATGGTACTACCATCAACAGTTGCATTTCTTCCAATTAAAATACTGGTACAAGCGGAATAATTTGTTTCCATAAATATGGACTCCTTAATTTTTTAAATTGCTAACGACTATCTTACACCTTTAGGCAGGCGAAAACCGATTTGTGCATTGGAATAAATGCTAGCATGGCATCCCGATGCAAGAAGGATTATAATTAAAAAATCATGAACTGATTGAGGTTAATTAATGAAGAATGAACAGTATATAATGGCGATTGATGAAGGGACCACCTCTGCTCGAGTAATGCTGTTTGACCAGCAAGGAGCACCAGTTGGAAAAGCACAACGAAAAATTAATCAGTCATATCCACATCCTGGTTGGGTAGAGCAGGATCCGATTGAGATATGGAATACGGTGGAAACACTAGTTTCAGAAGTTCTTTTTCAAACGGAAACGCCTCCCTACAAGGTTAGATCGATTGGAATCACGAACCAGCGCGAGACTACGATTGTATGGGATCGGCTTACAGGGAAACCGATTTATCCAGCCATTGTTTGGCAGTCAAAACAAACGGCCGAAATTGCTAAGCACTGGCAACAACCTGAGTTTGCAAATTTAATCCAACAGAAAACGGGGTTGTTGGTGGATGCGTACTTCTCTGCTACAAAGATCCAATGGATTTTACAACAGGTACCAGGAGCTCAATCTCGAGCAGAGCAGGGAGAGCTTTTGTTTGGGACGATTGATACGTGGTTATTATGGAAATTAACTAACGGTCAAGTACATGCAACCGACTACACAAATGCCAGTCGGACGATGCTGTATAACATTCAACAGAAAGCGTGGGATCCAGAACTATTAGAGCTATTTCAGATTCCGGCAGCAATGTTGCCGAAGGTTTATCCCTCTGGTCATTTATATGGTTATACGCAGGACTTTACGCTTATGGGAGTTCAGATTCCCATCGCTGCTCTTGCTGGAGACCAACAAGCATCGCTGTTTGGACAGTTGGCTTTACAACCCGGAATGGCAAAAAACACCTATGGAACCGGGGCCTTCATCATGATGAACCTTGGAAAACAGTGGCGTCTTTCAAATCACGGGCTTTTAACAACGCTAACCTGTAGTCTCGATGATGATGAAGTAGGATATGCTTTTGAGGGTAGCATTTTTTCCGCTGGTTCAGCGATTGAGTGGCTACACCGTCAGCTAAAAATACTTACGGATCCAGCAAAGTCAGCAGAGATCGCTGCTGCGAGTCATAAGTCAACTGACTTATATCTGGTTCCAGCCTTTAACGGATTAGGTGCTCCTTATTGGGATCAACGGGCACAAGCCTCTTTTCTGGGATTAACCGCTCATACGAACCACAGCCAAATGGTTGCGGCTACGATAGAATCGTTAGCGTTTCAAACGCGTGCAGTTCTGGATACCATGGCTCAAGAAACTGGTTTGACACTGCAAAGTTTAGTAGTGGACGGCGGGGTCTCACAGAATGATTATTTATTACAATTTCAGGCAGATTTACTGGGAAAACCAATCAAACGTGCGCCGTTATCTGAAACTACAGCACTCGGAACTGCCTATTTAGCAGGTCTGACGGTCGGATATTGGCGTGATTTAGCCGCCTTACGATCCCAGCAACCGGCTGGAAAAGTTTTCACTCCGCAGATGACGGTTGCTGATAGAGAACATCGCTACGCCGGTTGGCAAGCAGCTGTCACTGCTACTCAAAAATTTAAGGATGATTAATTGTGCAATTACCATCAGCATTTATTTCTAAATATCAAGCTCTTTTGGGGGCAGAAGCAATTCCATTTTTGGATTCCTTCCAAGCACCAGCAGTCCATGGCTTTCGGATTAATCCGCTAAAACCTCCAGCCAACCTTGCGATTGATTTAAGTCACCCAATTCCAACCGTTCCTAATGGTTACTACGGCAAGGTGGCTGGTAAAACTCCTGAACATCAAAGCGGTTACGTCTATAGTCAGGAGCCATCGGCTATGCAAGTAGTCCAGGTTGTGAATCCGCAAGCAGGAGAGCGGGTCTTGGACCTTTGTGCAGCACCTGGGGGCAAGTCCACGCAATTAGCGGGCATGTTAAATAACTCCGGTTTATTAGTTGCTAACGAAATTGATCGTAGTCGGGCCAAAGTTTTAGTTGAAAATTTAGAACGAGCAGGCGTCTGGAACCCGTTGATTTTGAATGAGGATCCGGACAGCTTAGCCCGCCATTTTCCCCGCTACTTTGATAAAATTTTAGTAGATGCTCCCTGTTCTGGGGAGGGAATGTTTCGTAAGAATCCGCAAGCAATGAAGTATTGGTCTCTAGATTATCCAGCAGCATGTGCGGTGCGCCAACGAACTATCTTACCAGCCGCCCTTAAAATGTTAAAACCGGGAGGAGAATTAGTATATTCGACTTGTACGTTTGCTCCTGAAGAAGATGAACAAATAATTGCTTGGCTACTCAAAGAATTCCCCCTTAAAGTAGTTCCCATAACTAAAACAGCTGGGATGGAGGACGGTCGTCCAGCATGGGCAAATCAAAATCCAGCCTTGGCGGATACGGTACGTTTATTTCCGCAAAATTTACCAGGAGATGGTCACTTTATCGCTAAATTACGGTACGAGCCGACCGATACCGCTAGCTCGCTGATAAAAACGCAGCGTAGCAACGTAGCGGGTGAACTACGCAAATGGTGGCAACAGCTTGTATCTACAGAATTTACAGTGGATCCGGCGACGAATTTATTATCATTTGGAAAAACTTTGTACAGTTATCATCCGGATATTCCAGATTTGCAGCAACTCAAAGTGATGCGGCCGGGAACCCCAGTCGCAAATATTAAAAAACAACGTCTTGAACCGGCATACGGGTTAGCTTTGGCATTAAAGCCACAGTCAGTGCAAAAGCGATTAACTTTAACGCGAGCAGAGTGGCAAATCTATGTTCATGGGGATACGCTAAGCGTCGATCCCAAGTTGCCTAAGGGGTGGTATTTGCTTGATTGTCAGGGAATGCCGATTGGATTTGGCAAAGTAGTGCAGGGAACGTTGAAAAATTTCTTTCCGAAGGGACTCCGCTTTCAAATCTAAGCTTGATATGTTCTAAATATTACAAAAAAGCCTTCATCATGGCTGAGCTCATGATGGAGGCTTTTATAATGCACTTAGATTAGGATAAGTTGCGCTGCTGTAAATAGGTAAGGAGTTCGGAACTTAGCACGGCGGGTCGCTGGCGTAATTCTGCAATTGAGTGGACTCCCAACAAAGCAAAGATAGTACGTAATCCAGTGATCCATTCTCGAACTAGTTCAATTGTAGCGTTAACATCGTGATCAATTAAATATGTCAAAAGAGTGCCAGCTACGCCCACGGCATCGGCTCCCAAATATAATGCTTTAACGATCTCTAATGGGTTTGTAATTCCACCAGCGGCAGCAATGTACATATCGGGAACGGCATGGGCTTCGTACAGAGACTCCACGGTAGTGAGTCCCCAGTCGGTCAGGTAGTCAAAGTCCTTTTGTGGGCGGCGAAAATTTTCAATTTGAGCAAAATTAGTACCACCGTGACCACCTAGGTTAAGATATTGGACTCCCAAACTACGCAGGGTCAGCATTGTTTCCTGAGTCATCCCAAAACCAACTTCTTTTAAAATGACTGGAACCGGACTTGCAGCCACGTTTGCTTGCAGGTGCTCAGCCCAATGAAATGATCGATCTCCTTCAGGCATGATTGCCTCTTGAGCAGCGTTTAAGTGAAGCTCCAGCGCATCACCTTGGACCAATTCTAGTGCAGCATGACACTCATCTAGACTAGCCCCAGCACTTAAATTAGCAAAAATAAGCCCGTGTGGATTAACCTTGCGAACAATTGAAAAACTATCTCGAAGGGTAGGGTCTTTTAAAGCAACACTTTCACTTCCAACGGCCATGGCTAACCCAGTCTCAGCGGCAACGTGAGCAAGCTGTTGGTTAAGCTTTTTTGTAAAAGAACTCCCGCCAGTCATCGCTTCAATGTAAAAGGGAAGCTCTAGGGCTAATTTACCAAAAGTAGTTTTTAGTGAAACGTTAGTGAAATCGCTTTCTGGTAGGGCGTTTGGTAACAGGCGAAGTGCTTGAAAGCCGGCCTGTGAAACGTCCGAATGAAATTTTTTGGCAAGTGACACGTGTTCGTCCTTGCGATGAGATTGTCGACTGGTCACAAATTTTCTCCCGTATAATTGTAAATTGCTAAATTAAGTGGATCAATTCCCGCTTTGCGCCAATCAGCCAGCAATGATTGGATGTCGTCATTTTTATTGATGAGAACAATACCACAATCACCACCGCCGGCTCCAGATGTTTTGGCAGCACCACCATAGTGCTCAGCAATTTTAATCATGGTTTGAAGTTTTGGAGTTTCAATGTCGACGTGTTCTGTAGTACTCAGTGACCGGAGCAATTGGCGATTTTCCTTGATATTATTCATGATTAGTTCAAGGTTATTTTGACGAAATCCATTAGTAATTTCATGTACACATTTTTGACTGGCATGGAGAAATTGATGATACTGGCTTTGCGTTCTCCCTTTTTTCAATTCTACTTGGTCAATTAGATGCGAAGTAGATGAAGGGGATCCGGTCCAGCCTACTAAAAAACGAAGTGCTGCTGGGATTTTTAATGGAATAATTTCTAGTTTAGGCCATTCTAGTTTTAGTAAGTCTGGCAGAATTAGCTTGTGACGAAAATTCATAAGCCATTGTCGATCAAACGAACTATAAGAAATTAATCCACCAAATACGCTAGAAGCAACGTCTCCCAGAGAACCATTTCCTTGAACATCTAAATGGGCAATTGCTGCTAACTTGAATAGGTTAACGCGTGACAGATGTAGCTGATATAACTGGCACACGGCCATAATGGTTGCAACGGTCACAGCAGCCGAGGAACCTAAGCCATACTTTTTACCGTTTCCATTATCAAGTTCGCTATTGACATCTAACTGGTATTTTTTCATTGGAAGATGTAGTGCTTCGACATAGTCTTCGGTAACTTTAATGGCCGATAAAATGTATTGAAACGGGTTATCCCGATTATCAACCACCATTTTTGAACCGATACGATCCCAGCGTAGGGTGTGATTTTCATATTGGTGCGAGGTAATCACGCTTGATGTTGTAGCTAGTGCCGGGGTCAATCTAACGGTTACAAATCGATCGATTGCAGCGATGATCGCAGAGTAGCCGGGTTCAACCACAGCATATTCGCCGGCTAGATATAATTTTCCCGAAACTTTTGTTGTAATCAAATTATGCATATCCTTTACTTCAAATATTGAATACCTGGACCAGCCGCTACCACGACATATTGATCCTGGCCAAAAACGCTTGTAAGACGGGCTTTAACTGCAGCTAAATTTGAACGCTGTAGGATGATTTTGAGGTTAGGACCGGCATCGAGCGTGAAATAGACTGGAATTCCTTGCTTGCGAAGCTGTTGAACTAGTTCCATTGCCTGAATCGTCTGTCCATTAAAGTAAGTATAGCTAGGCTGGGCACTGATGGTCAAGGCATGCATGTTCATGGCATTTGCTTCGACAATTTCCCCAAAACTAGTAAAATCTTGGTGGTGAATGGCTCGTTTGATTTGCTTGAGATCAAGCGCAGACTGTTTTACCCAGGCTTGATAATAGGGAGAAGTTTGTTTTGATCTTTCCATACCAATGGTACTAGAAATTTGTTTTTGTTTTTTATCAAATAAGAGGGCGATCACCACCAAATCCCACTGCGGGGATTCAGACAGAGGCATTGCATAAGAGCTATGATCACCAATTCCGTGGCGCCACTCCACTAAGCCACCGTAAATCGAACGGGTCGCCGAACCCGAACCCTTGCGGGCTAAGCGCGATAATTCTTTATTTGACAAATCCATGCCACTGGCGCGACTCGCAGCAGCAGCAAGGGCTGCAAAACCAGAAGCAGATGAAGCTAGCCCAGCCGCAGTGGGAACGTGATTGACGGTTTCTACAAGTGCGTATGCTTGGCAGTTGCTCTGAATTCGGACCAAGTCTAAGAAATTACTAATGCGCCGAGCTTGTTTTTCTGACAGTAACTTTTGATTAAATATAATTTGATCATGCTGCAATTCTGGTTGAAAAGTAACACTGGTTTCCGTATAGAAATGATCAAGCGTTAGCGATAGACTACTGGTCGTAGGGATGGTTAGTTTTGAATTAGCTTTACCCCAATACTTGATTAAGGCAATATTAGTATGGGCCCGGGCGGTTGCTGTTTGATTACTCACGGTCACAATCCTCCTATGGATTTAAATCGGCTAAGTTTTGTTTCCAAGTCTTAACGGCACCGGCTGCGCGAAGTTTAGTAGTTAAATAGTCAGCAGTCTCTTGGTTGTCAGTTAGAGCAAGCAGACAACCACCGAGACCGCTGCCGGTTAATTTGGCTCCTAGAGCACCGTTTTCTAAGGCGGTTTGAACGAGCAGATCCAGTTTTGTAGTGCTAACCGCTAGCTTTTGTAAATCATGATGAGCAGCAGTTAGTAGTTTGCCGGTTTGGTTTAATTGTTGGTGGCGCAGGAGCTCTAATGACTGTTGGACTAGCAAACCTAGATGTTCAATAATTGCTTGCGTTGGTGCTGGATTGGTTTGCATGGCCTTAGTAACTTGAGCAACAGCTACCTTGGTAGCGGAGCTTTGACCGGTATCGGCGATTACTAAGTAGCCGGTCAGTTGGAAATCAATTGTTTGAAATTGATGGTGCTGATATAGGATTGGCTGATTGGCATTTACCGTTTTAGCATCAATGCCACTGGGATTGCCGTGGGTAATTTGTTCTTCAAGATCGGTATATTGACCCAGGTTCTGGGCTGATAAATCAGCAGAAAAAAAAGCATGATAGGCCTTGGTCAGTGCACTTGCAGTGGCAGCGGACGATCCCATACCACGCCCAACGGGAATGTTACTTTCAACCGTAAACTTGAGTGGTTGGTGCTGGGGATTCAATTTATCATCCAACTGCTCTTGTAACTTTAAAAGTCCCTGTAATGCTTCCGGGGCAGCATCCAATGCTCCGGTATAAAAATCACTTTGGAGCGCTGAAGTTTTTGTGGGTGCTGGGCTGATCGTTACAATGGTTTGAATTCCTGGTAGAGGAAAAACCAGCGCTGGTTGTCGATAAACTGCACTGTGTTCCCCTAAGAAAATCACTTTAGCATGACTGGTTCCAACCGCGTATTCTAGCATAATCAATTACTCGCTTTCTAACTATTTCATTTTAGCATAATTAAAATTTGAACGTGATCCCCCACAGGATAATTAACGAATTTTACAAATTTGTAGTAAAATCACGGTAGATGATGTTACGAAAGTTGAGGAAGTATATGGACGCTAATTCAGTTTTTGCGGTGGTAGATCTTGAGACAACTGGCACCAGCATGGCCGGAAAGGCTAGAATTATTCAAGTAAGCGCTAGTTTTGTTCAGCACAATCAAATTGTGGATAGTTACTCCACCTATATTAACGACCATGTTGCAATTCCAACGGAGATCACGGAACTTACAGGGATTTCTGCGCAAACAATTATGGCTGCGCCCAGCTTTGATCAAGTAGCAGCGGAGCTTTATCAAAAATTGCAAGCAACTGTTTTTGTGGCGCACAATGTCAATTTTGATTTTCCTTTTTTAAATCAAGCTTTTGAACGTGCCGGATATCCACCACTCACAATTGAAGCTGTTGATACGGTTACTTTAACGCAAATTTTGTTTCCAACGCTATCTAGTTATCGTTTGCAGGATTTAAGTCGCCATTTTAAAATTGAGCACCGAAAGCCTCATTCTTCTGCTAGTGACGCAGCAGCAACCGCAGCTTTACTGCTAATCCTGATAAAAAAGATTGAGCAGCTTCCGTTGCTAACCTTACAAACGCTGGTCACAATTGGCTTAGTTTTACCCAAACAAACTATGGGTGTCTTTAAGACCGTTTTACAGAAGCGCAGGCAAATTGAGCCGCAAAAATTAGGTAATCAGTGGCTTAACTTAGATGGAATTATTATTCGTAAGCCCCGTCAGCAGCAACAAGCTCTCCGTAAACCACAAATCAAGTTTCCATTGACTAAAAAACAAAAAGAACGATGGTTAACACCTAAATATCAATATCGCGAGTCGCAAGCTGCCATGATGAATTTAATCTACCGTAACTATGCTGATTCAAACAAAACCGCTACCAATTTGTTGCTGGAGGCTCCAACTGGAAGTGGGAAGACGCTTGGCTACTTATTGCCGATGGCATATTTAGCTCAAAAAAATCGGCCAGTTGTCATCAGTACGCCTACGATCTTGTTGCAACAACAGTTGCAGCAAGTAAGTGAATCATTGTCGCAGACTTTTAAATTAAAGGTTAATGTTGCCCTTGTGAAGGGACGACAGCATTATTTGGATTTGAATCGGTTTGCTGACCAATTATTTTTGGATGAGAGTAATCAGCTGACGCAGTTCATTAAGGCGCAGTTGTTAGTCTGGTTAACTGAAACCATGACCGGTGATTTAGATGAATTAAATTTTAATCAAACGGCACCATTCTTAGCACAAATTAATTATCAAACCACTCCAACCGCTCAGCAACAATCGGAAGAACCATATGATTTTCTAACTAGGCAACAACAGGTTTTAGCTCGAGCGGATGTGATTATTACGAACCATTCCTATTTATGTTTACATGCAGAGCGATTGACAAAGGTGTTGCAGACTAAGCCATATTTGGTAATTGATGAAGCACAGCAGTTGCCGGATGCATTTTTGCAGACTAGAAGAGTAACCTTATCCCTAGGAACGGTGAAAAAGCAAGAAAGTAAAATTAAGCATTTAGTTGAAACATCCCACGGCGCTAATTTGATGGGACTGCTCGCAAATGATCCAGATTTAGAACAAACCTTAAGCAAGTGTTTGCAGATAACTAATCAACTAGGAATCAGTTATCAGGAATTGCTAACCTTATTTGCTAAGCAATTTCAAACCAAAAAGGATACAGGTACTTTAGCACAAGCAGTCAATTTACAACATTTTAAAGTACAACATCAAACGGCATGGCAGTCGATCATGCGAGCCACACAGCACTTAAAGCAGGAGTTAGATGTTTTTAACCATAAAATCCAAAATCGTGCTACTCGTTGGCTTCCCGCTGATTATCAACTATTTTTACAATTCAACCAAGAAGTTTCCAATTTAATTGATTTTTTAAACCAAGTTACACAAGTGGTCAAACGATCATCAGTTGCAATGCAAGCTTTTTGGCTAAGCTATCGTCCGAATGCTAGTGCAACACAGTTGCGCCTGGTTACGACCGAGTTTGCCCATGATCAAGAATTGCAAGACGATATCTATCAATATTTTGAACCAGCAGTTTTTACGGGTTCGGTCTTATTCAGTTCTAAAAAAGCGCCGTTCATCTATCGACAACTGGGGCTTGAGCGTTCAAATACTAGAATGAAACGCTTCCAAACCACCTTCAACTTAAAAAAACAACTTAATATCATGGTGGCGCAAAAAATGCCATTACCAGCCAATGAAAATAATCCGGAGTATGTTGCTTATCTGGCTAATTCCATTCAAAAGATCTATCAAACTGCGCCAACCCCGACCCTTGTTTTGTTTAATTCGCAAGCCCTACTTGCAGCAGTGTACCAAAAATTAAATAAGCGCATTCCTGCCCAAATTTTGGCTAGCAATATTTCCGGCAGTCGAGAAAAAATTATGCGTCGCTTTAGTAGCAATCAGCATTCAATTATCCTAGGATCCAGTTCGTTTTGGGAGGGCGTTGATTTTCCTCACAACTATCTCAAATCAGTAATTATTCCCCGGATACCGTTTGCTGCGCCCCAAAATCCATTGATGCAGGCTCATGCCGCCCAGTTAAAGGCAATTCATAAGCAGCCATTTGTGAGCTATTCACTACCACAAGCAATTCTAACCTTAAAGCAAGGAATTGGACGCGTAATTCGTAGTGAAAATGATACAGGGATTGCTACGATATTAGATGATCGCATTCTGACCAAAAAATATGGCAAGCAAATTTCGTCAGCTCTAGATGAACTAGGATCAGTGTCAGTTGGAACCATTGGTGAAATTATTGCGGCACAGCGTTACTTTTTAGCGCATAGCTGACTCAGGTTAAGTCGAGGGTGCTAGCGTTTGCTATAATAAAATGAATTTAAGAAAGCAGGGAGTATGGTATGCGAAAAGAAAGAATCCGACGACGCAAGCTGATTCACGGATTGGAACTAGCCTTATTAATTTTACTGTTATTGATTATAATAACGAGTGTCATCCTACATTTAGCACGGCGGCCATTGACCCAAGCAGAAAAAACGTCACAGGCCGTGGCACAACGTTATGCTAAGATTGACAAAAGTGATCATTTTTTTGCGGTTAATGTGGGGCGTCCCACTTACACAATTGCTGGACGCAACCAGCAAAAACAACCGATTTATGCAATTATGAGTAATAATTGGCACGCTATTCAAATCGTTCGGCAAGCAAGCGGAATCTCTGCCACACAGGCATCACAAATTGCAAGTCATCGAACGGCTGCGACCGTTACGAATTTAGGACTAACTTTAGAGCAGAATAAGCCGGTGTGGCTGGTTTCAACTAGAAACAGGCAGGGGGCACATCAGTATGTCTATATTAACTTCTCTAAGGGAAAAGTTACTAAAGTAATTAAAAATCTTTAGCAAAGAAGGAGGCTAGCATTATGGAGCAAGAATTCGCTCACTATCTAGAGAGCGGTTCCCTAAGTATTTCTGGTTTTTTGTTGACAAATTTCAAACAACTTGGGTTGACTGCTGTGGAACTAGTCTTGGTATTAGAACTGCAATACCAGCGTCAGCAACAGGTCTTTTTCCCAAGTGCAGGAAGTTTGGCGGAAATTACAGGTTTATCTGAACAAACCGTGTATGACGAATTACATCAGTTAGTGTTAAAAAAAATCATTGCAATCACGCGTAAGTATGATCGCGATGAATATAGCTTGCGTCCCTTAAGCAAAAAGATAAGTGAGTTACTCAAGCAACAAGTAGATGTTGATGAAGTGACTACTACCTCAGCACCAGCGACTGAGAATCGCACCAATCAGCGACAAACCACGGTGCAGATGATCAGTAAAGAGTTTGGAAGAATGCTTTCCCCAATTGAACTAGAGACCATTACCAGTTGGTTTGATCAAGATCACTATGGGAATGACTTAATTCAATTGGCTCTGAGGGAGGCCGTCTTAAATCAGGTCTATAATCTGCGGTACATGGATCGAATTTTATTAAATTGGCATAAAGCCAATTTACAAACGGCTGCTCAAGTGGAGCAATATCAACAGCACCGTTCTAATCGAGAAATGAACGCTAACGATGGACAACAACAGCCCCCACAGATTCCATTATTTAAAATTGATAAAAATTAAAAAAGCTCTGTAAATTAACCGAGATGATTTCTCAGAATTTACAGAGCTTTTTAATTACTGATGCTACTGGTTAGGTTGTTGTTGCTGTTGATTTGAATCAGTTTGTGGTTGAGCAGGTTGACTAGGTTGATTTTGCTGGTCTGGTTGTTGATTTGTTTGAGGCTGTTGGTTATTGTTTTGGGTTGGTTGCGATGGCTGATTTTCGCTTGGAGTAGGGGTGTTTTGGGGTTGATCATTATTTATTGGGGTAGGAGTTTGCTCGGTTGGAGTAGCCATCCCATTCGTAGGTTCATTAGTGGTCTGATCTTGTTGTTTATTATCAGCTTGGTTGGGGACGACGGATTGGTTGTCTGCCGCTTGTTGTGACTGACTAGCAGTAGTATTAACCCGTTGGGTCTGATCAGCCCCGTGACCAACAATGTAATACTGAGTTTGCCCATTTTTCTTTGTTTTGACAACGTCGTCAGGTTTTGTCCAGTTTTCATTAGGTTGATTTTCAGATGCTCGTTCCATAACTTGTTTGTAAAATTGTTGGGCAATTTTCGTCTGTGGTTCAGAAAGATAGTGGTCTGGCTCCAGTGGTCGATCAAACCCGGTCCAAATCGAAAGGGAGAGATTTTTGGTATAACCAGTAAACCAAGAATCCATGCTTGCATTTTTAGGAACTTGGTTGAGGTAGTTATCTGGATACTGGGTTGTTCCCGTTTTACCAGCTTGATAGAGACCAGCAATATTTGCTGCTGTTCCAGACCCCTGTGGATCAGTCATGACTCCTTTAAGCATATCGGTAATCATGAAAGCTGTGGCAGGCGACATAGCTCGATGGCTCTTTGCTTTGAACTGCTTACTTTCACCAGTTGGCGTTACGATTTTATTAATTAGGTAAGGTTCGTGATAGGTTCCACCATTTGCAAATGCGGCATAGGCAGCAGCCTCTTGTTCAGAAGAGATGTAGGCTCCAATCCCATTTTGCAAATTGAGTGGTTCTTTGAAAGTCATTCCCAATCCCTTTAAAAATTCAGTGGCGCGTGGAATTCCCACATCCTGAAGGGTCCGGATGGCAGGAATATTTCGTGATTGAACCAGGGCCTGTCTCATGGTAATGGTTCCTTGATGTTTATTATCAAAATCATTCAACTGTTTATCGGTACCAGGGTACGTGAAGGGAGTGTCTTTCATCGATTGATAGGTTGGATATTTAAGATACTCAATTGCAGGACCGTAGTCCATGAGTGGTTTCATAGTTGAACCACTAGAGTGATCTGTTTGAACTGCTCGATTCAGACCAAAGAGAACGTTTTGTTTGCGACTTCCTAACATGGAAACGACTTTTCCATTTTGGGGATTTACCATGGTGGCACCAATTTGGAAATCATTGTTATTAAAAGCCAGCCCGGCATTATCGTCGTTAGCTAGTTGATACATATGTTTTTGGGTATTCATATCTAGATTGGTATAGATTTTATTACCGGCATTGAGGTTGAAGCCCTTGGCGCGCATTTCTTGGGTTACTTGACTAATATATGCATCGGCATACTTTTCGTCTTTTTGAGTTGGAGTTTTATTGACATTGGCTTTGTCAATACCATTTTGGACGTTTTGACGTTTTGCTTGGTTAGCTTGTTTCTGACTAATGGCCTTGTTTTTAACCATTGCATCTAAAACTTGATTACGACGAATTGTTGCGTATTTAGGATTAGTAACAGGGTTATAGGCAACGGGTGCTTGTGGCAAGCCAGCTAGCAGTGCTGTTTGAGCTAAATCTAATTGGTTAAGCGGTTTGTGATAGAGCGTTTGGGAAATGGTTTGCATTCCATAGGAGTTATTTCCCATGTAAACTTTATTGATGTAAAATTCCAAGATTTGTTGTTTGCTGTAGTCCTTGTCGACTTTGACTGCTAGCCAAGCTTCTTGAGCCTTCCGCTTCAAAGTTTGATCAGAGGCTTTAGTTGAAAAAACCGATAACTTAATTAACTGTTGGGTTAGCGTACTGCCACCTTGAAGTCCACCACTACGACCAAAGATATTGCTTACTCCCGCCTCGACAATTCGAATGGGGTCAACTCCTTTGTCCTGGTAAAAGTGGCGATCTTCGACAGAAATAATCGCATTTTTTAGATTTTCTGGGATGTCTTGATGTTTAACATAGTCACGATTTTGCATTCCTAGTCGAGAAATAACTTGCCCATTTCGATCATAGATCGTAGTGGAATTATCACTTGAAAGTGTATGGTAGGAAACGTGAGGAGCCGAAGCAGCGTAATAGGTAAATAGTCCCACGCCCATTAAAAATAGTAAGAAAACAAAGAAAACAATCCACAAAAAAATATGAAGCAATGGTCGAGCCTTGCGCTTGTTTTTTTGTAGACGTGAATAGGTTTCGTCAGAACTCATTTTTTTCTCCTTTGTGAGTGGCAATGATTTTATCAACCGCATCTAAATATGGAATAACTGGATTAAACCGATAGGGAAGTGCATATCCTTTTTGCGTAATTTGTTTTTTGGGAATAGATTTTCGTCCCCCTTGGGATTGTAAATCCCAAGCTGAAAATAGGTCAGGACCGTTGAGCAAAAAAAGTTCATTGCTGGGTTTAAAACTAATTAGGGCAAAGCAGATTCCTCCCAACTGGAAGCAATCTCTTAGATGTTGAATTTGATGTGCATGAAAATTGGCTAGAGGAAACGAAGTCTTGTTAGTAGTTTCTTTAGCGTCAAAATCAATATAGTGCCCCCTGTAGATTCCATTGTAATCGGTTGTTGAGGCTGCTTGAAAATAAGCTTCTCGAATTACCGCTGCACTCCGCTTAGGATAGGATACGTCAACAATCTGTATCGGGGTTGGTTTTTTGTGAATAACGGCTTTATTACGAGCTCGATAATATTGATTACTCTCGTTAACGGCCTGTTCCAACGACATTCCCCGATCAGCGTGACTAATGCTGTCTAGCTGATTGGTGTGGCGCAGACGGGACGGACGAGGGTGATACTGATGTCCATTAGGATAATGAATTGTCACAGTAACCTCCTCAATGAATTTAATTGAATTTGAAGAGCTCTCATTAAATGTAATACAATTATAGCAATATCAACAGTGTAATTAAACTTTTATCCAGGAGATGTTATGAGTAGAGCTTGGATTACTGGCTATCGCAGCTATGAATTAGGGATTTTTAATCCAAAAGATCCTAAAGCTCAAGTGGTGTTCACGGCGTTGCAATCAGCTTTACAACAGTTGCTTGAAGCTGGGTGTACGTGGATTATTACAGGTGCTCAGTTAGGGATAGAGCAATGGACTGTTCAAATTGCTCATCAATTAAAACAACAGTATCCCCAACAATTCGAGATTGGGGTTATCCTTCCTTTTGCCGATTTTGGTACTCAGTGGAATGAAGCAAACCGCGCTCGCTTGCAAGCAACCCTTTCTAGGGCAGACTTCTCTGCTTCAGTTAGTGAACATCCGTATACGAGTCCGCAGCAATTGAAAAATTATCAACAATTCATGCTTAGTCATACCGACCAGGCGTTATTGGTATATGATACTGAACAGTTAGGAAAGCCGGAATATGATTACCGGGCAATTCTACAGTTTCGTGAGCATCAAGTATATCCCTTTCAGATCATTGATTTTGATGATTTAGAAGAAACAGCAGAAAGCTTAAACCCTGATAATGATGACTTGTAAAAAAGGCTGTGTTAGAATATGATAGTTAATAAACGTAGGAGGTGGTATGATGGCTAACATAAATTTCACACCAAAAGACATTCTCCAAAAAGAATTCAAACAAAAGATGCGGGGTTATGATCCGACTGATGTTGATTCATTTTTGGATCAGGTGATTAAAGATTACGAGAGTTTTCAAAACACCATCCAGTCACAAGATCAACAGATTCAACAGCTAACCACCGAAACCCAACAGCTGACAGAGCAATTGCAGGCTAAACCAACCGTTCAGCCGCAGGCGGCTCCACAGCCAAGTTACCAGGAAGCTCCGTTAGGGAATAACGGTACGGCAACAGTTTCTTATGGGAATGCGGATGAAACTAACGTTACTAATATGGATATTTTAAAGCGGTTATCCAATTTGGAACGTCGGGTCTTTGGCGAAAATAATTAGGGTTTAATTGGTGCAGGTCCTGAGTAATCGCGGTTAGCCTACGGGCTGGCTGAGGAAAGTCCACTCTCGCACAAGCTGTGATGCTTGTAGTGTTCGTGCCCGGTGAAAAAATAAGCCGAGGGACTGTTTAACAGTTACGGCGAAAGAGGCAGCTAAGGATTTTTAATCTATGTTGTAGTATTTCCTAAGGTGCTATAGAGACGATTGATTCAAGAAATTGAATCACTGGAACGCAGTAAACCCCGCGAGCGGGAAACCCAAACTTTGGTAGGGGAGCTTTACACACGGAAATCAGAACTAAGTGTAGGGCAAGAATCAATGATTCTTGAGATAGATGATTACTACTCAATTATTGTTCCTGATACTTTAATTGAGCACAAAACATGGCTTACAGGGGCCTGCACCAATCAGGTAGAGTGGGATTTCCCACTCTTTTTTTATAGAAAAAATGAGGATGAAATTATGCAAAAATTTAAATTAATGGCGACTTGTGCTGCTGGATTAGAAGCACTAACAGCGAATGAACTCAAGCAACTGGGCTATCAAGTTCAAACCGAAAATGGACATGTGATGTTTTCAGGCACCATTGTTGACGTAATTAAGGCCAACTTATGGTTGCGAACGGCTGATCGAGTTGAAATTGTTGTGGGATCGTTTAGTGCTACTAGTTTCACAGAGCTCTTTGATAATGTTGAAAAATTACCGTGGGAAACCTTGATTCCCTTGACAGGCGCTTTTCCAGTTGCCGGTCGGTCTCAAAAATCACAACTGCATAGTGTCCCTGATATCCAAGCAATTACTAAGAAAGCAATTGTTGCAAAGTTAAGTAATTATTATGCGCGGCACACCCGTTTGCCAGAAACCGGTGCTACGTATGCAATTGAGACTCGGTTAGTAAAAAATCAAGCGACCGTCTTATTAGATACCACTGGGGACAGTCTCTTCAAGCGTGGCTATCGAGTTGCTAAGGGAGCAGCCCCCCTCAAAGAAAATATGGCAGCGGCGCTGATACTATTAACTAATTGGCAACCAAAGACGATGCCATTTGTCGATCCAATGTGTGGTTCTGGAACGCTTCCAATCGAAGCCGCGCTAATTGCTCGTAATCTTGCCCCTGGTCTTCAACGGTCATTTGCTTGTGAAGCATGGGATTGGGTTAACCCTACGTTAGTTGATCAGCTTCGTGATGAAGCTGATCAACAGGCTGATTATACCAGCGAGTTTCAAATTTTTGCTTCCGATGTAAATGGAGAAATGATTAATTATGCGAAAGTTAATGCCCAAGAGATTGGGTTGCTGCATGATATCCACTTCAAACAACTTGCGGTGCAAGATTTCCATACGGATTTACATCACGGAGTAGTTGTCTCCAACCCGCCTTACGGACAACGGCTAGGTGATCAACAACAGGCAGTTTCCTTGTATCACGATCTAGGAAAAGTGTTTATTCCGTTGACCACTTGGTCGAAGTACTTTTTAACCAGTGATTTAAATTTTGAAACGGAATACGGGATGCCGGCGACTAAACGACGAAAATTATATAATGGTCGGATTCGAACTGACTATTTCCAATTCTGGGGAAAACGAAATGAGAGTGGGGATTAAATGACCACCAAAATTGCAATTGTTGGGGCGGGAATCGTTGGAACAACAGCTGCTTACTATTTAAAACAGAATAATCCAGCTAACGAAATCACTATCTTTGATGCTGGCACAGGGCAGGCGACTAAGGCAGCAGCTGGGATCATTTCACCATGGTTATCAAAAAGAAGAAATCAACGTTGGTATCATTTAGCTCGAGCGGGTGCTGTTGAATTGGCTCGTCTTAGTCAGGAGTTGCAGCTGCCCCTTACTTGCTACCAAAATTGTGGAACCATCATTACTAGATCAGCACCACAAAAATTGGATGAGCTGTATGAACTTGCACTGCAACGTCGGCACCAAGCTCCTCAAATCGGAAAAATTACGCAGCTTTCCCAAACAGAAATCCATCGGCAACTACCATTTTTGCAAGCAGTTCCCGCTCCTGGGATTTTGATTAGCGGTGGCAGTCGGCTGGATGGAGCTCTTTTTTGTAAATTATTATTAGAAAAATTACGAGCTCAGCAGGTTGAATACCGCAAAGGTACGGCTACTCTGTTGTCCGAGCAACAACTATTGTTTAAGCAGCAGGTTTGTTCATTTGACGTTATTATTCTAGCAACTGGAGCATGGACAGCTCAGGTGCTGGAACCATTAGGAATTAAGCTCAAAGTTCATCCGCAAAAGGGTCAGCTCTTGGAGTTGCAATTACCACATTGGAGTGCTGTAAGCAGCCCAGTACTTATGCCAGAAGCAGAATTTGATCTGATTCCTGTAGAAAATGGGCGAGTTTTAGTGGGAGCAACCCATGAAGATCATGGTGAGTTTAATTTACAACCTACTACAGCAGCTCGTGCTAAACTACTTAGGGTAGCAACTCCCTGGTTAGGAAAGATTGACCCTCTGAAGGTAAAAAACCAACGGGTTGGGACGCGTGCCTACCTGCCAGATTTTGCTCCGTGTGTTGGTAAGGTTCCACGTCATGAAAAAGTTTTAATTGGCACTGGTTTGGGTTCTTCAGGTTTAACAACCGGACCGATGGTGGGTAAATTATTAGCCGACTTGGTAGCTAACCCCGACTTGGAGCTGGGTTATTACAGCCAACCAGTTGCGAACTACCTTTGATCCACTTGATGTAGCGCTTGTTGAGCTAATTCATGAGCACCATGATTATGTGAATCTGGCAACCAGTTATTAAATACCAACTTAAATTCAGTTTGTAGGGCGATGATTTGATCGACCTGTGGCTGATAGTGCTTGGCATAGTGCTTGGTGATGCTTTCTGCAACCAGTCGACTATCGGTGTAATAAGTTACGATAGCTGAGCTGCGTTCTGATGTAGTTAGCTTTTGTTTTAAGCTTGTAAAAGCAAATATACAAGCCTGAAATTCTGCGGTATGATTGCTGGTAGCAATGAAGGATGTCTTTAATTGTTTTTGCTGATGCTGAGAAACGATTATCACGCCGCCAGCTCCTTGCTGGTTACGTGGTTGGTATGCTCCGTCAGAATATAACTTAAAATACATATTAAAAACTCCAATCAAAATTAAGGTGGATTAGATTATTATGGTAACGCAAAAGAGAAAGTTTTTATATCAGCCACAACTATTAACTAGCTGTATCTACTGGAGTTGGACTTTGATAGTATTATTTGTGGGAATCATCATTTGGTTAGAGATCACTCACTTTCAAAATATCACTCTGGCATTTTTGGGATTGTTTTTATTATTATGCTGGCTACAGATTTATTTTCGTAGAATTTACATCACTAAAGATGAGATTGAAATCCATCGGGTTTTGAATCCCTTTGGAAAAAAGATTAAAATTAGTGGTATTCATCATGTTTCTGCTAAACGAAATACGGTCCGGTTTGAAACCGACAAAAAAACCTATACCTTGTTGTTACCAACTAATTCTGTAATTGAGTTTACTGAATTAATTGGTCGTAAATAGTTAAAAGGAAGGGCGTAGCAATGAAAACAGATGCTGAAATATCTCAAGAAGCTCGCTTAGAGCCGATTAGTAAGATCGCAGCAAAACTAAATATTCCTTCATCCGCCCAGTCTGCTTATGGAAATCAGATTGCAAAGATCAGTAATCAAGTTCCTGATCAAGAGACAAAACAAAAATTAGTCCTGGTGACGGCCACCAATCCAACTAAGGCTGGAGAGGGCAAGTCGACCGTATTAATTGGACTGGGTGATGCGCTCACAAAGCTAGGACAGCGGACGGCTATTGCTATTCGTGAACCTTCCATGGGACCGGTTTTCGGCATGAAGGGCGGGGCTGCTGGCGGTGGTTATTCCCAAATTGAACCCATGATTGAAATTAACCTTAATTTTACGGGTGATTTACATGCCATTACAGAGGCTCACAATACACTGGCAGCCTTGATCGATAACTCTATTTTTCATGGCAACCCGCTCAATCTTGATCCCGATAACATTGTCTGGAATCGAGTAGAGGATGTTAATGATCGAGGATTACGTCGAATTCAGCTGCAACGAGGAAAACTGCGTGAGCAGCAACCCGCTAACAGCTCTTTTAGTATTACAGCTGCAAGTGAAATCATGGCAATTTTGTGTCTAGCTGCTAATTTAGCGGACTTAAAGCATCGGCTAGGACAGATTTTGATTGGGTATAATCAAAAGCACGAACCAGTTCTAGTTAGCGATCTTGGGGTTCAAGATGCATTAACCATTATTTTAAAAGATGCGTTGCAACCAAACTTAGTTCAAACGCTAGCAGGAACGCCAGCAATCGTTCATGGGGGGCCGTTTGCCAATATTGCGATGGGATGCAATAGTATTTTGGCAACGAAGTTAGGGCTTAAAACTGCTGACTATACTCTAACAGAAGCCGGCTTTGGAGCTGATTTAGGCGGACAGAAGTTCATGGATCTAGTCACGCCACAATTACAAAAGACCCCCGATGCGGTGGTAGTGGTAGCATCTGTTCGTTCCCTGAAACTAAATGGGAATCAAGCAGAATCTACTTTGGATCAAGAAAATATGCCGGCGTTGCGACAAGGGGTTGCAAACTTAGATCGGCATGTACAGGCGATGGAAGCTTATGGAAAACCAGTTATCGTGGCCATTAATCAATTTTCCAGCGACACGGATGCAGAGCTTGCTCTACTTGAACAGCATTTACAAAAACGTCATGTTCCCCACGCACTTACTACTACTTTTCAAAATGGAGGTGCGGGGGCCCTTGAATTAGGCAAACTGGTTCAAAAAGCCTGCGATCAAACTGCAGATTTTCATCGAACCTACAAGCCACAAGACTCATTAGAACTTAAATTAACCAAAATTGCGCAACGAAGTTACGGGGCAAGAAAGGTAACTTTTAGCGAAAGCGCTCACTCGCAGTTAATTGATATTAAACAACGAGGATGGGATAAATTACCTGTCTGCATCTCTAAAACACAGTATTCTTTAACCGATGATCCCCAAAAAATGGGGGCTCCAACTGGTTTTGAGATTCATATTACCAAGCTAGAACCTAAATTAGGCGCTGGATTCATTGTTGCACAAGCAGGTAAGATCATTACCATGCCCGGCTTACCGACCATGCCGGCCGCTAGTAACATGAAAATAACTGATCAAGGGGAAATTAGTGGATTATTCTAAACAAAAATTAGTTAAGTACGGGATTACTCTGGACAGTAGTCTTATTTTGCTAGGAATTGATCAGTTACTGAAGGGATTTGTAACACAATCAATTCCACTTGGAACGAGTCGATCGTTTCTTCCACCAATCTTATCGCTAACTAATCTAGCTAACACAGGGGCTGCATGGAGTTTTTTAAGTGGGCATTCCTGGGTTTTTACGTTACTAGCCGCGATTGCTTTAGTATTGTTTAGCTATTTTCTAATTACTAATCGGAATAATGCTTGGCTCTTTTGGGGGCTAAGTTTAATGTTAACTGGGACGGTTGGAAATCTTCTTGATCGATTGGTAAATGGCTTTGTGACCGATATGTTAAAACTGGAAATTTTCAACTTTCCAATTTTTAATTTAGCCGATTGTTATTTAACGCTTGGAGTTTTGTTAATTATGATCGGGATATTACGAGGAGAAGAGTAATGGACCATCGGGAAATGAAAGTTCCAGCTCAAACAGACCGCTTAGATAAACTGGTGGCGGCTGAATTTTCGGATCTAAGTCGTTCACGCGTGCAACAATTAATTGCAACGGGAGCAATTACGGTTAGTGAACAGTCACATAAAGCAAATTACCAACCCAAGCCCGGGGCAACGATTTCAATTGAGATCCCAACCCCAGAACCAATCGATGTTCAACCAGAACCGTTGCCACTTGCAATTGTTTACGAAGATGATCAAGTACTAGTAGTGGATAAGCCCCAAGGAATGGTTGTGCATCCGGCACCAGGGCATCCCAACCATACTTTGGTTAATGCAATCTTGTATCATACAAAATTACCTGGAATTAACGGTGGAATTCGACCAGGAATCGTACATCGGATTGATAAAGATACCTCTGGATTACTGATGGTTGCTAAAACCAAACAAGCGCAAGAGTCACTTTCTCAGCAGTTGCAAGCAAAAACCAATCGCAGAAAATATCTAGCACTTGTACATGGCAATCTCAAACAACCGAAGGGAACAATTGATGCACCATTAGGACGTTCCCATACAGATCGCAAAAAGCAAGCGGTGGTTACCGGAGGACGTCCAGCAGTCACTCACTTTCGGGTATTGGAGCACTTTGGTTCTGATTACACGCTAATCGAATGCCAACTAGAAACAGGAAGAACTCATCAAATAAGAGTACATTTACAGTTTATTCAGCATCCAGTAGTTGGGGATCCGGTTTATGGACCACGTAAGACAATTAGTGGTCATGGACAATTTCTGCATGCTTGCGAGTTAGGTTTTAAGCACCCCGTCACAGGCGAAGAACTAGATTTTACCAGTCCGGTACCACCAATTTTCAAAAAAACACTAACAACCCTCAGAATGCGCTACCAGCAATAAATAAGGAGATTATTATGCAAGATGAAAAAGTAGTTTTGGATAGTATGTCAATGCAACGAGCTCTAACTAGAATTACCTATGAAATTATTGAAAAAAATAAAGGTGTTGGTAATTTGATTCTAATTGGGATTAAAACCCGTGGAGTTTACCTAGCAGATCGAATTGCTAATCGACTCAAAAAATTAGAAAATACAGACGTCCCCGTGATTAAATTGGATATTACAAAATATCGTGATGATCAGCAATCAGTTGGTAAAGTTGGCAATGTCGCTGAAAATACCGTTGATATTACAAATAAGAATGTGATTTTGGTTGATGACGTTTTATACACGGGGAGAACTGTCCGAGCAGCCCTAGCAGCTATCAATGAGATTGGACGACCAAAACGAATTAACTTAGCAGTGTTAGTAGATCGTGGTCATCGTGAACTTCCAATCCGGGCAGATTTTGTCGGGAAAAATATTCCTAGTTCAAAACAAGAAACCATTAAGGTCTTGGTCTCAGAAATTGATAATCGTGATGGAGTTGAAATTAAACAACCGTAGTTGCAAGGATTGTGATCAGGTGAGGTGCTAGGTTGGAAAAGAGATACTTAATTTTAGACGATGGTACTTCGTTTTTAGGAGAAGGATTTGGGGATCTCTCGAATACAACGGGAGAATTAATCATTAATACTGATTTAAACGGTTATCAGGAGGCCATTACTGATCCGGTGTACCATAATCAGATTATTATGTTTACCCAACCGTCAATTGGAAATATTGGAACAAATCCGCAAAATTATGAATCAATCATCACTAGTGCGAAGGGAATCGTAGTAAATCAACGTGAAGATATTAATCAATCACCTCTGAAGGCACAAAATTTGAGTGAGTTTTTACGAGAACGACAGATTCCAGGAATTTGGAAAATTGACACTAGAGCTCTGCGACAATATGTACAAAGTCATCACGTGCAAAAGGCAAGTATTGTTAATACAAATGATGAACATGCTTTTGATCAACTAACGGCAGCAGTGCTTAGTAATCAGCAAATTCAAGCCGTTGCAACCCCCAAACCTTATCTGGTGCCTGGGAGTGGAATGACCATTGTTGTTATTGATTTAGGTCTGCGGGAATCGATTATTCGTCAATTAGCAAAACTAAACTGCAACATTATTGTGGTGCCGTGGGACACCGACTTTAAGGGAATTATTAGTTTGGCTCCAGAAGGCGTTGTGATTTCATCGGGACCGGGAGCACCAGAAGAAATCGATAATACGGTGTTAGAGACGATTATCAAGCTGCAACCATGCTTGCCGTTGTTTGGAATTGGTCTGGGGCACGAACTAATTGCGATTGCAAACGGCGCAACGGTTACGAAAATGGCAAGTGGGGTCCATGGTAATCACCATCCAATTCGACAAATTATCACCAATGACATTCTCTATGCGGATCAATCGCAAACATATCAAATTGAGCGCCAGTCGATTGATAATAATCGACTGATTATTACGTTCGTTGATCTAATTAATAATTCAATTCAAGGTTTGCGAAGCCGTGATTATCCAACTTTTTCGGTACAATTTTCACCAGAAGGAACCAGTGGCATTGATAGTGGTCTGGACTTATTTGCAGAATTTACCGAAAGTATCCTAGTTCGAAGGAGATTAAATAATAATGAATTCGGAATTTAAAAGGATTCTCATTCTAGGTGGCGGACCATCTAACATTGGTCATGAGGGTGAACAAGATGCGGCCGCTTATCAAGCCATTGCAGTTTGGGAGCAACTCGGTATTGATTGTTATGTCATTGATGACAACGCCTACTCGTTGCTACTAACGGAACTTCCGGCCAAACAACGAATTATTGCTAATCCAACGACTGAAAGTGTCACTAGGGTTTTAAAAGAACAGCGAATTGATGCAATTACCCCAATCTTTGGTCAAAAGAATGCTTTGAAAATTGTGCAACGCTTGGCAAGAAAGGGCGTACTTGCCGAATTAAATGTAAAGTTAGTTGGCTTACACAAAAACAATCTTGCTTTGTTTGGCACTGAAACTGCTAATCAGCATGCCAACACCGTGATTGCTGAACGATTAATCAACAATCAGATTCCGGTAGTTTCCTCAACTTTTGTTTCTAATTTTTCTGAATTACGAGCTACGCTCACCAAACTCAATTTTCCAATTACGATTAAAGCAGTTGATGCTCCTAAGAACCTGCAGCATCGCCACGTTTTTCAAAATATGGAAGAATTAAATAACAACGTTGAAGATCTCTTTCAGCAATCTCCAGTTCACCAATTAACCCTAGCGCAATCTGTTGGTGATTATCAAGAAGTTGGAATTGTGGCGGTGCGTGATCGCCACGGTAATAAGCTCATTGTGTCTTCCTTGGAGGATTTGAATCCCATCAAAGTTAATGCAACTGACTCTGTAATTTTTGTACCTGCGCAGACTTTGACCGCTAATCAAATTCAGCAATTGCGGGCGCTAACCTTTCGATTGTTAGATTGTTTAGGTATTGAAGGGGTTTGCCACATTCAGTTTGCGATTGAGCAAACAACGAAAACCCCTTATGTCTTTAAAGTAAATCCTTTTTTCAACAGTGCGACGGCTTTAGTAACGCATGCTAGTGGTTATCCCTTAGCAATGGTTGTTGCTAATATCTTGGCTGATCAGGATTTAGATGTAATGCAATTGCCGGCGACCTATCATCGACTAACGCCACTGTTACAACCTGTGTATGATCATATCACGGTTAAAATTCCAATTTGGTCATTTGACTATCTTACAATGGCAAATCCTGAATTAGGAGGGCGAGCTAAGGCAACTGGAGCAGCCATGGGCATTGGTTCGAACTTTGAAGCAGCTTTTATGCATGCTTTACGTAGTTCCCAGCCTAGTCCTAAAGACGTACTACCTAGCTATTCAGAATTAAGTGAAGATGAAATTATCCAACAATTATTGCACCCGACTGATAAACAACTGTTAATTCTATATGAAGCAATTAATCGGGGTTACTCATTGCCCGATTTGAGTGAGCTAACTAAGATTAATCCAGCACTTTTTGAGATTATGAAAAACATTTTGAATGTCATTCAATTTGTGCGTAAAAATCAACTACGTCCAGAAGCACTTGCCGAGGGAAATCGATATGGCTTTGGAAATGGAATGTTTTGTAATTTTTGGAACACTAGTAATGAATCAGTACAAAATCTACAAGAAGAATTACCTAGTCCCAAAACATATAAAATGATTGAACCCACGGCGGGAGAATTATCAGAAAGACTGCCAGCTTTTTACAGTACGTACGGTTTAAATTCAGAGGTTTCGCAATTAAGTAGTAATAGTGCGCTAATTATTGGAAAAGGTCGCAATCATTTAGGACCCAATACAGCCTCTGATACTTATACCGCAGAGATGTTAATTCAGCTCCGAAAATTAGGTATCAAAACGATTATTTTAAACAACAATCCCAACTCCGTATCGCTAATTTCAGAATTGAGTGATCGCCAGTACGTGGAACCGATTCAACTAGGAGAAATTCAGGCTATTATCGCAATTGAAAAACCCGCCTACGTATTTCTTCCCGGAAATCGCCACTATTTAATTCGAGCATTGCAGAAGATGAAGCATTCTTTCAAATTAATTATCATACCACCTGATCAGAATACTGGAGAATGGCAAGTTCCTGATGGCGAGGTGGACGTTGATTTGTTGGTAACTAAAGCTGACGTAGTCCCCATTGCCACGGTTGGATTTCGGTGCCGAACTGATTGTAATAAGCACGGCTTGGAAGAACAAACCGACTACTACGTTCCGGCGCAAACTCCAGAACTGGCTCAGTTGACTAACACAGCAGTTGCAGCAGTCCAAAAAACCAAGTTGACCGGTCTAATCCAAGTTGTTTTTCATAAAAATAGTGCTAATAATTATGAACTCAGTGGCATTACACCACTAAGAATTACGGAAACGATTTTTTTGAACCATGCTACAGGAGTTAATTGGATTAGATTATTAATGCAGATGTATACCAGTCATTTTGACATAAGCGATGTAAGTCAAATTATTAATAGTGATCAATTTAAACTGCATCCTTTAAAAATGCAGGTCGTTTTTCCGTTTCGTGAATTAGGAATCAGTAAAGATTTACAACGCCGTAATTTCGAAATTGGAGCTTGGTTAGCGGTTGATAATGAAACAGAAACATTTTAAAAAAAATACATCCAATAGTTATTAATAACTATTGGATGTATTTTTTAGGATCGTAATGCTGTAACTGCAGCAGGGGTGGGTGTGACAAAAATGGTTTTTTGGTCGGTATAGTGAACAAAACCAGGTTTCCCACCACGAGGCTTTTTAACGTGTTTGACTTGGGTAAAGTCGACAGGGACGTTAGCAGATGCACGTGCTTTAGAGAAATAAGCAGCTAGGGTAGCCGCTGCTTTTAAAGTTTCTGGGTTGGGGTTAGCCGACTTGATAATGACATGGGAGCCATGAATTTGTTGGGCATGTAACCAATAATCACGTTTGTCGGCGGTTTTTAGAGTTAGTTGATCATTTTGGAAGTTGTTTTTCCCAACTAAAATGAGCGTTCCATCCGGAGCCATGAATTTTTCTGGCTGACTAATTTTAGTTCGAGCGCGGGAATGTTTTTGCTTGGAATGAAGATAGCCAGCGTTTGTCAATTCAGTTTTAATGTCAACCAAATCTGTGGGAGTTGCAAGTTCTAACTGACTCGTGAGGTTTTCAAAGTAATCAATTTCAGTTTTGGTATTTTCAATCTGGGTAGTAACGTATTGAAGTGAGTTTTTCTTTTTTTGATACTGCTTAAAATAGTGTTGCGCATTACCATTTGCTGATCGATCTGGTTGCAAACTAATCGTTAATAGTTGATTTTCATCATAAAAATTGGGGAGCCTAACGCTAGTGGCTCCAGCGGGAACCTTATTTAAATAGGTCATCAACAATTCACCACAAATTCGATCATCATTTGCGGTTTGAGCCTGTTCACGTGTTTTCTTGAGTTTTTTAAGTTTTCGCCGATTTTTTTTAAGTTCTGTCCGCGTGACTTGGAATAAACTGGATCCTAACTCACGCACGCGTTCACGCTCAGCTTGTTTTTGATAAAAATTATCCAACAAGGAACTTAACGTGTCGTAACTTGTCACTACCTGATTATCAGGTGATGGAAAAGCCGCATAGTCTAATCGATCACTGCTTGTTTTTATGATAACTGGTTTTGGATTATCAAAATTTGCAAAGAAATTAGTAACCGCAGTGTTAACTTCTAAATTTGGATTGTGGATAGTTTCCGCTAGACTAAGCGCCGTTTCATAGCTAAGTCCTTGGAGATTTGTCTGTAATTGTTCAGCTAAGACATTTACCGCTGGGAAATTATGCACTAGTTTACGAATTAGTTCTAGATTAGTCATGGTGAACGGATTAATCCGATCCTGCTGGGGCGGATTGAGATATTTCACCCCTGGTAACAATGTTCGATAACGATTTTTATCAGCACCAATTCGCTTAACAGCGTCAATAATATTACGGTTATGTGCTTCAACTAAAATGATATTGCTATGACGCGCCATGATTTCAAGTACTAGTACCAGCTGGGTCTCATCCCCAATTTCATTACGAGTGGTGACATGAAAATGAACGACTCGATCATTTTCAACTTGATGCATTTCTTTTAGAAAACTGCCTTGCAAGTGTTTTCTTAGAGTCATAGTGAAATTACTAGGAACTGGGGGATTGGTGAAAGATTGATTGGTCAGTTGTAGTCTTGCAAAATTTGGGTTAGCTGAAAGGAGTACCTGGTAATTAGTGTGGTTAGCACGAATAATGAGCATTACCTCGTTGGGATACGGTTCACTAATTTTAGTAACCCGGCCACCAGTTAACTGCGGTGTTAACTGGTGAACCATGGCATGGGTAAAAGAACCATCAAATGTCATAAAGGAACCTCCGTTTAATTTCTCATAATTTTAGTATAACTGATTATGATTAAAACTGGTATAATATGTTAAGTTTACGTGATTTTGTAACAGGCAATTAATGTTATAATTATGCTTGGAGGCTGGACTGATGAAAAGTAGTTTAAAGGTGTTACAAAACGTAAGCAAACGATACCAACAACATTTATTATCGATTACTAAAACCGGTCAACTGACTGTTTCTGAGTGGTCATTGTTATTGGCAATTAGTGACGGCATTAATACGCAGGAAAAACTTGCTCAGACAACTACTCTTGACACTTCAACACTTTCACGCCAATTAAAACGCTTGTTAGAAAAGGGTGTAATTCACAAACAATCAGTTGGTAAAGATAAACGCCAATTAATTTATTCTGTAGCTGATCAGGGGACCGATGCTTGTCAGATAATTTCGCAAAATTACGATAAATTTGAGCGAAAACTTTTTGATCAATGGAGTACCGAAGAACAAAATTTATTAAAAATATTATTAAATCGTCTAGAAAATAGTTTAAAGAATACGTAGTAATCAAAGAAAGGAAAAATTTTGAAAACAGCAATTGTTACTGATAGTTCTACTTACCTGCCGATGAAAGAAATTAAAAAGCATAACATTAAAGTAATTCCCATCCAAATTATCTTTTCGGACGAAAGTTTTGAAGAGGGCGTTAATTTAACCAATAAACAATTTTATGAAAAACTAGAAGCAAGCACCACCTTACCATCAACTTCTCAGCCTCCAATTGGAGAATTAATTAATTTGTATAATCGGCTCGCTGAAGAAGGCTATGATAACGTTATTAGTATTCATCTAGCAGCAACGATTTCTGGTTTGTATCAACAAGTGGTTCAAATTTCCAACATGGTTTCAGATATTCGTGTCATTCCGTTTGATTCCCAGATTACCGTGGCACTAATGGGAGAACTAGTACGTTATGCAGCTACCTTAGCCGAGCGAAATATTGATCCTGACACAATCATCGCTAAGCTTACTAATCTTCGTTCAACAATCGATGAATTGTTTGTGGTAGATGATCTTAAAAACCTTGTTAAGGGCGGGCGTCTTTCAAATTCATCTGCATTTATCGGGGGATTATTAAACATTAAGCCCTTATTAACCTTTGATAAAACTAGCGATCAAATCATTGCCTTTGATAAAGTTCGAACAATGAAACGAGCAAATAAACGAGTACTTGAATTATTTCAAGCTAAGATTGAGCACTGTGATTATCCGCTTAAAGCATTCATTATGGATGCTAACGATCCCAAAGCTAATAAAGAATGGGTAAAAAATTTCAAAAGAATTGCGCCAAATCAAACGGTTGTACAAAGTTACCTCGGTCCAACGATTGGGACACATTTAGGTGAAAGAGCAATGGCGTTAGGTTGGATGCAAGATATTGATCAAATACATGACTAGTTGAGCTGAAATTGATTGTAACCAAAACAGCAATGATCGTCGCGAGATGTCAGCTGGTGATCTATAACAGTCACCAAGCAATATAAGGTACCAAGGTTTTGTTATACTAACTTTTAATAGCTTAACAACGATTGGCGGTAGGGAGACAGATGGACAAGTATTGTTATTCGAAAGTCATCTCTCGATGATTTAAATGACCTAATCAGTATTAGTCGTAAAACTTTTACAGAAACTTTTTCCGGTGCCAACACGGAAGATGATTTGAATGAGTATCTAGAAAATGCATGTTCTCAAAAAAAGCTATCCAAAGAACTAAACCAAGTAAATTCAACATTTTATTTATGTTTAGTTCATAATAAGCTTGTTGGTTATTTAAAGTTGAACACAGGTGAAAATCAAAGCGAAGCGCAGGGCGACAGCTCATTAGAAATTGAGCGTATCTACTTCCTACAGCATTGCTCTATGTGGCCCTAAAGGACACCATGGGTATGGAGCTTAACATTTTTATATCTTTGCTAATACATTAAACTGGAGATTAATCTATGAAAAAATCATGGAAAATTGTGTCAATAATTGAATTATTAATATTTATAACACTTTCAATTTTTATATTTATTAGAAGCACTGATGGTTCTGGAACAATTCAAACACAAGAAATAAAATTAATTAATTGGTGTATTTTAGATATTCCATTTGCATTTTTATTTATAGTACAATTTATATGGTTTATATTACTAAAGAAAACTAAAAAATAATATAAATAATTACAACTACTGAGAAAATAACAATTAATGAAATTCGTAATAGTATGATTGATTCTTATATAAAATTAATAGAAAAAGCCGAAAGAGATATTGAATCTGGAAAAATTAATTAGAGGATAAATCAAAAGAAGAATATACAAAAATAATTAAAAGCTTTGAAGAACATAAAAATAAATTTTACTTTACATAATATGTATTATACGAAGTTGTAATACGACGACATTTATCAAGGTCTAATGTATAAGTTTACCATTCGCATTAGTTTTACGTAATGTTTTTATCTCTTAGTTCCATTTTTAAAACTCATATATTTTCAGCTTGTTTCAATTTATTTTCCAAAAATCTAATAATGGATCCGTAATAAATAATTCCATAGTCATATGTAAACTTATGATTATCATTCATTCCGTTGTTCTTCCATTTTTCCAAATTATCTTCTAACAATCTAAGATTTTCTTTTTTTATTCGTATTTCATTTTTAATTAGATTAATAAATTCACTTTTTGAAAATTGATTTCCAAAATATATTTTAATTAAAAAATCAGATTTAAATTCATCGTCTTGTAATGGTTTATATAGTGATTTATTAAATTCTTTTTCGCCTAAAGATAGTATTGAAAAAACATTTTTATTTGGCTTATCATCTTGACTTACCTTTTCCTTTTTTACAAAACCTGAGTTTTCTAATTTTTTTAGAGTTGGATAAATCATTCCGTAACTTCCTACATAAAAATGGTTTAACTGATCTTGTAAAATTTCATTTATTTCATATCCTGTTAATGGACCTCTTGTTTTGAGAAGTCCTAATATAATATCTTTTCCTTTCAAAACTAATGTACACCTATTTTCCTAACATCATAAATAATTAACGATCTAGCTTGATAATATTTTTATTAATTTAAAATTTACCCTATACAACGTCTATTATAGACAACTTCTATTTTATCAGTATTAAGACTAAAATTATAAAGAAAAATAGAATTAATCCCGCAAGTAAGCCCAATACCAAATATTTTTGCCACAACTTCCTTAAGTGACCCTATTATTTTTTTATTTATATTCCAAATGGTAATCCAATGTTACTATATTCATCCGGTTTTAAAATAATCTATCTTTGAAATACCTGAATTATAATTTAATACCTTCTTATTTATTTCATCAAAATTTTCACCTAATGAAGATGTAGTTGAAAATTTTGTGATAACAACTGTCATTTACCTAATCCTTTCTTTTTTTATCAAATAGAGTAATCGATAAAATTGATAGCAACATAAATGGGAGAGCGTCTTTATACAACTTTTTAAATGCAAAAATATAATTTTTCTTAGTTTCAGACTTTATATTACGCAAACTTAAAGTTAATTGATTATCAATTACACTAATTCCTGTGTTCACTTTTTTTGTATCATTAGAATTACGATTTTTTATTGCTTTATCTGTATCATTTATAATTTTATCTTTCATAAAACCGGGCAAATTTATTTTTGAAATAGTATTATTTGCATAATTCATTGATTTGTTTTGAGCTTGGCCTAAATTACCATATAAGCATGTAACAAAAATTGCTACGGCTAGTACAGCACCGACTTGTCTTAACACTCCAGCAACACTTTGAGATGAATTCAGCAAATTACCTTTAAAATCAGATGCTGCAATAATAGTTATAGGACCTGTAATTAAACCGTATCCTGCACCAATAAGAAAACCAAATAAAATTGCTAATTTAAATGAATCTAATCCTTTAGTTGAAAATCCATAATATCCAATAATCATTAAAATAAAACCAATACTAATTAAAAATTTTGCTCCTGTTTTTTTTAATGCAAAACCCGATAATGGAGCCATGATAAATATCATCAGAGTAATTGGTACTAACATTAATGATGCTTTTAAAGCATTATAATTTTTTACAGTTGAATAATATGTTGGCAAAATAACAGTTACAGCAACTAAAAATAAATTACTTATAACAATAACTATTGATGCCCCTATGAATTGATGATTTTTAAATAATTCCATTGGAATCATAGGCGTATTTATCTTTGTTTCAGTATATATAAACAAAATAAATGCTAATAAGAAAGTAGAAAAAGTAATGATGGTCTGATGTGAATCCCAACCCCAGTTTCGTCCTTTAAGCAATCCTAGAGTCAATGATACTAGAAATAGTATACTTAAAAATGATCCAATAAAATCAAAGGATCCCTTAGTTTTATTTTCATCATCAAAGTTAAATAAAATAAAACCAAATAAAATCATAATAAGAATTATTGGTACATTAATAAAGAAGATCCATCTCCAAGAAAAGTAATTTGTAATTATACCTCCAATAATTGGACCCAAAGCTGCTGCAAGACCTTGCGTTACACCAAGACTTGCGATTACAGCTGTACGATCTCCATTTCCTACGAGTTTAATGCCTAAGGTCATTGATAGTGGGAACACTATGGCTGCGCCGATACTTTGAATGGCTCTACTGCCTACTAATAAGTTTGTATCACCAGAAATTCCAGAAAATAAGGAGCCTAATCCGAATAAAATTAAACCAATTATATAACATTTATATTCACCAATTCTCTCAGAAATTCTGGTTAAAGGAATAGTTAATGCAGCAAATAAAATTGTATAAATATTTAATGCCCAAGAAAGAGTATTTAAACTTGCATTAAAATCTGTTGCTATTGATGGTAAAGCAA
Organism: Fructilactobacillus florum DSM 22689 = JCM 16035; assembly: GCF_001436645.1. Taxonomy (GTDB): domain Bacteria; phylum Bacillota; class Bacilli; order Lactobacillales; family Lactobacillaceae; genus Fructilactobacillus; species Fructilactobacillus florum. The sequence goes on along the minus strand of NZ_AYZI01000003.1, from coordinate 20,832 downwards.
CATTCATAACAGTTGTATCTAACATACATATGAAAATTCCAAACATGAATATTATATGTTTTAAAATTCTTTGATTCATAAAATACTCCTAACAATATTATTTTAAATTATATTAACATAATTAATATGAATTTAAACCATATTAAAAATAAAAATATTATTTGAACGAAAAATCTAACAAAAAAGTTCGCTAATATATCCAATTTTATAGGTTATAAACTTATACAAACCAATCAACATGCATCATTATTAGAAATGATTTTCAATATAAAAAAGTACATTACATATTTTTTGTTATGTAACTATATATCATTTTTAATTATACTAATTGCCTAATTTTTTATTTATTTTGTAGATGAGTCCTGCTAATTCTTAGCTCCTAATAAATAAATCAATTATTTTGCACATTCTTCTTCTGTTGATAGACTCTTAATTTATTTAATGTGTTTTCGTTTAATGAAATGTTTAAACTCATTACATGAATATATATTATCTAGTTTAAATCCAGCAAAGTTTCGATATTTATACGTTTGTTATTCTACGTTTGTTATTCTAGGATAAATAAAAAAAGAGCTATCGATTGATAGCTCCCTTACTAGTTATATAATTTTTAAGCAAATGCGAAACAATGTTAACATATTATATTGAATATTTTATTTTAAACTATTTATTAATTATTCAAAAATTTAAATGTTTTTTACATCAATGTCTTCAATTGTTGGGTAATCAATATAACCTTCAGTTGGCATGGCTAAATTACCAACATTTCCTCCACCATACAAGGTATTATAATTTAATTTATTTAATTCTTTATTGTTTTGTAATCTATATACTAAATCAGGATTTGAAATTGCCCAGTGACCCACTGCAATTAGATCAGCCTTTTTAGATTCTAATGGTTCAGTTAATTCATCTAATGGGCGATTTGCTTTATTTAAAATAATGGTTCCTTTATAAGTATCAACAATATCATTAATAACTTCATTTTCAAATCCATAATCGAGCACATGAAGATAGGCAAGATTAAAATTATTAAGCTTATTTACAAGATAATGATAAAATTCTTTTATTTGTTTCCCCTCATCAATTGATAAATCTTTAGGTCCGTGGGGAGATATTCTAAATCCAACTCTTTGTGAACCGATTTCATCGCAAGTTTTTTTAACAACTTCTAATGATAACCTAGCACGATTTTCTATATTTCCTCCATATTCATCAGTTCGAACATTAGAATTTACACCCATAAACTGATGAAGTAAATATCCATTTGCCCCATGGACTTCAACACCATCAGCTCCGGCTAAAATAGACATTTTTGCTGAATGTGAAAAATCATTAATTACAGTGTTAATATCAGAAATTGTCATCGGAATTGGGATCGGATACGGTTTACGACCTTCAACCGTATGGGCAGTTGAATTTTCTGGAGCAATTGCAGATGGAGCTAAACCAATATGATTATCAATTGTATTAGCTGGATGAACCATTCTACCATTATGAATCAATTGCATAAACATATGTCCACCTAATGAATGAACCGCTTGAATAACTGGTTTCCAAGAATTCATTTGTTTTTCTGAATATATTCCAGGAGCATTTAAAAATCCCTGTCCACTTAAAGATACATGAGTAGCTTCAGATATAATTAAACCCATTGTTGCACGTTGTGCGTAATAAATCGATGCAAAATCACCAACAGTTCCATCTGCATTACCTCTACTTCGTGTCAATGGAGCCATTACCAATCTATTGGAAAGGATTGTTTTTTTCAGTCTAAATGGTTCCCATAATTTATTATCTATCATAAAAAACTCCTTCACTTAATTTTTATCAGTGACTTTATTGTGTCATAGTGTAAATATTTATGAAATAAAACAGCTTACTTTTTGTTATAAATTCGATAAAACTTTTAGAATAATAAAAAAGACTAACCATATAGATTAGTCCAACTACATAAAATCCCTGTTAATTATAATGATGAAACAACATACTTACAATATTTAATTTATCAACTTAAAACATTTGTTAAAATGCTTATTCTATACCTTTGGTAGATGAAATCATATCAAGTTTTTTCAATCTACTTCCTATCATTACCACGGTTGAAAGTGATGCTGCAATAACAATTAAAGATGATAATATCAAACTAGCTTTAGTAAGAAATGGATAGTAAATGATTTGACTAGTATTAAATGTGGTTACATATCTTGATAAGAACCAATAACCAAATGGAATACCTACAATCCAACCAATTGCAGTAATAGTAAGATTTTCAATAATTGTTAAATTACGAATTTGATTTCGCGAAAATCCCAAAATTTCTAAAGTTGCATAGCTTCTTGAACGTTCGGTAAAACTTAATGAACCTAAGTTATACAAAATAACAATTGTAAGTAAAATTCCAAATACTTGAACCATTAAGAAAATACTACTCAAATTATTAACCATTGCTTTGGCATTATTTTTTTGTTCCTTTAAACTAACGATTTGATTAACTGCTGAATTGTCTTTAACTGATGCATCAATTTTATTATGGATTGTTAAAACGGAAGTTGGAGTAAATTTCATTCCTTCATTGTTCCAAGTTTGCCTAGTCATATATATTCCTTGAGGTGCATTTGATTTGATAATTCCTTTAACTTTAAGGTTTAATTTTCTATCACTCAAAGATGGGCTAAGCGTAACAATACTATTCTTTTTAACTTTAGTAGCCTTAGCAATTCCTTCATCTAAATATACTCCGCCATCTTTTATCTTTTCATTGTTTGTAGTTTTCACATTAACTTTGGAGCCTGAATCTAAAATAGTCAATGGTCGATCAAATTGACCTTTTGGTTGTAAACTAGTATATACAACTTCAATTTTTTCCCCATTTGTTTTTTTAACAATACGATTAATTTCAGACTGACTAGCATCATGAGTTAAATTAATTTTCTTAGCATAACTATATTCATGACCATAGGTTTGATTAACTTGATTATCCATGGAATTCTTAGTTCCAAAGCCGGTCATAACGAGTGCTAATCCACCCACTACTCCAATTAATCCCATTAACATTTGAATTTTATTGCCAAGGTTATCTCTAATTGACCATCGATTTCCAAATGGAATTTTATTCCATAAATTAGGAAGTCTTTCTAAAGATACTCGCTTACTAATCTTAGCAATACTACCTTTGCGAAATGCTTGTGCTGGAGTCAAACCCTGATTAACTTGTGCTGCAAATAAAGCTGAAATAGTACAAATTAAGATAACTGAAAATGCTACATATAAAGGAACTTTAGTATATGAAATTTGCCAAGATGGAAGTGAAAACATTGGTTTTTGCGACTCCATAACAAAGTTTGATAATACTGGTGCTACTAATAATCCAGCAACTGCACCAATTCCACCAACAATTGCTCCATACATTGAATAGTAAAGTGACAAAGTAGTATTAGAATAACCTAATGATTGTAATGTTGCCATATCCTTTTGTTGTTGATCAATAATCTTACGAATTGTGGTATACATTGCTAATACTGCTAATAAAATAAATATAATTGAAAATAGAATTGATAGATTTCTAATTTGACCAACTCGATCTACAGCGGTTGAAATGCCAATGTTAGATTTTTGAGTTTGTAAAGCAATGTATTTATTACCAATAATTTTTCTGATTTGGCTTTCAATTTTAGTATTGTCACTATCCTTTAAATCAATCATATTATTTATCATGGGGACTTTAAATTGGTCTGCTAAAGTTTTTTCACTGACAAATCCATAACCATAATTTTGTTCCTGAGGTGAAATAAAATCATTAGATCCGGTGTAATACATTTTATCCGGTGAATTAACCATTCCAACAATTTTTAATTTAACCAATTGATTATTAAATTTTACAGTAATGTTATTCCCTTTTTTCAAACCATTCTTATTAGCAAACTTTTGATTCAAATATATTCCTTCATGATTTACATCAATCTTATGTCCATTAGTTTGCATGGTTTTTGAAAGTTGTTGCGTACCTGGTGTATCGATTGTTAAGTATCTTTTACTCCCATTCAAGTTCGTAGTGGTATTAATCTCGGTTTTTGCGGATACCTTAGAAACATCAGGCAATTTACGAATTTGATTTAATTCATTTTCACTAATTCCAGTTGATTGTAACGTTGCTGTTGCTAACTGGGTTTGAACAGAATATTGATTAATATTTTGTTTCATTCCGTTCCAAGTACCTTCAAGTCCGGTATAGAATAAAATACTTAGAAAAGCCATCAAAAAAACAGAGAAAAATTGAGTCCAATTTTTAAAAACTGTTCGAATTAATTTTTTAAATAAAAAGTTCATCCCCAATCAACCTCCTCAACTTCAAGTGGACTTGGATTATTAATAATTTTGTCTAAATGACCATCTTTAATGTGAATTACACGATCTGCAATTGGAGCAACTAATGGATTATGAGTAACAATCACTACGGCCGTATCTTGATTTTTACTACTTTTCAAAATTTTGAATACTCTTTGGGAAGTTTCAGTATCAAGTGCCCCAGTAGGTTCATCACAAAGTAATACTTTTGGACTCTTAGCCAAAGCGCGAGCAATCGATACTCGTTGCATTTCTCCACCAGATAATTGATCAGGAAAATTGTTTTTACGTTTTGAAAGTCCAACTTTATCCAGATATTTTTCAGTCATTTTTTGATATTTATTACCCTTTAGTTGAGCCGAAATAGCAACATTTTCAGAAACGGTAAGGTTTGAAATTAAGTTATAAAATTGAAAAACAAAGCCAACGATATCTCTACGATAATTGGTTAATTGACCATCAGATTCTGTATTAATTAAATTTCCATTATATGAAACTGTTCCACTTGTTGGACGATCCATTCCACCTAAAATATTTAAAGTTGTACTTTTTCCAGAACCGCTTGGTCCTAAAATAACTGTTACTTTATTGGGTTCAATATCAAAACTCACATCATTTAAAGCATGAGTTACTTCTGAACCATTTTGATAAATTTTACTTACATTTTTCAAACTAAGCATATGTATCTTCCTCCATTTAATTAGAAACGTGATATTATTTTAATTTTTTCAGATATCGTTGGCTTTTGGTATTGATCAATTATTTTTTGAGATACCATCTCTCTACTTTTTTTAATTTTTTTATTGGCTTCAATTAATGCTTGTTTAGTAGCTACAACTTGAGGAAGATTTAATAATATAATTATTTTATTAATTCTTTCTTCTTGTGTACCACTTATAACATGCATGGGTATATTCATTCTTTTATATGCTATATAAATCTCTTTATCAGATAATCTTCTATATCTTTCAGAAACTGGTCTATGTCCATCGGGATGCATTTTAAATTCAATAGGCAAATGAATTATTTCTGTATACATATTTTTTGCATACTGATTAACAACAGTTCCATAGCCATTTAAGTATTTTTTCATGAATCTATTTGCATTGATACCAAGAATAAATTTGATAGCTTGTTGATACAATGGCGATCCTGGATTAATACCAATTTTTGTTCTTACAGTACCGTAAATCCATTCATTTAGAACAGATCCATCTGATATAAAATCACTATTTTTTGTAATTAAATTTTCCTCAGCTTTTATACGCTCTTTAAATCTATATAATCCTAATGCAATTAATTCTTTCATATTCATATCTTGAAATCTCAATCCAGGATATAAAGATGTAAGAATTTCCCGTGCAGATAGTGCATTAATCATAGGAATACCAGTAGCTATTGATAATGCGGTTGTAGTCGTTGTTTTTCCAGTTGAATAAGTTCCAGAAATAACAATATGTCTTTTATACATTAGTAATTCTCCTTACTTTTAACGCTGTTTTTGCTCTTACATCAACTAAACTTAATTCATCATCTCCAACCATCTCAAAAGTATGCCAAATTCCATCAGTTTTTTTTATCTTTCTATTTTTAACAATTTTTACTTTCAATTTATCATTATGATTAGATTTAAGTGATTTTGTTTTATTTAAATGCAAATGTAATTTTCTAACCCAAAAGTTTTCAGACTCTTCTCTGGAAACATTAGCAACATTGAAAGCTAAAACTTCACCTAATTGAGCAAAAACAATTATCCATGAAACTAGATAAACCGAAATATTAATATTAGATTCAGGTTCATAGTTACAAATTAAAGAATTGTTTTTTTTAAAACTAATTTCATTAATTTTATTATTTATATTCTTATATTTATAAAAAGTATTTTTACAGTTTTCAAAACATTTTTCAAATTCACTCTTAATTCTCATATTTCCAATAAGACCGCTAAGTAAATATTTATCTTCCTTTATTTCAAGAATAAAATTAGCGCTTATTTCTTCAATATTTTCAATTGGACTTGTTCCAGTTTTAATATCAAAATCAGTTAACACATAATTTTCGTAATTGTTTCCTATTTTAGATAAAATACGATTAAATACTTTTTGAGTAATAACTATGGAATCAATGCTACTAACGTGTTGAATCTGTGAAATTTTATTTTTTATTGACCAGTTAATGTACTTAGAAATACTAATATTTGCTAACCAGTGAATTCCATCTTTAGAATCAATTAACTTTACATCATGAAATATTTTCTTGTAACCATTTCCAAAATATCTATTTTTGAAATTTCCTAATAAAGCGTCAATTGAATAATTATCCATCTTTTCTCCTTTTGTGGTTATTTATATAATAAATTGTGGTTATTTGTATAATAAATGGTATACTTTTAAAAAAAAAGTAGGGTAATTTTTTAAAGTATGTATATAAAAGTAAAAAAGGAGTCGATGAAATGCTTGAAGAAAATAGCTTAGAAGAATGTCCAATTCAGCCAGTTGTTGATATAATTAGCGGTAAATGGACATCATATGTGCTTTGGGAAATATATAATAAAAATAACCATTATGGCGGGATAACAAGATCTTTGCCTGGAATTAGTACAAGAACCTTATCCACTAGGTTAAAAATGCTTGAAAAAAATGGAATAATAAATAGAACAGTATATGATACAAATCCACCAACTGTTGCTTATGATTTAACTAAAAAAGGAAAAGATCTTGCACCGATTCTAATGTCTATGAAAAAGTGGTCTGAAGATTATAAGTAAAAAAATTTAATAATTTAGAGTACCCAATGAAAGCTAGATAAAAATCTAATTTTTATTGGGTACTTTTTAGTACTAATTCAAATAAAAAAAGACTTATACTGATTTAATATCAGAATAAGCTTTTAAAAACTATTTTAATTTTTAGATCCATCTTAAAAATTGGGATATTTTTAGTTTGTTTCAATCTATTTTCTATCTCATATATACTTTATCTGTTAAAAACCCCTTCTAATTTTAAGAGAGTTAATGATAGAGCAGAAACATTAAGTAATTTGAGTGCTTCTCTTGAATGTTATGAATTGTCTTTATAATAAATCAAGATTTATCCATTTCTACTGAGCCCATTTAAATTTCGTTTTGCTTTTAAATACGTTTATTGCTATTTTGGGTAAAGTTTATAAATTATTAAGCAATAAAAACATTTCGAATAGATTCTAAAAGTATTACTTGATTATCCGTTAACTTAACTTTAATATCGTTTAATTTTGCAACCTGACTAACAATTTCTAACGGATTCAATTCGACATCGACCTCATTCAGCTGCATAATAACATTAACCTTATTTTCTAATGAGTAGAATAGAATATTTTTGATAGTAAGAAGCGTTTGTTGTTCTTTTAATTTAGCAATTCGATTTAGTTTTACTTTTTGCTTGTTCATGGCAGTAGTATGGTCAGACAAATAAAATCCTTGCCATTTAACCATCCCACGATCGTGATAATCGTACTTGAAAAATCGATCCACAATTTCCTGATTAAATTGATAATTATTCAAGAAGATCACGCTTTCTTTGAATTAGTTGGTTTGATTTAGGCCATTTTAAATCAGTAAATCCAACAAAATTGATGGTTAAATTACTGTGTAATTTAAATTCGTTAATGATTTTTTCTAAGTAATTAAGATCATAGTTGTTTAAACTATGTAAAGGAATTGATCTCAATCGCTGTTTACGATGCTGGCTATTAAAGAAAAAATTAAATTGTTTGTCATATTTATCATTTGCGACTTCAATCCAATAGTGCGTTTGAGAAACTCGTTTAAAAAGTGCATTCATTCGTTTAATAATTATGTTTAAATCATTATTCATAACTATTTCCACCGTTGTGACCACCAACTAACTTTGCTCTTTCGAGGGCTGTCCCACCTTTAGCCAGACTATTTGCAAACACTAGTTTAGAAAATCCATATTTTTTATGAATTTCATCAATTGTGCTAGTTAATTTAGTCATTTTTTTCTCTACTTCTAAATCAGTAAACAAATTTAAAGATTTACTATTATTTGGAGCTAGTTTACTACAATAAAACGAAATATTTCTAATTGCTTGTCCATTCCAATGTTTTCTAAATAGATAAAGCAAAGGTTTAACTATTTCCTGATTATTATCGGTGGCATCAATCGACATTTCTTGGTAAAAACCAGAACTATTATAAATTTCCCTATCATGAAACGAAAAGCCAACCCCTAGAGCGATCCGGCTAGTTAGTTTATGGTGATTACGGACTCTTGCTGCTACCTGTTCACCTAGCTCTTTAATTACATTTTCGATTTCTCCTTGCTCATGATAATCACGTGGTAACACCTGAGAATTACCCAAACTTTTGGATTTAACAACTATTTTATCAGTGATCTTTGACCGATCGACGCCCCATGCCGTCGCAAAAAGTTGCGAACCAATAACACCAAGCTCTTGTTTAATGAAATAAGGATTAGCATGAGCTAAATCATACATATTATGGATATCTATTCGATTCAAATGTTTAGCAGTACGGGGACCAATTCCCCAAACCTTTGTTAAGTCTTTAATTGACCATATCTTTTGAGGAACGTCTTCATAATGGATTTCACCGATTAAATCATCATTATGCTTTGCGTAATTATCTAATGCTAATTTGGCCTGAACTGGATTATCACCAATACCAACGGTTGTATATAATCCTAATCTTTGTCTAATTGTTTTTTGCATAAGTCGAGCTACTTCTTTAATTGAATTACCAAATAAATGCCATGAATCTGTCATGTCTAGAATACTTTCGTCGATAGAATAAGGAAAAATGCATGCTTCAGGAGTAAACTCGCCAAACAAGTTATTAATTTCAATATTTTTCTTAATATAGAGATTCATACGAGGGGGAACAACATATAGGCGTGGATCATTTGGTAAATCCCGTTGCCGTGAAACATTGGCTTTTAGATGGTAGAGTCTTTTTGCTTCAGGAGAAGTGGCCAATACCAACCCACCGTTGGTGTTCTCTGCTTCACTTATGACAACTAATGGTACTTTCATCGGGTTAAAGCCTCTTTGAATCGCTTCACAACTAGCATAGAAAGATTTGTTATCGATTAAAAAAATGCTCCTCTCGGTTCATCATCAAAAAACATGTTTTCACCTCCATTCGTATAATTGAATTATAGCACATCACACGAACGTATGTTCTAAAATGATGTGTGCTTTTGCCAAAATAAAAAGAACATAAAAAATTATGTTCTTCAAAACAAAACTATATGAGTTTATTTTTTCGAATTAATTAGCCTTTTGCACGATATTCTTATCGCACTACAAGAATATCGTTTAATTAGCTAGTTTAATTCTCCCCCTGCAATTTCATCAAGCAGTGGGCGTGATGGAATAAAATAAAGGGTTCCAGTTTTTAGCTCCGAAAATGTCAATAAGAAATCAGACATATCAACCATTTGTTGCAACATTTCTTTAGTAGTCTCCCAATGTCGAGCATAACCCATGAAATAAGTTCCAGTTATTTTTTCTGCTGGATTGGAAAATGGAACATTCATGCGAATGATTTTATTATCATCGCCGGTATTAGAAGCTAAATTATGTGCATTTTCAGCTTTTTCTTCGTCGGGCAATTCTAGATCTGAAAATTTTTGTCGACCCACAGCTCGATCTTGATGTTCAACTGATAAACCATTCCACTTATCCATGTCATGAATCCACTTTTGTGTGAATAAGTAAGAACCATTGATAAATTCTGGATCTTCATCGCCAACTAAAGCATATGGGGCAGCATCCTCTACTTGCGGTGCCTCCGTTCCATCGATATATCCAATGATGGCTCGCCCTTCTAGATAGCGAAACCCTTTTACCTCATCTAAAACCGTTGTAAATTCCCCAAGAAATTGTTGATATTGCGCCACCACTTCATAAATAACGGCTTGGTCATTGGCTCGAATATGGAGAAATAAATCTCCCGGAGTACTTGGCATGGAATATTCTGGGCCGCTCACTCCCGCAAAGGTTTCTAGTTCTTTTGGTTTAGCAGCATTCGGGAATAAATAATCCCAGGCCGAATTGCTGAAACCAATGGACACTCGTAGGTCTGCTTCTGGTTCTCGAATACGCATCGAACGAATAATTGCTTGAGAGCGATCTGCAAATTCTTGGACAGCTGCTTGAGCCGTCGCTTGATCTGCCCTAGTTAAGGCTAAAGATACAAATTCAACATTCTTTCCAACATCTTTCCACACATCTTGAGCTTGGCTAGGATCTACAGTAGTCATGTTTAAAATCTCCATTATTATTAATTGTGATAAATTAAACCACTTTAACTTATTCACTATTCTTATTTTAACACCTGATTACCAGTAAAAATAAGAAAAATAAAATATTGCTAATCAACAATTAAGCTTAATTAGCAACATTTCAAAATTAATTTAGTTAAAATTTTAAGCTTTTTCCAGCTCTTTTTGCGACAGCCACAGATGGTTCACGTATTCTTGACCACCAGTGGTAGGTGTAAAGGTAACTGCGTAAGCTGGACCAGAAATGCATTTCACAACTTTACCCTTAGCCCCCTTCATTCCATCCATGTGATCAGCTTTAACGGTAACCTTGCTCCCTTTTTTAAGTCCTTTGTTATTATCTGCGGTTAATTCAGACTTAACTACATATTTATGGTTTTTAACTTCTTTGCCGCCATTGGTGGGTTTATAATTAATTTCATACAAATTGGTGTAGTAAGCGCCGGTAACTTTTGCCATTGCGCCCTTCATCCCAGGCATGTGGTTAGCTTTTAGTTTAACCATTGAATTAACTTTGAATTTAGGATTTTTGACCATTTTCAAATCAGTTGGCAAGGCATTGTCATGTTTCATCATCATTGCCATGGAACCTTTATTTTTGGACATGTCCATAGACTTTTTATCCATTTTGTTATTGTTCATATTCATGTTGCTGGAATTGTTACTATCAGCTAAAACTGGACTAACCGTATTAGCAGCACTAACCGCCAATGTGATTGTAGTTAAACTGGCCATCATTATTTTTTTCATCTTCATAATTTAACGCTTCTTTCAAAAATTTTTTAAGCACCATTTCCAATTGACTTTACTTAGTTACTTAGTTTCTTTGCCCCATTGGTCTTTTTTAAATTGTTCTCGACCGCCCATTTCTTCTATTTGAGCTCGAAAGGGGTTCTTTTTATAGAAATCCTGATGGTATTCTTCAGCTGGATAAAATGGTTTTGCATCTTCGATTTTTGTTACAATCGGTGCATCAAATTTACCAGAAGCATTCAACTCCTGTTTGGATGTTTCTGCAATCTGACGTTGCTCCGCACTGTTTACAAAAATAACGGGCCGATAGCTGTCACCGCGATCTTGGAACTGGCCACTAGCATCAGTTGGATCAGTTTGGCGCCAATAGATCTCAACAAGCTGTTTGTAAGAAATAACTGACGGGTCAAATGTAATTTTAACTGCTTCGGTATGACCCGTTGTCTCAGAACAAACCTGCTCATAGGTTGGGTTAGCAACATGTCCACCTGTATAACCAGAAACAACTGATTCAATCCCAGGCATTTGATCAAACGGTTCAACCATACACCAAAAACATCCGCCGGCGAAAATAGCTGTATCAGTTTTTTTCATGAATCTGCCTCCTAGTTTAAGTAATTATTCTACCAATGACTTATATTTACCGTAACCTTCCGCATCCATGTCATCAAAAGGAACAAAACGAAGTGCAGCAGAGTTAATACAATAACGTAATCCGCCTTTATCAGTGGGACCATCTGGAAAAACATGACCTAAATGTGAGTTACCTTGAGCGCTTTCAACTTCCTCACGAATCATGCCAAATGAGGTATCAGTCTTACTTTTAATTCCATCTTTTTCAATGGGCTTTGTGAAAGCCGGCCAACCACAACCAGAATCATATTTGTCAGTCGAACTAAACAGCGGCTCCCCACTAACAACGTCAACGTAAATCCCCTTTTTAAAGAAATCGTCGTATTTACCAGTAAAAGCTGTCTCCGTAGCAGCTTCTTGGGTAACAGCATACTGTTCTGGAGTTAACTTGTCCTTCAATGCTTGTTTTTTTAATTCACTCATTCTATGCCCTCCTATTCATATTCCCTTACACTTACTTATAATAACCAAATGGAATTCAATTGCAAACAATTGAATTCGAAAAAAGAATCCCCGCAATGCGCAAGAATTCTTTTGATAATCACTAATTATTTTCCAAGGCTTCTGTTAGCGGTGGAACAACTTGTTTTTTTCGGGAAACAACCCCAGGCAAGTTCATCACATCGTTTTCGTCAAGCTCAGTATGAAAAGCATTTGTAACGGCTGTTTTAGGATCTCCCACCACAATTAACATTGAGTTACTGGTCAAAACATTGGTAGCTAACACTAAAAAGAGATCATAGTTAGCAGACTGTGCTTCAACTTTCATTGCCGCCTTAATTTCAGCTAGTCGCTTGGTAATATCAGCTAGATCCACAACATTAATTTGATCAATTCGAACTTGTTTGTTACCGAGAGTAAATGATTTTGCATCACCTGTAATTAATTCAACCGCTGTTTTTGCATCAACATTCGTTCCAGCTTTTAACATTTTAACACCGTAATCAGCATAGTCCGGTACTTCAGCAATTTCGGCGAGCGCTTGCAGAGCTTCTCGGTCGACATCAGTCGTTGTTGGAGACTTCAACAAAAGCGTATCGGAAATAATGGCTGACATCATCAGCCCCGCAATCTCTTTTGGAATGTCAACGCCTTCTTCAGAATACATCTGGGTAATAATGGTTGAACAGCAGCCATAGGGAGCAGCGCGGTAATAAAGTGGTTTTTCAGTATTAAAACCACTAATGCGATGATGATCAACAACGTGAGTAACAGTCAAGTCAGCAATATCGCTAATACTTTGTTGCGGTTCATTGTGATCAACCAACATAACTTGATCTGTTTCTGGTCGAGCAGCATTTACAACCCGTGGAGCCTTAACTCCAAAATAGTCTAATACAAACTGCGTCTCGGGATTTACATTTCCCAGTGCAACTGCCTCTGTATCATAGCCGTCCTGTTTTTCTAAATAAGCAAGGGCAATTGCCGCTGCGATTGCATCCGTATCTGGATTTTGATGCCCAAAAACTAATTCTTTTGTCATCTTGAAACTCTCCTTTTGATTACAAGCATTGTATTTTAACTTTATCATAATTTGCTTAACTTATCTGTTTTTAACTAACTTTTCTCTGCAATAGTTGGACCTGTTCCCAGCAAATGAGTTAATCTCACTGGAACTCCCACTGTCTTTGGATCGAGTACTTTCGTACCGTTGGAAGTTCGTGTGCCAACATGATACTTATTTAAAACTAAATCAAGTTGTTGATCATGGTCTGTGCGAACCTGGATTAGTTGTTCAGCTTCCTGAATCATTAAAAAATCGGCGACTAAAATTCGGCGACTTTTAAGCTCATGCAGAATTTTGATACCCTTGCGACCTCGGGTGGTCACTGGAATATCGCTAATAGCGAGCTTTTTAAAACTTCCATCTTGAAAGATAACAGCTACTTCTGAATTATTTGGCTCCACTAACTGGCAGTTAACCACCCGATCATCAGCTGCTAGTTTCATAGACTGCACTCCACCAGCTTTGGCTCCAGTAGTAGAAACTAATGATAGTGGATAACGGAGCGCTAAACCTTTTTGAGATACTAGTAGTACTTGCAATTCGGCTTGAGTGCTTGAAACATATGCAACACTAACGACTGCATCTGTTGGACTAGATAATTTTAAATAGCTGGTGGCACGAGTTTTATAAGTTCGAGTTGGCAACAGTTTGTCAAACTGAACTTGTTTAATATGACCAGCCCGGCTCGCAATTAAAAATTTACCTGATTGTTTTAGCGATTGGAAAGTATGCACTGCAATGACTTTTTCTTGTGAATCAATCCCAGTTAACTGAGAAATATGCGAACCCGTATCTTTCCATTTTAAATCATCAATTTCATTAACCGGTCGATAAATTAAATTACCACGATCTGTAAATAAATAAACAATATCTTGTGTGTTTAGTTGACCAATAAAGACCGGATAATCATCTTGCTTCAAACCATTGTCGGCTACATCGGACGCCTTAAAAGAACGCAGACTACTTCGCTTAAAGTATCCGTCATGAGAAAGTAATACCATCACGTTTTCAGCTGGAATCGTAACATGTTTACTGATTTGGAGATCTTCAATCTCTGCCTCAATTGTAGAGCGCCGAGGAGACTTAAATTCAGCTGCAATTGCAGTTAATTCTTGACGTAAGACCTGATCCAATTTAGCTGAATCTGCCAAAATACTATTGTACTCAGTAATTTTACTAGTTAGTTGCTCGTGTTCTGCTTGTAACTTAGTAACATCTGTATTGGTTAAGCGGTATAGTTGCAAAGCCACAATGGCATCTGCCTGCTGCTCGGTGAACTGGTATTCTTTAACTAAGTTATCACGAGCATTGGTCCGGTTAGCACTTGCGCGAATCGTTGCAATTACCTGATCAAGAATTGAGAGTGCTTTAATGAGACCCGTAACAATATGTTGTCGGGCTTGTGCTTGCCGTAAATCAAAGTTAGTACGATTAGTGATGATCGTGCGTTGATAATCTAAATAGGCAGTCAGAATACTTTTTAATGATAACCGTTGTGGTCTTCTTTCCTTAATGGCCACCACATTGAAATTATAAGAAACTTGCAAATCAGTATTTTTATACAGATAATTTAAGATTCCATGCGTATCAGCATTTCGTTTGATTTCAATTGAGATTAAGAGACCGGAGCGATCTGAATCATCGCGAACCTCAGCAATCCCATCAATTTCTTTATTTAAACGAATTTCATCAATTTGTTTAACCAGTTGCGATTTATTGACTTCATATGGAATTTCAGTAATGCGAATTTCTTCTTTGCTACTACGAAGTTTTTTAATGGTGGAACGAGATCTAATCATAATCCGACCACGTCCTGTTTGATAAGCCTGTTTAATGCCATCTAAGCCCTGGATGATCCCACCGGTTGGAAAATCAGGACCTTTAATAAAGTTCATCAGTTCTTCTAGGCTGGCATCTGGATGCTCTTGCAAGTGAATCAATGCCCCAACAACTTCTGCCAGGTTATGCGGTGGAATTTCTGTTGCATATCCGGCAGAAATGCCAGTAGCTCCATTGATTAATAGGTTAGGAATCCGTGCTGGTAAGACCGTTGGCTCTTTTTCGGTATCATCAAAATTTAAGACCCAGTCAACCGTTTCCTTATCGATGTCACGTAATATTTCATTGGAAATCTTGCTTAAACGGGCTTCTGTATAACGCATGGCAGCTGGAGGGTCACCGTCCATGGAACCATTATTACCGTGCATATCAATCAACGGTGCCCGTAACTTCCAAGCTTGGCTCATCCGAACCATTGCCTCATAAATTGAACTATCGCCATGGGGATGAAAATTACCCATAACGTTTCCAACTGATTTAGCGGCTTTTCGAAAGCCTTTTTCATAGGTATTTCCGTCTTTATTCATTGAATAAAGAATGCGACGTTGGACTGGTTTTAACCCATCACGAATGTCTGGAAGTGCTCGTTCTTGAATGATGGACTTTGAGTAGCGACTAAATCGTTCATCCATAACAGTCGCTAGCGCTAGTTCTTTAATTGTCGCCTTTTTCGGCATGCTTGCCACCTCTTAATTATTCGTATGATCCAAGATACTGCCGTCATCTTCTAACGTAAATTGAACATTGGCTTCAATCCAATTACGTCGGGGCTCTACTTTATTTCCCATTAGAGTAGAAACTTGCTGTTCAGCTTGAACTGCATCATCAATTTGAACTCGAATTAAGGTACGTTTGCTAGGGTCCATGGTAGTCTCCCAAAGTTGGTCGGCATTCATTTCTCCTAAACCTTTAAAACGTTGTAAATTAGCCCCCTTAGGAAACTGTTTTCTTAACTGTTCAAGCTCTTCATTAGTCCAAGCATACTCAATTTTTTGATTAGCGCCGTGTCCCGTCTGCATCTTATACAGCGGTGGTAGCGCAACATAAACTCGACCAGCATCAATCATTTGCCGCATATATTTATAGAAAAATGTCAACAATAGAATCTGGATGTGAGCACCATCGTCATCAGCATCCGTCATGATAATAATTTTGTCATAATTCGCATTTTGCAGTTGAAAGTCATCGCCCATTCCAGCTCCAACTGTATACATAATCGTGCTAATTTCTTCATTTTTAAGGATGTCAGTTAGACTAGCCCGCTCCGTATTTAATACTTTTCCACGTAATGGCAAAATCGCCTGATGTTTACGGTCTCTTCCTTGTTTGGCAGAGCCACCGGCTGAATCCCCCTCGACTAAGAAAAGTTCATTAAGTCGGGCGTCTTTGGACTGAGCTGGTGTCAATTTACCCGAAAGTAGTCGTTCACTCTTGTGTTTTTTCTTACCGTGTCGACTTTCATCCCGCGCTTTTTTAGCAGCTTCACGGGCTTTTCTAGCTCGCAAAGCTTTTTTAACTAATAGAGTTGCTAAATCAGCATTCTCCATTAAAAAGTACCGGAGCTGCTCTGCCACTACGTTGTCAACGATTGCCCGAGCAGCCGGAGTTCCTAATTTTTCCTTCGTTTGACCCTCAAATTGAAGTTCTTCCTCTGGAATTCGTAGAGCGATTACCGCAGTCAGTCCTTCGCGGATGTCAGCGCCCTCAAGATTTTTATCTTTTTCTTTTAATAGATCGACTTTTCGTGCGTACTCATTAAAAGCTTTCGTCCATCCACTGCGAAAACCGGCTTCATGAGTTCCTCCGTCTTTAGTTCTGACATTGTTAACAAATGACAGCATTGATTCTGTATAACCGTCGTTATACTGTGCCGCAACTTCGACTTCAATGCCGTTTTTGTTACCATCAAAATAAAGCACATCACCAATGGTTGTCTTGGCTTCATTTAAATATTTAACAAAATCCTTAATTCCATCATCATATTTAAAAATCGCCGTTTGCTCTTGACCAACCCGCTCATCGGTAAGTACAATTTGTACATTTTTCAATAAAAAAGCTGATTCTCGCAGTCGCGTCGCTAGCGTTTCAAAATTATAGACGGTCGTCGTAAACATGTTTGGATCAGGTTTAAATGTAATCGTTGTCCCCGTTGGTTGGGTGGTCTTTCCTAGCTTACGTAGAGTACCTACTGGGGTTCCCCCGTTTTTAAAATCTTCTTGATATAATTGATGATCACGAACAATCTTGACCGTAAGGGATTCTGAAAGTGCATTTACAACGCTTGATCCAACTCCATGGAGACCTCCAGAAGTTTTGTAACCTCCCTGACCAAATTTACCTCCGGCATGCAGAACCGTTAAAATCACTTCGGGGGTCGGTTTCCCAGAGGCATGCATTCCAACTGGCATCCCGCGGCCATGATCAGTAACGGTAATGCTATCATCAGCATGGATTGTGACATTTATCTGATCGCCGTAACCAGCAATTGCCTCATCAACAGCATTGTCAACAATTTCATACACCAAATGATGAAGTCCGCGGGCATCGGTAGAACCGATATACATTCCCGGACGCTTTCGAACAGCTTCTAGTCCGTGGAGAACCTGGATGGAAGTCGAATCATACTCTTGTGACTGCTTGGTTTTTGCCATGGTCATTCGCTCCTTTTGTCTGTAATTATGATAACTTATTTTCTTTGATATGCAAATTAAACCAGGTTAATGACTGAGTTTAACTGGTATGCAACTGTTTTAATTACAAAATTAATGCTAAAATAACTGCTGTTAATTAACCGTAACATTGGAGGAAACATGTTTAAAATTATCGTGCTTTTAATCATTGCATATTTGCTTGGTTCCATTCTAAATGGGATTTGGATTGGAAAATTGTTTTTTCATGTTGATATTACTCGGCATGGATCCAAAAATATCGGTGCAACCAACACTTTTCGTCTTTTAGGACCAGTTGCAGGAAGCTTAGTGATGATTTTAGATATTGGAAAGGGGTATCTAGCCACTTGGTTGCCAACCCTTTTTGGGATTCACGGTTGGTACCCGTTAGTGTTTGGAGTTGCTGCAATTTTAGGTCATACCTTTTCAATTTTTTATCACTTTAAGGGTGGTAAGGCCGTTGCTACCAGCGCTGGGATGCTAATGGCCTATAACTTAAGTTTTTTTATGATCGCAGCAGTTACGTTTATTGCCAGTATCTTCATCACTAGCATGGTTAGTTTGGGAAGCATGTTGGGATTTATTATTATCGTCTTTTCGGCATGTTTAATCCACGACAATGCCCTAATTATCTTAGCGCTTTGTTTAACGGTTTTTATCTTCTATCTTCATCGCAATAATATTCATAAAATATTGAACGGTTCAGAGAATTTGACTGACTGGGGTCTATATTACTGGTATTTAAAATACGTAAAAAAAAGCCCCCGTGTGTTAAAACACCGCCGGCGGTAATCTGATTTAACTTTAACTATAAAGAACCCTGATCAAGGATTCGCGTGAGTACCTTACCCACCATCGGGATCAGAGTTCTTTTTTTATGCTTAAACTTGTAATTTTTATGGTAACTATTAATGTGCTGGCAATTAGTTTCAGTATTGTTTCTATTTGCAGTCGCAAAAAATAGTTAGGAACGGGGAGAGGTTCATTAGAGCGTCTCCCATTTTTCAAAATAAAAATTAAACAAAAAGAGTACATATATCATTAACTCTTAAAAACAGAAAAAGAAACCTTAAATCTTAATGATTTTTGAAGTTTCTTTTTTACTTTCTTCTTGTACTTTTTTTGACCATTTTCCTTTAATTCCAGAATCTATTTTAGAACTTAACCCATCTATTTTACTTTTACCATTAACCTCATCAATTCTAACTTCATCAATACTACTTTTATACTTAATCTTTGATTTAATTACTGATCCATTACCAATCAGTCTAACCATATTTTTTTCTAATGTTTTCTCTGCCTCACTGAGTGTTTTAAAATCTAGGACTGGATCATAGAGCATTACCATAATTAATTCTCTTTTCGTTTATCATTGGTTTTACTTTCAATTTCATCTAACTGTTTATTCAAGTCTTTTTGTTTAACTTGAAATTCATCATATAATTGAGTTTCTGCTTTTTTACGATGTCTCATAAGTCCATCTCCAAACTCTTCGAATAAATATCCTGTTTTAATTTTAATTTCTTCATGTATATCCAATGCAATTAACACATTATAACAAACATCATGCTGTTGATTTAAATATCGATTACCTTGTCTATATACATTAAAAATCTCATCTTGCTTTTCATGATATTCTCGTTTTAAATTATCCAATTTAGTTTCAAGTTGATCAATTTTTTTAGCTTTTTGTCTAGAATCTAAACTCATATATTAAAGTCCTTTGCCAACTCACTATCTCTTTGAACCACTTTTTCAATGCCTTGTTGTACCTTACTTGCCCACTCTTCAAACTTATTTTTTAAATCTTTAGCTTTAGTAATTCTTTGATTAGCGTCTTCTTTATATTTTCCAACCATACTTTGATAGTTAGCTCCACCTTCATTTAAGCAATGTATTAATTCATCTGGTGATAGTTGTGAGCTAACCATCATACTTTTTTCTTTAACTTCTTGCCAATATTTTTCTTGTTCTCTAACTACCTTATGTAATTTTTTTATAATCTCATCGAGTATCTCTTTAGCTACATCTCTAATGGCTATCGTTAATTCTGTTGCTACTGATGCATCTAACATAATCTCATCTGCGTTAGTTAAAGCTCCACTACTTTTCAATCGCTTATATTCTTCTTGAATTGATGATAATTCGATATCAAAGGTATTAAATACGTCAGTATCAACTTGACCTGTCTTTTTTTCAAAATGGTAACTATCAATAAAATGACCATTAATCATACCCATAATTCCTTTTCCATACTTTGATGAAAATTCATTTACAGAAAAAGCTTTCCCCAGTTGAGCAATCATTTGCCAGTTAGCTATAATATCGGATTTATGATAATAATCTTTGAACATTTCTGGATGATTTTTAATATACGCTAAATCTGCATCATTTAAATTACTTCGTGGATCAGCACTAGAAAAAGTTGTCATTGAAAAATGATGCTTTGCGGCTAAATAAAAAATCAAGGCTCCACCCAAAGAATGTCCAGTTCCATGTTTAATATCACTTGCAGAAAATCCTTTGGATTCTAACTTATTAACGGTTTCATTATAAAATCGATCCGCAGAAGTAAATTGGCTATGATCCAAAGCATTTGAAACAATACCATATACATAAGCACTTGGTCCTATAATAGTTCTAGATTCAGGAATTTGTGTTGCATCGGTAATAACATCTTTAATATCATCAAAATTAGTCCCTGCAATCGCAATTTGAACATTATGATAATCAGGTTTCCCATGTTTATAAGGAGCAACTGCCATCCCTTGAAACCCAG
>NZ_AYZI01000029.1 GCF_001436645.1 Fructilactobacillus florum DSM 22689 = JCM 16035 | reverse complement strand
ATTTCCTCCACTAACAATGTTATTAGGTGATGTCGAACCCAAAGATAAACTTTGATTTAAAGCATTAAAGTCTTGCATAAATTATCTCCTACTCACTCAATTTTACTGACAATGATCTGATCAACGTGATTGCTAATTGTTATACGTGAAGGAAATTTAAAGCATCCCAAAACTAAAAAGAAAAATGTGTCCATCCCAACTATAATTCCCATAAAGACAACCATGGAAGTTGAACTACGGTAAGCTCCATATGTAAACGGAAGGAATACAATCAAGAAAAGGGTAAGGCACACCACTTTAATAACTATTACCAAACCACTTAAAGTTTTTATTTGTGAAATTAAAACGTGTTTTTTAACATGTGTTTGAGAGATGCTCTTGATCTGTGCTTCTAACTCAGAATAATTTTTAATAGGATTTTTTGATGACCCTACTGTTACATAATTATAAAATTTCATTAAAAACGAAAAAAAGAAGTATGAAATTAAAATTGTTGCAAAATAAAGCAAATAGGCCGGCCAAAAGGATAATTTATTATCCGTGGGTAAAAAAATTCCTATTAATACAAGGGGTAAAGCTCCTATTCCCGAATATCCACCAGCCGCGCCTAAGGATCCTGAGGCTGCATAATCAAGATTCGGCTGATGATATTCATGTAAACGAAAAATATCATTA
>NZ_AYZI01000028.1 GCF_001436645.1 Fructilactobacillus florum DSM 22689 = JCM 16035 | reverse complement strand
AAGAAGAATTCAAACAAATTAAGGAGAGAGTCAATGGATAACTTAGTAGTCATGAAAAATAAAGAAGCGGTAACAACAAGTTTAAAAGTTGCGGAAACTTTCAGTAAAAATCACAGAGATGTGATGAAAAAGATTAAAAATCTGACTGCGCAAAATTGCGCAGTGAAAAATATGTTTAAAGAATCAACTTATAAGAACAATCGTAACCAATCTCAACCAATGTACTTCATGAATAGAGATGGATTTACTTTACTAGCAGTTGGCTTTACAGGTAGCAAGGCAATGGATTTTAAGTTGAAATATATCCAAGCTTTTAATCAAATGGAGCAAGAAATTAAGCAAAATGGTGGATTTGAAGTCCCTAGCAACATGGCTGATGCCTTACAGCTGGCAGCCAACCAAGCCCGACAAATTGATGAGCTGAAACCAAAAGCACAGTTTGCGGATGCTGTTTCTGATAGCAAGAACGCAATTTTAATCGGCGACTTAGCAAAGCTCATTAGCCAAAATGGTGTGAAAATCGGGCAGAAACGGCTATTTGAATGGCTACGAAACAACGACTACTTAATCAAGCGCAATGCACTGGATCATAACATGCCAAAACAAAAATACGTTGAGCAACATCTATTTATTATCAAGGAGCATGTTGTCGGAACTTCAGTTTTCAAAACACCGATGGTTACAGGAAAAGGGCAACGATACT
>NZ_AYZI01000027.1 GCF_001436645.1 Fructilactobacillus florum DSM 22689 = JCM 16035 | reverse complement strand
AACTTGGTTTTCATAATCTCCTCAATCTCTCGTGGAGAATAGCCAAGATAGTCGCTCATATCGCCTAGCATCGCAAAGATTTTTTTGCGCTGGTCAGGTGTTATCCTGCGTCCATCGTCGATAATGAGTTCCACGGTTGGTTGCTTACCGTCTGACCATCTTCGCAATCTGCTTATATCAATATCTTCATCAACATTAAGCGTTACTTGCTTGCCAGTTACTCTCGTTAGTTGTCCAAACATCATAACCACCAGATTAGATAAAGAAAGTTGTAGATGATAATAGAAAATAGCAGGAAACTAACGCCAATGAATCCAATGATTAAAATGATTGATATTAGCGTCATAGCGTCTACAATGCATTTTTTCCAGTTGTAATTCTCAAAATGTTTTTTAATTTTTTCTTTCAACGATCACACCTACCAATCCAGCTACTGCGCCGATTAGCCATAGCCACCAAAGCTTAATCATGAAACTTAGGAATACCAGCATAATCAGTGCAAATAAAATCCCACCGCAACAATTTGTTCTCGAAAACATAATCGCCAAAATTACAAACATAAGGATAAATAACAGCATGCTACACTTCCTTTTCTTCAAACGTGCCTGAACGACTGTCGTATCTAGCAATCGTTACTGGCATTGATATCTTTCGACAAACATCGCAATTCTTAAACTAGCGTCCGCTGTCATCTTGGTTGGCTTAACGTCTACAACCTTGATGATTTTTCCGTTTTCGTCCCGATAGACAAAATCGGGAGTGTAACGCCGTCTGCGCCGTTTTTTACCAT
>NZ_AYZI01000026.1 GCF_001436645.1 Fructilactobacillus florum DSM 22689 = JCM 16035 | reverse complement strand
TATCAAAATTCATTTGCTTATCTCCATTGACGTAGCAACTCTCATCAATCTCACCCATCGGATTATGATCGATATTAGAATAATCAATCGTAATAATTTTATCCCTATGAAAGCTTTTTAATATTAGTATAATCCCAAGCGCGCACAGAGAAAATTAGGCAACTGTCACCGATCTGATATCAGTAACAAGCTGCCTAATGCGGTAAATATTTACTTTAAGATTGTAGAATCACATTATTCAGCGCTGTTCATTTTTTGTTTGAGCTAACCAAACTGAGCTGAACCGTAAGCAATGTCGTAGATCCCTACAATTAAAAGCAAAAAGAACGTTAAATAAATCCACCACTTACTAAAACGTTTATGAAGGTGCAAGGCAAAGGCCATTTCAATTAACGCAATCAAAAGCAAGATTACTAATATTTTCAGTTCAAATGCACGTAGTAGCAGGTCGTTATGAAGATACCCAACAATCAGCAATAAATCAGAACCCATAACAATTAAATAAAAAAGACGTGCTACCGTCATGCTTTTATTACTCAAACTGGATTGCTTACAGAGCAATGCTACCAAAACAGCGACAATTAAAGCTAACCAACTAATTAAATCAATTAAATTGATTAAATAAATCCAATTAATTAACATCATCTTACTCCCAATAATAAATATAAATAACTTTAAGCTTATTTTACCATTTTTGTAATTCCATTATTAAATACTGCAAAGGTTAATTTGAGTTAAAAATTTAAAATCGATTGCTTCGTTAGACGACTCGAAATACTTCTAATGGAGTCGGAGAATTAAAGCTTTTCTGGGATGATTAGTTCTGCGACTAGCACTATTTGGACAAAGGCATCAGTTAAATTAGCAAGAGCTAGCTTACGGCTGACCCCATTTTGACGTAAAAGACCATTATTTCACTTAATTTTCATTGTTTAGAGTTACTCACATATCAAAGTAATTAGACGTTTTAAAAACCAAAGTCTAACAGCTTAAATAATAAAGTTAACTAGATGGCTTATTATTATATTTATATTTATTAATTAAATAATATAGATTATAATAATATTAAAAAGCGTTCATGGGGATAAAATTATTACGATTGATTATGCTAATATCGATCATAATCCAATGGGCGGAATTGATGTTGGCGGCTATGTCAATGGAGATAAGCAAATGAATTTTGATA
>NZ_AYZI01000025.1 GCF_001436645.1 Fructilactobacillus florum DSM 22689 = JCM 16035 | reverse complement strand
ACTCTCTCCTTAATTTGTTTGAATTCTTCTTGTACTTTTGCTCTCTCTTTACATAGCCGACACGTCTGATAGCCGTAGATGGTATCAGTATATTTGTCTGCCATCGGCTCTAACCCGTTGCCATGACAAGCTGGACAATTTTCATAAAACTTGATTTTCAAAATGGATCCCTCTTTCTTCTTGAATCAGGTGTTTTATCAGTAAATTTGATGATGTGATTCCCTAAGTTTTTAAACAGTCGGCTAACTATACTATCGTTGTATACCGTTCGTAATTGCTTGCTGGTTAAGTTAGTAGTAACGATTGTATTTTTGTCTTGTCGTCGCTGTGTTATTCCAAAAATCAAATTCTGAGCGAAGTTAGTGGCTTCTTTATCAATGTTTTGATAAGTAGCCTCTTTACCAAGATCATCAATGACTAGATAATCTACTTTTCCACAAAAATTAATTAGATTTTCAGAACTGTATTTAGGGTCGCCACCATTAAAAACTGCTTTAGCTCTCTGTACTGCTTCCGCAAAATCAACAAATAAACAAGTTACTGGTTTATCAGAATTTTTGTTGATGTATTTAAGCATCGAATAAGCGAGATGAGACTTCCCACGACCTGCACCACCTGAAATAAACACATTGAAAACATTGGAACTATTCAGATATTCCCTAGTGAATTTAACTGCCAAATCATAGTTAGCTTTAGCTTCATCGCTAACAGACGTATCAAAGCTGTCAAAGTTAACATTCTCTAAACTCTGGTCTTCAATAATTGAACGTTTAATAACATCAGTTTTAGTTCGTCTGATGATTGATTCCCTGTATTCTCGCTCTTTATCCAAAACTCGTTGATTCATTTTCTTTTTAGTGCAGTATTGGCAAAATGGGTCGTTATTCCCAACCTGAATTAAAGTTCGTCCGCATTGTGGGCATTTGTCAGGCAACGTATGAACTTTATCTAGCAAGCTGAAGTGCATACTCTTAAAATATGTCATCATACTCACTCTTCTTTTCTACAGGCTTTGTTTTTTCATTGAGGTATCCCTCAAACTTAGTTCCAAACAACGTTTCAGGTCTTAAAAACTTACTCCAATATTCATCCTTACCCCACTGCTCACATTTTTTATCAATCACATTTTTAAAATCTTTAAATATAAACCCTTCTTTAAACCGTGAGTTAATATCTCTCTGAGTCTTTTTAGTACTACTTTTATAGTTAGTGCCAGCTTTTTCGTTAAGGTAATTGATAATTTCAGTAATTGCACCGTCG
>NZ_AYZI01000024.1 GCF_001436645.1 Fructilactobacillus florum DSM 22689 = JCM 16035 | reverse complement strand
CGGTGGTGACGGTCGGATTGTAACGGGACTTTGTGACTGGTTTGGCTCAACGTACTACTTTGATCCAAGCACCTACTTAAAAGTAACAAATGAATGGCGCTTAACAGATCGGGGCTGGTCCTATTTTGATGGAAATGGAATCTTACAAGATACTAAAGATACGCAAAAAGCTGAAAATATTATAAATGTTGCTAGTAGATTTATTGGCTGGGGCTACCGTTGGGGTGGCTCCAACCCTAGTACAGGATTTGATTGTTCAGGACTGACGAGCTATGCGTTTGCCCAGGCTGGAATTAGTTTACCGCGAACAGCAGCTGATCAATACTATGCTTCAACAAAAATTGCTGCTAATCAAGCCCAGCGTGGTGACTTAGTGTTCTTCTCAAATGGTAGTGGTATTTTTCATGTCGGCATTTATTTAGGTAATAACCAGATGCTTGATGCCGAGTCGAATGGCTTAGGAATTCATAGAGTTTCAACCTTTGCTTATTATTCTGGGGCCGCTTCATTTTACGGTCGCTTCTTAAACTTATAAAAGTTAAAAGCATTTTTAATAAGATTGTAATAATTTTATTGTCGTATCTATTATATAATCGCTTTGTGATAAAAATTTACTAACTTTTAATTAGTGGGAGGAAAATAATGAGCTTTGGTAGTAACGAGAAAAAAACTCGCTTCAAAATGTATAAAGCTGGTAAGTCATGGCTAATTGCTGCAACCGTCTTTTTATCATTGATTGGTTTAAGCAATGCGACCATCCATGCTGATGATACCGCGACTGCCGCAACCCCTGTAAGTAGTACCAACCAGTCTCAGTCGGATTCAGAAAATACAACTGGGCAATCGTCTGATACTACCAATTCAGAAAAGCAAGTCGTGGCTACGAAACCAACCGCAGTTGCTGAACAGCAAACGCAGACGGAGCAACAACCAACAAAAACTGATCAATCGAGCACAGATACTAATAAGGTTGAAACTAACCAAACTGATAACGATAAGTCAAATACAGAAATTCCTGATCAAACGAAAACCAATCAGGATAGTGCAACTAGTTCGTCAACCAATGATAATCAAGCTAATGATTCTCAAAAAAGTGATGATAATCAACCTGCTACCGATTCTGATAAAGATTCAAATCAGCCAGATCAACCAGCTGATTCACAGTCAGATGCTCATAAAGCAGTAACTGATGACGTACACCAAAATGACACAATCAAAGATTCTCAGCAATCAACGACAAATGAGCAGCCGGAACAAGCTAAACCAGAGGTAGCTGCTGAAA
>NZ_AYZI01000023.1 GCF_001436645.1 Fructilactobacillus florum DSM 22689 = JCM 16035 | reverse complement strand
GCTTCCTTCCACATTTAGGACAATATTCAATATCGAATGAGAACGTTTTTCCGTCTGCATTTCCGTGAATCCAGTTATGATAACTATTATGAGCAACTCTTACATTTAGCTTCTCGTCAATTGCAATTGATGGGAAATGACAATACTTACAATTTTCTTGTTCTTCAGTCATCCGCTTTCTCCTTATCTAATTCTTCGCAAGCGCTGTAAAATTTGTTAGCAAGGTCATCTGCACTATAATCAAGGCTTTGCTTGTCGCTTTTATGACGCATCATCGCCAGCGTTTTCGCTAAGCCATCTACCGTAGCTTCGAAAAACTGGTCGTCTGTAGCGTCTCCATAAAATTCAACGCTCGACTCTTCGGGTTTTTCTGTGTTAATTCGATAAATTGCCGTGATATCGTCAGTATCGACTAGCGTCATCATGTGCTCTTTTTTATCTGCCATTTTTATTTCTCCTCTGCTAGTTTTAAGATTTCTTGAACATCTTTTTCAGTTAATTCAAACATATCTTCTCCTCCCCCAACACAAGTAAGATAATCCCAACCGTGCCCCCCTACTGGGTTAATGAATGTAATGTAAGAAAGATTGATAATTGGTCCTCTTTCAGTTTTATATAGTTTCATTTCGTTAGTCCTTTCTCGAAATAAATTAGTCTGTCTAGATATTCACTTGCCTTGCAAAGATCTCCGATTGGATCTTCTTTACGTTTGTAGCGAACTACGTACTTAATGATGTTTCCAACGCAGAATCCTCTAAACTCATCATTGGTTAAGATATCCATCATATGTTCCAATAGGTCATACTCGCCATTTTTATAATAATTAGGTGTCAAATTAGATGTCATATTTTGTTTCTCCTTTTTTATAAATTAGTGCTAGTTTTTGGTGTTTCTCTAAAGTCTCCGTTTGTGTTGTTAACTCTTTCTTGACTTTCCAAGCGCAACTTGACTGCTAACTCTTTATCAACCTTGATTGGTTTAACTTGGTATTTTCTGAAGAACGTGATAGCTCCGATATCGTGAAACTCTCGATGATGAATCACACATAGTGGCAATATCTTTCTACCGATATGATTAACTTCAGTGCGATTGTTACCCATTCCAATCGTATCTACATGATGGATTTGAGCTCGTTTACCACAAATAACGCATTTACGGTGCAAACAGCATTCTCTGATTAGCCCATAATCATTCCATATCTCATCGATAACTTTTGTCTTGAAAGGTATATCCTGCTTGATACAAAAATCGATGATGAAAGTCAGAAAGCTATTAGCCAGTGAGACTGAGCAGTCGCTCATACTGAACCACTTCGGATGTGGATGTTCACAGATGAACTTGGTTTTCATAATCTCCTCAATCTCTC
>NZ_AYZI01000022.1 GCF_001436645.1 Fructilactobacillus florum DSM 22689 = JCM 16035 | reverse complement strand
AACTTGGTTTTCATAATCTCCTCAATCTCTCTCGGGGAATAGCCTAGGTAGTCGCTCATATCGCCTAGCATTGCAAAGATTTTCTTGCGCTGATCAGGCGTTATCCTGCGTCCATCGTCGATGATGAGTTCCACGGTCGGTTGCTTACCGTCTGACCAGCGCTGCATTCTGCTTAGATCAATCTCATCATCAACGCTTAATAATACCTGCTTGCCGCTAATTTTCTGTATTTTTGCATACATAGAATCGCCTACTTAAATACATCTAGACTTACATTTAAGGCATTTGCAATCTTTACCATTAATTCAAAGCTAGGCTTCTTTATTTGACCATTTTTTAATGCATAGATAGTTGAGCTATTTTTCAAACCAGCCATTTGAGATAGTTTTCTAGGAGTTAGATTATTTTCAGTTAAAATACATTCAATCTTTGGCCACATTGCTATTTCATCTCCTTGTTTGTTGACAATATGCTGTTATAATAAAATTAAGAAAGGAGGTTTTGTTTTTGAGCTATGAAATCAAAGAAGTCCATCTAGATTCTGATTCAAATTATGAAAGTGATATTACTAAAGTTAAATTATCGGATGGAAAAGTCGAACAAGTATCATCAGTTGTTATAAACATTGACGATCATATGAAGTACTACTTCACTTCATCGTCTAATACGAAGACTTTAGTAGACTCAGTGCACCCGTTGCATAGAGATCCATACATCAGAACGGTTCCAAATCAGACTACGAGTGATAACTTACTAAGTCTGACTAGATTTTAATCAGAATGCGCCCTTATTTTTTGTAGGGGTGTTTTTTAATACATCAAACTCAAAATGTCGCATCGTTTTCCCGTCTGACAATTTTTCGTTAAAGCATCTGCTTTGAACTAAATCATTTGATTCAAGCAAAGCATTCATCATCAAAAACAAAAGCTCTGTAGCGTTATTTTTAATTTCCATATCCATCTTTTTTGTCATTTTAAGGTCTCCAAACTATTCCTCAAAGGGAATAAATAAATTTAAACTACGAATACAATAAACGTCATAAACACCACAAGAAATAAAAAAGGTTGTATATCAGAATTGAAAAAAGGATAAAACTCATACCCACAAACCAGAAAAACGCAGCTAGGGAGATAATTGTCAGCAAGTCAACAAAGAATTGCTGACAATCGTAATTTTTAAAATGTTTTCTAATTTTTTCTCTCAAAGGTACCACCTGCCAATCCTATCGAAACACGAACGTTTAATTCTAGAAAACAGAAACTAAATTAGCAATATTATGGCTACATTTCCTTTTCTTCGAACAATCCAGAACGACTATCATACCTAGCAATCGTCACTGGCACCTTGTACCGAAACACGAACATTGCAATTCGTAGGCTAGCATCAGCTGTTATCTTCGTTGGTTTCACATCTACAACCTTTGTAATTTCGCCTTTTTCATCCCGATATACAAAATCGGGCGTGTAACGCCGTCTGCGCCGTTTTTTACCAT
>NZ_AYZI01000021.1 GCF_001436645.1 Fructilactobacillus florum DSM 22689 = JCM 16035 | reverse complement strand
TTGAGAGTAGTCCTCTCAAAACTAAACAAGACTTTGATTCGTGTAAGGTTCCGTATTATTCCTTAGAAAGGAGGTGATCCAGCCGCAGGTTCTCCTACGGCTACCTTGTTACGACTTCACCCTAATCATCTGTCCCACCTTAGGCGGCGGACTCCCGAAGGTTATCCAACCGACTTTGGGTGTTACAAACTCTCATGGTGTGACGGGCGGTGTGTACAAGACCCGGGAACGTATTCACCGTGGCATGCTGATCCACGATTACTAGCGATTCCAACTTCATGCAGGCGAGTTGCAGCCTGCAATCCGAACTGAGAACGGCTTTAAGAGATTAGCTTGACCTCGCGGTTTCGCAACTCGTTGTACCGTCCATTGTAGCACGTGTGTAGCCCAGGTCATAAGGGGCATGATGATTTGACGTCGTCCCCACCTTCCTCCGGTTTATCACCGGCAGTCTCTTTAGAGTGCCCAACTAAATGCTGGCAACTAAAAACAAGGGTTGCGCTCGTTGCGGGACTTAACCCAACATCTCACGACACGAGCTGACGACAACCATGCACCACCTGTCATTCTGCCCCCGAAGGGGACACCTAATCTCTTAGGCTAACAGAAGATGTCAAGACCTGGTAAGGTTCTTCGCGTAGCATCGAATTAAACCACATGCTCCACCGCTTGTGCGGGTCCCCGTCAATTCCTTTGAGTTTCAACCTTGCGGTCGTACTCCCCAGGCGGAATGCTTAATGCGTTAGCTCCGGCACTGAGAGGCGGAAACCTCCCAACACCTAGCATTCATCGTTTACGGCATGGACTACCAGGGTATCTAATCCTGTTTGCTACCCATGCTTTCGAGCCTCAGCGTCAGATGCAGACCAGATAGCCGCCTTCGCCACTGGTGTTCCTTCATATATCTACGCATTTCACCGCTACACATGAAGTTCCACTATCCTTTCCTGCCCTCAAGTTCCCCAGTTTCCGATGCACTTCTTCGGTTAAGCCGAAGGCTTTCACATCAGACTTAGAAAACCGCCTGCGCTCGCTTTACGCCCAATAAATCCGGACAACGTTTGCCACCTACGTATTACCGCGGCTGCTGGCACGTAGTTAGCCGTGACTTTCTGGTTAGATACCGTCACACCGTAAGCAGTTACTCTTACGATCGTTCTTCTCTAACAACAGAGTTTTACGAGCCGAAACCCTTCTTCACTCACGCGGCGTTGCTCCATCAGACTTTCGTCCATTGTGGAAGATTCCCTACTGCTGCCTCCCGTAGGAGTATGGGCCGTGTCTCAGTCCCATTGTGGCAGATTACCCTCTCAGGTCTGCTACGTATCATCGCCTTGGTGAGCTATTATCTCGCCAACTAGCTAATACGCCGCGGGTCCATCCAGCAGCGATAGCGTACACCATCTTTTAGCTGAAAACCAGGCGGTTTTCAGGTTTATACGGTATTAGCATCTGTTTCCAGGTGTTATCCCCTTCTGCTGGGCAGGTTACCCACGTGTTACTCACCAGTTCGCCACTCGGCTGGATCCAATTGTTCGTCAGTGCAAGCACCGACTAGCAACTGGGCAGCCTCGTTCGACTTGCATGTATTAGGCACGCCGCCAACGTTCGTCCTGAGCCAGGATCAAACTCTCATTTTAAATGAGCGCTTTACTAGCTCGTTTACTGTTACTTGATTGCGAATTGACATCGCACATGTTTCAACTTGAAATCTGAAATCTCAAGCTGCCTTACACTTGTTGTAATCAAAATCTTGTTCAGTTTTCAAAGAACTAC
>NZ_AYZI01000020.1 GCF_001436645.1 Fructilactobacillus florum DSM 22689 = JCM 16035 | reverse complement strand
ATCTCATTAGAATGACGTACTTCTAAAACCGTCTGTAATATTTACCCCCTATCAGTAATTAAATCTCACAAAATCACTGTCAACTCGGTAATAACGGCACTTTTCAGCTAATTCCTTACGGAAATCAGCTGAAAAATCTAATATCAATACATACAAATCCAATGCTTTAATCATCTGAATCAGATCATTAATCTGACTGGAATTGAGATAATTAAACAATCCATTAAGAATCATTAATTTGTTTGGATAAAATTTATGATACAACTTAATAATTACCTTAATTATATCATACGGATTGTCCATTGAACTAGTTAATATGTTAATTCCGCAGTACTTTGCCATCTTTTTGAGATTCCATTCATCATCGATGGCCAACGGTAATTCTTCCAAATAAGCTGCTCCCAAAAAAATACTTTTCACTTCGCGGTCTAACTGAAATAATCTCTGTCGTTCTGATTCCGTTAGATTTTCAATCACTTCCATTTCTAACTTCGTTTTAAATGCTGTTATTAAATCCACATTATCAATTCCATTCCCTAGATAGGCTAAATGACTACTTAATTCTAGAATTTCGTCGTTTTCACTGATAATAATTTTATCCAAGTTTTTACATCCGAGCACAATCGTACTATAAAATTTAGGATTGTTAGTTTGAAGGAACGTCAGCTTCCCGGAATCAACCGTAAACGGGGCTTGTGGATAAACAGTCAACTTCATATTACCACCGTCCGATCCGATGTGTTCCGAACATCCTGCTTCTTTTCTCCGACCAAAAAGTTCATACTGTTATACTGTTTTTCTGTGACCATCAGCGTTTGAATTAAGCCTCGCGGGGGCAAAAATGTTTTAATTCTATTTTCAGTGAATTGCGCTGACTGCTTGCTAACACAAACACGCGCATAGACCGAGTATTGAATCATTAGAAATCCTTCATTAATTAATTCTTTTCGAAACTTTCGATAGTTTCTCCGATCCTCACTTGTATCAACTGGTAAATCAAACATGACCATTAATCGCATGACTCGATATCTCATCTCCTAATTCCACCTCGATATGTACTTCTTCGCTATCACCATTTAAATATTTTAAACAATTGCCCACATGAGTCTTTACAGCATTTCGCAAAATTGTATTTTTACCATTAAACTTCAACTCCAAATTAAACAATTCAACCAACCCAATTTTTAATTCCGGGTTCATTTCTTTAATTTCCTGTTCACTGACCCACCAATCAATGATAGGGCGAAATGGTTCCATCAAATCGGATCCTAGATTAAACTGATTTTCATCATTATCATGATGGATCCCTAATTGGGTCAAGGAACCCGCCGCTACAATCGTTCGATTAACCAGCGATAATAGCAGCGAATATCCGTAATTCAAGGCTGCATTATACGGATTAAAATCACGGCGCTCAAACCCCGTTTCAAATAACAGCGGGAAGTATTTTCTTGCCACCACCGCTTCTCGGTTGGTAACATCATTAATTTCCAGCTTACCAGCTTCGTACCTTAGCGCTTCCGTCTCAAGTTTTCGTCTTTCCAACACGACGATCTGCATACCAATTTTAGCATTAACTACCCACGTCCACAGCATGGCCTTTCGATTTTCATCCCATTCAAATTGCTTTCGAAGCAAAGCCGCGCTACGATTATTCGGCAGATATGAAACGGTTTCACAAATGGGTTCTCCTGTAGTATCAGAAAAAATTAGTTTAGTTTCTGATTTAGCTAATTCACTAACGGCTCGTGCCGTAATGACTGCCTGAGTAGTACTAATTAATAGTACTTCGATATCATCGAGTGGAATTTCATTTAAACTAGAATTAGTTTGCACAATGATTCTCCTACCAGAATATGATATTTTAGCATGTTGCGTGATAACAACTGTTCTCCATCCCATTATTTTCTCCTTGACTTTTTAAGCAGAAGCCGGTATATTTTAGTTGTTGGTTGGAATGCCAACACTTAATCTCATTAGAATGACGTACT
>NZ_AYZI01000002.1 GCF_001436645.1 Fructilactobacillus florum DSM 22689 = JCM 16035 | reverse complement strand
TTACTCTAACAGTGCGTTTACTATCATAGCGTGAATCAAGAAACATGTCAACAAAAACATTTATCTTTTTTTCTAAGTAAACGTAACTCATTTTGAGCGCTTATTTATCATACAATCTAATCTAACTAAAGTCAAACATTTTAAACAAAAAACTCTTAATGACGGCATTCCTCAAAATTACGTTATAATATCAGTATTATTCAATAAAGAAGGCCGATAACTTTTGCTTAATAGAAAACCAAAATTAATTGGATTTACGCTGGTAACCGTCCTAGCATTGCTAGGCTTAACTGCTTGCCACCAACAATCAATGCCCCGCCAACGAGCGGATCAACGCCTAAAAATTGTCTCAACTCTCAATTTTTATGGAGAAACTGCGCAACAAGTTGGTGGTAAATACGTCAAGGTTGATTCAATCATTAACTCAAACGTCGATCCGCATGATTTTGAACCAAATATCACTGACTCTAAACAAGTTGCTCAAGCTGACTTAGTAATTTCAAATGGTCTGGGCTATGATGATTGGATTAATCAAATCACCAATAGTACCGCGCCACGAGGCCAAACAGAATTACAGCTGGAACAATTACTGCATAAAAAAGATGGTGACAACGAACATCTTTGGTACGATCCACAAACTATGGATATCTTAGCCACTCAACTAGCAAAAACCTATAGCGCAAAGAACCCGCGTCAACGTCGTTATTTTCAAAACAGAGCACGTGCTTATCGAAAAAATTGGGCTCAGGTTACCAATTTGATTAACGAAATCAAACCATTAGCACAACATCAAAAAGTAGCGGTCAGTGAACCAGTTTTTAACTATTCATTAAAAAGAATGGGTTATCAAATCACTGACAATGATTTCGCAAATGCCGTTGATAAGGGAGTTGACCCAGCTCCAAAGGCGATTTCAAACCTACAATCACAAATAAAAAATCATCAAATTGCCTTTTTTGTAAACAACACCCAAACTTCTGATCCAACCGTTGCAAACCTAGTTAAGTTAGCACACCACGAGCAGCTTCCCGTGGTCAATGTTACTGAAACAAAGCCGCAAAATCGAACTTACTTTCAATGGATGCGTCAACAGTACCAAGCAGTCCAAGTGGCACAACGAACCAACAACCACTAGCAACCAAAAAAGCACTTGATAACCAGACTGGTTACCAAGTGCTTTTTATTACTTTGCAGGATTAATGTGCATTTCTTGCAAAACCTCTTGAAAAACAGCTTGTTGTCCTCTTTCTTCTACCTGTTGTTTGAACTCAGCTGCATATCGTTTACTCAACTGTTCTTTTTGTGCAGCAGTCAACTTAGGTTGCTTCGTCGTGGCTGCTTGTAATTTACTTTGCACATAAGCCGCCCCCTGTTGTTGCATAGCTGCCTGTGCTTGCGGATTATTCTTTTGCTTAGCCTGCATCTGCATTCCACGTTGCTTAGCTAACTCACCAAAACGTTTGGCCTGTTGTGGCGTCAACACTAAATAATCGTTTTTAACATAAAAAGTATTCTTGCGACTAATGAAGGTTTCCTTTTGCGCTAATCCAAACATTAACCGATAAAAATTATTTTTATAAACCCATTGATGCTTTTCAACGATTAATTTATTTTCTTTGGCGTTAGTTTTAATAACGTTAGTCGTTTTAACGGCTGGTGTGACCGTTGGCTTTTTCTGATTAACTCTTTTTTTATAAATAACTACCTGGCGACCAGATTTTTTCCCAACCTGTTGTACTAACAACATCTTCGCCTTGGGATTAACCGAAGCGAACGCATGCTCAGTTGTAACTGTCTGGCGCTCCATCCCGTAATGATACTTAAAATTTCCAACAATCATCAAAATCGTGGCAACTAGCCCAAGGGCTAAGGCAAAACTAATGCCGTTTGAAACCATTCGATTAGGAATTAGGTTCCAACAAAGAAAGAGAGCAAAAGCCGCCCCAATTAAAATTACAAAAATCATTCTTCATCTTCCCCCTTTACCGTAACTTTTTGGCGATCGCTCTTCAAGAAAAACACTAAGACAAAGGCTGCTAATGAGATTACAAAGGATACTGCAAACGCAGCCGTGTAACCCTTCAAAGTAGCTGCAATCGCAAGATCGCGAAACCGAAGTGGATCATTGATCCGTAGCAGGTGTGACGGCAAATTATTCGAGGTTACGTTTGATAAAATCGAAACCATGATCGCTGTCGCAACGGAACCACAAATTTGTCGTAGCGTATTATTGACAGCGGTCCCGTGTGCCATCATATCGACGTGTAACGAATTCATCGCCGCCGTAGTTACTGGCATCATCACCATCGCAATTCCAAACATTCGCATGGCATACAAGACAACAATGTACGCAATTGCGGTATCTTCAGTTAAAAACATAAATGGAAAAGTTCCGAGTGACAGTAAAAACAATCCGCAAATGGCCAAACGCTTGGCTCCATAGCGATCAAACAATTTTCCAGTTACCGGGCTCATCAATCCCATCATCAAAGCTCCGCCTAACAACGTTAAACCTGAATGGAAAGCACTCATTCCTCGTACAATTTGAAGATACAGGGGAAGCACCATTTCAAATCCGATCATTGCCATGAAAGAAACCGAGCCAATAATGGAAGCAATACTAAATTCAAATGATTTAAAGACCCGAAAATCAAGAAATGGTGTTGTGAGATGTAATTGTCGCCAGATAAAGATGGCAACAAAAATAAAGCCAATCAACAATGATAAAATTACCGTTCGACTACCCCAGCCATCATTTCCAACTGACGAAAAGCCATATAGTACTAGACCAAATCCAATTGTCGATAGTACTAAAGAAAGATAATCCAATTTGGATTCATGGGTTTTTAAAACCGGTTTAATAAAAAAGAATCCCAAGATAATCACAGCAGCAGCCACTGGAATCAGCATTCCAAAAAGAATTCGCCAGCTATAATTATCAATAATCCAACCAGAAAGCGTTGGTCCAATCGCCGGCGCCAATCCGATTACAATTCCACCCATACCCAGAGCAGCTCCTCGCCGTTCTGGAGGAAAAATTGATAGCAAGACGGTTTGCATCAGTGGCATTAGAATTCCAACCCCAACTCCCTGGATTAACCGTCCGACAAAGAGTGCCCCAAAAACTGGAGCTAGGTAAGCCGTAATCGTTCCTGCTTCAAAAATAAGCATGGCACCCAAAAACAACCATTTAGTGTTAATTCGAGTCGTCAGCCAGGCGCTAACAGGAATCAAAATTCCATTAACCATCATAAACCCAGTTGTCAGCCACTGAACCGTTGATGTACTAACATTAAATGCCTTCATCAAAGTGGGAAAGGCCGTCCCCAGTATGGTTTGATTTAAGACAGCAACGAAAGCTCCGAGCAACAACAGCAGCACAAACATAAACCGATTGTAAGGCTTGCCATGCGCATCAAGTGCTTGTTCTTTACTCATTCAAAATACCTCCTCGAGTGTTATTTGCAATGCTATTTACGATACAAGCTCAGTTAATTCTTGTCAAGTTTTTTGACAAGAATTTTAGAGCAGTTAAAAGGGCTCACATCTAAACCTCCCGATGTGAACCCTAATTAAAATACGGACTAACTACTGCTCATCCAGTTTTACTTTATTAATTACGTTTAAATCTTTATCAATATCGTAAACAATTGGATCACCGGTTGCAATCTCAACGTCCATGATGTCTGCATCAGAAATGTTTTCAAGATACTTGGTAAGTGCGCGCAGAGAGTTTCCATGAGCAGCAATAATAACATTCTTACCATCTAACAGCTTTGGTGCAATCTGATCCTGCCAAAATGGGATTACCCGTTCCAACGTGGTTTTTAAGTTTTCCCCCGCTGGGATTGCTCGTGGATCAAGATCAGCATAGCGCCGATCTTTGGTAGCCGAGCCCTCATCATCTGCTGCTAGGAGTGGAGGTAAAACATCGTAAGAACGCCGCCAAATGTGAACTTGATCCGCACCAAATTTTTCTGCGGCCTTCTCTTTGTTTTTACCCTGCAAATCTCCATAATGACGCTCGTTAAGCCGCCAGCTCTTCATTTCTGGAATCCACAACTGGTCACTTGCCTCCAAAGCATAGTGGAGCGTTTTAATCGCCCGTTTTAAAACGGAAGTGTAGGCTTGGTCGAACTGAATGCCACTCTGTGCAATCAATTCACCCGCATGTTGTGCCTGCTGGACGCCTGTTTCACTCAGGTCAACATCAACCCAACCAGTAAATTTGTTTGCTAAGTTCCATTCGCTTTGACCGTGTCTAATTAAACATAATTTAGCCATCGTGTTAATCCCTCTTTCATTTCATCATTTTCTCAAACAATCACATCATACATCATTTACCATGTCGATTTAAAGTGCTTTTCAACTTCTGAACTCGCTTTTTATGGCGTCTTTCGCGCGGATGAACTTTTTGAACTCCCAAAATATCAAGGAAGAATGTGAAAATTGGAACGGCCACAATCAACCCCCACACACCCAAAAAATGTTCTCCGATCAATAGCACAACAAAGGTATAAAAAATGGGCAGCTCAGTTTTCGCTGACATAAATTGAGGATTCAGGATATAAGTTTCTAACAAGTGAACTATCGCAATAATAATTACGATGTAAATCACGTACTGAATTCCACCAACTGCATAGCCCGTAATTGTCAGTGGAATCAGTGAGATGATCACTCCAGCAACTGGAATCAAACTTAGCAAAAAAATCATTAGCGCTAAAATCGGCAGTTCGGGCATCTGTAAAATCGCTAGGCAAATAGTAGTAATCACCGTATTACATACTGCAATAAAAAGTTGTGCTTCCAACACCACGCCAAAAGTTTGAACAAAAATCTTGCCAAAATAATATACATCTTGGAAAAACCAACCAAAGGTGCTTGACAAAAACTTTTCGCTAAACTCGCGCAGTTGACGTAGTTCAATAGTGAAAAAGAAACTCAATAAGAGTGACATCAAGAGTGATAACCCAATGGTTCCTACACTAGTGACATACTGAAAAATCAACCCCATGCTGTCCTTGATCTGCTTTGTGATGTTTACCGATTGCAAAAAGTTAATTACTACGGAGCGAACCTGCGGATTGTGAATCATCCGCGGGCGCTGATAAACCCGAAACAATAGTTTCGTGTACGCAATTCCCTGATCCGTCAGGGTCGGTAAATACGTCACCACTAACATGACTACTGCTAGGATAATCAGCGAGAAAACAGCCGTTACCGTAATCACCGGTCGTAGACCAGTTCGTTTTTCAATCCAGAGCACGGTTCTAGTGATAACCAAGGTAAATATGAAGGTTAGCAACACCATGGTCATCAAATCACGACAAAAATAAATCATCATCATTAAGAAAAGCAAAACGACGAACCGCCGCAACCTGACATTTTTTAAAAAAGCGTGCCAATATTCCATTAAAAAATCTCCGTCTGCTTCATCAAACTATCCTAGAATCGGTTTGAATACTCATCTGGATTTTTATATACATTGTATTCATCACTGCCATCAGTGTTATTTCCGTTATTACTAGTATTGTTATTCGTGTTACTTGAATTGCTAAAGCGGTTTTGGTACTGACCGGGATTTTGATAAACATTCAGATTATCTGATTGATGGGAAGCACCAGAGTTAGTATTACCATTGTTGTTACTACTATTATTCCCAACGGCTGTATTTTGTGCTACTCCAGTTGCGGGCTGATTAGTGGTTGATGGTGCCGATGGCGTATTGTTTGGAACCCCATTGTACTTGCTTTGTGGATCGTTAGCCGACGCCGTTTTTTCAGGGTTAGACATTGACTTCAGAGCACGATCATTCGCCTTTTTCAAAGTTTTGACGTCCTTGCGAATATCAGAATAGTAGGACTGTCCAATCACATTAACATTCATAATTTGTGCCAAGGTTTCGTTAGAAGCCTCATATTTTTTATCGTTGTGTTGGCGAACCGCATCCTTATACATCGATCGCAAAGTTTTCTGATTCTTAATCACGGCATCCATCGTCTTAATCTGATCTTTAGATCGTGTAACTAGCACTTCAGAACCACCAGTTTGGTCGCGAACATTGCGATAGGCCTCGCGGGCTCCAGTAAAGTTTTTTTCGTTTACGTCATTATTACCCTCGATAAATCGCTTTGTTTGATTTAACAAGGTATTGGCTTCTTTAGCTCCTGGTTTTTTATCAACTGCTGCCTGAAACTTATCTTTAGCAGCTGTATACTTTTTCTCTTGTAGCTCCGTTTTACCTGCTGACAAGTCTGATTTGTAAGCATTAGCGCCCATGGTATGGTCAAAATAAAACCAACCTCCAACAAATAAAACAAAGATTGCAACAACCGTTGCCCAAATCCATTTCTTCATCCAAATTACCTCCATAAAGTTCTCGGCATTGTCATGAGTATAGCATACAAGAACCTGCCCTACATAGCTAATAGTTACGTGAAAATAGGAAAAGGACTATAATAAAAATGAAAATTTCAATTAGAAAGAGGTTATTTTATGCTGGAGAAAACGTTTTATAACGAATTTTTGAAACGCAGTTTCACCATCCCCATGAAAGTCACTTTTTGGGACGGTAAAACTAAACAGTACGGAAGCGGGACGCCCCAAGCTCATATCACCATTCACAAGGCTATCCCCATTAAAGAACTCCGGCGGAATGCTTCCATTGCTCTAGGGGAAGCCTATATGGACGGAACTATTGATGTCGATGGTAACTTGGAAGATTTGATTACTTCAGCATATGAGGCTGCCGACAGTTTTTTCCGCAACAAAAAGTTCATCCATTTTCTACCAAAAACTTCTCATTCAGAAAAAGCTAGCAAAGCCGATGTCCAGAATCACTATGACATTGGTAACGATTTCTACCGGCTATGGCTCGACAAAACCATGACCTATTCTTGTGCTTACTTTGAAAAACCAACCGATTCACTTTACCAGGCGCAGGAAAATAAAATTCATCACATTTTGAAAAAGTTAAATCCCCAGTCAGACAAACGACTTCTAGACATCGGTTGCGGTTGGGGCACTTTGATGCTTACGGCTGCTGCTGAATACAACATCAAAGTCGTCGGCGTCACTTTAAGTCAAGAACAATACGAGTACGTCCAAAATCAAATTACCAAGTACGGCTTAGAAAATCTTGCTGAAGTTCGGCTACAGGATTATCGTGAATTACCTGCTGATGAAAAGTTTGATTACATCACCTCTGTTGGCATGTTTGAACACGTTGGTAAAGAAAATCTTGCTGAGTATTTTGCCACCATTTCCAAACACTTAGCCGATGACGGAACTGCGCTCATTCACGGGATCACCCGTCAACAAGGGGGAGCAACCAACGGCTGGATTAACAAATGGATCTTCCCCGGGGGTTACATCCCTGGCTTAACGGAGAATATCCAGCACATTCTCGATCAAAACATGCAAATTTATGACGTTGAAGCATTGCGTCGTCATTATCAAC
This sequence comes from Fructilactobacillus florum DSM 22689 = JCM 16035, assembly GCF_001436645.1. Taxonomy (GTDB): domain Bacteria; phylum Bacillota; class Bacilli; order Lactobacillales; family Lactobacillaceae; genus Fructilactobacillus; species Fructilactobacillus florum. The sequence continues at coordinate 174,664 of NZ_AYZI01000002.1, read as the reverse complement.
GCACTTTGGAGGAATGGGATAAGAATTTCCGCAAAGTTATCCCCGAAGTTCGCGAGCTATTTGATGAAAATTTCGTTCGCATGTGGGATCTCTATCTGCAAGCTTGTGCGGCCTCATTTAAAGCTGGTAATATCGACGTAGTTCAATACCTAATCTCTAAAGGACCGTCTGGCAAGAATCTGCCAATGACTCGTGATTATATGTATCATAATTAAAACAACGAACGAAGCGAGGCAGCAAGTTTAACTACCAACTGCACCGTAAGCATTCATACTAAAAAGCGACTGAACTCATCACGAATTCAGTCGCTTTTTAGTAAGCTTCGCTATTATATTAGAAAGGTTAATGCGAACACTAACCCTAACCCGATGATGACCGAAAGTGCCATCGAACGCGTCCAAAATGCAATTAAGATTACAACCACACTTGCAATTAATTCGGGTAACATCCCTGTCACTGAAAACGAATATGTCTTAGTGATAAACAGATCCTTGACCACTAGTGATGTAAACAAACAAATTGGTACAAATTCCATCCACTCATTAAACCAGCCAGGAATTTTACGCTTTCGAAAAAAAGACAGCGGAATAAAGCGTGGTAGCAACGCTACGAAAAAACACAGTATAACTAAGAAAAAATGTTGTAACCCATTCCATTCCATGATTTATCCCCAACTATTCTCGTGGCGTTCCCGCTGGATTTTTAAACATGCGCAACAACGGGCTTTTTCGCTGTGTTTTCTTCCGTTGTTTGGTTAAGTAATTATCAATCACAAAACCAATAAATGAGGCAATCAGCGTAGCAAATACCAAGCCAAGCGTTGATTTGGTCACCACTAGGAAAAAGATCGCCAAGCCAGCGGCTAGCCCTGCTACCAAAACTTTTAAAAGACTTTTAACCTGCATCACAATCATGAACAAAAATAATGCTGTTAATGCAAAATGAACCACTGTCAGATCAATCGTAATGGCACTCCCTAAGACGCCACCAACAAAATTACTAAGCGTCCAAAACAGTAAGGACCAGTGCTCAATTTGAAGTGCGTCGCTCGGGGTAAACTGCTTGTCAGTCGAAAATTTTAAATAGTTAACGGCGTAGTTTTCATCATTCATCGAACAAGCAAACAAGAAAGTAAACCACGTACTCTGTCCGTGTAGGTATTTAGACAAACTTGAGCCTAATAGGGCATATCTCAATTCCAAGAAAAATAACATCAAAACTACTGTTACTAAGGGAGAATTGATCGTCAACATCGAAGCAATTAAAAATTGAGCCCCACCTGAAAAAACCAGGAGCGACACTAGGACAATATTAAATAAATTAAAACCCGCTGCATGCAGTAAAATACCGCAAGCCACCCCAATCGGAATATAACTAATGTCTAAAGGAAATGAGGTTTTAAAGTTTTGCTGCCGGACAGCAGTTTCAGAATGGGCTGCTTTGTTAATCAACGAAAATCCTCCACCAGTCGGATTGTTTTAAATTTACTTCAATCCACAATAATACATTATAGAGTACTGGCTGAAAATAAAAAACCGTTTCCCTATTTTTTTTTGCCCGCTTTTGCTACGGTAGTTTGTTGAATTGGTAATGTGAACGTAAAAGTTGTCATCCGATTTGTGGAATCAACGTGAATGGTTCCCCCCTGATGCCCCACCATTTCTCGTACAATGGCAAGCCCCAGACCGCTCCCACCAGTGGCAGCGTTTCTAGAACTTTCTTCGCGATAAAAACGATCAAAAATCTTGCTGATAATTTTTGGTGGAATCCGTTTGCCATCATTTGCAACTTGAAATTGAATCATTTGCTGGTCAAGGAGCTTGGCGCTAAGAAATATATTCTTCCCATCTTTTCCATAATTAAGTGCATTCGTAATTAAATTATTAAAAATCCGCCCCAATAGTTCGGCATTGGTGGCCATGGTAATGTCCTTTGAAAGGGGAGTTAACACAATTCGCATCCCCTTTTTCTTTGCTTCCAAATAAAATGAGGTTTCCAATTGATCTAACAGTTGGTTAACATCAACCTGATTAATTTCTAATTGTTGGTGTTCAATGTTATTAGCCTTGGTATACTCAAATAACCGATCAACCAATTTTTTCATTTGCTGAGCCTTTTCATAGGCAATTCGACAATACTCTAGCAACGCCGTTTCCGATTTGTATTGCTTGGCATCGATCAAACCCAAATAACCAATAATCGAAGTTAACGGGGTTCTCAAATCATGACTAACACTCGTGACCAATTCGTCCTTGGACTTTTCAATCCGACGTTCTTCGTTCAGAGATTTGATCACGTTATCCACTAAGGCATTGACGCTTTGCACCACGCGTTCGTTATCACCTGATAGATGAAAAGGAATGCGATGATCAAAATGACCGGCAGAAATGTAGTGCAATTCATCGATAATCCGGCTAATTTGAATCCGATGATAAACCCGAATCAACCGCCACCAAATGACAACCACATCAAAAATACCCATCAGGACCCAGAAAATATTTTCCCAACTAAGCAGTTGTTGCTCAAATGGTCCAAAGGTAACCGATTGTTTAATGATAAAGATACCGTCATTAACCCCTTGATTGTTTCTAATAAAAGTAATGATGATGTTGCCAACTGCCAAATCAACCAGCAGTAAAAAAATCAGGGTTACAATCCCTTCAAACCATAGTTCGTTTTTTTCTTTAGATGTCAGTTTAAAATTTGTTGTTGCCACAGGCTAACCTTCCACTTTGTACCCAACACCCCAGACGGTCTTGATAATATCTTTTCCGTCAGTAGCGTTCTCAATTTTATCCCGCAAATGACTCATGTGTACCATCACCGTTTTAGCTGAAATGACGCTTTCTTGCTTCCAAACACGTTCAAAAATCTCATCTGCAGAAAAAACTCGGTTCGGATGACTAGCCAACAGGTATAGAATCCCAAATTCAATCGCAGTTAACTGAATTTGCTTGTGATCCTCGGTCGTCACCTCGTGAGAATCTCGATTAATTGTTAGCGAATCGGCGGTAATGATTTCTGGTTGATCGTTAGTTACTTCATTCTTACTGCGCCGTAATAGCGAATGCACCCGCGCCATTACTTCCAACGGGTTGAATGGTTTAGCAACGTAGTCATCCGCCCCCGCACTCAGACCGCGGATTTTATCAATATCTTCGGTCTTTGCAGACAGTACAATAATGGGAATTTGAGAATCCTTGCGAATCGCATTAATCACATCAATGCCGTTCATGACCGGCATCATAATATCCAAAATCACTAGTCCAATATCATTTTCGGTGTTTAATTTAGATAGTGCTTCTTCACCATTGTAGGCTGCTACTGGTTCATAGCCTTCATTCTTAATGTAGATCTCTAGTAATTGAGCAATCTCCTGGTCATCATCGACTACTAATATTTTCATGTAAAAGACTCCTCTCGTATAATTACTTTTCTCAATTTTAACAAATCCGCGCTCCAACGACAGGAATTCGTCTAATTATAAGAAAAACTTACATAGATAAAAAGCCGCTCACAGCGGCTAATCTAGTTAATTTTATTACTTGCGTCCTGCAAACAAGCCACTGGTAATCGTGTAACGAGCCCGCATAAACAACATTAAACCCGTACCGACCAGCCCAATAATCAGATTAATAATTGGTGGAACCACTGGATTAACCACCCGTGGTAATAGGTTCGAGCCATAAAATACAACCATCCAGACCGCAAACATCGCTACCATCAATAATGATCGCAACAAAGCATTCTGGCGATGCTTGACGCCTGGCGCAAACAACTGCGTTACGATGGGCATCCCAGCTCCGGCAACGACGGAAGATAAAATAATACAGGTGATCCCGGCTGCTCCATCTTGTTTGGCAGCTGCTGGAGTTAAGTAGTACATCGCTGCATATAAGAAGTTAAATAAAATCAAAAACCATAAGCCATTGTAAATCGCATCAATTAGATAGTTCTTGCGGGTCAGTGGCCCCTGTGGCTGCTGGGGAGGATGAACCGTATTTTCAACTTTGTTAGCAACTGAGCCGTACAACCCCTTAGCAGTCTGACCAGTTTTTTGTGCCGTCTTAATTTCTGCTAGTGTTTGTTGAATCGTATCATCTTGCTTTGCAGTTGGTAGTTTAGTTCGGGCAAGTTCCTCTTTCAGCTTAACCATATATTCTAGGTTCCGCTTGGTAAGTCCTTGTTGTTCAAATTCTGAATAAATTAGTTTCCGCACACTTGGACGCTGTTGTTGCACATGCTCATTTCGTTTGCGATTATCTGCTTCGCTCATGATTCCTCCTAGACGTTAAAGCGGAAGTTAACAATGTCACCATCCTGCATGGTGTAGTCTTTGCCTTCAACTCTGAGTTTCCCAGCTTCTTTCACTGCTGCTTCACTTTCATATTGATCTAAATCAGCAAATGACATTACTTCGGCTCGAATGAAGCCCCGCTCAAAATCAGAATGGATGATCCCAGCTGCTTGTGGAGCCTTAGTCCCCCGTAAAAAAGTCCATGCTTTAGTTTCTTTCCCACCAGCGGTAAAGAACGTCTCTAAATTCAGTAGCCGATAGGCAGCTCGAATTAATTTATCCAGACCAGGTTCTTTGACTCCCGCTGCCTGTAAAAATTCCTGTTTGTCAGCCTCATCTAATTCTGCAATTTCTTCTTCACTCTCAGCCGCAATCCCAATTGCTTGTGCCCCATGCTTTTCAGCATAGGTTTGAACAGCTTGAAAATAGTGATCCTGAGTAGGGTCAGCCATCGAATCCTCACTAATGTTTGCAACGTACAATACTGGTTTGGAAGTCAAGAGAAACAAGCCCTTCACCACCTGTTGCTCGTCTGCATCCAAAGTCAGATCACGCACAGCGCCTCCTGCTTCCAAAGCTGGTTTCAATTTCTCCAAAACCGCTAATTCTGCTTTAGCTTCCGCACTTCCTTTAGCAGCTCTAGTAACTTTAGCAAGCCGTTTATCAACGGCATCCAGGTCAGCTAGGCTCAATTCTAAATTAATGGTTTCAATATCTGCAACTGGGTCAACTTGATCAGCGACATGGGTAATATTATCATCATCAAAAGCCCGCACCACATGAACAATCGCGTCGACCTGGCGAATGTTTTCCAGAAATTTATTTCCTAAACCTTCACCTTTACTGGCCCCTTTAACAATTCCTGCGATATCTGTAAATTCAAAGGTAGTTGGTACCACTTTTTTGGCTGGAATTAACGCCTGAATCCGTTCAAGGCGCTGATCGGGAACCTCAACCATCCCAACATTAGGATCAATGGTTGCGAACGGATAGTTAGCCATTTCAGCGCCCGCTTTGGTAATCGCGTTAAACAGAGTTGATTTTCCCACGTTAGGCAATCCTACAATTCCTGCTGTTAATGCCATCTTATTGTCCTCTTTCTTCGTCTTCCGCTGTCCTTGGTAAAATCTTTTTGACCCGTTTTTCGAATTGGTGCCGAGTTAGCATCACGATGTGCCCGCAGCCCTGACATTCAAGTTTAATATCTGCTCCCATCCGAATAATCTGCCACCGATTTATGCCGCAAGGATGAGCCTTCTTCATAACTACTAGATCATTTAGTTGATACATGGAAATCACTCCTAGTCTAGATGAATGTCTAGCAATTCCAAAATTCTCGTCAAATCCTGATTTGATAAGTAATCAATTTCAATTTTACCCCGTCCTGATTTAGGTCGGGTTTCATTAATTGCAACCTTTGTGCCAAATTTATTTTGTAACTGGTCTTCACTCTCACGTAGGTACGGTGACTTAGCCACTTGTCCTCGTTTTTTGTTTTTTGATTGCTTTTTTTGATCTAAATTATTGATCAGTTTTTCTAGCTGGCGAACCGTCAACGTTTGCGTTGCAGCCTGCTGAGCTAAGCGCAATAAATCCGGTTTGTTTTTAACGGCTAGTAGCGTACGTGCCTGTCCCATCGATAGTTGTTTCTTTTGTAACATTTCCTTCACCGGCTGTGGCAAATTTAGCAGTCGCAAGTAGTTGGCAATGTAAGGTCGACTTTTTCCCAATCTTTGAGAAACTTCCACTTGGGTAATGTCCAAATTTGTCATGAGCATGTTGTACGCTTCGGCTTCTTCTAGTGGATTTAAATCCTCGCGCTGCAAGTTTTCCATTACCGCAATTTCCATCATCTGTTCATCAGAAGCTTGCCGTACAATTCCAGGAATGGTCTCTCGACCCGCTAATTTTGAAGCTCGAAAACGTCGCTCACCTGCCAAAATTTGAAAACCGGCCTGGTTTTGATCGGGTTGCCGAACAATAATTGGCTGAAAGACTCCCGAAGTTTTAATTGACTCCGTCAAATCGCTTAAAGCTCGCTGATCAAATTTTTTCCGTGGTTGATATGGATTAGGCGTTAGTTGTGACAACGGCAACTGCCGAACTGCCTCATCATTCAAATTAACATCGTTGTCATCAAACAAGGCATCCAAACCGCGCCCTAATCCCTTACTGTTATTGCTTTTCATTGGCAGCTAACACCTCTTTCGTCAACTCAAGATAGACCTGAGCTCCCTTTGATTTAGCGTCGTAATCAATAATCGGCAAACCATGACTAGGTGCCTCTGATAAGCGCACGTTGCGAGGAATGACTGTTCGATAGACCTTCTCTTTAAAGAATTTACGAACCTCATCATTCACTTGATTCCCTAAATTAGTCCGAGCATCGTACATGGTAAGTAAGACTCCTTCGATGTACAAATCCGGATTAAAGTGTTTTTGTACTAACTGAACTGTATTTAAAAGCTGACTCAAACCTTCCAAAGCATAGTATTCACTTTGAACTGGAATTAAGATTGAATTACTAGCTGTAAAGGCATTAATTGTAATTAATCCTAGTGACGGTGGACAATCAATTAAAATAAAATCATATTGATCAGCAACCACAGCCAGCGCACTCTTCAATCGGGTTTCTCGTGCCATCTGAGGGGTCAGTTCGATTTCTGCTCCGGAAAGTTGAATAGTGGCTGGCACAATGTCTAGTCCTGAATGTGGCGAATGTAGAATCACATTTTTCACGGGCTCTTCATTTACCAAAACATCGTAGACATCTTTTTGAATCGCTGGTTTGCTAATTCCGACACCACTAGTCGCATTTCCCTGCGCATCAGAGTCAACAATCAAAACCCGCTGACCGGCAGTAGCTAAATCAGCTCCCAGATTCACTGCTGTGGTAGTCTTACCCACGCCACCTTTTTGGTTGGCTAGTGCAATCACATGTGCCATTTAATTCCCTCCTCATTAGCTTAGCGCCTGTTTCGCCGGAATGCCAGCTTGTCGTGGATACTTCACCGGTGTTTTTTTTAATTTATCAATCACGATAATATGACGCTGTTCATTAGTTTTTGGTAACGAAAAAGAAAAGTCGTTCGCAACCGCCCCTCCCAATAGTTGAAGCGCCGTGGTGGCATCTGCCAATTCTTGTTGTGCATGTGCGCCCTTTAAGGCAATTAGCTGGCCTGCGGGTTTCACTAACGGCAAACACAGTTCACTCATCACACTCAGACGAGCTAAAGCACGGGCTGTCGCAAAGTCAAATCGTTCTCGTCCAGCCCCCGTCCGTCCACCAAAATCTTCGGCACGCGCATGAACTAACTGCACATCATCAATTCCCAAAATTTCAAGCAGTTGGGCTAAAAAGGTCAACCGCTTTTGTAAGGAATCAACAATCGTCACTTTAAGTTTTGGATTCATAATCTTCATTGGTATCGAAGGGAACCCAGCTCCCGCGCCCACATCAACTAAGGTAGGCTGCCCCGTTCGCAACTTTGAAATGAAAAAAAGTGGCGTTATCGAGTCATAAAAATGCTTTAAATAAACGTCATTTACAGCCGTAATGGTGGTTAAATTAACTTTTTGATTATAGGCAACCAAGAGTTGAAAATAATCGGCAAACTGCTGAGCTTGTTGGTCTGAAAGGTTAACCTGCTGGTCAGCCAGGGCCTGTTTAAATTGTTCCGGCGTCATGTGACAAACTCCTATCAGTGTATTATATGGCTAACTTACAGCAAAACTAGGTAATTTCTCTATTACCCATTATAACTAAATTTTAAACTTTTAGTTAGAGCCAACCAAAAAAAGCGCATTTAATTAAATCAGAAAATCGTCTTTCACGAAACAAAAAACGGCGACCTCTGCAGGCCTACCGTTTTTACCGCCTAGTGATGCATGTGACGAACTTCTGCTAGGAACCAACGATTGAAAGCAGCAGCATCAATGTCAACAGCAACCTCCGCATTAACTTTCCCATCATGATAAGCACCCCGCACGTCAGCAACGGTTGCGCCATTAGCTGGTCCATCAGTGACAATATCAATCCAGTAGGATTTCATCGTCAGCAATTCTGGATGGAGTAAATAAAAAATAGTATTGACATCATGCATCGCCACCCCTGTGGCTCCCTGATCGCCATCACTAATAATGATATCGTGTAACATCTTACCAGCTGGATTTGCTGTTTCAATGGCCTGCAATGTGTCATAAGTCAGCAACGCTTTATGGGTTACATCTAATCCAATCATAACAATTGGAACCCCTGCTTGATACATAATTTTGGCTGCATGCGGATCAGTAAAGACGTTAAATTCAGCAGCACTAGTCATATTACCCTGACCCAGGGTTCCACCCATGGCAACAATCCGAGCGATTTTGGGTTTAATCTCTGGATACTCAGACAGAAGTAATGCCACGTTAGTATAAGATCCAGTTGCCACCAACGTTACTGGTTCAGAACTAGCCAGCAAGCGTTCCTTCAACGCTACAACAGCCGTTTGGTTCAATGGAGCCGTCGTCGGAGCTGGAAAATCATACCCACGCATTCCGGATTCGCCATGAATTCGTGCAGCATCCTCAAATGGTTTAATCAGTGGTTGCTCCGCTCCTGCTGCCACTGGAATCTGAGCTGCTTTACCAAAAAAACTAATGATTTTCAGTGCATTAATAGTGGTCTTATCAACCGTCACGTTTCCAGCCACCGTGGTTACCAAGCGAACGTCCAGTTCCGGATTGTTAATGGCGACCGATAAAGCCGCTGCATCATCAATTCCTGGATCTGTATCTAAAATAATTGGTTGCATTATAGTTCTCCATCTAAAAATTGTTGCTTGCCCAATCCAAAACTCCAGTCTTCTGCATGATTAGTTGCCATGGTTACAATGACATCTTCTGGACGGATTTGCATTTCTTGCTGCAACTTAGTTACTAAATCACGGCAAAAAGTCCGTTTTTGCCCCATATTCCGAGGCGTAGAAAGAATTTGAAAGAAAAGCACATCTGCACTACGCTCGATTCCAAGTCCAGCATCTAATAATTCCATTTCCTCCGGCTCATGCTGAGTAACAATTTGATAACGATCGTCCTTTGGTACCCCAAAATCTTGTCGCGTTAAATCATAGGCAATTTGCATAATTTTTTTAATCTCAGCAGTGCTTCGGCGTCCCTTAATCATATCAATTCTCATTAATGGCATTTTATCCCCATCCGTTTCTATTAAATAGCTTTATTTTAGCATTAATTTAGCATAAAAAAAGAGCAATGCAAGCATTGCCCTTTTTTACTACCAGATAAAGAGACCAACAATTCCAGCAGACATCAGTGAAACTAGGATTCCTGATAAAAAGAGGTATCCAACATTTTTAGAAATCAAATCATTCTTATCTCTGCTAACAATTCCTTTCAAACAACCAATAATCATTCCCACCGTACTGACATTGGCAAATGACGTTAGAAAGACCGTTAGTTGTGCCTGATAGTGCGGACTAAACAGTTTTGGATTGCTAATCTTAGGAGCAATCTCACTCATTACCACAAATTCATTGGTTACTAATTTAGTTCCCATGAACTGGGCAAATTGAAAGGCGTGGTTTACATCCAAGCCCATTAACCAGGCAAATGGGAACATGATTACTCCCATAATGTGTTCAAGCGATAGCCATGGATTAATTAGTCCCAGTAATTTACTAATCAAAGTAGCTAATGCCACAAAGGCAATAACGTTCGCCACAATGATTAAAATTAAGCGACCAGCTCCTAAAATTGAATCTCCCAAGAAAGAGAAGAATGGTTCTCGTTCCGGTTTTTCAGGTCGATCAGAAACCACTTCAGCGGCTTCTTGTTGACTAGAAACATCCCCAATTTCATAAACCTTGTCTTCTTCAGCACTAATTTGCACTGGATTCAAAATGTTCGTAACGATAATCGCGTTTAAAATATTTAGCGGAATCGCCGTCAATACATATTGACCGGGAACCATTTGGGCATAGGCTCCAACCATAGCTGCCGTGATACAAGACATTGACATCATCGCAATCGTCAACACCCGCTGGGCGGAAATGTTTTTTAATTGGACACTAGAAACTGCCATTGCTTCGGTATTTCCCAAAAACATCATCTCGATGGCATAAAATGATTCAAATTTTGGCTGTCCGGTAACAAACGCCATTCCGCGTCCAATCCACTTAATAATAAACGGAAGAATCCCAAAATAAGTTAGGATATCAAACAGTGGAACAATCATCAAAATGGGCATCAAGGCCGCCGTGAAAAAATTCATCTGTTTAACATTAACCCAGTCTGGAAAAGCAACCGCAATCCCTTTATAGGAAATATTAACCAGCCATTGAAAGCCTTCAGCGGTTGCTTTGACGATGTCTCGACCAACGCTAAAGTTAGTCAGCAGATACGCAATTACAAGGTTTAACACTAAAACGATAATTACCGATCGCCAATTAATGTGTTTATGGTCTTTTGAAAACAAAAAGGCAATTGCCAAAAAGACCAGTACCCCAATAATATTTACCAGCAAGTACGTATTCATTACGCGAATTCCTTTCGTGTTCGGTATTAACAGCAGTGAAAGTGTTATTTTAAGAAGATTGCAAGCTGTGTCTGGGTGAGGTTACCCGACCTTGGAGCCCGAGAGCCGCTAAGACCGTTGCTCCGACTTCACAAACAAATGGTTCATTAGAAAAATGGCGACCCTGGGTCTGCTGACGATCATAAATCATGACGGGCAAGCGCTTATACGTCGAAAAACCATCCTGTGACTGTGAATCACCAATCCGACTGGAAACCACCAACAGCAAATCATCTGCTCGCAAATTACCCATCAGCCGTTCTAAGGCTTGATCAACCCGGGTGAGGGAATCTAAGAAGGCGCTAAACTGCCCTGCTTCTCCAAATGATTGTAACTCTGGCAACTGCAGATAGAAAAATCCCTGGTCATTTTCTGCTAACTGTTCGTCCAATTTGTGGAAGCCAAGTTCATTGGTACAAACTTGAATTAATGTACTAAACTCTTGGGAAAACAAATAGCTTACCATCCGAGAAATAATCACTGATTTTCCGGTTCGAGCAGTTTCTTCAAAGACACTGGTCACTCGATAGGGCAATGAGCAATCAAACATCTCCCGCAATCCCGAAACCGGGCGGTTGACCAACGATCGCGTTCGGGTTAATCCATAGGTTGCAACGAGAGGAACCTGGGTTCCAACTTGAGTTCCAATGGCGGTTGCATACAAATTAAACAAACCCAGCCGATGCAAAGCTGGTAAAGCGAAGTCAGATGACTGATTTAAAACATGCGTTACCAAAGTATCATTGTCCGAATTATGGGTAGCCGACAAATTATTTACTCGTAACCCCAACGCAGCCAAATCTACCACTATTACGCGCTTATCGCTCACTTCCAACCCTCCAAAAATAAACATCTACTTGTTAATAATAACTTAAGCTTCATCTCCTCGCAATCTTTGCGTTAAAATAAACTTAGCTTACTAAAAAGAGGTGCAGACAATGACGAAGCTAACTAATTTACTAATGCTGGGTGATTCGATCACCCATGGCTTTAATGGGTATCATGACTTGCAACACAACATTTCCTACTATTTAAAACAGGAATTACCCAATTTTTGCATCACAAACGCTGGCATCAATGCCGGCAGCCTCTCTGGTCAACGTGAACGTGATCTGACTTTTCAGGTTGACCATCACGACTTTACTAAATTTCAGTTTGTCACCATCGCCTATGGTACAAATGATTTTGCCCATAGTACTGCTGGTTTGACCACCATTGGCAAAATTTTGCAAACCAACTTAACTAAAATTCGCTCAGAAAACCACGCTCTTAATATCATTGGGATTTTACCAACGAATCGTTACGACGGTAACATTGATAACTATCATGTCGAAGGACTCGGTCACTACACTTTCGAAGAACTCCTCACCGAATTAGAACGTGTCTATCAAACTAACGCAATTCCTGTAATTAACTGGCGTCAAGAAGCTCCCGAACTCATCACTGAAGATAACTTTAAAACTGCCCTCGCTGATCAGCGACTTCATCCCAGTGAAGCTACTTATCAAAAAATGGCTCAACTAATTGCCAGAAAAATCAAGCAAATCACCGGTCAATAGCTAGAATTTCTACCATATAAATAAATAAAAACAGCAGTCTGAAATGACTGCTGTTTTTATTTAACTTTTACCCTGGTGCTGGTTGATTTTGCGCCAGTTGATATTGTCCCGTTGGTAAATCTCGTTCAATTACCGCCCGGAAATTTTGACGTTGGGTCTCCCCAGTTGCTAACGTGGTTTGGAGTTGGTAATCAACCTGAGTTTGCTTTTCTGCTAGTGGCTGTACCTGCATAATTTCTAACTCGAGCGAACGGTAAAGCTGCTGTTGCTCGTGATTATGGTTAATCAGGTCTTGCAGTGGTTGATATGCATCACCATCACTTCCCCGTACCAACTTCTTTTTAACTAGTTGCCCATCTAGATCGTGCTGATCATTGGTTGCATCTAAAACTCCCGACCAAACCGCTTGGAGAAGCGTTCGTGCTTGGTCTGAGGTGGCAATATTTGCAAACCGATAGCGAATCTGGCGTCCTTGATCATGACTAGTCAAATGGTGGGGTTCACTGGTCAGGGTGCCAGTTGGCGTCTTAATCACTAATCTAGTAGCGGTTAGTGGCACATTATCAAGCTGACCGCGACCATCACTACCAATAGTCCCAAGCACCTGTCCAGCTGCAATGACTTGTGCTCCAGCTGGTCCCAGTGCCGTATATGAAACCAATGGCAGTCGCAAATTAATCACTTGCGGTTGATTTTTAAACAAATTCACAGTTTGTGTATTTTTTACCACTTGCGGTGCGTTCCTTAACTCAGCACTCAGCTGGTAACGACCGGGCAATTGTGGCGCCAGGCGCAAGCTCCCGTCATCCGCGGTCTGACCCACTTTTTGCTGATTCAACCGAATTGTCACCTTAGGTTTTTCAGTTTGGACAAGCGGGTGAACTGCTTGAGCTTGTACCTGATACTTGGGAAAGATGCCCCAATAGCGCCCGTGTTTAACTACTAAAAAACCAGCGGTGGAGCTTCCATGTTGCTCCAAATCGCGCTGTAGGCGCGTTAACTGTTGGGGATGTTGTTGATAATAACTCAGAAGTGGTCGCACTGACTGTGCGTTTACTTTTACCCCAGCGGTGGATGTTAATTTTTGCATAATCACTTTATTTTGATTATTTTTGATTCCTATCATTAATTGATCAATCTGGCGTTGTCGCGAATATAGTTGGCTACCTGCATACCAACCACCGCCAAGTAACAAACAACCGAATAATAGAAACCACCACTTAAGCCGGGATGATGGAGCCCGATGTTTTCCGCGTGCCATAACAATCCCCCTTAATGTAGTTCATCTTAGCATAACCACTACCTAACAAAAAAGCCAATCAACAGATTGACTTTTTAAAATTTAATTTAGAGCGGCAACGTAGCGTTCCTGACCGGAATAACTGGTATATTTCAACCAAGTCAACCCGCCTGCCTGGACTTTCCCTTGATAGTGAACGTATTCTCCAACCGTATATTGAGCAACGATTGGGGCATTCACATCAGGAGCAGTTCGAACATTTGTCGTTGTTTTAAAGACATAAGTTCCAATGGAAGTATTGCTAAATGATTTTCCCGCCGGGGTAGCTGGTGTTGGTTCCGTGCTAGTAGGTGTCTGCGAGGCAGTCGGTGCCGAGGCATTATCCTGACTCGGTGCCTGACCGTTATTAGTATCAGTAGCATCCGGATTATGCTGCTGATCTTTATCATAGCCTGTATAGGCTGAGGCATAACCACTAGACAATGACATCGCTGGCTGGGTGCTCTCAGATGTCGAATCCGCAGTTGTCGAGTCATCAGTCACATTTCCATCTCCAACCGGTCCTGTGTAATCATCTGGAGCATCAAATGCTTCCTGGTCGATTTGTTGTAATCCATATCGTTGTATACAACTAATTAGGGTTTGCGCGTACTCTGGCGAGGTTGCATATCCATCCTGATGCAATAATTGGGCGACCTGCGTATAGTCTCGAATCCCCAACAAATTACTATATCGACTATTTCCTTTCAAAAAGGCACCGTAGTCTTGAATACTAGTCGACCAATCAGGATAGGCCCGGAAAGAATCGTTAATCGATACGTAGCCACCACCCTGAAATTCCTGCGTGGGTAAGCTAACCGATTGCCCATTATAACTGCCTTTAATACCAAATAAGTTGTGATATTGGGATGCCAATCCAGACTTACCCCAACCACTTTCAATAATTGCCTGGGAAATTGCAATCGAAGGCAAAACGCCACTCTGCTTCCATCCCTTAATTGCTCCCGGTTTGATTTGATTGATAAAATCCTGCTGATCTGGAGTCAACGGCACCGATCCAGTGCGGTTGGCATTGACCTGCGAAGCCGGGAATACATCGGCTTGGGCTGGCTGACTATAACCAAGCACCATTCCACCAAGAACTACTGTTGATAATAGTAGCCAGTTCAATTTATGGGCTTCCATCGAAAAACAACTCCTTTCCGTGACAGCTAGGTCACTAATTAATAATACGTAAATAAATTGTTACTTATTTTTTAGTACATAAGATCTTATCAACATCAGTTTAGTGTATTACAATAAAAAAATCAACCAGTTAAAACAAAAAAATAGCTTTTCTTAATAATTTTTTAAAGATTATATTTGAAGCAATTAACTAGCCCGAGGGCACCAAGCACGGTGCACCTTTTAATGAGTTATGGACCAACACGATCGCTGTTAAATCAAGGTTTATAACCCCTAGTCACCAATCTACTTTGCCTGAAATTATCTTCCAGTTATCGCTATAATAATTTCCGATTTGCCCGAGCAAAAGCAACAATAATCACACACAACAATCCCTTACTTAGGGAATAATGAACTGCAATCTTTGTTTAGAATTCCAAAAATGTAATAATATCATACCCAATCTAAAAGAGCCATTTTAATGACTCGGAGCTATTTTCTCCTGATTTCATTAAAATGACTCTAATGTTTTATCTCATAGTGCGTATCCCGGACTAGTCAAGATGACCATCATCCGCATCTAACTCAACAATTTTCCCAGTTTCACAGTAAATTAGATATTCTGCTAGATTAACGATATGATCGCCAATCCGCTCTAACAAGCGAATAACCATCAAATAACTAGACGCCGCTACTGCTGTTTCCGGGTTGGCCAAGATTCCCTCCGTAATAGCCGTTCTCGTCGTTTGGTAGTAGTGATCAATCTTACGATCCTCTTGAGCAATCTCTGGAGCAATCGTCGCATCTAGTGTTGTATATGCATCTAGAATTTGCTCCAACATCTTGCGAACATGTTTAGTAATCTTTGCAATCACCGTTTCTACATCAGCGATTCGCGGGTTTCCCTTTGCTCGAAGAGTTTCTCTTGCAATCGTTCCCGCATTATCACCAATTCGTTCCAAATCTGAAGCTGCTTTTAGATAGCTGATGATGATGCGAAAATCACTAGCTACCGGTTGCTGCAACGCAATCAGGTTCATGGCCTGTTTCTCAAGTTTGGTTTCGTTTGAGTTGACATCCGAATCACCGTCAATGACTGTTTGTGCCAGTTTTACATCATGATCAATGTATGATTTCGTCGACTGGTAGATTTGTTCACTTACGTCTACCCCCATCTCCGTAAAACTCTGACGCAACTTTTCAAGTCGATTTTCAAAAATAGTAGCCATCATATCCCCCTTACTAATTTAGCCAAATTTACCATTTAAATAGTCACTAGTTGCTTCTTTTTCTGGATTTAAAAATAATTTTTTGGTCTTCCCATACTCAATTAAATCACCATTCAGCATAAATGCGGTCTTGTCAGAAATCCGTGAAGCTTGTTGCATACTGTGCGTCACGATGATAATCGTATAGTCAGTTTTGATATCTTGTAGCGTCTCTTCAATCTTGGCACTGGAAATGGGATCCAGAGCGCTCGTTGGTTCATCTAATAAGATCACCTCGGGTTGAACTGCTAGTAACCGGGCAATACAAATCCGCTGTTGTTGCCCCCCTGAAAAAGCAAGCGCATTCTTATTGAGCTGGTCTTTGACCTCATCCCAGACAGCTGCTTGGCGTAAGCTACTTTCAACCCGCTCTGTAAGGACTTTTTTATCAGTAATCCCCTGTACTCGCATTCCATAAGCAACGTTATCAAACACTGAGAAAGGAAACGGATTGGGCTGTTGAAAAACCATTCCAACCAGTTTTCGTAACTCAACCACGTCTTGTTGGGGACGATAAATATCTTGACCGTCTAACTCAAAACTACCCGTAATCGTCACGTTGCCAGCTAAATCATTCATCCGATTCAAGCAACGTAAATAGGTCGACTTCCCACAACCAGAAGGTCCAATCAATGCCGTGATTTCATGCTGATTAAAATCCAAATTAATCCCATGGAGGGCCTCTTTTTCTCCATAGTATAGATGAACGTCACGGGTCCGTAGGAGCGGTGACGTACTTTGCTTTGTCATTTATTTCTCCTCTTAACCAAAGTGTCCGGAAATATAGTCCTCGGTGGTTGGCATCCGAGGCGTTGTAAATAAGTGGGAAGTCTTATTAAATTCAATGACATGTCCTAAATGAAAGAATGCCGTAAAGTCACTGGAACGAGCAGCCTGCTGCATATTATGCGTTACGATAATAATCGTATAATCTTTTTTTAACTGCTGCATGGTTGCTTCAATCTTTCGACTTGAGATGGGATCTAGAGCACTGGTTGGCTCATCCATCAAAAGAATCTCAGGTTTGACAGCGATTGCTCGAGCAATACACAATCGCTGCTGCTGACCCCCAGATAAATCTAACGCACTTTCCTGTAACTTATCATGAACCTCGTCCCACAGTGCCGCTGCCCGGAGACTCTCCTCAACTCGGTTTGAAAGATCACTAGTCATCCCGAGTTGTTTTAAAGGGAAAGCAATATTTTCATAAATCGACTTGGCAAAAGGATTAGGATGCTGAAAAACCATTCCAATCCGACGCCGCACCTCGTAGACATTCACGGCTGCTTGATTAATATCAATCCCTTGATACTCAATTTTTCCAGTCACCCGAGCAATTCCATCATTTAACCGATTTAGGCTTCGTAAAAATGTCGATTTTCCCGAACCAGAAGCTCCAATGAGTGCTGTAATTCGATTACTAGGAAATTTGAGATTTGCATTAAAAGTTGCCTGATGGTTCCCATAGTAAACGTTCAAATCCTGCGTGGTAATCGCAAATGGACCCGCCGCCTGATAAAGATAGCTTTCATCCAAATTGTAAGATGCCATATTTTACCTTTCTAGGACTTTGTTCCGCCCATTTTTCGATACAAGTAACTACCAAGCCAACGCGACCCCAAAATAATAATCAGAATAACTATGATTAGCACCGCTGAAGCGCCACTAGAAATTTGCGTAGCATCCGGGGTAATCCCATCTGTATTTAATTTCCAAATATGGACAGCCAGCGTTTCTGCTGGGCGCATCGGGTTTAAAAAACTCGTCGGACTGAACGGATTCCAGTTCGTATAACTAATCAACGGTGCGCTTTGGCCTGCAGTATAGATCAGTGCTGCCGCTTCGCCAAAAATGCGTCCCGCACTTAAAATCACTCCTGTGACCAACCCGGGAATGGCTGCTGGTAAAATGATTCGGCTGATAGTTCGCCACTTTGACAGACCCAAAGCCCAGCCGGCTTCTCGTTGGGTTTGCGGAACAGCATGCAAGGCCTCTTCTGTATTACGGGTTAACAACGGTAGGTTTACCAACATTACCGCGATTGCTCCTGAAAAAATGGAGAAATCAAATTGAAATTTAATTACCAAAATTAGATAGCCAAACAAACCAATGACAATCGAAGGAAGTGAACTCAAAACCTCGATTATTGTCCGAATCACACTGGTCAAAAAATTAGGTCTAGCAAACTCAGATAAGTAAATGCCCGCCCCTAGGGCAATAGGACAAGAAATTAACAAGGTCAGTACTAAAATGTAGATAGAGTTAAATAACTGGTTAGCAATACCTCCTCCTGCTCCAAAGTCCTTAGAGGGCGAGGTTAAAAAATGCCACGAAACATGCGGTAAACCAGTTATTAAAATATCGCCAAGTAGCGCAATTAAAATCAATACGACGACACCAACCATCGCTTTAATCCCAAGCAGTGCCCACCGGTTGTTACGTTGCGCCGTAACGTTAGTCGATTTTTTCATTTCTGCATTTCTCCTCGTTTTCCAATCCATTTAATCAAAACATTGAAGATCACGGACATTAACAAGAGGACTAGCGCTAATGACCATAGGGCATTGTTCGGCAAGGTACCCATAATCGTATCACCCATCTGAGAAGTGAGTTGACTAGTCAACGTTGCAGTTGGAGTTACTAAACTGGTGGGCATCAATGCTGCATTCCCGATCACCATCTGAACTGCCAGTGCTTCGCCGAAAGCGCGTGCCATTCCAAAGACCACCGCCGTTAAGATGCCTGGCAAAGCAGCCCGTAAAATAACTTTATAAATCGTTTGCCAACGGGTCGCCCCCAGCGCAAGCGATGCACTCCGATAATAATCTGGCACTTGTTTTAGGCTATCGATTGTTAACGAAGTAATCGTCGGTAGAATCATCACAAACAAAACTAAGGATCCAGCCAACACCCCAAAACCGGTTCCACCAAACAGGGTTCGAATTGCCGGAACCACTACGATGAGCCCAATAAAGCCGTAAACTACGGAAGGGATCCCAACTAATAGTTCAATGACTGGTTGCAACAACCGTGCTCCCCGTTTTGGCGCTAATTCTGTCATGTAAAGGGCCACCGCCACCGCAAATGGCGTCGCCAGAATTGCTGACAGCAACGTCACTGCAAATGATGCCGTAATCATGGCAGCTGCTCCAACTTGTGGTTGCCCGTTTTTGCCTAGTTGACCAGGATTCCAAGCACTACTGAAGAAAAACTCGCGCAACGAAACATGATTAGTAAAAAACGTGGCCAACCCCCGAACGGCAATAAAACCAATTAGGGAAACCGTTAAGATCAAGATAAAAACAATACAAATCAAGCTAATGATTTTGCCACGCCGATCTTGTTTGGTAGCCGCACTTGGTTGCATTAGTTTTCGTTGAACATCATTCATTACTTGACTCCTTTCTTCGGTTGTTTCTGATGAATCTGACCATCCGCCGTAGCGTAGACCTTCATATCGTGAACACTAACATAGCCCGCCTTTCGAACTAAATTTTGTTGCGTTGCTGGTGATAAAATATAATCGATAAATTTCTGCGTTTTCTCAGTTGGCTTTTTGCTGGTATACATATGTTCATATGACCATAGCTGCCATTTGTTAGTTGTGATGTTATGATAATTGGCCACCACATGATTAATCTTAACTGGTTGGACATCCGTACTTAGGTATGGAAGGGACAGATAGCTAATTGTTCCTGGAGTATTGGCCACGATCTTCTTGACCGTCCCATTTGAATCTTGTTCTTGACTCTTGACGGCCTCTTGCCCATGAAGTATTTTGCTTTCAAATGTCTTTCGCGTTCCACTTCCTTGGGAACGATTAATCACAATGATAGGAACATTATGACCACCCACTTCTTTCCAATTTTTCACCTTACCAGTAAAGATCCGCTGAAGTTGCTCTTCGGAAAGGTTTTTCACACCATTTTTTTCATTCACGACGGGGACCACTCCCACTACGGCAACCTGGTGATCTTTTAGTTTGGAAGCCGTCACACCAGGCTTTTCTTGAGCAAAAATATCGGAATTCCCAATATTTACGGCTCCACTTTCCACCTGTCCGAGCCCGGTTCCTGACCCGCCACCTTGAACCGTAATGTTAGTTTCTGGGTGAACATGCTGATAATCAGTTCCAGCTTTTTGAACCAGCGGCTGTAGGGCTGTTGAGCCCACCGCCGTCACCGAGTTAGCTTTATCCTTGGTGCCACAACCGCTAAGTAAACTAAGACCAGTTATTATCGCTACTGCTGCCAGCCACGGTCTCGATTTCATAAATGACCTCCTAGTCATCTGACCCATTGTTTTTATTTGGTTACAAAACCAAGTATAATAATGGTGTGTAAATGTCAGGTTGTTTTCTTGTAAAGATTTCGTAAAGCAGACCATCCTTGAGGTGAATCCATGCAACATTTTACCCTAGTAACAAAGCAACTCTCGCTCGCAATCGATTTTAGTCAGTATTTTAGCGATCACGGATGCTTCGTCGATACCGTCGAGCATCCCAGTGATTGTGCAACTAAAATCCAACAAAAAAACAGTAGCGCCCTTTTTTGGGACTTATCTAGTTTCCCTTGGGACGCCAGCCAGCCAGAACTGACTAAGTTACGCGAACAATTCAAACTTCCCATTACCCTCATTGGTGCTTCTAAGCCGTTCATTGCTGCCTTTGCTGCTGGCATCGATGATGTCTTAACTTTACCGCTGGACTTTGAAACAACCTTTGCTCGGTTGCAACAGCGAATGCGCTTATATCAACCAACCACTTCCCCAAGCTCCCAGCAACCTATTCCTAATCATAAAATCATTCTTGATGACGTGACGATTGATCGTCAAAAATATAAAGCCTTCAAACATGGCCAAGACCTTGGATTGACTCCCAAAGAACTAAAACTATTAATTTACCTCGTCGAACAACGCCCCCGGGTTCTTAGTCGCCAACAACTTCTTGCCGGTGTTTGGGGAGACATCTACGATATTTCTCAAACATCACGGATGGTCGATATGCACATCAGCCATTTACGCGATAAAATTGAGCCCAACCCCAAACAACCCACCCGCATTAAAACTGTCCGTGGATTCGGCTATCATTTTGTCGGCAATTGCCAAGAAATATAATAATTATCGTTTCTTTTTAACTTTTACGTTGTTTTTAATTTAACACTATGTTAAGATTTTACTAATTAATTTCATTGTCGTGTAGTTCAGTTGGTAGAAACACCTGACTGTTAATCAGGATGTCGCTGGTTCGAGCCCAGCCACGACAGTTAGCATCCGCGAAGCTACCTTTCCATTTTCAACTTGGTCGAACTTTTGACCAACCATAAAAACCCCGCAACCTATTTAAATGGTTGTGGGGTTTTATGTTTAAAAAGGAACAGTGGCTACCAACGCTTCAAATTCATAACTGTAACTTTAATTAATGACGCTGAAACCATTGACAAATTAAGTAAACTACCGCTATCACGATCAAAATACCAATAATGTATATCAATCCATTAATTAGCAAAGCAAGTAATCCTAGCACGATAAATAACCAAATTATCCAACTACAACAATCCAATCGGAAAAAAGCATAAAAAATTAAAAAAACCAATAAAAACAAAATCAAAAACAAAACTAATCATACTCCTTAATGAAATAAATTAAGCAACCGCTTAAAAACTGCAGCTGCTCTCGCTACGAGGTCAGCCTGGGTTTGCGCGTTTGGATTGCGACTATGCCGAGCCCAACAATAGATTAAACTGACCGTTATAATGATAATTATTAAGATTAGTAATTGCTGACCGCGGCGACTATGGATTCCATAATAAATGAGACCTCGTAATTTAGTTAGCAAAGAAAATAATGTGTAATAACTCAAATTAGTTTGTACGCCTCCCGAACCTAAAAACTAGCATAGCTCTTATTATAAGCCTAAATTAGTTGTCAACAGCAGCTCAGACTACCAAAAAAAGCGAGTGAACTTTAATAAGTTCACTCGCTTTTTAATTAATAGATCATCAGAATCTAATTAATGACGACGTTTAGCAACTAATCCTAACGTTGCAAAGAGCGTCATGATAGCACCAATAATCGTTAGCAAAAGGCTGTCACTTTGACCAGTTTGGGGCAAAGTAGCTTGATTTTTAGCCATTCGACTCATTGCTACTTGCTTATCAGCTGATTGGTTCTTGTTGGTGTTGGTGTTAGCTGATTTACCATCAGTGTTGCTGTTGTTGTTGTTATTACCAAGGTTATCGGTCTTGTTACCACCGTTATTATTAGCATCATTGCCATTGTTATCAACGTTGTTGTTATTGTTATCAGCATTGCCGTTGTTATCAACGTTGTTGTTACTGTTATCGGTGTTGTCGTTGTTATTGTTATTGTTATTGTTATCAGTGTTGCCATTGTTATTATTCATGGCATCGAGTTTTGCCTTGGCATCATCAAAGGCGCGCTGAGCATCTGCCATTTTCGCATTAGCATCATCCAAAGCCTGTTGGGCACTGGTTAATTTATCAGTGGCCGTCTTTAAAGCCTGTTGTGCTTCCGCTACCTTGGAATTAGCATCATTCAAAGTTTGCTCTAAACCAGCGACCTGATCTTTCAAACCTTGCAAATAATTCGTGTAATCGTTGTTAATCTCAGTTAAATTACTGATTTTAGCATTAATGTTGTCCAAGTTGTCATTAAGTTCCGTCAAGTAAGCTTGATCATCATTTAACTTCTGAACTGCTTCACTATAACGTCGTTGAGCATCAGTATAGTTAAACTGAGCTCGATCATAGTTAGCTTTACTTTGTGCTAACTTTTCAGCACTAATTTCAGCAAACTGCTTAACCCAGTCAGAACCAGGGTTTCTCTGCAACATACTTTGTGCTTGATCATTTTGTTGCTGATCCCGGTTGAACTGCTCTTGAAGTGGAGTAACTTCACTCTGCTTTTGATTAACTTCTTGTTGCAAGTTACCAACATCATAGATGTCATTATTGATATTATTTTGCGTTTGTTTTTGTAGATATTCCGTGCTGTCCTTTTGCTTGTTTAAAGAATTAAGGCTAGCTTGGTTATCGTTAATATTTTGTTGGATTTGTTGCTGTTTCGCCTGATTGTCGTTGACAGCATTTTGGGCTTCTTGCTGTGTCTTTTGGGCTTGATCAACGTTTGCTTGGGCTTCTTGTTGACCCTTTTGAGCTTGATCAACATTATTTTGAGCAGCTTGTTGGTTAGCTTGAGCTTCTTGTTGTGCTTTTGCAGCAGCATCATATTCTTGTTGCGTAGCAGCCTGTTTATTATCTGCTGGCTGTGCTTCTGGTGCTTTAACTGCAGTAGCTTGGGAAGCAGTCGCTTCATTTTGATTATTTGAGTTTGTTGCGGAAATTTGATTAGCGGTCTGCGATTGAATCGTCGTATCAGCGGCGTTCTTAGCAGCTGGTGCCTGACTAGTCGTTGCTGGAACAGTAGCAGTCGTCACTGGTTTCGTTGTATCAGCATGAACAGCTCCTGTGCCAAGTGCCAGTGCGCTACTAAAAAACAAAACTCCCGAAGCCAGTTTCAATCCTGTTTTAGTACTCTTTGCCATATGTTTGTAGTTATTGTTAGCCATCATTTTTCTCCTATAAGTTGCAATTATATTGGCAGCTTGTTGTTATTCTACTTGTCTCCTTTCGTTCATTTTGACAATCAGCCACCCCGCCAAAAGCAGTCACCTAGTTATTGAAAACTAGTGAGAATTGTCAATTTCAAAAAGTATTTCCAGCATTCCGTTAATTAGTTTCTTCCGAAACGATCAACCAGTTAATTGTACCACATTAAATGACTTCAAT
The DNA here is from genome assembly GCF_001436645.1 of Fructilactobacillus florum DSM 22689 = JCM 16035. Classification (GTDB taxonomy): domain Bacteria; phylum Bacillota; class Bacilli; order Lactobacillales; family Lactobacillaceae; genus Fructilactobacillus; species Fructilactobacillus florum. Next base: position 150,754 of record NZ_AYZI01000002.1, on the reverse strand, counting down.
TAAACATTATATAAATTAATTTGTACAAATAATAATTGCATATATAACAAATAACAACGTTTATAAAATAAAAGAGTCTCCATCAAAATTGATGAAGACTCCTTTATTTATTACTAGAATTTTTACTGCTTGATCATAGACTATTAACGGTAAACGCCCGATCTTCTAGCATCTGAATCATCGCCGTAAGTGTATCTAACGAGCTAAAAACCGGAATTCCGTGAGCAATGGCTACATTCCTAATTTGAGCTGCATCATGTTCACTCTTGCAATCCTGTGACACAGTATTAACCACTAACTGGATTTGTTTACGTAACATCATTGCTAGTAGCGCTTGATTTTCTCTAACTTTTTCAACTGACTGAACCACAATTCCTCGTTTAGTGAGAAAATGTGCCGTTGCTGGAGTTGCTAACAGTTCATAACCTAGATTTGACAAGCGTTGCGCCAGTGAGACCATTTCTGCTTTATCATCATCTTGAACCGTAATCAAAACCTTTCCATGGTCTGCTACGTGGATTTTTGCAGCTGCAAAAGCCTTATACAGTGCCTTAGCAAAAGTCTGATCACTACCCATTACTTCCCCAGTTGATTTCATCTCCGGTCCTAACCGACTATCGACTTGGTTCAACTTAGAGAATGAGAACACGGGCGCTTTAACATGAATCAATTTACTCTCAGCAACTACCCCAGTTTGATAACCTTGTGAGACTAAGCTCTCCCCGAGCAGAGCTTTTGTCGCCAATTGTGCCATTGGAACCCCGGTTACCTTGCTTAAAAATGGCACCGTCCGACTTGCCCGTGGATTAACCTCAATTACGTAGGCCTGCTCATCATGCACGACGAATTGCAGATTCATTAGACCGACACAATGTAATGCTTGGGCTAATTTTTTTGTCATAGTGATGATTTGCGCTTTAACTGCCGTTGATAATGTCTGCGCTGGATATACTGCCATCGAATCACCCGAATGTACCCCGGATCGTTCGATGTGCTCCATAATCCCAGGAATTACCACCGTCTTACCATCACAAATAGCGTCAACCTCACACTCTTTGCCAGTTAAATATTGATCAATCAGAACCGGATGGTCATGAGAAACTCGGACAGCTTGTTGCATATAGTCTTTTAAAGCAGCTGGCTTGTGGACGATTTCCATTGCTCGCCCACCTAGGACATAACTTGGACGAACCAAGACAGGATAGCCGATCTGTTCGGCAATTTGTAACGCCGCCGTGGGAGCTGTCGCCGTGCCACCAACCGGTTGTCGAATCTGTAGCTGGTTAATAATTTGATCAAATTCGTCACGATCTTCTGCACGATTAATATCTGCTACCGTCGTTCCTAAAATTTTAATCCCCTGAGCGGCTAAGGGAGCGGCAAGATTAATGGCAGTTTGCCCCCCGAATTGTACCACCACCCCTTGTGGCTGCTCTAAGTCAATCACATTTAAAACTTCTTCAACCGTTAGCGGTTCAAAATACAATTTATCCGAGATTGCTGCATCTGTAGAAACCGTTTCCGGATTATTATTAATCACGATTGCCCGATAGCCCGCTTGCTGGATCGCTTGAATAGCGTGAACTGTGGCGTAATCAAATTCAACTCCCTGCCCGATGCGAATGGGACCAGAGCCAAGGACGACAACTGCTGGATGTGTAAATGCTTGACTTTCATTTTCCTGCTCGTACGTACTATAAAAATACGGTGTATTTGAAACAAATTCACCAGCACAGGTGTCAACCATTTTATAAACCGGCATCACTCCCACTTGTTTTCGCAGAGTTCGAATCGCCTGCGGGGTCGTTTTCCAAAGCTTTGCGATGGTCGCATCGGCAAAACCTGCTCGCTTAGCCGTCCGTAGCCAGGCTGGGTCAGCTCGGTTGGCTATCAAGTCCCTAGTAATTTCTAAAATATGCAAGATTTTATCCAAAAAGAAGCTATGAATCTTGGTTAGCGCGGCTAGTCTTTCTAACGAAAAGCCCCGACGAAAGGCTTCATACAAATAGAACAATCGATCATCTTTTGCCGTCTTGACCCCGGTGATGATGGCTGCTGTTGAATAGTTCGCAAGTTGTGGATCAGCTAAGTCAATCAAATCAATATCAAGTGAACGAATTGCCTTTAAGAGTGCCCCCTCAACGGTTCGATCAATGGCCATGACTTCGCCCGTGGACTTCATCTGGGTTCCCAATTGCCGATCAGCCTGGCTAAACTTATCAAACGGCCACCGCGGAATTTTGCAGACCACATAATCAAGCGCTGGTTCAAATTCTGCATACGTGGTTCCTGTAACTGGATTCATAATTTCATCGAGATGGAGTCCGACGGAAATCTTAGCCGCAATTCGCGCAATCGGGTACCCCGTCGCTTTGGAAGCAAGCGCACTCGAGCGGCTAACCCTAGGATTAACTTCAATCACATAATACTGCATGCTATCTGGGTCAAGCGCCAGTTGCACATTACAGCCCCCTTCGATTTTTAAGGCACGAATAATATCAAGCGCTGCGTCTCGCAACATTTGTACTTCGTCATCAGACAGGGTCTGGATCGGAGCAAAGACAATCGAATCGCCCGTATGAATTCCTACTGGATCAAAGTTTTCCATATTACAAACGACCATCGCATTGTCAGCATGGTCCCGCATGACCTCAAATTCAATTTCCTTATAGCCAGCGATACTTTGCTCCACCAACACCTGTGTCACTGGCGACTGATCTAACCCGGACTCTGCAATCGCTACCAGCTCTGCTTGGTTATGGGCGATGCCTCCACCACTCCCTCCCATCGTAAAGGCTGGTCGAACAATCACTGGATAACCTTGTGCTTTGGCAAACGTCACAGCCTGGTCAATATTCGTCGCAATCTGTGATTGGGGAACTGGCTGATCAAGTTGCTGCATCAATGTCCGAAATGCTTCTCGATCCTCGGCCTGATTAATCGCAGCTAACTTGGTTCCTAACAACTCAATGCCTAATTCTGTCAATGTGCCAGCATCTGCTAACTCTTTGGCTAAGTTAAGCCCCTGTTGCCCGCCTAACGTTGGCAGAATGGCATCAGGGTGCTCCTTACGAAGCACTTTTTCCACGAATTTACGCGTTAGCGGTTCCAGATAGACCCGGTCGGCAACTTCTCGATCAGTCATAATTGTAGCTGGATTCGAGTTAATCAAAACAACCTGATAACCAAGTTCTTTCAGTGCTAGGCAGGCTTGGGTGCCAGAATAATCAAATTCAGCAGCCTGCCCGATGATAATTGGTCCCGAACCAATCACCATGATTTTGTTAATATCTGTTCTTTTAGGCATTACCATTCACCTTTCTTAGTTATGCACTGGATGGCGATCAATGAGATCCATAAATTTATCAAAAAGATAGTCGGTATCATGTGGACCTGGCGCAGCATCCGGATGAAACTGGGCAGAAAAAGCCGGGAGCGTCTGGTGACGTAGCCCTTCCACACAATGATCATTAATTTCTTCTAATAGAATCGTCAGCTTAGTTGCTGCTACCGAAGCACGATCAACCATATAGCCATGGTTTTGGGAAGTAAAATCAATCCTCCCGGTCTCTAAATTACGAACGGGGTGATTAAAACCTCGATGCCCGAACTTCATCTTAACGATTGTAGCCCCGTTTGCTAACGCAAATAGTTGGTGACCCATGCAAATTCCAAATAATGGATACTGTTCTTCTAGTTGCCGAATCAACGCAAGCGTCTGGTGAGGAATGTCCTGCGGATCACCAGGTCCATTGGTAAGCAAAATCCCATCTGGGTGAACTGCGTGAATCTCTTCCAGCGAAGCCGTTGGTGGTAAAACCATCACATCACAATTCCGTTTCGTGAGTTCCCGCAGAATTGAATACTTTAAACCAAAATCAAGAACAGCAATGCGACGCCCAGTGGCAGGAACTGGATAAGCATTGTGAGTTGCACTTGTGGCAATCAAGGATGACCCGTCCAATGGTTGTTGTAACTCCGCTACCGTTTTCTCGGTAATCTTATTTACAAGGGCAGCCCGCATCGTCCCAGCCTGTCGGATGTGGCGGGTAACTGCGCGGGTATCAATCTCACTAATCCCAGGAACATCCTGTTGTTGCAAAAAATCATCCAACGAAGTAAGCATGCGCCAGTTAGTGGTTCGTCGGGCCAGCTCACGAACCACAACGCCCTTACAAGTTGCATGTTGCGACTCTAAATTATCTCGATTAACCCCGTAATTCCCAATCAATGGATTCGTAAACATCAAAATTTCATTATTATACGATTGATCCGTAATGGATTGCTGATAGCCAGACATCCCCGTGCTAAAGACCAGTTCACCAATAGTTTCGCGGCTACTACCAAAAGCCTGCCCGGCATAACTAGTCCCATCTGCTAATACTAAGTAACGCTCCGTCACAGAAATCCCTCCTCAGGTGCTCAAAAACCGTATAAAAAAACTACCCCCGTTTTTCGGGAGTAGTTCAATTGAATTCAGGTTAAAATGAACATCAATCAATCTCTCACCGGAAATTGTTAATTGACTTGCAATAAATTAAGTTAGTAGCCAGCTCCTGATTAGTTTCACAGAACTAACTTGCAGGAGTACAGCCTGTCGGTTCCCCGACATTGATTTTGTTTAGCATACCATCACGAGAAAAAATGTCAATAACTTTTAGCGGATTGCTACTAGTAGCTAGCAAATCAGGGTAGCTTGTAAAAAAAGTTTATTTGCCACGCGAACCTTCACGAGCATCTTTCTTCCACCATTTTTTATAACCACAATATGAGAGCAGGGTAAGCCAACTTACAACGCTAATCCCGATCGAAATTTTTTGAGCGGAGGTCTTTTGATATTCATATACAATCTGATTATTTCCTTTTTTAAGGTTAACTACTGGTTCCCCGTCCTTACCAATCGAAAAATCAGACTGGTTTTGATTTACGTAAACATGAATCCCCGTGTAATAAACATTTGGTATGCTCACATCTGTGTAGTTAGCTTTTGAATCAACGTGATACACGATTCGATTATAATCATAGGAGGTCTTCTTTAGTTCTAATTTTTTATCCCGATTAAGCTTATTAAAGGAGTGACTTGATAGCTCATTGCTAATTTTTACGGATCCTTTGGGCAAATAGTCTGTTGACATCGAACCTGTTTCAATGGTATCAAATTCGGAGCGACTGACCTTTAGTGCATCTGCTTGTTCAGGATCGTTAACTATAAAATTACTTTGCGCCAGAGTCGTAATTGATAAGAAAGCAATCGTCGTAGCAACTAAAAGCTTCGTATTGACAGAAGAACGCACCAGTAGAAAACACTTCCCGGCCAGAAGGGCGATTAGTAAAGTTGGAATTAATAATAGTCTAAAGGGAAATTGGAAAATTTGTGCAAACGAGGTATATTCAAAAAGTTGCCAAGCAAATAAATTAGACGATACAAAAACAAAGATAATTGTATCGAATAAAATAAATTTCCAAAATTTGTTCAATTTTTTCCAAAAACAAATCGAGGTAATTAGGATTATCAGGCTGATTATTCCCAAACCAGCTGCACTATACGGCAACTCCTTTATTGGAGTTACACTAAGAAACATTCGATCTAGCGGAACCGACCATGGGTAAAGAGATCGTGAGGTTTGGATTGCCATATCCTTAATATTTAATTTAGCAATTATAAATGGAATGATAAAAAAGGCAGTCAAACCCAAAGTGAGCATTCCAGCTAAAAAAAATCGCCAGATCTTTTGTCGAGTATCACTTCTAATAATCAATAACAGTGGCAGAAAACTGATCACAAAAAATAAAGTAACTAACATTCCTGGAATATTTGATAGCAAGATTCCAGCAAGCCCAACAGATAGAACATACCATTTTTTGTAGTTATCTGTAAAAATTAAATATAAACCGTAAAGAACTATTGGTAAAAATATCATACAAAGCGTTTCGCCAATATCACGTCTATAAAACATGTCATAAAATTTATACTGGCTTAAACCATAAACTACAGCGGCAATAAACGCAGCAATTTGATTTTTTAGCATTTTGTTCGAAACATAGTACATCGAAGCAAAAATCAAAAACTGCACCAGAAACATAAACGCTAGATATGCTATGTATATTTTAGAAAAAAGCGCTGCTAAAATTGCCATTGGGAAAACCATAATGGCCGGATAGAATAAGTTTACTGGATATCCATATGATCCAAAAGTATGGGTGGCAATCTCTGGTATTCCAAGATGCCCTTGTTTTAAGTTTCTGGTAATTTCTTCAATTCGAGTTAGGTGAAAACTAAAGTCCCAGTTCTGAGCAATTACTTGTCCCTTTGAGTAAAAAGGAACAACAACTAAGATGCTTAAAAACACAAACATGGAAACAATTAGAATCGATGATTTATACTTCTGCATGAATTCTCCCTAACACCTAACGATTAATAATGGCTTAGTAAAATAAATTATGGTAATAAAAATTATATCTCTGCTACAATGTTAATAAGTATACCATAATATTTTCTTTAGATTTAGCTAGCTCGGTTAATAAATCCTTGGAAACCATAATCATTTACCACTATTTTAACTCTAAAGTACCGATTGCTAGCTTCAACTGCTGACAGATCAACACCTTGGTAATCTAGCAGATCCTTGGATATAGAGCCAAACTTCAACGTTAGATCGTTACAGAGATTTGCTGTGATCATTGCCGGAATACGACAATTGGATGAACAGTCGCTAGTACCTTTGACAACAACTAGATTAAATAGCTGCTTGTGTGCACTATTTAAATAACAAGATGTAGGATGAAAAATGAATAAATTTTTGGACAAGGCTTCACTTACAACTGGCTGGATCAAAACTGCTTTAGTTAGTGTGTTTTCAATTTGGATGATTGCTGTTTTATTTGGAACCTTAAACGACGAGAATCTTAATCCGTGGGGATTAACTGCAGCTCTAATAAAACTAGGTTTGCTGCTCGCAATTGTAGTCTTAATTGTATTTAAAACCAGGTTGTGGGAATTAATTAAATCCAAGCAGAAGATCCTCATTATTGCCCTAGTCACCGCTGCGGTCGCTTGGCAATTAATAGTGGTACTGAATGCGTCCACCTCAATTGGTTGGGACGTATGGTCAGTCCATACCTCCCTATCAGATAGCAAATTAGCAACACTTTATCTATCTGAAAACCCTAATAATACGTTTTTATTCTTTTTCCAATATTTGATCTTAAAGACATTTAACCTAAGTCATACTTGGCTCAATGTTAATTTTATTAATCTGATTTGCTTAGATCTGTCATTAATAATTAATGTTTTTTCAGTGTGGTTGTTAAAAAGAAACGCAGTTAAACCTTTAATTATTATCCAGGCCACCTTGATGTTTTCCTTTATTCAAATCATTGTCCCCTATTCTGATGTTATGGTAATGCCATTTGTATCATTAATAATTTGGGGAACTGCAATGATGAAACAAGCTCAGACTAACCCTACAAAATTAATTGGATTGTTGACATTTTCGCTAAGTTCCCTAGCAGCTTATTTAATGAAGCCCTCTGCGATCATTTTAACAATTGCCATCTTAATTGGAATCAGTTTACATTTTTTGCAGGTTAAATTTACCAAGAAAAATGTATTAGCCTATGGATTATCATTACTGGTATTTCTCTTGATTTTCGTTTGTGGGATAAAGTCATTTAATAACTTTACCTACCATAATGATGTTGTGAAAATCAAACATGATCAGGGGCAACCGGCAAACCACTTTATCGCAATGGGGATCACTGGAAATGGAGCTTGGAGTCCTGAACAAGTAAATACAACTAACCGTATGAAAACCACTAAGGAAAGATCTGATTACTCTAACCACATCATTAAAAAACAGCTTAAAAAGCAGGGAATCTTCGGTATGATTCAGTTTTTCATTGCTAAAAATTATAGCAATACGAGCGATGGAACCTTTGGGTGGTATCGAGGAGATGGACCTTATACAGATGTAAATAAACCTACTAAAAATCTGATACAAGATATCTATTACCAAAACGGTAAATACTATAAGGATTACAGCTTTGTTGCTCAAATTTTTTGGATATTACTAATATCATTAATAATTTTTGGTATTGGCTATCTTTCTGAATTTTCGCAAATGTTACGACTAAGTATTCTTGGTGGACTAACCTTTTTATTGATATTTGAAGGAGGCCGTAGCCGATACTTAATTCAATTCTTGCCAATATTTTTAACGTTAGCGGTGCTTTCATTTGATTCAGCGAAAATAATGATTAAAAACATTGCTAGTACGATCAAACTAACCCTTCAAAAAGATCATTAGCAGGCTTATTTTAACAACCATAAGTAGTTGTTTGAATCCGATCATATATAAATTTAATATAAAAAAATGATGTACGTTTAAAACAATCGTAAACGTGTAAACACTTTTTTTAATTTTCTTCCTCTTCTGAAAAATTGGGGTCATTTCTAGCGTCAATCGTTGTGACCTCACTGTCAGGCGTAAGCGCCGCGGAGCTAGTTAATTGGCTTGGTTCATTATTATTAGATGGTTGTTGTGGTTGTGGGTTAGATTTTATTTTTTCAGTTTTAAATTTATAAACAACCCTAGTTTGAGATTTTCCATATTGGTAAAAAAACAGCTACTGCCTACAAAGCAAACAAACACTATTAACCACTTCATTATTTTTTAACATAAAAATTACTTTATTTATTAAAAATTATATGGCTGTACGTACTGCTGTTGAAGTTTATGAGTTCTTAGTCTAATTAGAATGACGTACTTCTAAAACCACATTATTAAATCCGTCAACAGTTTATTTTAATTATCCGGTTTTATTTGTTTACCAGTTAGACCATCAATCGAAATCCCAACTCCGTCCGGGGTTGACGCCGCCGAACTGGTAATGTTCTGCGTTTCTTCTGCCCGTTTTGCTTCCTCCGGAGTATCATATTTATTATAATCATTCTCATCTGATTGTTGTTGTGGTTGTTGTGGTTGTTGCGGTTGTTGCGGTTTTGGTTGTGAAACTGGTTGTGCTTTTTCTACTTCAGTTTTTGGCGTAGTCTTTACTTTAATAATCTTAGTTTTATAAACTGGCGGAATTGTTTTTTTAGTATAATTATAAGTTGCCCAATTACTCCCAATTAAAACCAAGCCAACCAAAGACCACTTGATAATTTTTTTAAACATACTAATATCCTTCCTTAATTAAAATTATATTGTGAGGCGTATTTCCGCATAACTAATTTGATTAAGTTCTAACGGCGTACCGCGGCAACCCGTTCGTTCGCTTGGAATTCAGTATTTTCGTGCTTTTTAGCAATTAAAGAATTGACTAGAGTTCTTAATCTCATTAGAATGACGTACTTCTAAAACGTAAAGATGATCAGTTCTTTTGATGTTTNAACTAATTTGATTAAGTTCTAACGGCGTACCGCGGCAACCCGTTCGTTCGCTTGGAATTCAGTATTTTCGTGCTTTTTAGCAATTAAAGAATTGACTAGAGTTCTTAATCTCATTAGAATGACGTACTTCTAAAACAAAAGCATATGACAAAATTCAAGAGCATGGGTTCTTAATCTCATTAGAATGACGTACTTCTAAAACTGATTCATATAAACAAAGTACTCAGTGCCAGTTCTTAATCTCATTAGAATGACGTACTTCTAAAACGCGTAATCATTTTTGTCGCCGAAGTAGTCAGTTCTTAATCTCATTAGAATGACGTACTTCTAAAACGCTTTACCTGCTTGGCTCGTCATTTTACCAGTTCTTAATCTCATTAGAATGACGTACTTCTAAAACTTGTGGAAAAGCAACTCAACCCGAGTTTTGGTTCTTAATCTCATTAGAATGACGTACTTCTAAAACCTTGTTGGAAAGCGCACCGGACGGTTGAGCGTTCTTAATCTCATTAGAATGACNTTAGAATGACGTACTTCTAAAACTACGATAACGCGCCGCTGACGTTCGATGGCGTTCTTAATCTCATTAGAATGACGTACTTCTAAAACTCGATATAATGTTGCGTCTTAGTACCTGCGGTTCTTAATCTCATTAGAATGACGTACTTCTAAAACGCAAAATGGGATTAACACCGGGATTTTAAAGTTCTTAATCTCATTAGAATGACGTACTTCTAAAACGGGATGGAGGTTTTGACTTGTGACCGCGNGCCAACACTTAATCTCATTAGAATGACGTACTGAGTTAAAATCAAACAAAGCTTTCGAGCTGAGTTTTATCTTCAGACCCTTAAGGGTTACTACATAAAAAGGTAGCTATCATCTGATAGCTACCTTTTTGTTTACAAATCAGATACTTTAACACGGTGTTCAAATAAACCGGTTGGTGATTGATAAATTAGCTGTGAATTCTCATTAATTTTAAGTCCATCATTATTTCCAGAAAACATTCCCCAATAACTACTTAATCCAATAATTTTAAGATTGGACCTTCCAGCATTACAATGAGTACCAACTAAAATATCTGAAATACATTTAAATTTTGATTCTTTATTTTTTAATGCATAAAATTTTTCTTTTATGGTTAGTTTGTCTTCAATTTTGTATAAGTTCAAATATTTATCAATATTGTCAACCAATTCATTAAAAACCGAATCCAGATCTGAATCACAAATTTCTCTAATTGGTTTAGTAATAATTCCCATAGAATTATCAGAGAGAATAAGTTGTTGCGCATTATGTTTATATACGCCGACAACTGTATAAAGAGAATCTCCTTCTTTAATTAGCTGATTCATTTTGACTTTAGGAATAAGAACTTTAAATTCATTACTACCAAGAATCTTTAAAATAGTGTCATGATAACTGGACAAACTATTTTTTATAGCATTTGCAGCTACTAGTGGCATTTTAATTAATTTAAAAGTATTTTTAAAAAATACTAATGACATATAGGCAGTGACAGATTGAGAGTATCCACCATAAATATCACTAGGTCGATTCTTTTTGGTATTAATTAGACTCCTATTTTTTTTAGTATTTTTTTCGTTAGCGGGTGCTTTATAAATAGTTTGTTTATACAATGCCCCTTCATTCGTCTCCAGCTGTTTCGTCACCAACATCTTTTTAAATCGATAGATTCGTTTCATATACCCTAGCTGTTGATCTTTATCGGTATCAATGGCACCCTTGTCATTTAGTTTATGATCTCTTTCAAACCGATATAAAAAGTTAAAGCTCTTTAGATTATTCGTACCAGTCTTCGCAAAATCTCCATAAACAAAGTAAGGTTGTAGCTTGGGATATTCTTTTAACAACCAATTTCCAACGAACACGGTCAAGTAAGCATCGAACGCATGGTGATAATCATTCACATTTCGACTTTTATAAAAATTGAATTTTTCCCGCATATGATGCGTTAGGTTAGCCTTGACCGTTACAACTTTTGTCTGATCAGCTTGATATTTTTGGTTCATAATATCAGCTGCTAATTTGATAACTTGTCGTGTTTCTACAAGTTGCCGATTAATAAATTGACCTCGGTTATTAAACTTACTAATCTGATCAGGCTTTAAAGTTAGATTATTATACTTACGCTGCGTCATTAGTCCCTGTTCTCGCATCATTTTCCAGGTTGGACGCATCTTATTCGCCACGGTCTCTCCTGGCAATCGATCCTCTTTATGAACTCGATTTTCCGACTGACTTGTCAACACCCGATTATTTAGCGAGTTATCAAGCAAGAAGGACTGCGGTAAAATATGATCAATATCGTAGCTCGAAAGCTGATCAATATTTAAGGGATGTCCTGTATATAAATCAATTCCACCCTGAATAAAGTACAAATACAACCGATCAGTAAACTTAGTCTTGTTTTTAATCTGATCTTTTAATTCTTGGGTCACGCTTTCATTATCAAACCAATTCTTGCTAATCTCTTGATAGGTTTTTTCTAGTTGCCGTGCCCGAGAGGCAATTAATCGGTGATCGTCTCGATCCTCTCTGGCAAACTCCATCATGATATTAGCCGGGGCATACCCAACTGCTTTCTTGATATCATCAACAACTAACAAAATTTGGCGGATAGCTTTTTTGTTTTGTGGTGATGTATACAACTCGTCAATGGTTTCGTTAATTCCAGTTTGAGCTACATTAGCCCCATTATGTTCTTGAATAGCTTGTTTTACACCATCCTGACCCATAATTTCCATAAAGTTTTGATTGGTATTCCACAGCTGATCAATAATCCGCTCACCGTTCTCATTAACAATATGCGTTAATAGTTTTTGGGACAGTCGCCCCCAACCCTGATAGCGTTTTTTCGATACTCGTTCTAGCTGTTCTGAAGTAAGCCAATTGAGTTCTGCCAGCTTTAGTTTAAAAATCTCACGATCCTCAAAAATGGTCGACCACTCAATCATCTTTTCAAAATCAACTTGTCGATCAGGATTGTCAATCTCATCACCAAAAATTTCTTGAAAATCCTGGTAAGTTTTTAAGGTATTATTCATATTCTTTTGATCAGTCGTTCCAGTAAAGATCGCTCCCATTGGGAAATCACCACGAGCCATCAAGCAATCACTCAATTTTTTCAGCGTGACTCGTCTTTGTTTTTTACAAACATGCTCGTATAGGTACTTCTTCTGATCGACCGTAAGTGCTTTGCCATCAACTTTAAGTTTATTAAGCTCATTTAAAACCGTGAATTGTTGATACAACAGACTATTTTTAGGTAAAACCGGTTCACCTAACAGGTACGTATCAGTCGTAGTCATCCGCTTAATAAAATTAGTTGCCGAGCCGGTCTTATCAACCTTCTCCTCAAAATTCCACGGAGTAATTTCCCCCGCCTCTTTACGAACCATCCATGCAAATTTAGTGTTTTGCGGATCATCACTCTCGTTCGGATCAATCATTGGACCAACGTAGTAAGGTACCCGAAAGGCGATTAATGCATCCAACTTATCTTTAGCAGCTAAGAGCCAAGGGTAATATTTACCTTGGACTTCAATCAATTGATCCAACTCACGCTGATGCAACTGATGTGGAATTGATCCATTTTCTTTAGAACGTTGTTTGGGCATGAAAGCCTGCAAATCAATTAAGCTCTTAATCTGATTTGCCAGCTCCGAATCATCCAAATTCTTTTTAACATTCGTATAGAATGTATCAATCGTAGGTTTATCACCATCGATATACTCATCATATGCTTTCTTTAATCCGTCTCGTTGTTCTTGCGTTACCTGAGTTTCTAACTCTTTTAGCATTTTTAAATGATGTTTATGATCGTCATAACGATTAATCATCGCTGTAGAGATTGAATCGGCAACCTGCTTCGTCTGACGATTAGTTAAAATATCAGCTAGATTAAGGGAGAAGTATAAGCGTTGTAACACGGTTAAAATCTCATTTGCCTCATCGGTCAACTCTGAAGCCAGCTCTGCAATTTTATCATCAAAGTCATCACTGCTAAACTGCAGCTTAAATGCTTGTGGATCAGTGGCTTCAACCCCTAAAATTACATCGAATTTTGCCTTCAAACCTAAGACGGCCTTTAGCAGTTCCGTTGCTAGTTTCTTATTTTCTTTGTCGATGGTTTTATCAACTGGTACAAATAACCTTGCTGACAATTCTCTCTGGCGATCACTAGGTGTCCGCTGATTATCTTTTAAGATCGTCGCAACTTCATCCAAACTGGAAGTTTGCAGTTGAACATGATCACGCTGTTGGTTGCTAAAAATCTGATTAAGTTCTTGAAACTCTGCTTCCAAATGCAACTGACCACCGTGAAATTTTTCGACCGCCGCACCGTTTAGAAAGTGACCTCGAAATTTAATCATGTGGTGGAGCGCTAAATAAATCAGCCGAACATCTGCCTGTGGGGCATCTGGTTGTGCTAGTGCCGAACGTAAATGGTAAATAGTGGGGTACTGCTGATGAAATTTTTGATCATCAAATTGGGCATCATCAAACAAGATGTTCCCAAACATTTGCTTGTTGGGATCTAAGGGTGAAATATTTGATTGTTTCAGGCGGGCTAAAAAATTAGGATCCACTTTAGCCAGTTCTGCATCAAAAATCCGATCTAAGAAGCGAAGACGCCAGCGTCGCCGTGATAAGCGACGCCGCGTCGTGCGAAAACCACGCCGTTCCGCAGCAGATTCGCCTTCTTTAAATAGACGGACACCGATCCCGTTATGCCCTCGGATATGCAGTAATTTATCATTTTGATCCGTAACGGCCCAGCCAATCGAACTGGTTCCGATGTCAAGACCAATGTTATAAGGTCGTTGTTGTTCAGTCATTAAATCACTCCTATATTTTCTAATAATTATACCATTTTAATTAGTACGCGACCATTCTATTTTTTTACTAATAAATCGCAAATTAACTATCAACATGAGCTATTTAATTTTTTGCTGAGTCAATTTTGACTATGCTATCATTAAATAATCTTAGTTTTTATCGTTGAAAGGATCCTTGCCATGAAAGAAAATGAAAAAATACAGATATTAGCAGACCTAGTTGCCTTTGATAGTTGCAATGGTAATGAACGACCAGTGGCTGAATACCTACTACAGTTGTTTCAAAACCATGGTATTAGCGCCAAGCTTCTTCCATTAGCAGGTACGGCTGGCACCACCCGTGCCAACCTAGTCGCTGAAATTGGTTCTGGTCATCCAATTTTGGCCTTCGATGGTCATTTAGATACCGTTGCCTTTAATCGCGAGCGGTGGCAAACCGACCCGCTTAAATTGACGGAGCAAGCTGGTCAACTATACGGACGAGGAACTACCGACATGAAAAGCGGGGTTGCTGCGGCTGTAATCGCAATGCTTGAACTACATGACCAACATCTTTCATTTCCCGGAACCATCCGTTTTCTAGGAAGTGCCGGGGAAGAGGTCGGCATGCAAGGGGCCACCGAACTTCAACAACACGGTTATACTGATGACATCGATGCTCTAATCGTAGGAGAACCAAGTGGCTATGCCACCTCGTATGCTTCAAAGGGTGAAGTTAATCTCCAGTTAACTGCCACCGGGCGCGCCGCCCACAGTTCGACCCCTCAGTTTGGGATTAACGCCGTCCAAGAACTCATCAAATGCTGGCAAGACCTGGCTGATGCATTACAAACTGCTACCGCCGGCATCAAAAATCATGAATTAGGGCGCCCAGTTTTCAATCTGGATCAGTTTAATGGTGGTAAACAGCCAAACATTATCCCAGGCACCGCCCAAGCAGTTCTAAACATCCGCACCATTCCAGAATTTGACAACAGCCAAGCCATCCAACTGGTAACAGACACCATTAAGCGTAACCAATCCAACTATCAAGCTGAGCTGCAGTCCCAGGTTACGATGAACGTCATCCCCGTTGTCGGACAAGCTGACTCACCGGTCATTAAACAAATCTTGACCATTGCCCAGCAATATACTAATCAACCCGTTCCAGTGGCCGGATGTCCGGGTGGAACCGACGCCTCACGTCTCCTATTAACTAAATCCATTGGATTCCCCGTAGCTATTTTTGGTCCGGGTGATTTTCGGGTGGCTCATCGTGACAATGAATTTTGTTCAAAACAAATGTACCTAAACTTTACCGAAATTTATCCACAACTATTTGTCCAAACTTTACAAGCTTTAGTTGATTAGGTCATTAACTCTCCCTCCGAACCATTTCAAAAATGATACGAGGGTTTTTTATTGCCAAGCAACAAAGTTTTAGCATCCCAATCATTTTTTGGAGGAAATCTTATGTCCACGCAAGTCACACTTCAAACTAAACTAACTATTCTAGCCACTGCGTTGCTAGCTTTTTCCGGGATTTTATTAGAAACCTCGATGAATGTTACTTTTCCTGAGCTAGCCCAGCTCTTTCACTTATCACTAGGTACCATTCAATGGCTGACCACCGGCTATTTACTAGTCGTAACGATTATCATGGCGACCACGGCTTTTTTACTTAAACGGTTTGCGCTCCGCAACCTATTTATCACTGCCGTTGCAATCTTTTTAATCGGTGATTTATTCTCCGGTTTAGCACCCAATTTTACTATTTTGTTGCTGGGACGCCTCATCCAAGCAGCGGCAACCGGGCTAGCAATGCCAATGATGTATCAAGTTATCTTTACAAAGGTTCCCCAAGCTAAGATTGGTTTATATACTGGGATTGCATCGATGGTTATTTCACTGGCGCCGGCACTTGGTCCAACCTATGGTGGATTGCTTTCCTCATTGTTTTCATGGCGCGAAATCTTTTTATGGGTACTCCCAATTGTCATCGTCGGGCTGGTGCTAGGATGGGCCTTTATCGATATTCCCGCTGCAGGGACTAACAAACACTTTGATTTTGGTGCCCTCTTCTTTTTAAGTTGTGGTTTACTGTCCTTCGTCTGGGCCGCCACTCAGTTTGGCAACCTACAGGCTTCACTACTAACTAAGTTTCTCCCCTTACTGGGAGGCATCGCTGCCTTTGCAATTTTCGTTTACCTGAACCAACATGGTTCTTCAGAAGTTTTGTCATTAAATATTTTGAAACACCTGCCAGTTCGGCTGGATGCCCTTAACTACTTCATTTTAATGTTTATCAACATTGGAATTTCCTTTGTTATTCCGATCTATGCCGAGGGAGTTTTGAAAGTGACGCCCCTCGTCGCGGGCTTAATCCTCCTGCCGGGCTCCATCATCGGTGGATTTCTCGCCCCCGTAGCTGGTTGGATTTATGATCGGTTTGGAGCATTTGTCCCGATCATCAGTGGACTGGTCATTGTTGTGATTAGTACCGCCCTCTTTGGCATTCTCCAAGCCGTCTTCACGCCCCTCGTGATGTTATTGCTGTTCACAAGCACCCGGATCGGATTCAACCTTGCCTTTTCCAACACCATCTCCAATGCCCATGGAAATGTGCCCCACGAACAATCAGCCGATGTAAATTCACTTTTCAATATGCTACAACAATACGCTGGTTCACTTGGAACCAGTATTCTCGCCAGTATCATTGCGCTTAAACAAACGACCGCTGACAGCTCCACCGCGCTAATTCAGCAGACCTATCGCGGTGGGCACTTAGATTTCATGCTACTCTGTGGTCTTGCCCTAATCGCCTTAGTAGCAGCCATCATCAACTATTGGGAACAAAAACATCGTGGCACAGCATTATAAAAAAACACTCCTTGACCCATTAACGAGTCAAGGAGTGTTTTTTTATAATTGTTATTTTAAACGTTGAATTAGTTTCTTTAATGTGAGCCACGGCCACCGGAGCATCCCCAAAACTAACAGGATGATTAGCACACCCGCTAGCCGCTTACTGCCAGTGATAGCTGTCCCCGTGGCTGGCAAGCGGGGTGCTTTCTCAGCTACCATAGTAGACCCAGTTGGCGTAGTAGAACCTGTCGGTTTGCCCCGCTGCTCCAACGAATCAGGATTGGCTCCAAGGCTTTCGGCTGGGCGGGCGTTTAAAATCTCGTCCGAACGATCCCGGTTGTTCAGCTGTCGTGTCGTTGCCCCTAATTCCTTGCTCACAATCGGCTTCTGTTGTTCTTGTTCTAACAGCGTAACTGGGGTTAGTGATTTTGGAGATCGAACCGACTCACTCCTTAATTGCACTGGTAGACTGGTTACGGGTACCTGGGCAGTAGCCTGCTGACCACTAATTTGCAGCTCAGTGGTTCCCTTAATGGTAACCGTCTGTTGTTGATCCTGACTATACCGAGCAGCTGAATAAACACGTCCACTTGCTGGGAACTCAAGTTCAATACTTTGCGTGTCCGTATAGATTACAACCGTCACTTGTGCAGGATTGCTCCCCAAACCCAATGAAGCCGTGCGTGGCTGTTGATAGTTTTCATTCGCACCGTTTAACCACACGTCAGTCGTACGTCGTACCGTATACGTGCCGGCATCCCAATCAAATTCAATTTCAAACTGCCCATCAGCTTGGCTAATCTGTACTGTACTGGTTCCAGTTAAATGTTGGTGCTGATTATCAAAAGTCAATTCGTAGCGCTGAGCCGTCCCACTGAGACCTAGTTGTAAAGGTTGTGTACTGGTTACAACTTGCTTAACTGGGTGCTGATCAGAAAATAGATTGGGCTCGATTAAGTGGGTGTGAATTCGACCATTTTCAAGAGTGTAGCGGTGAAAGGCACTGGCACTAAATTGTGCTGGTGCGTCAGCCCCGACAATCCCAGTTTTAACAGCCTGGCCGGAATAATCCCAGTTTCCGTTCCAGCCAATGCCAATTGCAGCACTCGCATCAGTGCCGTTAAAGCCTAACCCTGCTCCTTTTAAATTACTTAACACGCTACTTCCATAAAAGTCAGACCCATCATCAACTCGTTGTACCTGACTAGCTGATGTCAAGGCATATACCGGTTGACCAGTTCCAGATAGATCCGCATAGTGGTCTGGCACAAACCGCCCCTGCTCATCTAGTTTTCCTAACACCAAATAAGTTCCAGTGCTTTCGCCATACCGATAGCCGTTTCCTCCAAACAACAACCCGACTTTTAATTCCTTAGTCACCTGATCCTTTAGTTGAATTAAGTTGGGGCATTCAATGGTTCCATAATCAACCCATTGCTGTTCATGATTACTGGAATCCGGTTGGTTAATGATCAACGTGCCCAGATAATTCCAATTTAGCCCATCGGCACTATCATATTGACTAATCCGATTAGTCCCCTCTGCTAGGTAACACACCATCCGCCGAGTCGCTTCGTTATAGAAAACGTGCGGATCGCGAGCATCATGCTCATTGGTTACCGGTCCTCCGTTAGGCATCCCCACCAAAGCATGATCCACTAACGGGTGGAAATTAAATCCACCATCAGTACTAACAGCGGCATACTGTGCTTGCATCCCCTCCGCATTGGTACTGGTAAAATAGGCTACTAACGCATCAGCCGGTAAGTCATGATAAAAATTCATCGAGTTTCCAATGACACTTCCAGTCCACATTGATTGCCAAATCCCATTGTTAGCCGTAAGGGCGCGTCCAGCTTGATAGTAATGCACCAAATCTGGTGAGATAACATGATACCAACTATTCCCCTCGGGACCATTAAATTCGGGACCATCATTATGCAAGTAATAGAAATGATAGTTACCTTGAGCATCGCGAAAAATACTTTGGGTATCATTCCCACTATAATCGGGGCTAGCATAGTGGTACTGTTGCGCATAATTACCGGTTGAAGCCGGTGTTTGCACTTCGACCGGTTCTGCTGTGGTGGGGGCTGCAAAAGTAGCCGAGTTGGCTGATGGCGTTGCCGCTGACGTGGTGGTCGGAGCGTCTTTCGTTGCTTGCTCATCACCAACAGTCGACTTCGTTGTGTCTGCTGGTTCACTTGCAGGAACACTGGTTGCAGGTTCAGCTTCTGGCAGTGCCGGTTGCGCTTGAGCTTGAGGACCTTCCGACTGTGGTTGCGCGGCTAGTGGTGCGGTCGCTTCGGAGCTGAGCGGTTGCTGTTCGGATTTGTCATCCGCCGCAGCCGTTTTCTCAACTGCTAAAACTGCTCCCACCAATAAAATCGCACTACTTGCTTTCAACCACTGGAGCGACTGATTTGAAGTTCTATTTTGCATGATTATGATTGCCACCTTTCACTTTGCTAGTAATTTAGTTAGTTTATCGGTTTACTAACTAAAAAAACAATTACTAATTGCAAGTGAAAGGTCGCTGAAGCGGCGGCTGGTGCTCAGCTTAACGCTTACTTGAAGGTCACTGGTTTGACTACCAAAACTACGCCTCTCTCCAACATGTTACAAAATAATGTTTACGTCACATTTGAATTAATCATCACCAATTAGCCGGACTCCATGACCGACCATCTAGCTCATCTTGAGCTTGTGCCAGTCGTTGACTTTGCTCAAGTACCGCTGCCTTGGTTGCTTCCAATAAAGCTCGGTCAGCAAAATTATTCGTCTTGCTAAGTAACTGATCTAGGGTAGTTACCAGCCACCTTTGGTCATCATCCATGACTAACCCTCCTCTGCTTGGCGCATTAGTTGCACCTGCCACTTCAAGTCTTCAATTTTTTCCTGTTGGTGTTGCATTGTCTCAATAATTAAATTAAGTTGGTCTTGCTGGGCAGAGGTCCCCTTAGCGGCCAGTTTTCGCAACCGCTCTTCCAGCCAGTTTTCTTGATCAGCAAAGCGAAAGGGATCCTGCACCGTTAAATATTGCTGGTACCTGATTAACAAGCGAGCGCGAGCTGGCGCATCTAAATAAGCAAATTGTGACACTGGCAACGGAGCTAAAAACTTCATTCCAGCCTGTTGTGCCAGTGCCTGATATGGAGTGAAAAGTTCTGACAAACTGTAACCTTGTTGTCTTCCAACTGCAAATTCTGCCACTGGATAACCCAAGGTAGTCACGATTCCAAGTTCTTTTCCTCGCAAAATTCCTTGTTCGTTTTGATAGGTGAAGGCTCGAGTTAAGACTTCATCTTCCCAGTGTTTCAACGACGCTGGCGCACTATACCAATATAATGGAAACTGAAAAATTATCCGATCAGTTTGCCGGAGTAATGCCTGTTCAGCAGCAACGTCAAGGGACTGGTGTGCGTAAATTTCATCTAGACAATGCCAAGTCACGTCCTCTAGTTGCTGACTAGCACGGTTTAAAAAAGCCTGCGTTCCCGAATCATGATAATGCGGGTGTGACACAATGATTGTGGTTTTCAAAAAAAGAACCCCTTTTCAATTTATTTTAAAATTTTTCCGATGATTGATTGACTTTATTTTATACCATGTTATGATGTAGTAGATGTTTGATAAGTTTCGAGTTTTTAAGGTTTCTTGTTTTGTTTTATTATAGAATGACTTCCTTATTAGATTCAAACTACAGCAGCATTAATATATTTTTTTACGGAGGTTTCATATTATGAAACAAGGTACTGTTAAATGGTTCAACGCAGATAAAGGTTACGGCTTCATTACTACTGACGATGGTGACGTATTTGTTCACTTCTCAGCTATCAACAAAGATGGCTTTAAAACGCTTGACGAAGGCGAAAAAGTTACCTTAGACGTTGAAGAAGGCGACCGCGGCCCACAAGCTGCTAACGTTACTCCAATCGAAGAGTAATTTATCTTTAAAAAGAACATCCCGTTCGGGGTGTTCTTTTTTTATGCATTTAAAAACCAGTTAGTTATTAACTGGTTTTTAAATGCATATATTTTGAAGCAAAAATCACCAGTTCTTCAACCGGCTGGCGCATTCCGTCCCGCGTCCAGGTCACGATGACTTCAGTTAAACCGCCTGAAATCATTGCTACCAATAAATCTGAAGAACTTTCCTGCGTGATCAAAATTTGGTTCTCAATTAGTTTTTTGATATCAGCGCTCAGTGAACGTAATAACAGGTTTGTCAAATCATTTTTTACAATTGCTTCCATCATCAACTTGTTTTCGTTGATGAGAGTGAAAAAGGTCGTAGCCACATCATAAAACGTGAATCTATTTTGGACAATTAGCCGCTGAATGAAGGTATTATAAACCATCTCAAACTGCGCCAACAAGACATCTTCTTTGGTATGAAAGTTGCGGTAAAATGTCATCCGAGACAATTCAGCCCGTTCACAAATCTCTTTGACTGTGATATCAGCGTATGACTTCTCCATCATCATTTCAAACATACCAAAAATAATCCGCTGTTTTGTTGAGATTTGTTTTTGTAGCTGTTTTTTCTTCGTGATACCCACCTACCTCGCTGAAATCAAGTGTAAATGTTGCGAAGCTGCGGCTGTCACCAAACAATCGGTTCCCGTCGCCGTTTGTAACTGTAGTTCAAAATTTGGAGTAATTCCTTGTAAATAACCCGTTACATACCGATCATGGTTCTTGATTTGCACCAAACATTGTCGCCACAGTAAATGCGCTTGATACTGCTGGCGTACCTCGTCAGCAACCGGTCTGCGATAAAAAGCCAGTACTTGTTTACAAAGTTCTGCTACCAATTCATTCTTTAACCGCGTGTCCGGTGCTAAATTCGTTGCCTGTACCGTTTGTAATGCTGGACTGGGTCCCAGATTAAGCCCGATTCCAATCATAATTGCAGTAGGTTGGTTGGCAGTATTAGTCTGTACCTTAGTCAGAACTCCACCACATTTTTGTCCCTGCAAAAATAAATCATTAACCCACTTTAATTCAGGAGCAACCTTCAAAATCCGCACAATAGCGGTTCGAACTGCTACCCCGACCCCAATTGTTAACAGCCCGGGTTGTTGCAAAAATTGTTGCTTAACCGGCACCACTAGCGTCAGGTAAATCCCACCATCTGGTGATTGAAAATGATGCCCCCGTTGTCCTTGCCCCGCCGTTTGTTGTTCGGCGGCAATGACATGCATCCCAGAAAATCGGCGCTGACTCGCATAGACCATGGTTGAATCTACAACTGGTAAAATCGTTAGCTGCTCCCTGCTTAGGGGCACCAATGCCAAAATCTGGTTAAAATCCAACTTTACCATCGTACACCCCATTAAGTATTAAATAGGTGAACTCCCTTATCAGCATAAATCACATCGCCAGTAATCCCGGAAGCTAAGTCACTGAGCAAGAATGCAACCGTATTTCCAATCTCTGCTTTAGTAACGCTCTTACCATCAGTAGTCAATGACTCGGAAGTCTTCAATAACTCCCCATGACCCTTAACTCCAGTAACCGCCAAGGTTCGAACTGCTCCTGCCGAAACCGCATTTACCCGGACGTTTTGCTTGCCCATTTCAACGGCAAGGTAGCGCATCTCAGATTCCAAGGAAGCTTTAGCAATCCCCATCATGTTGTAGTTAGTGATGGCATAAGTTGAACCCATATAGGTCATCGTAACGATACTACCAGTTTCATTCATAATCTTGCTGGCAGCCCGCGTTACCGAAATTAGCGAGTACGCACTAATATCTTGGGCCAGATTAAAGCCCGCCTTCTTAGTATTAACCACACCATTTTGGAGCGTATCACGATCAGCATAAGCAATCGCATGCACTACGCCATCGATGTTGCCAACTTTTTCATGAATTGCCGCAAAAGTTGCTTCTACGTTATCATCTTCTGCCACATCACACTCAAATAAAAGCATGTCATCATCAACAAAGCGGTTCAAACTTTGCTTCATTCGATCGTTTTGGTAAGTTAAAATTGCTTGACCGCCTAATGCTTCAATCGCTTGGGCACAACCCCATGCAATACTTTTTTGGTTGGCAACTCCCATCACCACAATTTTCTTGCCTGCTAACAAATTAGCTGTCATCACGTTCATCCTCTCAAACTAATCCTATCTTAATTATAAAAAACTAACTAATAAAATCAATTATTAGTTAGCATTATTAGAATTTACGATACCTTGCAAACCGTCGCCGTAATAGTTCAGCCGTTGGAATTGCACTCAACTCTTTTATTTTATCAAATAATTGTTGCTTTAGCTGGTTTATTTCGGCTTTTGTTCGAACTTCTGGAATAATTTTATCAATAATTCCCTGTTCAACGAGCTCTGGGGGGGTTAGCTTCATGATTTCAGCTGCTTCGCGAACGCGACTAGAATCTTTCCACAAAATTGTGGCATACCCTTCAGGAGATAAGACGGAATATATACTGTCTTGAAATGCCCAAACACAATCACCTACGGCCAAAGCAAGTGCTCCACCGCTACCGCCTTCTCCAACAATAATCGCCAAATAGGGAGTTTTAAGTTGTAATCCCTGAAGAATTAATTGTGAAATCAGATAACCCTGCCCATGATACTCTGCATTCACATCTGGAAAGGCTCCGGGCGTGTTGATGAACGTTATGACCGGTCGCTGAAATTTTTCGGCTTGCTTCATTAGTCGGAGTGCTTTGCGATAGCCATCCGGCTCAGCCGACCCAAAATGGACGTCGGTCGCTGATTTTTCATCATCCGCCTTGCGAATCCCAATCAAAGTGGCGGGTTGCTGTTGCAACAAACCAATCCCACCATAAACAGCTGCATCATCGCCGTAAGCACGATCCCCATGAAGTTCGATGAAATCATCGGTCAGGCCCGCAATTAAATCTTTAATTGTAATTTTATCCTGAGCGCGGGCTGCTAGGACGCGGTCAAAGGCCGTTTTTTTAGTCATTAGAAACCCCGCTTTCATGCATTGTAAGAATCCGACTTAACGTGGTCTTCATCTCTGAACGCCGAACAATTGCATCTAAAAACCCATTATGTAACAGAGTTTCTGCTCGTTGAAAATCACGTGGTGGCCGTTGCTGAATTGTTCTTTCAATCACCCGCCGACCGGCAAACCCAATCAGCGCATGGGGCTCTGACAACAACAAATCACCCTCCATTGCAAAACTAGCAGTTACGCCTCCAGTAGTTGGATCACATAGGTAACTAATGTATAACCCACCTTGTTTGCTATGTTCAGCAATCGTCGTCGCTACCTTGGCCATCTGCATCAGTGAATTAATTCCTTCCTGCATGCGAGCCCCACCAGAGGCCGTGAACAAAATCACGGGTAAGTGCTGCTGAGTGGCCGTTTCAAATAGCTGTGCGATCAGTTCTCCAGTAACCGTTCCTAAACTACCCATGATAAAGCGCCAATCCATAACTCCAATCGCAACTCGATGGGTATCAATGGTCCCAATTCCAGTCAAAACTGCTTCATTCAACCCCGTGGTTGCTTGAGCTTGCTGCAGTTTTGCTTGGTAATGCTTTTCTGAAAAACGGGACCCCACCTTCAAATTGCGATTAAGTGGCGTAAAATCCGAGCATAACAAAGCAATTCTGTCCTGAGCACCTAATCGAAAGGCATAGTTACAATTAGGGCACTCCTTAAACTGACCGAGCTGTTGTTTATAAATCGTCTTCCCACAAAAAGGACACTTAACCCAGACATCTGGGATTTGGTCCATGCGATGTTGTAACTCTTCTCGGGTTGGTTGTGATTGATTATCCTCTGTCATACCGCTCCATCCAGTTCTTCAAAAATACATCTTCAACATAGCGATTATTAAAGTCCCCCGCTGTCATCGCCGGATCATGCAACAGATCGACAAGAAACTTTCGATTGGTTTGCACCCCTTGCAGTTGAAATTCGCTTAATACTCGTTCAAGTTTCAGCAACGTTTCAGACCGCGTGGGTAAATGTACAATGATCTTGGCAATCATCGAATCGTAGTAAGGAGAAATCACACTCCCCGCTTCAATTCCTGCATCAATGCGAACCCCCATGGTACCCATTGGAAAATGTAATTGGGAAATGCGACCCGGTTCCGGCTGAAATCCGGCAGCTGGATTTTCTGCATTAATCCGAGTCTCAATCGCCGTGCCGTGTACACCACAATCCGCTTGGGAAAATGGTAAACGCTGACCATCTGCAACTTTGACCATCGCTTTGATCAACTCAACTCCCGCAACTTCTTCAGTTACCGTATGTTCGACCTGCAACCGAGTATTCATTTCCATAAAATAAAAATGATGGTCTTGATCCATTAAAAATTCAAACGTCCCGGTGTTTTCGTACTTTATCCCCTGCATGGCCTGTTTAACTATTTGACCAAGCTGGGCTCGTTCTGATTCGGTGATCAGTGCGCAGGGAGATTCTTCAATCAATTTCTGATGGTTTCGTTGCAGCGAACAATCTCGTTCCGGAAAATAAACCACCTGACCATGCTGATCAGCAATTGCCTGCATTTCGATATGCTTGGCATCCGACAAATCTTTTTCTAAGTACAGGTGATCATCGTCGTAAGACAATTTTGCCTCTCGTTTGGTTTCTAAAAAGGCCTGGGTCATTTCCGCGCGGTTCTTAACCTTGCGAATTCCCTTGCCACCCCCACCAGCCGCTGCCTTCAACATCACGGGATAGCCAATTTCTGCAGCCACCTGGTATGCTGCGTCCACATCTGCAACAAACCCAGTTGACCCAGGAATCGTCGGAACCCCAAATTTTTCCATGGCTGCTTTTGCATGGGATTTATTGCCCATCAACTCGATTACAGCTGCACTAGGACCGATAAATTTGATTCCGTATAATTCGCAAAGCTTAGCAAAGTGAGCATTTTCTGACAAGAAGCCGTAGCCTGGAAAAATGGCATCCGCCCCCGTCAAAACCGCTGCATCAAGAATTGCTCCCATGTTCAAATACGATTCGGTTGGCAACGGACCGCCAATACAAACCGACTGATCAGCAAGTTTGACAAAGAGTTCGTTGGCATCAACTGTGGAATGAACTGCCACTGTCGCAAGCGATAACTCCTGTAAATTTCGAATTGCCTGGACTGCGATTTCACCGCGATTTGCAACTAAAACTTTTTTTATCATCTATTACTCACCCTGTGCTTCAATCGCAAACATCAGGTCTGCCGCGACCAACCGCTGATCACCACAATAAACCTCGCCATGACCAACTCCAATGTTGCGCTTTAATTTTGTTAGCTGTACTCGCAGCTCTAACTCAGCTCCCGGTCGCATCGATCCATAAAAATCAGCCTGTTTAATCCCACCGAAGAAGACATTGGCTCCAGCGTGTTCTGGCATCGACAAAATGGCTACTACTCCCGTCTGCGCTAATGATTCAAGAATCAGGGGACGAGGTAGTTCCAAACGGTT
The DNA here is from genome assembly GCF_001436645.1 of Fructilactobacillus florum DSM 22689 = JCM 16035. Classification (GTDB taxonomy): domain Bacteria; phylum Bacillota; class Bacilli; order Lactobacillales; family Lactobacillaceae; genus Fructilactobacillus; species Fructilactobacillus florum. The sequence goes on along the minus strand of NZ_AYZI01000002.1, from coordinate 124,221 downwards.
ACCATTAGCAAAGTACCACTCATTCACCGTTATATTTTTTCGAGCAATTGCTGATTCGCCTGGTACTACAGAAATAATCTGATCGATCATTTCGAACGGATAGCGTTGGGGAATCAACTGGTTCACCTCAAATTTCATCCTTAGTCCTCCTTGATCTCAAACAATGGCTGCTGATACTCCACCATTTCACCATCCTGGACCAATCGTTTCACAAGCGTGCCACTAACTGGACTTTTAACTTCATTAATGAGTTTCATGGCCTCGATGGCACAAACCGTATCTCCCTTTTTAACATGTGCGCCGACTTCTCGATAAGGCGGTTTGTCAGGGCTTGGTGCGAAATACACTAACCCAACCATTGGAGCGGGCAACTGAAAGTTGGAAGGTGGCGTTGCTGTCCGACTAGCAGCATCATCAGTCTGCTCAGCGGCAGGAGCTGGTGGATTACCTTGTGGCTGACTGCACTTACTAAAGTAAACATCAATCCCATCGCCATTTAATTTCAATTCTTGTAGACTTGATTTATCAAATTTATCCAAGAGGCGTTCGAGTGCTGCTTCATCCATTAAGCATCTTCCCACTTTCTCATTGCAATAACGGCATTGTGACCACCAAAACCAAAGGAATTACTGATCGCTGTCTTGAGTGGCCCGCGATTATTTTCTTCATTAACTAATTGAATATGAATTTCTGGATCCTGGTGGTGCAAACCAACGTTTACCGGCATCTGTCCGTGCTGGAGTGCTCCTACCAATGCAACTCCTTCCAGACCACCAGCAGCTCCTAATGAATGACCAACCATCCCTTTAATCGAACTAGTTTTAAGATGATCGTTATCAGCAAACAATTTTTCAATTGCTCCTGCCTCAGAGACATCATTGGCATGTGTAGCGGTTCCGTGTGCATTGACATAATCAAGCTCAGTCAAATCAATGTGCCCCTCAGCTAATGCTTGGCGCATCGCACTAATTGCCCCACGCCCATCTGGTTCTGGAGCAGTTAGGTGGTAAGCATCACTAGTCGTACCATATCCAACTAGTTCCGCTAAAATTTTAGCACCCCGGGCTTTGGCATGTTCATAGTCTTCTAATACTAAGGTTCCGGCGCCTTCCCCCATCACAAATCCGTTTCGATCCTCATCAAACGGCAACGAAGCCTGCTCGGGATCCGTCTGAGTTGACAACGCTGTCAACGCCGCAAATCCAGCAATTCCCATCGTAGTAACTGCAGCTTCCGTTCCACCAGTAATCATAACTTTGGCACGACCGGCCTTAATATAATCAAAGGCATCACCAATGGCATTGGTTCCAGAAGCACAGGCATTAACAATTGTCTGTGACGTATTTCGAGCATCAAAGTACATAGAAATATTTCCAGCAGCCATGTTAGAAATTGATTTTGGAACAAAGAGCGGGGAAACTCGTTTGGGTCCCTTTAAATAAGCCTTCTTAGTCTGTTCCTCAATCGTCTGAATGCCACCAATTCCAGTACCGTAAATTACTCCTAGATCCTCTGGTTGATAGTTTTCATTAGCATGTAAACCTGCTTGTTCCATCGCTTCAACCGCTGAATAGAGTCCGTACTGTGCATAAGCATCTAGGCGCTTATAATCTCTTTTGGAAAGTCGTTTCCCCGGATCAAAGTCCTTGACCTCGCAAGCTAAAGTGATGCCGGTTGAGGCAGCATCAAACTTGGTGATGGGAGCCACCCCGGATTTAGACGCTAAGATGTTATCAATAAAATCAGCTGCTGTATTACCCACAGGAGAAACTGCTCCGATTCCTGTTACTACCACTCGATTACTCAATACTTCCTCCTTAATAATCCTTACATCGTCAATCCGCCGTCAACAGTAATTACTTGCCCGGTCACATAAGGATTGTCGAGTAAAAATGCCACTGTCATTGAAATTTCAGTCGGGTCACCGAATCTTTGTAGTGGGATTCGACTTTCCCATTGTTGTTTGATTTTATCACTTAATTTATCAGTCATGGCAGTTTTTACCATTCCAGGAGCAACTGCATTGCAGCGAACCCCGCGCAAAGCTCCCTCTTGTGCGGTAGTCTTCGTTAGGCCAACAATCCCAGCTTTACTAGCAGCGTAATTCGCTTGTCCTAAATTCCCGTGTAAACCAGCAATACTGGACATGTTGACGATAGCCCCTTGGCGTTGCTTCTGCATCAACTTTAAAGCTACCTTTGTCATATTAAAAGTTCCCAGCAAGTTCGTTTCCAAAACACTCTTAAAACTGGCTTCACTCATTCGTGTTAACAACTTATCCTGCGTTTGTCCCGCGTTGTTAACTAGCCCATCTAGGCGACCAAATTGCTCAACAATCTGAGCCATCATCTGCTGTGCGTCCGCCTCAACAGCAACATCACCGGACACTACTAGCACAGGAACTTCAAATTGACGCATTAAGGTAGCTTGTTCTGTTTCACTCAGCTGCCGGTGCGAGTTAACTACGACTTGATTTTGCGGATTGGCTGCCAAAAACTGAGCGGTCGCCAGCCCGATCCCCTTAGTGGCTCCCGTTATTAAAATTACGCGTTTTTCTGCCATGTTTTATTCACTCCTGACTTGTAAAGCAGCTTGAACCTGCTGCAAGGTTTCCACCGTATCCACGTGATAAGTCACTAGGTTCGGCACCGTTTGCTTAGCAAACTTGCTGAGGGTGGTTCCCGGTCCAAGCTCTACCACTGTATCCACGTGATAATTTTGTACTAATTGCAGCAAGTTTTGCTGGAAATGAGTTGGCTTAACTAGTTGGTTAGCCAGCGTCGTTGGCAACTGTTCCACCGTAAAGGGCCGGTTCGTTGTATTGCTAATCACTGGAAAAGCCGGCGCTGCGAACCGTTCCGCTTGGAGGCGTTTAAAAAGTGCTTTGCTGGCTGATTCCATCAGTGGCGTATGGGAGGCCACGGCAACTGCTAAGGGAACCACTCGTTTGGCTCCAGCAGCAAGTAACTGGGGTTGAATGGCCGTGACAGCTTCACTTGTCCCACCAATTACCGTTTGTCGTGCCGTATTATAATTTGCGGGGTAAACCCCCGCATAATCCTCACATAATTCTGTAACTCGCTGAGGGTTCAGTTTTAACACCGCTGCCAGCTTCCCCGGATGCTGTTTGCCTGCAGTTGCCATATATTGCGAACGATCTCGTACCAACCGTAACGCTGCCGCAAAATCTAATGCTCCACTGGCAACTAGCGCACTGTACTCCCCCAAACTCAAACCGACTGCTGCTACTGGAGCAGGGAGTTGGGTAGTTAACTGCCGATAAATTGCATAGCTCATTGCTAAAATTACCACTTGAACTTGTGCTGGATCATCCCAGACCGTGGGCTCGGTTAAATCAACCTGCAAAGCGGTCGCTGCTTCGTCAATTGTTGCTCGATAAGTAGCATTAGTCCGATATAAGTCCATTCCCATCTGGGCAAATTGACTGCCTTGCCCACTAAATAAATAAGCTAGTTTCATTTGTAAGTTCTCCGACGTTAGTCTTTGGAATTGATTTTTTGTTGTACAAAATCTACCAATTGTTGCACCGTTTCAATCCCCTCGTCACTATCAATTTCAATATCATACTCATCCTCTAACGCATCCACAATTTCAAAGATGTCCAAACTGTCTAAATTCAGACCATCCTTTAAACTAGTGGTTAATTGAATGTCATCAACATTGAGATCGTCAGTTTGATTAGCGACAATTTCTTGAATCTTAGTTAAAATTTCTGCTTGCTGGTCTGCCATGGTAAAAATCTCCTTTGAAAAGTTAATATCATCTTAGTATCGTAAAATAATCGTTCCGACGGTTAATCCCCCACCAAAACCACTCAGTACCAAAAGGTCTCCTCGCTTAAGGCACTGCTGTTCGACTAAATCATTGAGTACCAATGGTTCACTGGCAGCAGCGGTATTTCCATATTCAGCGATATTTTGGGGGAACCGCTCGGATGGAACATCTAATTGCTTAGCAATGCGATCAATGATTCGCGCATTGGCCTGATGCAGAACAAAATATTTAATCTGGTCGGTGGTTAAGTTAGCCTTGATCAGCGCCCGCCGAATTGAAGCTGGAACTTGTTGTTTTGCAAAATTGTAAACCCGGTGCCCATCCATCTGAAATGCGGGCTGTGCCGGAACCTTTTCGGCGCTAAATGGGGAACAAACCCCAAACTGCCCCGCAGTAATAGCTTGACTGTCTTCTCCAAACGTCTGTAGATCAGTTGCGAGCATCCGCGATTCGGAAGCATCATTAGCAACCAACATCCCACTTGCACCATCACCAAAGAGCACCGCCGTACTACGATCATGCCAGTCCAACAGTTTAGACAATTGTTCGCTGCCAATGATTAGCCCCATCCCATGAGGGGTCTGTTGCAGCAATCGGTGCAAAGTTACGGTTCCATATACAAATCCAGCACAAGCCGCATTAATATCAAATGCCACCGCCCGCTTCGCTCCCAGCCGCCCCTGTACCTGAGCGGCAGTGGCAGGAGTTTGATAATCAGGAGACATAGTAGCTACAATAATAAAGTCCAAATCAGTTGCAGCAACCCCAGCCTTAGCTAACAGTCGATTAGCAACTGCCGTACACAAGTTGGTATTTTGCAATCCACTTGCGACGTGGCGACGACGAATCCCTGTTCGTCGCCTGATCCAATCATCAGAAGTGTCAAGAATTTCAGCCAAATCGTCATTGGTAACTACTTTTTCAGGAACTTGTTTGGCAACTGCTTTAATTTTAAAACTGTCCATAATTATTTATTCTCGTTCTTTTTCGTCCACAATAAAGGTTAACTTGGTTTCGCAGGCTTTTTCATCGCCAACCCATGCTTCACAAGCCACTAGACCAGCGTGGTCTCGTACTTTTTCCATTTTAATCTTAAAGGTTATAACATCGCCTGGTTCAACCATCCGACGAAATTTTGCGTTTTTTATGCTCCCTAGATAAGCCGTCTTATGTTCAAAGGCTGGCGAACTCAAGATTAGAATCGAAGCAACTTGTGCCATTGATTCAATGATTAAAACCCCTGGCATCACTGGATTTCCAGGAAAATGTCCCTGAAAATACTGTTCATTAATCGTAACATTTTTAGTAGCCACGATTGATTCATCAGGAACCATCTCATCAACCCGATCAATAAATAGAATCGGATACCGATTTGGAATTAAATCCATAATTTCCCTTGCATTCATTACAGCCATTAGACTACTCCTTTGTGGTTAGTTAACTTCGAGAACTGCTTTCCATTCTCAAGAAAACCACTACCAATTTCAATCTCAGGTACTATTTTATAACCGCATAATCATTGAAAAGCTTGTTCTAGTAGTGATTCAAACCTCTTTGAGTAGCGGTTACAAATTAAATGATGAGTAACCTAGCCGCCCTCTCATATAAAAAGAAGTAACAAAAAAGTTACTTCTTTTACCTAAGATTACTATTTTAATTTCACAATTGGGCAAGCAAGTAGCTTTGGGGAAAATAATTCACCGTGCGCCTGTCTCTTTAACTGTAATAATAAACGTAATTGAGCCAGTTGTTGTTCCCGTAACTGCCAGCTTGTAAAAGCAGCATGTTGTTTTTGGGTGAGTGCTTTTAATTTCATAACTCCTCCTCAATAATTAAAGATGGGCAAAAATTAAACCTATCAACATTGTAATATAAAGTCACTAACTAATCACTAGTAGAATTAAAATAAGTGTGCGAACGATTGGGTCTAGGTATGTTAGAATATTAACTGTGATAAATTTTTCGAATGGAAAGGATTAACATTTATATGGATAATCAGTCAGATAGTGCCAACGAAGCTCAAAAAAACCCTAGTTTTACAACTTGGGGTAAAATTATTAATGTCTTTTTGCGAACGTTGATGTCATTTGTTGGAATTGCAATTCTATCAACGGGGGCCGCACTTTTAAAGTCATCCCCTATTTTAGGACTCGATCCCTTCACGGCCGTCAATATTGGGATTGCTGCTAAACTTCATACTAGTTTAGGAGTTTATCAATTAATCGCTAACTTGATTATTTTCGTCTTTGTGGTGCTGTTAAATCGGAAAATGATTGGGATTGGAACCATTATGAATATGGTTTTAGTTGGTTTTGAAATTCAATGGTTCTCTTCGCTATACCACCAACTGTTGCCCGGCAAGGCAACTGCTCTCATCCTAATTGCTAACTTAATCATCGGATTACTTCTCTTTACCGCCGGAAGCTCGCTTTACATGGCACCGTCACTTGGGGTTGCCCCTTACGATGCAATTGCACCAATTGCTTCAAGTCGACTTCACTGTCAATATAAAACGGCTCGGGTTGTCCAAGACATCTGTTTCTTAACAGCAGCCGTGTTAGTTCATGGTCCAGTGGGGTTCGCTTCAATTGTGGTTGCCTTCTTTGCCGGTCCTCTGATTTCATTTTGGAATCGAACCGTTAGTACCCCCGTCTTGGGTTATATCAATGACTTTAGTGGTAATCCAACCGCTAAGAATTTGGCTCAAGGAGTTCGCCAGGTTACTCGCTCCGGTTACAAATCACTTTCAAACGCTTACAATTCCACCCTTGATTTTCAAATGCACCTTGCCGGTTATACTAATAAAGAACTAGCAACGAAGATTCAAGATACCCAATATCAAATGCAAGAATCTCAACGCAAGTACAATAGTTACCGAACAGAATATCGGATGCTGATTGCGGAAATGGTCAAACGTGACAAACGTGGGCAATTACCAAATTCCAACAATGATTCAGACACAAATGAATCCCCAAAATCTTAAATAATTAAAAGCTGCTGATCCTAAATGGATCAACAGCTTTTTAATTATGATTGTGAATTAGTCATTTTCATTGGATCAACCCAACGGTCAAATTCAGCTGAATTAACCAAACCAGACGCTAAAACTACGGTTCGTAAATCCTGATCTTCATCCAGGGCTTGTTGCGCTAGACGTGCCGCTTGATGGTACCCAATATGTGGTGCTAATGCAGTTACCGTCATCAAAGACCGATCAACTAACTGAGTCATCCGTTCCTGATTAACCGTAATTCCAGCCACTAACTTTGTGGTGAAATTTGGTAGTAATTCGGAAATTAAATTAACCGACTCTAAAAAGGTAGCAATTAGTACCGGTTTATATACATTTAGCTCAAAATTGCCTTGACTATTGGCCACGGTCATCGTCGTCTGATTTCCCATTACCCGCGTAGCTGCCATGGTCATGGCCTCTGCCTGTGTTGGATTAACCTTTCCTGGCATAATTGAAGAACCTGGTTCATTAGCAGGAATCCGCAACTCACCGTATCCCGCCCGTGGACCGCTTGCTAAAAATCGGATGTCATTTGCAATTTTCATCAAATCACTTGCTAAGGCACTAACTGCCCCGTGTAACGTTACAAGGGCGGTATGACTGGTTAATCCACCAAATTGATTCATGGTTTGTAGTGGTAGCCCGGTCTGTTTTTGCAACTCTAACACGATCTCGGCGGTGAAAGCCGGTGGCGTATTCAAGCCCGTCCCAACTGCCGTTCCCCCAATTGGAACCTGTTGTAGAGCCGGCATAGTTTGACGCAGAGCCTCTAGATCCTGCTCTACGATCGTCCGCCACCCCGAAACTTCTTGGCCAAAGGTCATTGGCGTAGCATCCTGCAAATGGGTACGCCCGATTTTAACCGTTTGCCGATACTTATTTTCAAGCCTTTGAAAGGTCTTAATCAGTTCGGTTAACCGTTCCAGCAGCGGGGGCAGTGCTTGTAGTGCTGCAATATTCATCGCCGTAGGAAACGTATCATTAGAGCTTTGTGATTGATTAACATCATCATTGGGCTGTAATGCCACGGGGTGGGATTGGTGGTTTGAAAGATAACAAATCACCTCGTTCACGTTCATATTAGTCTGTGTTCCTGAACCCGTTTGATAGACTCGGAGGGGAAAGTGTTGCCGCAAGTCAGCATCTGACAGCTCCAGTAATTGTGAAACTGCCACCACAATCGCTGTTTTTTTTGCAAGTGGCAATTTTTTCTGCCGCGCATTCACAATTGCAGCACACTGTTTGATGGTTAGCAATGCCCGGATCACTGCTAATGGCATCGTTGGACCGGCAACAAAGTTTTGGCGACTCCGTTCGGTTTGTGGTCCCCACCAGGCGGTCTGTGGAATCCGCACTTTTCCTAATGTGTCAGTTTCTTCTCGATATTTTGACATTTTACTGGTGCCTTTCTATTCTGCCGTTTTAATCTTTAGTTGATAAGTTTAGCTTAGTGACAGCCGGCTGCGTTTGGACTACCTGCCGTCCGTTATGAAACGACCCTAATAAGGGAGCTCGCTGATTCAGGACAGTGTAAAAATCAGGTGCCGCAAAAATCAGAAAACTAGCTGGTTTGCCAACCTCAATCCCATAATGATCTTCGATCTGTAATGTTTTAGCGGCATTGCTCGTAATCAATCGATACGCTTGTTGTAACTGGCGATGACCCATCAATCCGCTAGCTAACACCCCGACATATAAGCTGTCAAGGAGATTTCCGTTTCCCATCGGGTACCATGGGTCTTGAAGATCATCTTCTCCAAACGAAACGTTAACCTGCTGCTGTAATAATTCTTTTACCCGAGTCAATCCGCGACGTTTAGGATAGGTATCAAACCGCCCACCTAAATGCATATTCACTAGGGGGTTCGCAACGAAATTAATCCGAGAAAGGCGCAATAAACGCATTAACTTATAGGCGTAGGCATCGTTAACTGCTGCCAACGAAACCGTATGACTAGCAGTTACCCGCTGTTGAAGTCCCGTTTCATAAGCAAGCGTTGCTAAAATTTCCAGATTTCGCGACTGTGGATCATCAATCTCATCACAGTGAACATCAACTAATCGGTTATTTTTTTCGGCTAAATCAACTAAAAACTCTAACGATTTTCTGCCGTAAACTTGGTTAAACTCATAATGCGGAATTCCGCCGACCGCATCAACACCTAGCTCCACTGCCGTTTTCATTAGTGCTTTCCCATTTGGATACGACAAAATTCCTTCTTGCGGAAAGGCTACTAATTGCAATTCCATAAAATCGGCTACTTCATCTCGAACCTCTAACAACGCCTGTAAGGCCGTCAGTTGAGGATCAGTAGTGTCAACATGACTTCTTACAAATTGAATTCCATGTTCGGCTTGTAGTTTTAAAGCGGCCAATGCTCGTTGTTTAACATCCTGCTTAGTAAGAGTTTGTTTTCGTTTTGACCAGATCCGAATCCCATCAAATAAAGTTCCAGATTCATTAAACTCTGGCTCACCGGCAGTTAGTGCCGTGTCTAAGTGGACGTGCGAATCAACAAACGGCGGTAACATTAGTTTTTGCCGTCCATCAATGATTTTAGTCGCTGTGGGGGCTTCTAAATGGGGTGCCAGCGCCGTAATTTTACCATCCTTGATTAGCACATCTTGGGGCGCTTCTCGGTCTTCAATCTGAATTTGTCTAATCAACAACATTCTCAATTTCTCCTTTTAATAAAAGATCCGCATTTACATAATAAATGCGGACCATCTAGCTATGCTAATCCGACCCGCCGAAAGATTTCATCGACGTGGCGCAAATGATAATGGTAATCAAAAGCATCATCAATTTCAGCCGGACTTAACAATGCTTTAATGCGTTCATTGTCACTAACCAAAGTTTTAAATTGGCGATGTTGCTCCCAAGCTTGGGTGGTCAAGGGCTGAATTAAATCATAAGCTGCTTCACGACTCATGCCTTTATCAATCAGTTTCAATAAAACTCGCTGACTATAAATCAACCCGTAGGTTACCTTCAAATTAGCCCGCATTTGCTCTGGAAAAACGTCCAGTTCAGTTAGAATCCGATTAAACCGATGTAACATATAATCAACCAGCGTCGTACTCTCTGGTAGTATAATCCGCTCTGCTGAAGAATGCGAAATGTCGCGTTCATGCCACAAAGTAACGTTTTCATACGCAGGTACGATCAAACCGCGCACCGTCCGCGCCAATCCACAAATATTCTCTGAACCAATCGGATTGCGTTTGTGGGGCATCGCTGACGATCCCTTTTGTCCAGGATTGAAGTGTTCCTCAACTTCATGAATTTCTGAGCGCTGTAAACTACGAATTTCAGTGGCAAAATTCTCTAGGCTAGTCGCAATTAGCGCCAACGCAGCTAAGTATTCCGCATGTAAATCTCGGGGAAGCACCTGACTAGTAATTTCTTGAGCTCGCAAGTCTAGTTTGTCACAAACATAGCGTTCCACGCTCGGATCGATATTTGCAAACGTCCCAACTGCTCCAGAAATTTTGCCAGCTTCAACCCCACGAGCGGCATGTTGGAACCGCTCAATATCACGTTTAAGTTCAGAATACCACCGTGCTAATTTCAACCCAAACGTCGTGGGTTCGGCTTGCACTCCATGCGTTCTCCCCATCATTACGGTATCTTTATAGCGACCTGCTTGGCGTTTAATGGTCGACAACAGCTGGTCTAAATCGTCTTGGAGCACCACGTTGGCCTGCTGAAGTCGCAAGCCTTGAGCCGTGTCTACTACATCTGTACTAGTAACCCCATAATGTATCCAACGTTTTTCCGGACCCAAACTTTCGGACACATCCCGAGTAAATGCAACCACATCATGATGAGTCACCGCCTCGATTCGATCGATTTCCTTAGTATCAAAGCGAGCCTTCTCCTGAATCGCTGCTAGATCAGCATCCGGGATGACACCTAATCGATTCCAAGCTTCATCAATCGCAATTTCAACCGTTAACCACGTTTGGTATTGATTTTGTTTACTCCAAATCTGAGCCATTGGAGCGCGCGTATATCGTTCAAGCATTATTTTTTCCTCCATCATTAACTACGCTTAGTTTACATATTGTTCGGTTTTCTTGTCAATCAATCTCATTGATAAACTGGGGTAGTTTACTATCGGAAAAAACACGAACTTTTTAATAATGTAATTTTTTTAAGTTCTTGATTTAGTAATTTAAGCTTGTTAAAATGGCTACTGGTAGAATAATTAATGAGGTGTTTATATGTCAGTAACAGTAGTAGTTGGAAGTCAATGGGGCGACGAAGGCAAAGGAAAAATTGTCGACTACCTCAGTCAAACAGCCGATGTCATTGCCAGATATCAAGGTGGTGACAATGCTGGTCACACGATTGTTTTTAACAACCATAAGTTTAGCTTGCAGTTGTTGCCGTCGGGGATTTTTTATTCTGATAAACTGGCTGTCATTGGCAACGGTGTGGTTTTAAATCCCGTCGCCCTTTTTTCAGAACTTAACTACCTACATGAAAATGGTGTCACGACAGATAACCTGCGGATTTCAAGTCGAGCCGAAGTCATCATGCCCTACCATCTGGTCCTCGATCAATTAAGTGAACAAAACCGCGCCCACAAGATTGGCACTACTAAAAAAGGTATCGGACCGGCCTATATGGATAAAATCGCACGAACCGGGATTCGAGTAGCTGACCTGATTGATCCGGAAAGTTTCAAACCGTTACTTAAGGAAAATCTAAACCAAAAAAATCAATTATTAACCAAACTCTACGGGGTTGACCCTCTTGATTTTGACTCAATTTATGAAAAATACCAGCTGTTAGGAGAACGGCTCCGTCCGTTTGTTACTGACACAGCCGAATTATTGCATCATTATCTGGACAAAAACATCCTATTTGAAGGTGCGCAAGGCATCATGTTAGACATTGACCAAGGGACATACCCCTATGTCACCTCGTCTAATCCAGTCGCCGGCGGAGCAGCTGTCGGTGGTGGAATTGGTCCTACTGAGATCAAGAAAGTCGTCGGAGTCTGCAAGGCCTACACTTCTCGAGTTGGGGAAGGTCCATTTCCAACTGAATTAGTCAACGAAATTGGGGATCTGATTCGAGATACTGCCCACGAATATGGAACGGTTACCCACCGTCCTCGACGAATCGGTTGGTTGGATACCGTTGCCCTCCGGCATGCCGCCCGGGTTTCTGGACTAACTAGCCTTGCCGTCAACTGTGTCGACGTTTTAGATCAGTTGCCAACCATCAAAATCTGTACGGGCTACCGTTTAAATGGGGAGCTAATTGATTATTATCCAGCTAGTTTAAACGAACTGGATCGCTGTGAGCCTGTTTATCAAACCTTGCCTGGTTGGCTGTCAGATACAACTGCCTGCACTACGTTTGCAGAACTGCCTAAAAACGCCCAAAATTATCTTAAAACCATCGAAAATTTGGTTGAAGTTCCAATTGAATGGTACTCGGTTGGTCCCGATCGAACACAAACCCATCGTCGTTAATTAAGCAAAGTCACTTGCAGTCTTCTGTTAGTGGCTTTTTTAGTTACAAAAAATCCTGCTTGCCTCCAAGCAGGATCATTTAATTTCATTGAGTGCTAAGCTGCCAACATATGCCGTATCAATCCCTAAAAAATGGATTGCAAAGCAGTGCTGCTTATAAGTAGCAGCTTCCATGCGCGGAACCGTAACTGCTACTGACCGTGGCCCAGCTGAAAACAAGCCCAGTCCCTGCTGCTTGATCACCGCTTCCTTCACTGTCCAGAGCCGCAACAGTTCAACTGCCTGTCGCGTTGGAGTAAGACTCCGTAAATAACTCAATTCTGCAGCTGTAAACGCACGTTGATATTTTGATAAAGTCATCGACCGCTGTTTCTCAACATCAATCCCAATCTCAACGTCAGCAATGGCCGCCACCACTAGTTGATTGGAATGGGAAATATTAAAATATTCTGGTCGGTGGCTAAAGAATGGTTTTCCAGCTGGACCGATTTCAAATTCCGGGTTAGTCAAAAATTGCTGCTCGGGAAGCCCGAGCAGCTCAGCTAACAATATTTTGCCCACGACCGTTTGTTGGCGCTTGGGTTGCTTAATAATTCCCAGTTGCTGATAATATGACTGATATCGAACATCTGACAACCATCCGCTGCGATATTTAAACAAGCCATCAGCTCCTGTATTACTTACTTTTCGTCAAGTTTATTGGCAACATAAGTTACTAAGTCTTGAACGGTTTCCATTCCTTCATCGCCATCAATTTCAATGTCGTATTTGTCTTCTAACGCATCCACAATTTCAAAAATATCAAGACTGTCAAGTTCCAAGTTATCTTTAAAATTAGCGTCTAACGTAATTTTGTCAGCATCAAGGTCCGTTTGATCAACTACGATATCTTTAATTTCTTGTAAAATCTGGTTTTGGTCTGCTTTTTCAGCCATATTATTCACTCCATTTTTAAAAATAATTAACAATGATAGGTTCATTTTATCACATTATTCTACAGTTACCAAAAATATTCGAGCTATTCGAGCAAAACCAAAAGTACCTCTGACTATCACTTCATTATTTAATCCCCTAAGCGACTTAAAGAATTATTCCTTTTTGCTCCGAAAAAAGAAACCAATTACATACTAAAGTAGCTTCATTACAATCATCATTTTCACATTAAACTAAAACTAGGAGACCAGTCTCCGATTGAATCTCGAAAACTCATCTCCTAGAAAAATATTCTCATGTTTATTTTTAAGTGCCTAATCAATGGCAACTACTTTTTAGCTACTAGTTCTTCCACTGATCAATCGTATCACCGAAGCCATCGGGATTACCATTCCACTGAAAATTACCATACCAAATGGTTCGTTGATCTAGATCTAGACTATTAATCAAGCGCATGTCAGCCGCTTCAATTTCAAAATCATATAAATCTGCATTTTCTTGAATGTACTGTTCGTGCGTTGACTTGGGAATTGTAATTACTCCGCGCTGTAACTCCCATCGTAAAATGAGTTGAGCCGGCGTTTTTTGGTACTTAGTTGCCAACCGTTTAATTTGTGGGTTATGCAATGTTTCACCGTGTCCCAACGGCGACCAAGCTTCCAAAATAATCTGATTTTCATCACAATAATTTTTAATATCCGTTTCTTGCTCCAGCGGATTAAACTCCATTTGGTTCAACACTGGTTTGATCGAAGTATGCTCCAACAAATCACGCAATCGTTCAATATCAAAGTTAGAAACTCCAATCGCCCGAGTTTTTCCATCACGATACAACTGTTCCAATGCTCGCCATGTATCCAAGTATTTTCCAGTTACTGGCCAATGAATGATGACCAAATCTACATAATCTGTTTGCAGTCGTTGTAATTGATCGTCGAAGGCGTCCAAGGTGCTTTGATAACCAGCATCTCCATTAAAAATCTTAGTTGTTAAGAAGACATCTGAACGTTGTAAATGATTAGCTTCCAGTCCTTGTTTCAGACCAGTTCCAACCCCCGCTTCATTACCGTACTGCTTAGCAGTATCAATGGCTCGATAACCATGTTTTAAAGCCCATTGAACAGATTGTGAAGCAGTTTGATTATCACTTTTCCAAACTCCTAGTCCTAACTGGGGCATTTTAACACCGTTATTTAAAGTCACCGTTGAAGTTAAACTCAAATTCATAATATACACCTCCGATTCTAGTATACGGCTCATTGAAACTGATTTCATGCTTTTTGTTTTCGGATTAGAACTCGGAGTGAAACTTGACGCGTCCCCACGTTAATCGCAGTTAGCATGTACTGAAATAACATCATTAGCCAAGAAAACGCTAATAGTGACGCAACAATTTCATAAGCCGTTAACGAAAAATAATGAATCCCGGCAAATAACCAACTACTGATGACTAATAGTACCCCCATCAAATCAGAAAGCCGCAAAAAACTGGCTGAAATTCCCGGCCAAAGCCAGCGGATTCCGATAATTAAAACAATAATGTCTAACGCCATCAACCACGCAAACTGATCATGCCAAAAATGTTGCCAAGGAATATGACGATTATTTGGCAACAAGCCCACCACTAGGGCACTAATCGCCATAACGGTCAATAAAATTCGTAGGCAAATGGTGGGCAACCACGGTCTTTGAAGGGGTTGTAGTGAGACAAACAAGTAGTCAACCAGTGCCAAAAATAAAAAAGCAGCAAGAATAAATGTCAAACTAAACTGCCAACTATCGACCGCTCGATTAGTTCCTAGAAAACTAATATTGTGACGCCACCACTGACGATTTCCATTTGAAACCATTGAAATCAACAGCCCCCCAATGATGGTAATCCCCAACATGCCGACCAGCATATTAGGGGTTAGATTGGCGGCGATCATATTCATAATGGTATTAATGCCCAATTGAAACAGTAAAAAAATCAACGTGGCGGTAAAAATCCCAAATGAAACTCCGTAAAAAACCCGCGTTAAAACCCAAAAAAGTCCTAGCAAGCAAATTAACAAGACAGCAGCACAGGAAATAATCAACGTGGGAAAATTTCGCCAATAAACGTTGTGATAGACGAGGTGCTGTGCTGTCTTCCGTGTTTTTATCAAACAAATTGTAAAAAGCAGCATTCCCATCAACAATCCCAATGTAATTGTCAATGACGCAATTGAGTTCGTACCCGTCAGAGAGATTGTAGTAACCCGTTGCCAGCGGAAATACCCCCAAAAAACCACCCCAGCTAATATGGTCATTAAGACATTCCACCATGTTGAAATTTCCGTATCAGGATTAGATTTCATGGTTTTTCTAAGCATGATTCCATTATGATCGATATTACCTTGGAGTTGATCATTCTGATTCAATTGTAATTTTTTCGCTAATTCCGTGGAAATTTCAATTTTATCCATCGACTTATTCATACACACCCTCAACTTTGATTTATCTTAAGTTTCCCAGTAACTCGGTAGGTCAAGCTTTTCTAAGTCTACCGCAGGAGTGCTTCCACCGTCTATTATTTTCACAATTAGAGCTAACAAAAAAGGTTCCCACTGTTATCAGTGAGAGCCTTTTTATTATTATCGTTAGCTTAGCCGACCAAAGAAAACTTGACCAGGAAAATAAGCCATTAAATCATTGTAAATCACGCCTCGATTTTGGGCATCCAACATCCGCCCATTACCCAGATAAAATCCTGAATGGTAAACTCCGCTTCCATTTTGGAAAAATACCAAATCACCAGTTTGGGCTTGCTGTTGCGAAATTCGTTGTGAAGCAGCCAACTGTCCGGCAGCTGTTCGTGGAACCGTTTTTCCTGCCTGTTGGTAAGCATAATAAATCAAACCAGAACAGTCAAAACCACTTGCTGGGCTGCTACCACCCCACGCATAGGAGTTCCCGGCCTGTGCACTAGCAACTCGTAAAGCCGTTTGGGCAGTATTACTATTATTTGATTGCTGCACTGCATAACTACTATTTAATTGAGCAATCCAGCGATCCTGACCAGCATAATTAGTGTAATGCAACCACGTATAACCGTCAGCTGCTCTAGTCTTATCATAAGAAATCGTATCGCCAACATTTAACTGTCCCGTAATCGACGCACTGGTAGTAGCATCATTGCGAACATTTTGTGGGCTGGACACTGTATAAGAACCACTCTGGTTGTTAGTTGCTTCCGGATTAGCAACTGAGGTCCCACTAGTTCCTCCAATTTTGGCCACCCAGCGATCTTGACCAGCATAGTTAGTGTAATGCAACCACGTATAGCCATCAGCATCCTTGGTTCCCTGATAATTAACCGTGTAACCAGCTTCTAACTGTCCCGTGATTCCAGCATTCAGACTAGCTCCATCACGTACGTTTTGCGCACCAGAAAGCGTGTAGCTTCCTTGATCTTCTGTCCCTGGTTGTGGCTGATTGCCATTGTCAGATGGTGTACTTGGTGTATCTGTAGCCGTTCCAATTTTAGCTACCCAACGATCCTGACCAGCATAGTTGGTGTAATGCAACCACGTATAGCCATCAGCATCCTTAGTTCCCTGGTAATTAACCGTGTAACCAGCTTCTAACTGTCCCGTGATTCCAGCATTCAGACTGGCTCCATCACGTACGTTTTGAGCGCCAGAAAGCGTGTAGCTTCCTTGATCTTCTGTCCCTGGTTGTGACTGATTACCATTGTCAGATGGCGTACTTGGTGTGTCAGTAGCTGTACCCAGTTGAGCTACCCAGCGATCCTGACCAGCATAGTTGGTGTAATGCAACCACGTATAACCATCAGCATCCTTGGTTCCCTGATAATTAACCGTGTAACCAGCTTCTAGCTGCCCCGTGATTCCAGCATTCAGACTAGCTCCATCACGTACGTTTTGAGCGCCAGAAAGCGTGTAGCTTCCTTGATCTTCTGTCCCTGGTTGTGGCTGATTACCATTGTCAGATGGTGTACTTGGTGTATCTGTAGCCGTACCCAGTTGAGCTACCCAACGATTTTGACCCGCGTAGTTCGTGTAATGCAACCACGTATAGCCATCGGCATCCTTAGTTCCCTGGTAATTAACCGTGTAACCAGCTTCTAGCTGTCCTGTGATCCCGGCATTTAGACTAGCTCCATCACGTACGTTTTGCGCACCAGGAAGTGTATAGCTACCGCTAACATCATTAGTAACTGTACTGTCACCCTGATTATTATTAGTGGCTCCGCCAGTTGGCGTGCCCAGATTTTGATCAAACCTAGTTAAATTATTAGCATTAATAACACTCATTAGCGTGCTAGCATATGTTGGTGAGGTTGCATATCCATCCCGTTGCAACATCTGGGTAACTTGGTAAGCATCCCGAACCCCAAGCAAATTAGCATACCGCGAGTTCACATATAAGAAATTTCCATGATCCATAATACTTTCAGCAAAGCTTGGATAGGCACGGAATTTGTCATAAATCGTAATATAACGGCCATTCACAAATTCTTGTGTTTTTTGAATTGTATACTGCCCGTTGTATTCACCCTTAATTCCAAAGAGGTTGTTTCCAGGTGCAGAACCACCCCAACCACTTTCAACAATTGCTTGGGCAATCGACACACTTGGTAGTACACCATATCGGTTCCAAGTTTCAATTGCCCCAGCGGCCAATGAATCAATGAACGCAGAATGATTATTTGTAGCACTAACCAACTGAGCTACCCAGCGATCCTGACCAGCATAATTGGTGTAGTGCAACCACGTATAACCATCAGCACTTTGTTGTCCATCGTAATTAATCGTGTCACCAGCATTTAACTGTCCGGTCACGTTATAGCCCAGTCCAGCTCCATCACGCACATTTTGCGTTCCACTAACCGTGTACGTACCGCTAACAGAATTTGTGTCAGCTGCTGCTAGACTAATCACTGGAGTTGCCGTCTGCTGAGTAACTGGTTCCGTTTGCTGGTGATCCGTTGACTTTACGTCAGCTTGATTGGAAGTAACCGGGTGTTCATCCGTCGTAACTGTAGACTGATCATTCGTTTTTACCTGTTGGTCAGTGGTGTTAGGATCTGTCGAATTGGTATTGGTTTCAGTTTTGGTTGGTTCTACCACTGATGTTTGTTTTTCCTCGTTTGGTGCGACCGTGTTTGTGGCTGCATCAGAAGTTGTTGGCTGATCCGCCAACTGATTAGTTTCAGCAGTTGCAGTGCCATCTGTGCCCACTGACTGATCGGTAAGATCTTGTTCTTTAGTAGCGCTAGGCTGTGACGGCTCCGTTGCAACGTTCGGTTGCTGGTCCTTTTTCGAATCCGTCGTCGCAGCTGGTTCATCTGAAGGCTGCTTATTGGTTTGCTCGGTAACTGACTTTGTCTGGTCAGTCGGAGCGACGGCTTCCTGCTCAGTGGTAGAATCAGTTTGATTCGAACCGTTGTCCGTTGGAGTTTCCGTCGTTCCTGCTTCCTGGTGGTTAGCTGGGGCTGAAACCGCTGCATCCTTAACTGGTGTTTGTGTTTCAGCGTGCGTGGGATGACTAACTGCGAATAAAGAAGTAGATGCGAAGGTCACTCCCATTGCAATTTTTAGCCAACCATGCTTTGACTTGGCTAACTTTGCTCTGGTTTTATGTTCACCAGTGGCAAATACCATTTTATTGTGTGCTTTTGTATACTTATCCATATGTGTCCCCTTTAAACAATAAATCTATCTATTCTAACTACCTTATTGTAGCTTAAAACATTATCACATAAACATTACGAATTTTTTACAAAAAAACAACCGCAATTTTAAAATCGGTTGTTGGAAAAGAGAACATCATTATGTCAGCGGCCAGTCCCACGGATTTTGGTGCCACCGTTGTAACTTTTGTGCTTCTTCAGTAGTAAGTAACTGATCAGCTGTTGCCTGCTTTATTAATTCTGGATAAGTCAATAATGGATAAAATGGTGTTTTTGCTTTAGTAAAATTCTGGTGGGCATCAGGAAAACCGTACGAAAAAATCGATACCACTCCTAAAACGTTCATGCCAGCTTGTTGTACCGCTTGAGTGGCACGCAAAACGCTACCACCAGTTGAAATTAAATCATCTAAGAGAACTACCTGATCCGTCGGCTGCACCCGTCCTTCAATCATTTTCCCGGTTCCATGATCTTTGGGCTTAGACCGCACGTAAATTAATGGCAACTGGAGCCGATCAGCAATTAAAGCTGCTTGTGGAATCCCGGCCGTTGCAACCCCACCCACAACTGAAACTGCTGGGAATTTTTTTTGAACTAATTCTGTGAGTGCTTGTGCTAAATTAGTTCGTAAGCTTGGATTTGAAATGGTTAAGCGAAGATCCGTATAAACTGGCGATTGAATCCCGCTAGCAAAATGAAAAGGCTGATTCGGATTAATTTTTATAATTTGGTCCTCTACTAACTGCTGCAAAATTCGTGATTTTAAATCAGACATTTTCCCCTCCCTGGTCTTGCCATGCTTGTTGGTAACGTTGGTAAGCAACAACTGGGTTATCACTTTGCGTAATGGGTCGACCCACTACGATCGCATCAGCTCCTGCTTGCGACGCTTGCATGGGAGTCGCCACCCGTTGCTGGTCTGCCACGGCATCACTTGCTAGTCTTATTCCAGGAACGACCAATTTAAAATCATTGGGAACATGGGCTCGCAAAGCTTTGACTTCCAAAGCTGAAGTAATTACCCCATCACAACCAGCCCGAACTGCCAGTTGAGCCAATGCGATTACCTGTTCCGTCATTGGCAACTGACAATGCTGCTCGCTAGCTAGGTCAGTCGCTGAAATCGATGTCAATTCTGTCACCGCCAACAGCTGTGGACGAGGTTTTTGCGCTGCCTTGGCTCCCCGGTCCAGTCCGCGGCGAGCAGCTTGCATCATGGTCGTTCCCCCTAAAGCATGGACCGTTACTTGGGCAACTCCCAAGCGACCTAGTTGTTCCAGTGCTTTTTCAACGGTATGCGGGATATCAAATAACTTTAAATCTAAAAAAACGGCTGACCCTAGCTCTTGAATTTCGGTCACAACCTGTGGTCCATAACGATAAAATAATTCCATTCCGACTTTAACGTTTGCAGGTACGTTAGCTGTAAAGCTCTGGAGAAAAGTAGTGGCATCTGCTAATTCAGAAAAATCTAATGCTACCATCAGCGGTTTGCTCATTATCAATCACCTCTCAAATCAAAAGGCACTTCTCAAATTCCAGAGAAGTGCCTACCCATCGCGCTATTATTGCTAATTTGGCTTCTCTGAACCAATTAATTTTTAGATTATCAAAATTATATTATAAAATCGGTAGTTGTACAAATTACATTTTAATGCTCTTGAGTTGTGCAGTGGTTCTATCCTTGCTTTTAGGTAATCTATTAATCCCAGACAGTGACCAATCAGGTAGGACAACTGATAATAAGATGACCTCGATCAAAAAAATTCATCAATTTCTCTTATTTTTTAAATTAAAACGTAATTCTAAATAGCCACCTTATTTATAATCTTTAAACACAAACTGAAAATATCACCACAAAGTTTCCCTTGCACATAATTTTATATTAGTTTAATTTAGCAATAAATCAGAATCAATAAAAAAGAGCCACTAAAACCTAACATTTTCCCTACTTGATTGGTTAACTAGCCTATCGCTGTGTTATAACCAGATTCCATGTAAAATCCCCAGAAATACGTACGATGATAGTAAATCAACCGAGTCTGTTATCTCAGCCGTCATGACCTAGGCAGGCTAAGAAAAGAACCTAGTAGTCAGATTTATTGTTCGATTGATCGGTGGCTGTGAATTGTACCACCCGGTCAGAAAGTTTAATTTGGGAGGTTCCTCATGAAAAATCATTCTAGCCAGCATTTTCCTATGACCAAGCGCCAAAAACTAGTGCTTTTTTCAGCTAGTTCTGGCTTTGGTCTTGAAAATATGGACGTCCTCTTCTTGTCTTTTACCCTCAGCTCACTGATTGCTGAATTTCATCTTACAACTGGAGCTGCTGGACTAATTGGTACCATTACTAACTGGGGCATGCTACTTGGTGGAATTTTATTTGGCTGGCTGGGTGACCGTTTTGGCAGGGTTCGCATCTTTTCAGTTACCATCTTATTTTTTGCAATTCCAACCGTTCTCATGAGCGTTACTACTAATCTAACCCAAATCTATTTTCTTCGACTACTTGCCGGCATTGGCGCCGGTGGCGAGTACGGGCTTGGCATTACGCTGGTTGCAGAGACGTTCCCACAAAAAATGCTCGGACGCTTGTCGTCATTAACCGCTTTAGGCGGACAGGTCGGGGCGGCACTGGCTGCCATTTGCGCTGCCTTAATCATCCCTGCCTGGGGATGGCGAGCACTATACCTCATGGCACTCCTCCCACTACTATTAATTTTCCTTGTTCGCAACAAGCTCACTGAATCTCCCAGCTTTATCAACGAAAAACCCGCTTCACGAAACAACCTTTGGCACCGTTTACGCCAAGATTTATTTGGGACAAGAACTCTCCGCAGAAATACCTTCGGTCTCATGACGATGGTTACTGTTCAAATTGCGGGCTATTTTGGTTTAATGAATTGGCTACCAACCATCGTTCAACAGCAAAGCCATTTGCAAGTTGCTGGCTCTTCTCTGTGGATGATTGCTACCATCATTGGAATGAGCATTGGCATGCTAACATTTGGAACCCTATTAGACCACTACGGTCCCCGTCGAACGTTTGGGATTTTTCTGATCGCTGCGGCAGGACTTGTGTACACGATTACGCTTGCTCACTCCATCGTGGTACTAATTATTTTAGGAGCAGTTATTGGATTTTTTGCTAACGGTATGTACGGCGGTTATGGAGCCATCGTAAGCCAACTATATCCGACCGCTGTCCGCGCTAGTGCCAATAACATTATCATGGGAACTGGCCGTGCTGTTGGTGGTCTTTCATCAGTAGTTATTGGCATTTTAATGGAACATTTCAACCTTCTAGTAGTGATGCTCTTTCTCTCCACGCTATATTTGATCAGTTTTATCGTAATGATCACGCTACCTGGTTTTAAAACTTATAATCACTAATATTACAAATAAAAAAATCCAGTTCTATGGTCTAAGTAACAGACTATGGAACTGGATTTCTTTTAATTTAAGTTCGGTTCGCGTTGCGAATATTGCAATAGATAAATTGCAACAATTACTAAAATCGCCCCAGCAATTTCAGCTAATGACAGTTTATCCTGAAAGAAAATTACACTTAAGATAAACGTCGATACTGGCTGTAGCGCATCCATCAAGCTAATGTTGGCAGATGACGTAAATCGTGAAGCATAAATTAAAGTTGAAAAGGTCAAAAGCGTTCCAAAAAATATTACTCCTAAAATTCCCAATACGGCGGCTGGTGACAATGGCGGAACCTTCGTCCAAACTGGATGGTTTAAGTTAAAAGCTAAACTAGCAATTAACGTCCCCCAACCCATTACCACGATGGGAGGATTTTCTTTACCCAGGGGGCGTGGCAAAACCACATATAGTGCTGCCGTAACTCCCGTAACCAATCCCCATAAAAATGAATCCAACGGAATCGATAGCTGACTAATATCACCCTTGGTAATTGAAAGAAAGACTCCCACAATTGCAATTACAAAGATTACTAGGTCAATTTTAAGGGGCTTTTTATGTTGAAATACAAACGACCCTAACAAAATAAAAAGCGGTGCTAGGTATTGCAGAATCGTTGTGGCAGCAGCATTCCCAGTTTGGATGCTAACATAAAAACTTCCCATGTTAGCAGCAAGTCCAAATAGCCCATAACAAACTAACAGGGCTACTGACTTCCAACTATGAAAAACATGAAAAATACGACCGCGGTAGATAATTGCACTTACCAAGAGCAGTACTAACGCGGCTCCAGTTGTTCGGGCTGCCAAAAACCAATCTGCTGGGATTGCTTCATTCTGAGAAACAAACTGAGTAATTACTCCGGCAACTCCCCACGAAACAGAAGCCAACCCAGCGAGAATGATTCCCTTAGTTCCCGAGTTGATTTTTTTTAAGCTATTGATCATCATTTTCCCTCTTATCTTCCTGCACCACCAACTGCTGGTGAGCCGTTTCTAATACTATATCTTTCACTTGAGTCTGCAAAAACCGTGCCATAGGAACCAAGCGGTGCCGTTGTTGGAAAGGTAACGGGCTTGCTGTCACAATGACAACGGCAAGATGATTTTCTGTCAAAAAAACTTGCCCCGGTCGTCGGTAAGTCCCCTTCGTATGCTTACCAATTCGCCACTGATGCAGTTTACAGTGTTGGTTTTGATCCAGTTTCAGCTGATAGTCACCGGAAGCATCTTGAAAGACGGGTGCACCCCAAAACTGTAAAACATGATATTTAGCTCCCATCGTTAGGACCGCTCAACTAACTGTTGATCATGGCGTTTGTAACTTTGTAACAAATAAATTGCTAAAATAACTAGTGCCGAGCCCACCAATTCCATCAAGCTAAGTGGTGTCTTTAAAAAAATGACACTTAACAAAAACGTTACCACCGGCTGAACGGCATCAACTAGACTAACATCAGCCGAACTAGCATAGCGCATGCTATGTAGCAAACATGCAAATGGCAGTACCGTCCCGATAATTACAATTGCAATAATTCCAATGATACTTCCCATCGTTAAGGTGGGAACCCCCACCCAGACCGGCTGATGTAAATTAAAACCAATTCCAGCAATCAAGGTCCCCCAACCTAAAACTGTCAGGGGCGAGTTGTCAATCATTAAAGGACGCGGAATCACCACATAGAAAGCCGCCGTAATCCCAGAAATAATTCCCCAAAATAAGGATACCGCTGGGATTGATAACTGACTAATGTCGCCCTTGGTGATCGAGAGCACCACTCCAATCAGAGCGATTGCAAACACCAGTAATTCATGTCGATTGGGCCGACGATGAAAAAACAACAAGCCTCCCAGTAGAATAAAAAGCGGCGCCAAGTACTGCAAAATTGTAGCTGAAGCCGCATTCCCGGTTTGAACACTCAAAAAGAAAGACAACAAATTGCCTCCCAAACCAAAAATCGCATACGCAACAATTAAAAATAATGAGCGCCAAGTCTTGAAAACCTGAAAAATGCGACCACGAAATAAAACCGTACTAATCAGTAACAGGATGATTCCTGATAATAAGGTCCGAACTGATAGAAACCAGCCGGCTGGAATTTTTGCATTCTGCGATACAAACTGCAAGATAGTGCCAGAAATTCCCCAAAAAGTTGAGGCTAAAGTTGCCCATAGAATTCCCTTGACAATGTTAGCGCGTTTCCCCGAACTCTGCGTTTGCATGCTACTTACCCCTCGTACTTATAATTTATTAAAATTAACCAATCTTGTTAAGACTACTAACAATCGCCAGCATTTGTCAAACAAAACTCCACAAAAAAAGGTTCGGAAAACCGAACCCTTTTTAGGTCAATGACTGATTACTTCTTCGCTGAATCGATGGAATCGCCCTGAGAATAAGTTAGCTTAATTGCAGCCGGCAAAATCACAGGCAGAATCAATACCAGAATTAACAAGCCAATGATAACGGCAATGGCAACTTGAATTAGCGTTAAGACTCCTGATGGAATCAAAGCGGCAAACGTCCCTCCCAAAATTACCGCTGCCGATAGAACAACAACTCCGATAAACTTCGATGCTGCTACTATTTTAACTGCTGGTTCATCCCCTTGATCAACTTCTTGATAACGCCTCATTAAGAAGATACTATAATCAACTCCTAAAGCAATAATCATAATAAAACTGAAGAACGGTGTATTCCAAGTCAGCATCGTTTGTCCTAAGAACAACGAACTAAATAGCCGAGCAAGCGTTAATGAAGATAAATAAGCTAATAGCAGTGTCCCCTCAATAAAGAGTGGCTGTAAAATTGACTTGGTTACAAACATGAGCGCAATTAAAATACCTATCAACATAATTACCGAAGTTCTGAAGAAATCATTTGAAGCACTTGCCTGTGTATCAGAAATCAAGGCACTTTGCCCGTTCATTGCAACCGTCGCATGATCTAGTTTTGTTCCCTTCAAATTCTGCTGAATTTGATTGCGAATCTGATTAGCACTCTTCATTGCCGCTTCGCTCGAAGGATCAGATTTTAAAACAATGACTAGTCTGGTTGCTTTGCGATCCTCAGACAAGTAATTATCAAAGGCTGGCTTTAATTTAGGATCAGTTAGTAATTGGGCCGGTAAATAAAATGTATTGGCCCCAATGGCGGAATTTTGTAAACCAGTTAAATACTGGCTGGCCTGACCCAGACCAGAATCGAGTTGCCCGAGTCCTTGCTTGGCTTGTTCCGCCTGTTGTTGTAAAGCTTTAA
The DNA here is from genome assembly GCF_001436645.1 of Fructilactobacillus florum DSM 22689 = JCM 16035. Lineage (GTDB taxonomy): Bacteria > Bacillota > Bacilli > Lactobacillales > Lactobacillaceae > Fructilactobacillus > Fructilactobacillus florum. The sequence goes on along the minus strand of NZ_AYZI01000002.1, from coordinate 98,623 downwards.
GCTGGGAAACTGTGGCTTGCAAATTATTTCCAATCGACTGCGTGTCACTCGCAATCCCATTTAATTCATTAGTAACTCCACTTTGCTGAGCCTGGAGCTGTTGCAGCGTTCCTGCAATCACCTGAAGCTGCGCTGCATTCAATGGTGCTCCCACGCTGGTGGCTCGTTGTTGAATGCCTCCTAAAATTTGTTGCCCGGAAACATTAGTCTGCCCTGACGTTTGTTGAATTCGTTGGAGACGTTCTCCAATCGATTGCGCCGAAGTTCCAATTGCCGCTAATTGTGCTTGATTGAAACCCTGCTGATTGGCAGTCGTCTGTGAGCGCTGAATCCCTTGCTGTGCTTGTGATAATCCTCGGTTCAATCCGTTCAGCTGATCCGTTATATAAAACTGGTTAATACTCATTCCCGCTGGTTGCGTTAACGAAGCAACGGTTTCAACATCATCTCGTTGTTTTAATTGTCGAGTAATGCGATCAATTTCTGCCATACTTACTTGGTTATCGAGCCGATGGTCAGTTTTAATATAAACCGTTGATGGTTCTGCTGTTCCCTTGGAAAAATGTTTTTCAACCACGTTGAGACCTTGTTTCGAAGGTAATCCGTTGCTTAGTTCGACGGCACTATCGTAATTCAAAGTCCCTTTTCCCATTAACATTAACGGCAGCGTTAACAACAAGACCAGCACGATTGCTGGAATGGCAAACCGAACAGATTTACTGGATAGAAACCCCCATAGCCGACTTTCCTGCGCCTGATCCGCCAAATTTTTACTAGGCCAATACAGTTTGCTTCCTAAAATGGCCATGAAAAAGGGATTCAACGATAGCAGCACTAACAAAAGAACTGCGACTGCCACTGCAACGGCTAAACCAGAACGATAAATCGAAAAATTGGCTAGGCCAAGGGCCGAAAAACCAATTAATACTGAAATTCCACTATACCGAATGGTTTGCCCAGCGACTTTACGTGCTGCAATAGTGGCCGCTGTTTTCTCCATTCCCTTAGCCAAATTATCCTTAAATTGGTTATATAGCAGGATATTATAATCTGTTCCAATCCCAAAGAGGACTACCACCATAAAGACCTGCGTAAAGTTTGACAGCGGAAAACCAAAAAATTTAACCAGGTTCATCACCAAACTCAGCGAGATAATAAAAGAAACTCCGACCGTTAACAATGAAATCACTGGAACAATTGGCGATCTAAAAACGATAATTAATACGATTAAAATGAATATCGCCGCAATTATTTCTGTTTTCTGAATCCCTGTCACCATCGACAGCCGCATGTCATCATTTAAAATTTCAGAGCCAGTAACGTAACTGTTTACCCCATCAAGCTTAGTCGCTCGTTTCAGCTGATTATTAACTGCTTCTACCGACTGTTTCTTAGACACATTTAGTTGAACTAACTCCGTTGATTTATCCTTAGAAAGCAATTGGTTACGTGCCGCTGGCGTGTTTTGAACAGACGTCATGGCTTTAATATCATATTTATCCTTATTCTGATCCAGATGTTTGATATTTTGATCAATCTTTTTTTGTTGCGCACTGGTAATGGGGCGGTCGCCATTACTATAGACCACCACTACTTGGTTAGTGTTCCCAATCCGATGACCCCAATGTTTTTGAATATTATCAGCAACTTGACTCTGCATGTTACTAGGGATAGTGGTTTGCCCCTTTTGCGCTTCCAATTTACCAATATTGGGCAAAAAGACAACTGCTGCAATCACTGCCAACAACCACAAAAACGCTACACCTGAATATTTCTTTATAAATCGATTCATTTCTTGTTCTCCTCTGGTTGTGCTTTCCAAATCAACAAACTAGCCGGAGCATGATTCAAAACGGTCACAATCACTTGTAAAATCTGTTCGGGTGGTTCCGGAACCGGTTTTGAAATCCAGTACACAATCAGTCCTAACACCTGATCAATAATTGCTTCGCGAGCATACTCTAAAGAAATTCCTACAACTGGAACCACTTGCTTGGGATGGTCAAATAGTGGCAACAAATCAGCAAAAATCACGCGCCGTACCTTACCTAAAAAATAAGGATCCCCTTGTTCACTAAACAACTGTGCAACTACCACGTGATTATGGTAAAAACTCTTAAGTGTTTCCAACAAAAAGGGGGCGGGCTGGAGATGTTGCTGATCATTTAAAAACCAACTAACTGCATCTGGCATCATCTGATCTAAATCGGAATGTAATTGCTGTAACAAATCATTCTCTACTTCGAGCAACAACGCCTTTTTATCCTGAAAATGGGTGTAAAAAGTTCCACGCCCCACCTGAGCCTGTCTGGTAATATCAGAAACATTCATCGCCTGGAGTCCCTTAGAACCCAGCAGACTAATAAAGGCCTGCTTAATGGCAGCAACTGTGTTGGTCTTGCGGATCTGTCCCACTAGCACTTCATCTCACTTTCACTTTTAGAATACGCCATTTCACTTATTAAATCAACACGTTGTCCTATTAAGCGAAAAAAAGCGTCCGATCCTTCATAAGATCCGACTGCAATTTTCAAGTAAATTTAATTTAGGCTTCCTACTGGTTGTTGGGAAATCTAGTTTGCAAGGCCAAGATAAAAACTGTGCTTAAAATCAACCCTGCTCCCATGACTTCATACATATTAAAGCTAGTCTGAAAGAACCAGACGGTCCCAATCGTCGCTGAAAGGGGCTCAAAAGTATCTAACAATCCTGCTGTAGTGGGCGAAATGTAATGCAGACTTGAAATAAAACAGAGAAATGACAACATTGTCCCAAAAACTACAATGAAAGCCACTCCTAGCCAACCAGCTAGGGTCAATCGCGGAACCTGCACCCAAAAGGGATGGATAACCGTAAATAAGATGCCTCCTAATAGCATTGCCCAACCAACCACCATCACGGTGCTAAAGTGCTGAATTAAGCGGACTGGCAACAGTGTTTGTAAGGCTCCCGCTACCGCCACTGCTAGCCCCAACCACAATGTCTTCGGACTAATTGCTAAGACCGTTAAATTACCTTTCGTGACCAGCAACCAGGCTCCCAGCAATGCAACCACCACCGCCAGCCCTTCTAAACTCGTCGGTGCTTTTTTGGTTACTATGATTGTAATTATGACAATCACAACCGTCCCCAAGCTCTGCATAATTGTGGCAGTTGCTGAGTTACTGGCTTGAACCGTTAATAGAAAAAAATATTGTACTCCACACAATCCTAAAACCGCATAAAGTAGCAACTGACCAGCATTTTGTGGACGTTGCCAAATAGTTCTTAGTGACTGATGCAATCCATACTTTGCCAAAAGCAGAAGCCCGACCCCTGCAAGCAACATTTTAATGCCCATCAGCCACGTTGTGGAAAACTTGGTATCTTGAAACAAAAACTGAGCTACCGGTCCCTGGATTCCCCACATTAGAGCGCCGGCGATTGCTAAAAAAGCACCCCGAAACATTGATAGTCTTTTTTGCAAAATCTAGTCCTCGAATCCATGTGGATGTCTTTGTTTCCAAGTCCAAGCCGTGGCGATAATTGCCTCAATATCATCGTATCGAGGTTGCCAGCCCAAAATCTGCCGAGCCTTCTGACTATCGGCAACTAACGTATCTGGATCGCCAGGGCGCCGAGGAGCAATCTTTGCTGGAATCGGTTGACCAGTAACCCGGCGTGCTGCTGCTAAAATCTCTTGGTTCGAAAAACCAGTGGAAGACCCTAGATTAAAGCTGGCAGTGGGCTTGCCCGCTTGCAGATAGTTGAGAGCCAGAATGTGTGCATCAGCTAGATCTAGGATATGAATGTAGTCACGAACATTAGTTCCATCAACCGTGTCATAATCATCGCCAAAAATCTTTAGCTCATCCTGTTGCCCTGCCGCTACTTTCAAAACCATTGGAATCAAATGCGTTTCTGGATGATGGTCTTCTCCGATTGAACCATCTTCCTTAGCGCCCGCCGCATTAAAGTAACGCAATGCCACCCCACGGATTCCGTAGGCAGCCTCCATCCATTTCATAATGTGTTCCATCATCAGTTTGCTCTCGCCGTAAGGATTGATCGGTTGCGTTTGATCATCTTCTTGGATGGGAACTCTGGCTGGGTTACCGTAGGTCGCCGCTGTTGATGAGAAAACAATTTTTTTAATCTCAGCCTTGTGCATTGCTTCTAACAATACAATCATACCAATCACATTATTATCAAAATACTTCAGCGGTTTTTCCATCGATTCCGATACTAACGAGAATGCATCCATATGGATAACCGCATCAATTGACTCAGTAGCAAACAGCTGATCCAGAAATTCACGATCACGCGTATCCCCCTGATAAAATTTAGCCGCAGGAGAAACCGCCTGCCGATGACCAGTTGAAAGATTGTCGGCCACCACTACTTCATATCCTTGCTCAATTAACCGATCAACCATATGTGAACCAATATAGCCAGCTCCGCCGGCAACTAAAATTGACATCTCACTACCCCTTCAACAAATCTTGATATTCTTTCTTCTTATTAAAAAATTCCTGCGCATACGAACAAACTGGCTTAATCTGATACTGATGGCTGCGCGCCAAAGCAATCGCTGCCAACATCAACTTACCGGCTAATCCTTGTCCACGGGCTGCCGGAGCAACAAAAGTCTTCGTAATCACCATGGCTCCTTGATCTAGATGATACGTCAGTTCGGCTTGCAAGCTGCCATCTGCTGCTAACCGATAGATACGCCCGGGTGCATTAGAAAATTCCATCGCCAGATCCTCCAATTAAACATTTTGTCTTGAATTATAGCATATCCACAGAATAGACCAACCGCTGGTTAATGCCCGTGGTTTTACAACCAAAATTGACTGGTTGTCGATTAATAACTATAATTTGCCTTAAAAGAGGAACCGTTTCAATCAATCAAAGGAGTCTTATTAATGATAAATCAAGCAGAACTTGACAGCCGCTATTCAACCTGGCTAACCGCACCACATTTACCAGTTGATTTACATCGCGAGCTGGTTCAAATGAAGGATAATCAACAGCTTCTCGCAGATGCATTTGGAACTTCATTATCATTTGGAACCGCTGGCATGCGGGGCATTTTGGGTGCGGGTACGAACCGAATGAATATCTATACGGTCCGCCAAGCTACCGAAGGATTAGCCAAGATGATGGAAACCCTCCCGGCAGCAGAACGAGAACGTGGCGTGGCAATTAGTTTTGATTCCCGCTACCATTCCTGTGATTTTGCTCACGAAGCAGCTGGAGTGCTCGGTGCCCACGGCATTAAAAGCTTTATTTTTGATGACTTGCGTCCAACTCCAGAGCTTTCATTTGCCGTCCGTCATTTACACACCTATGCGGGCATTATGATTACTGCCAGCCACAACCCAAAACAATACAACGGTTATAAGATTTATGGTCCTGATGGCGGACAAATGCCACCCCAAGAATCAGATCTCATGACAAGTTACGTTCGGCAGGTTGCTGACTTGTTCGCCATCAAAACTGTTTCTGAACCAGAACTCCGCCACAAGGGGCTTGTTCAAGTGATCGGTGAAGATGTTGATGTAGCTTACCTTGATAAAATTAAAACCGTCAACATTAATCACGATTTAATTCGAGATGTCGGTAAACAACTTAAGTTTGTCTATACGCCCCTTCATGGAACCGGAAAAATCATCACGCGGCGGGCGTTAAATCAGGCGGGCTTTCAAAACTATGACACCGTAGTGGCTCAAACCATTGCTGATCCGGAGTTTCCCACCACACCGTTTCCAAATCCGGAATTTGCTCAAACATTTGACTTAGCCATTCAACTGGGCAAGCAAGAAGCTGCTGATGTGCTAATTGCGACCGACCCTGATGCCGACCGATTAGGGGCCGCTGTGCGCCAACCTAATGGTGAATACCAGTTAATGACCGGTAACCAAATTGCCAGCGTGCTGTTGGATTACCTTCTAAAAGCCAAGCAGCGCCTTCATGATCTTCCTGAAAATGGAGTCGTTGTAAAGTCAATTGTTTCAACAGAGTTAGCCACCGCCATTGCTGATCATTATGGCGTAAAAATGAAAAACGTGTTGACCGGTTTCAAATTCATTGCCGAACAAATCAAGAATTTTGAAACCAACCATGATCACACCTTCCTCTTTGGATTTGAAGAAAGTTTTGGCTACTTGATCAAACCATTTGTCCGCGATAAAGATGCTGTTCAATCAACCATGCTTCTTGCCGAGGTGGCTGCCTTTTATAAACAACAGCAACTCACCTTATACGATGGTCTCAACCAGCTCTATCAGGAATATGGTTACTATCGTGAAAAAACAATTGCCAAAGATTTCCCCGGCCTTGACGGGCAAGCCACGATGAGCAAACTAATGAGTGAGTTTCGTGCCACTCCGCTCCAGAACCTAAACGGTCAACCAGTTACCGCACTTGATGATTTCAAAACTGGCATTCGCCGTACTGCCGACGGTCAAAAAACCAAACTCGATTTACCAACTTCAGATGTCTTAAAGTATTGGTTTGCAGACGATACGTGGTTGGCAATTCGACCTTCAGGAACCGAACCTAAAATCAAATTTTATCTGGGGGTTAAAGCTCCCACTGAGGCGGAGGCTACTGAGCGCTTGACCCAATATGAAGCTGCTTTACAGCAACAATTACCACAAGCATAATAATTAAATCAAAAACGGGACGAAAAATCTAAACTGATTTTTCGTCCCGTTTTTGATTTAAAAATATAGTTTCTATTTAACCCAGTTAATTGCCGATCACGCTTCTTTAGGTACCTTCCAAAAACTATCTCGATTATGCTTTGCTAAATATTGTTTAAATTCCTTAGAATGGTAGGCTTTCCGAACTGCTTTAGCCCACTTCTTATTTTGATCCTGCTTATTAATAGCCGCCACTAAATAATAGTCAGGTTTAATGTTTTCTGGTAACAACATTGTCTTAGTTGAAATCTTGGCTGGATATGCCGTTGATCCTGGCAAGATCACGTAATCAAAATCTTGACGAGAACGTGGGATTTGAACGTCCTGCATCTCTTGAATTTTTAAATCATACTTGTTCGTAGCAATATCCTTACTAGTCGCTTTGATTGGATTAACGCCCGGTTTTAAGGTAATCCATCCCGCCTTGACCATCACATTATAGGCACGAGCCATGTTAGAAGGGTCATTTGGAATTGCAACCGAATCTCCCTTAGCTACTGCTCGCAGTTGTTGCTTTCGAGCCGGATAAATTCCAGTTGGAACCGTTGGAATTTTAGTTAGTGCGACCAAATTAGCGTGCTTTTCCTGATTAAAATTCTTCATATAAGCAGTGTGCTGGTCGACATTAAGATCAGCTTCCCCATTATTAATCGCCACATCCGCCAATGACAAATCACTAAAGGATTGATTCTTTACTTTGTATCCTTCTTTTTCCAAAATTGGCTTGATTCCATTTAAAAATAAATCACTGTACGGTCCTGGCGAGGAAGCCAACCGAATGGTGTTGGTTTCGGACTGCTGTGGTTTTAACACAAACGTATAGATAAATCCGATTCCAAGTGCTGCTAGTAATGCTAAATAAATAAACTTCTTTTTCATGATTGCAATCCTCCTACGTTGTCAACTTGCTAATTACATAAATTGTCGCCACAACAGGAGCGTCCACCACGATATTTACCAAATAGTGCCACTAAAAGTTGATTCACAAGAAGCTCCTTCTCATCGGTAGCAAAAAACCGTGCTCTATCACCTAGATCACGGTTTTTTTAAGGAATTTTTCTCATCCCTTACGCTGTTGATCATTGATGAATTTCTCATAACTTCAGAATACTAATTCATGAGAAAAACATCCCTGCATTTCTCATGCTTAACTCAAAAAAGATGAACAACAACAAGCCATGGAAAACCCTCTTTTCAAATCAAATTCCCGTTCTTAATGGTCATAATCGTTATAAAAACCTAGTTAGCTTAATTAATATTTAATAGTTGTGAATATTATATATCGTTCGAATTAATTGTCAAAGCTTTTTATCACTAATTAATTGTGCTGGTTAGCAAGGCAATGTTGTCCCACGACAATTAGGGCACTCAGCGCTAGCCCGCCCACCATGAAGGGAATGAAATCAAGTCCAATACTAAACCATGGAATGTGGAGTAAACTCCACCTATCCAATGATTGCACCAACTTAAACTGATGTAAAACCGGGGGTAAGGTGTGAAAGAAATCCAGACAAGCCGGTCCCATCACTAAAGTTACCGTCACTCGATAGAAAACCACGTTCTGACCAATCCAGCGATTCAAAAGCCCTAACAAGATTACCGTAATTGCGATCGGATAGAGCAAACTGAGGATGGGGGCTGAAAAAGCAATAATCTGTTCCAAACCAAAGTTTGCAATTATAAAGGCAATCAAATTAGCCCCTAGCAAAAATTTGTGATAACCGATGTTAGGAAAGCGATTGCCTAAATCCTGAGCAAAGGAAGTCAATACTCCTACGGCGGTCGTCAAACAAGCTAAAAAGGTCAGGGCAGCTAACAGAGCAGCTCCCAAAAAACCAGTGTAATGCTGCATAATTTGCGTAAAGGCGGTTCCCCCATCAGGACTAACCTTTCCATAGCTTAAACTTAAGGCTCCCAGGGCAATTAAACTTACATAAATCAATGCTTCAAAGCCCATTGCACTCATTCCAACTTTGACAACCTCAAGCGCAGGCGGCTGTTTCTGTTTCAAATAAACGCGCATTGCCGCAATAATAGTCACCCCAAATCCCAGTCCCGCTAGAGCGTCCATGGTATTATAACCTTCCAAGAATCCACTAATTAGAGACGGCGTTCCCTGTCCCGGTTGAGAAACCAAGGGTAGTTTGGTCAAGTCACCATTGATAATGAAAGCTACAAAAAATAACAGAATCAGTAATGTAACAAATAACGGATTTAGAATTTGACCAACACTTTTAATGATACTGGTCTGTCGATATGCTAAGGCAATGATTAACGCAAAGAAACATCCAGAAAACAAAAACAACGCTATCGGAAGCCACGTTTTAGGAACAAACGGCTGCACCCCCATGGTAAAAGTTACCGTGGCAAGCCGCGGAGACCCAATTAGCAATCCCATCGAACCGTGGGCCGCCATTAAAAATAACAGTGAAAAGATGCGACCCACCGGCAAAACCAGTTCGTACATGCTACTGCTCTTAGTGAGACTGAGTGCAAAAATTGAAAACAATGGTAGCAAGATGGCTGATAATAAGAAACCAATGGCCGCCGGAAACCAATTTGGTCCAGCAATTTGACCTAAATGGATTGGAAAAATCAGATTACCAGCTCCGAAAAACAGTCCAAACAACAGTGAAGCTAAAACAAGATGCTGTTTCCAGGTAAGTCGTGCATTTTTTGTTTCCTGCTTCATAATCAAACTCCTTTAAGTTTTGAATTTATTATAATGAAATAAAAAACGTCCTCATTCGCTAAGCGAACAAGGACGTTAAAAACGCGGTACCACCTCGTTAAAATCGATGCTAACTAACCCACCGATCATCTTACTAAATACGGCTATTTCCCTGCACTTTGTGACGTGGCTTGCAAACAAAAAACGTCCCTAACTGTGTCAATGACACAATCAGGGACGTTCTCACACGTGTTACCACCCATCTTTCCGTTTCCTTTAGAAAACGGCTCTAAGTACAGTTCAATAACGATACTCGTTTGCGATAATGGGCAATCCCAGCAATCACTATTAAACCTTTCGCAATTGCAACTTACAGTTGATTTTCTTTTGTCGCAAAACATTCTATTGCACCAAGCTAGAACTCTCTGGGAATCACGAACAAAATACTTGACTGAGCTTCGTTTTTGTTTTATTTCTTTATAATTATCTATGATTTTACGTATTTATTAGCCTTTGTCAACAATTTTTTTATCTTTTCATGAAGTTGGTAATCTTTATAGTTACAAAATACTAATTTAGTTCAGCGTGACTACCCCACCTACTTGTAAGGAGCACCCATCTTTTCAGGCATTTCTGGTTTACTTTTCATCGACTAACAGCTAAAATAAACAGGTTAAACATCCAGCAAAGGAAGTGGAAGCATGACCTTCGAAGAATTAAAAACGTATGCACAATTATTTTATCGAGAAAATCATCAGCTGGATCAGCAACTCCAGACGCAAACTTTTCGAATTAAAAACATTAAATCCTACCAACATGTCAAAAATGATGATGGTAATACTACCGACTGGACTGATAACATGGTCGTTCTTTTGCACCAATTAAGTCCCGTCATTGGCAAAACGTTTGGTTATCAGTTTGATTTTAAAAACCGCAAAATGTATCTATACTTTCCACTCGATCAAAAAACAACGGTTGCTGATTTGCAGGCGCATTTACCCCTTGTTGATGTAGAAACGATCGTTGCCGATGACAGTTCTTATCTGGCTACGATTAATATCGCTAAAGCAAATGATCGCTATGACTATGCGGCAAAGCTGTTTGCTGAAAATCCGCTTGCAGATCTTGATCTAAGCAACCTAGATGAGGATGCCAAAAAGAACCCAAAAGCTGAGAATCATGAACCAGCAGAAGCCAATAATGATCTCAATCTCAACATTGAAACTATCGATACCTCGATTGATGCAATGCAAGAATTAAATGATTTAACGGGACTAGAGGAAGCCAAAAAACAGATTATTGACATGATTGCCATTGCTAAAATGAACCAACTACGCGAAAAACATGGCTTAAAAACCCCAACGGGAATCAGTAAACACATGGTGTTCGTGGGTAATCCCGGAACCGGAAAAACCACGGTAGCCAAACTATTTGCCGCCATCCTCTTTCAAAATGGGATTATTAGTGATAATAAATTAGTTAATACCGATCGCTCGGATTTAGTCGGACACTATACCGGGACTACTGCCGACCGAACTAAGCGCGTTATCGAAAATTCGCTTGGAGGCGTGCTATTCATCGATGAAGCCTATCAGCTCTCCCATCCAGACAGCCCCACTGATTTTGGTCATGAAGCTATTGATCAGCTCATCATTGGAATGGAGAATCATCGCAAAGATCTGATTGTGATTCTGGCTGGCTATACCGATAAAATGGAAGAATTTCTGAATGATAATCCTGGACTTCGTTCCCGAATTCCTAACCGGATTTACTTTGCCGACTATCAGGTCGAGGAACTGGTTCAAATTTTGTTCAACATGATTAAACATGAGGGCATTGTTAAATTGGAGGATCCAGTTTATTTGGAAACTACCGTCACTGCCTATATTACTAACCATCATCCTAGTGGAAATGCACGGTGGGCACGTAATCTGTATCAGGCAATGTTGCAAATGCAAGCTCGGCGAGTGGCCTTTCAAAAAAATCCAACCAAAAAAACGCTGGAAACCATTACAAATGATGATCTTAACCAGGCTCTCGCTGCTACTCCAGCTGATTAACCAGAAATCTGTTATAATTAAATATTATCCACTACTTACAAAAAGGAGTTCACCATGAAAATTGGAATTTTAGGTGCCGGTAGTATGGGTAGTGCCATTATTCGCGGGCTAACTACTAACTACGATGCCGATCATATTTTTGTTAAGATCCATCACGAATCAGCTGCGCTAGCCTCTTTTCAAAAAGAACTTGGCTTTCACTTTGCAGAAACAGCTACTTTGAGTGAGGTAGACATTTTATTTGTGGCAACGCCAGCACCAACTACGCTGACAATTTTAAAGGATCTTCCCCTTGCATCGCACACAATCATCATTTCCGCCGCTCAGGGAGTGGCTCCAGCAGAGATTCAAAAACTGTTTCCTCAAAACTCCGTGCTAGCCATTATTCCTAACATTCCGGTCGCCGTCAATGCGGGGACGATTGCCTTAGAAAGATCCCAAACGGTTACCCCCAAAGACCAGCAAACGGCTATGAAAGTGTTGTCCAGCCTAGGTTCGGTAAACACCGTTGCCGCAGAACAGCTTGGAATTTTAGGGACAGTTGCGGGCTGCGGTCCAGCCTTTGTCGATATCTTTTTAAGCGCCCTCGCAGACTCAGCCGTACAAAACGGCTTAGATCGTAAAACTGCCTATCAGGTCGCTGCTAGTATGGTTGCCGGCAGTGCTAAAATGGCCTTAACCACTGGTACCAATCCAGCAATTTTAAAAGATCAGGTTACTTCTCCCGGTGGATCGACCATTAAAGGGGTGCTAGCCTTAGATCGACACGGATTTAGTAATGCTGTCAATGAGGCTATCAACGCAGCTAACGAATAGTTGATTTTATCATTGTCAATATAAAAAAGGGTAATTAGTTGTTCAAACTAATTACCCTTTTTTTATAAATCCTAATCTATTCAATTAATTCTTTATCCGGGCTACTCGTCTTCGAACGAACCATTTCCGTGCTTCCTCTAATAGCACCAAAGGAACCGGAATGCAGGCTAAGAACAACCAGTCAAGTCCATTCAATGGAGCAGTGCCAAAGAGGCTCTGAACTCCTGGTGTGTATGCCAAAAATGCTAACAGCAAAATTTCAAAAATAATTCCACTGATAATCCGATGGTTTGAGAACACCCCGACTCGAAACAGCGACGTCGTTTCAGTTCGGCAATTTAGAACATTGGCAATTTGTGAAAAGACAATTGCCGCTAGGGTCATGGTCGTAGCCATTGCATAAACTTTTCCGGTGCTAGCTAGGGGTACCTGTGGAAAACCAAATTGCCAATTAACAAAGAAATACCCTCCCATTGAAATCAACGCCCCCAGCAAACCATAATATCCAAAACTTTTCCATATAATTCCCGGAGTTAACAAGTGGGCCGTCCGTGCTCGGGGTGGTTGGTTCATTACCCCCGGTTCACTTGGCTCAGCGCCCAAACCAAGGGCCGGCAGCATATCCGTCCCTAAATCAACCGTTAAAATCTGCATCACTGTTAGTGGCAAAGGAATCAAGCCTCCGGAAGCCAAGAAGAGCAGTGAAGGAAAGGCTTCGCCGACGTTACTAGTGAAAATATACGTCAGAAATTTTTGAATGTTTTTATAAACGGTGCGTCCTACTTCAATGGCAGCAACAATCGAAGCAAAGTTATCATCCGTCAAAATCATATCCGCAGCTTGTTTGGCAACATCCGTCCCGTTCAATCCCATTGCAATTCCAATGTTAGCTCGCTTTAAGGCGGGGGCATCATTAACCCCGTCACCAGTTGAGGCAACAATCTCACCGTTAGCTTGACACATCGAAACAATGCGATACTTATCTGCCGGTGCCACTCTTGCAAAAATAACTTCGTTTTTAACCGCAGCTTGTAATTGGGCATCACTCAACTGGGCCAGTTCTTCTCCAGTAATCACTCGGGCTTGATCCGAAACAATGCCGATTTTTACAGCAATACTTTTCGCCGTCAGAGCGCTATCACCAGTAACCATGATGATTTTAATGTGAGCATTTTGACATTTTTGGACGGCCTGATAGATTTCTGGTCGAGGAGGATCTTGCATTACCGCTAAGCCAACAAAAATCAAATGCTGTTCAGCGGTGGAAATCGCATACTTCCCCTGATCAGAGTCAGTTGCTTCTCGATAAGCAAAGGCCAGAGAACGAAGCCCTTGAGCCGCGTAATCCTGATTGGCCTGTTGTAGTCGTTGCTGATCGGCAGCTGTTAGTGGGCGAACTTGATTGCCATCTAAAATCCGATCACAAACCGAAAGCATGGTTGACAAAGCTCCCTTAACATAAATCAAGTCAGGCGCGTTGGTCTGTTTTTGGATCGTCGTCATTCTTTTTCGATCTGAATCAAATGGCAATTCCGTCAAACGCGGTGCTGCCTGTTGTCGCTCAGGTAAATTTAATCCAGCCTTCGCAGTTACAATACAAAGTCCTGCCTCCGTCGGTGTTCCTAAAATTTTGGGGGCTTGCTTACCATCAGCTTCACTGACGACCTGCGTATCATTATTTAGCAACGCAATGTCTAGTAACCGATTTAAATCAGGGTGCTGCGCTAACTTCATCGGTTCTTTTTGGAATTGAATTTGACCATTGTTAAAATAACCCGTCCCGGTCACCGTAAACTCCTCTGCTGGCAACCAGAGATGGGTAACGGTCATTTGATTTTGCGTTAGCGTCCCTGTTTTATCAGAACAGATCACACTCGTTTCTCCCAACGTTTCAACACTGTTTAAACTCTTTAAGAGTGCGTGTTTTTTTGCCATCTCCTGGGTCCCACGCGCTAACGAGAGCGTCACCGTTGGTAGCAAGCCCTCGGGAATAAAAGCAACAATCATCCCAAGCGCAAAGATAAAGGCTTTTGCAACGGGATAATGAACAAAGAAAATTGCAAGAATAAAAAATCCAAGTCCAATTAGCAATGCAATTACAGATAGCTGCCGCGTTAAACGATTAAGTTCGTTTGTCAGTGGTGAAACCATTGAACTTTGTGATTCGGTCAAATGGGCAATTTTACCAAACTCCGTCTGCATTCCTGTAGCAAGAACTACCGCTTGAGCTGTTCCAGTGGTAACCACCGTGCCTGCGTAGATAATGTTTGTAATCGAAAACTTCCCATCCCCATGTTGATAGGTAGATTTTTTAGCAACGGGCACAGACTCGCCCGTCAATGAAGATTCATCAATTTGTAAATTGGCAGCTGATAAAACCCGCGCATCAGCAGGAACTGCATCCCCTGCCTGAATTTCTACCACATCACCTGGAACCACGTTTTGTACTAGAATAGCTTGTTGGTGGCCATCACGAAGGACGTTAACAGTGGTTGGCAGCATCTTACTCAAAGCATCCGTTGCTTTTTTAGCTGCATGCGCTTCCCAGTATGAAAACAGACCGTTGATAATATTAACTGCCCAAATTGCTATTCCTAATTCAACGGTTCCTGATACCATGGCAATTAACCCCGAAACCCATAATAGGCAAGCCATGAGCGAAGTGAAATTTTGTAGAAAATCAAGCAGTCGGTTAGTATGCTGACCACTTTCGATTACATTGGCACCATCAGTTTGAAATCGTTTTTGTGCCGTTTGCGTATCCAAACCGGTCGTTACCGATGTTTGCAACTGTTGTTCCAACTGGGGGATTTCCAATTGCGCAGCTACATCATTAGTTGGTTGACTCATCATAGGACTCCTTGCTGTTTGCTAAGTTAGCTTCAAGTATCGTAATCCCATCTTAACCCTTTCCAACAAAAAAACAATTTGTAAAATTAGATTGTTGATAGTTGCAGTCTATCATCCAGCTGGGTATCATCCAAGGCTGCCAGTTGGTTGTAAGTTTCGACTAAAAATGATGCCGGCCGAGTGCCAGTTTTAACAAGTGCTCGTTCGGCGGCTACCGGCAGGATTCCCGTTGCCAAGGCTAGGTCATAAAGACTCGTTGCTTGTGAAATTGCAGTGGCTAAAATACCATCTAGCACATCACCCATTCCAACATTAGTTGCTAACAAACTTACATCATTGTGCACTTCATACCCATTGACTCCATCAGTAATGATGTCATGAGCGCCTGATAATACGACTCGACACCGTAGCTTCTGGGCGGCTTGTTTGGCAATGGTTGAAACCTTAACCTCACCAGCTCCCGCATCGATTCCATGAATTTGCCAAGCAATTCCCGCTAGCTGAGCAATTTCCGCGGCATTGCCACGTATCGTATCTACCTTGACTTGTTGCAAAAGCTGCTGGGTACGCTCTGTTCGAACGGATGAAGCCCCCACCGCCACTGGATCAAAAACTACCGGAAGTTGATGTTGATTAGCGCTTCGACCCGCTGTAAGCATATCTAATTGTGCCGTGGGACTGGTCGAGCCCAAATTAAGAGTAACGGCCTGAGCCAACTTAGCCAACTCAGCTACCTCGAGTGGATCGGAGACCATCATGGGGGAACCCCCTAAGAAATTAATTCCATCAGCAACCCGTTGCGGCGTAACTTGATTAGCAATATTCAAAACAATTGGATTATGCTGTCTAATTTGTGCGATTAGATTACTGGTCATGAAAACCTCCTTGGAGTTTTAAAGTTCTGATGGTCGTCGCTAACTTTGAACTGGTCGTAATTGCTGAAATCACTGCTACCCCAGCAATTGGGATTGTTTTAAGTTTCCAAACATTGCGTTCACTAATCCCACCAATTGCCACGAGTGGTAAATCAGTCTGTTGAACCATATCCATTAGCCCTGACGTCCCAATGGGAGCTTTAGCATCTGACTTTGTTTTAGTCGCAAAAACTGGTCCGACCCCAAGATAGTCAATGTATGGTAACAACGAGCGACTCTGATTTAGTTCAGTAAAATCATGAACTGATAGGCCAACCATTAAATTAGCTTGTTGTTTCTGCTTCAATGCGGGCCAAGGATCAGTTTGACCAAGATGCAGTCCCTCAGCCCCAACGGCTTGTGCCAACTTAAAATTATCATCGACAAAAAGTGGAACTTGCTGGGCAGCTGTCAAACGATGTACCGCCCGCCCGAGTTGAACCTGTTCAGCAAAAGTCAAGCGACTTTGATCCTTTTCGCGAAACTGGACCGCCGTGACCCCCAAACGAACGGCTGCAGCGACCACCGCCAACAACCGATCTACTCGATAATCCACGTTCGCCGTCCCAATCACTAGATAAACTTGCAACATTTCTGGTTTAAATTTCATCATGCGCACTCCATCCCCCATGATTTAATGGACCGTGCCCATGACCAAGCACTAATGGTTTCTCGATGATCATTTCCAAATAAGCGTGGGCTCGTTGAATGGCTGTTGAAATTCCCAATCCTTGAGCTAAAAATGCTGTTATCGAGGCAGACAAAGTATCTCCCGTTCCGTGCGTTCGCTTAGTTTTGACTCGTGGAGCGGTCAACCAAAAATCATCCCCGTTAGCTAACCTTACATAGTCCTTAACCAGCGGACCTGATCCGTGTCCGCCCTTAATAATCACATTTTTTGCTCCTAACTGCTGAATCTTCTTAGCCGCACTTAACCGGTCAGCCTCAGAAATAATCTGTTGTTCTGCTAACAACTCTGCTTCTGGTAAATTAGGCGTAACGATCGTCGCTTGCGGTAGCAACTGGCTTTTTATCTTTCTAATCCCCGCTGGTGTCAATAAGTGCGCTCCGCCTTTAGCAATCATGACCGGATCGACCGTTAGATTGGGTAATCGGCTCCACTGCAGTTCGTCAGCGACCATTTGTACATGTTCCGCATCAAACAAAGCTCCTGTCTTAACGGCTTGAATATGAAAGTCGGCTAAAATCGAAGCAAACTGGCGCGTAACAACCTGCTTTGGTAAGGGATACTGCCCCTGGACTCCCAAAGTATTCTGGGCCGTTATCCCAACTATAACGTTGGTGCTAAACGTCTGACATGCCTGCATCGTTTTTAAATCTGCTTGTAATCCGGCCCCACCACCAGAATCACTACCGGCAATTGTCAATGCCGTTGGATATTGCTGTATCATGCTACTCCTCCATTGCTTGCGTAAAAAAGGCATTTTCATATTTACAACTGGCTTCAAATCGTTGTAAAGCATGAAACTGCTGGTAGTCAGACTTGGTTTGTCCTTCATTCACAAATAGTTCAATCATTCGTTTTGTAAAATAATCAGCTTTTGGTAAATAAAAATCAATCCAAGCAGCAAAAGGATTACGGTGCACAACAGCTTGTTGCTGCTGCAGTTCGACCGCAAGCTGCGTGTAGATAAGTGGACATGCCAACAACGCCGCTAATCCCTGCCAAGCGTTTGCTGTAATCGCCGTTTGAATATGCTGCAAGTAGGCCCTAGTTGTCGGTAATTCAATTACCGTCCCTTTCATCAATTGGGCATTATCAGTCTGAAGAAATGCTAATAATACTTGGTGAGCCCGATTTTCAGTGTCAATCGCATGGATAGTTGTCGCTAACAGGTCTGGAGCAAGGATTCCTAAAACTTGTTGGTAATTTGTTAAGTACTTTTGCAGATAGAGATTATCTTGTTGGACATATGTTGCTACTGCTGTGCTGGGCAATGATCCAGCCGCAATGCCTTGCACAAATGGATTCCTACTGATATCTACTAACTGTTTTGCTACAATTTGTTGCAATTGTCTTTGTAATGAAGTGATTGGTTTTGACATGTTAATTCCTCCCTTAATTTTGTTCAAATAAAAAAGCCTTCAGCACGAGCTGAAGGCTAATAAAGATGACAAAAGCTAGTCAGAATTATTGGCTAATTAAAGAAAGTTTCCTGCGATAGTGCGAACTATATCAGGTTCAATGGGTATAATCTCAGCTCGTGGCACCCCAACTTTTATTTGAATACCATCAGTCTAACCGATTTTTACCCCCAAGACAACCTTAGATTTCACCGACGATATTATTGTAATATTCTACTTTAATATCATCAGGTTCAATTATTAATTTAGTGATGCTACCGTTCTTGGCCGCATCCCCTTGATCAAGTTCTGGAGCATACCGATCAACAATCGAACGAATCGTCATCCCATGTGAAACAATCAGAATTTGTTGCCCCGCTTTTGTATTCGAACGGATCCGGTCAAAGCCGCGATCCAATCGCTGCCAAAACCGCGCATTATCCTCGGCGTTATTATACAAATCAGCTTTAGCGATTAGATCCCGAGCTCGCTCCAAACCAAAGTGGTTTAACACGCCTGATTCATTGGTAATTTGGACTTGTTCACCCACAAATTGCCACATTTGTTCTAAGTTCTCTCCCTCAAAGTACCCATGAAACTGCTCTCGTAATTCAGGGAATTGATAGGTGATCACGTTGATTCCGTTTGGATTTTTAGTTAGAATTTCTTGTCCTGTAGCGATCGCGCGCCCAGAGTCACTGGTAAAAGCTGCATCAAAATTAATCGTTGCTAGTCGGTCCCCAGCCGTACGTGCATCTTGAATCCCCTTTTCGGTGAGCGGTGAATCAATCCACCCCTGAACCTTATTGTAGAGATTAAGATACGTTTGTCCGTGCCGTACTAGATATGCTGTAACTGCCATTTCTAATCCACTCCTCTCTTATTTTGATCTTTAAACCACCACCAAAAGCCAGCAGTGGCTACAAGGCCGAGCGCACTGATCAACATTCCTAGTCGTAATCCTGGAGTTTGATACTTAAAATGAAGTACATGGTTTCCAGGAGTCAAGTGAACACTCATCAAGCCACCAACTGTTTTCTTTATTTTAACAGGTTTTCCCCCGTCCGTAAGCTGCCACCCACGATCATATGGCAAACTAATCAGCACTACTGGTCGCTTAGTCGTAGTTTTAATCGTCCCCTTAAAATCATGACCTTTTAATTTCAAACGCTCCGGATGTGAGATTTTAAGCCGATAAGGATTTGTTGCAGTCACATATCGATCAAAGCCTGCATCATCAAAACCAACTAAATTATTCTGAAGGTTCGCAAGTTTCGTACTTGAATTAAATTGAATTGTATAAGTCTGCCCTTTGGCAAACTTACCAACCGGAATGATTTCAGCTCCTAGTTGATGTTCCGACGTTTTTAATCTGCGTCCATTTACTTTGACAGCTAAAGGCTGATTAGGACTACTGGTTGGAATAGCTAAGTACTGTTTCCCAGTTATTCTAGGGGTTGTTTTAACTGTATAGCGATAAATTCCAGCTTGTTTTTGAACTTGTGCCAACTCAATTTGATTGGCTAAGAAATAGTTGTTGGTTCGCCCCTGTTCTTTTTGCACCAGCTGGTTTAAATTAGTAAAAACCTGATTTGAAACGGGATGATAGGTATTGATTTGCTCAGAAACGGCATAACCTAATCCACGATTACGCGCATCATGGTGGACCCGATAGCTCCCATCCTGTTCAATCACCAAACGCTGATCCAGTCGCAGCAATTGCTCAGTTACGGGCGTAACACCGTTCACACTGATTCTTCGCTCATTGCGACTATACAAGCCTAGCTGTGCCAAAGCATCATGAGTGTTCTTATTCATTGATGAGGTATAGCTATTTACTCCAAAAAAATTAAACAAGAGCGCATCGTTATATTGATTATAGTTAATATTGAAACTGGCTTTATATAAACGATTATCTAAATTTGTCCGCCCAAAATCTTTCTGATGACCCGTGTGGCGGTCAATAATTTTTTTAGATTGCTGAAAAGCAGTTGCAAATCGGTGCTGCTCGCCATACTCATCTGTTCCTCCCAGCGCCATCGAAAAATTGGTTCCCAGCTCCAGGCTGACCCCGAAAAGCAACGCCAATTTCACCAAAAACGAAGCGCGGTGCGATGCCTGATACCACAACAACATCCCAATAAAAATTATCAGTAGCAAGGCTACTAATAAATGCCAGTGGTTGGCACCAACATAGGTGAACTTCCAATTCGTTACTCGTACGATAATTTTCTCTAAATAGGCCGTTAAATAACCAGCTAACAACAAAGAAATCGTCAGCGTAATTGCCTTTATCAACGAGCTACGGTCATAAAAAGCCCCTGCTTGCCAAGCATCATATCCTAACAAAATTACGACAAAACTCAACATGTAAACTTCGCGAAAAGGAAACCCGGCTGGCATCTGAAACATATGCCACATCGTATCAAAAGTGGAAATCAACATCCCAAAGAAAATCGCACCAACTAACCAAAACGAGGCTCGTTTTCTCTGGCGAGTAATTAGTGGCGACAACCAGTACAGCCACAAGCCCAGTGTAAATAAGCTGCCAACAAAGAGCGCTGGCTCATGATTTAGCCGACTGGCAAAATTGGTAGCGCCCACGCCTAACGCTGTAAATACCGACGGTAGAAACCGAGGAATTGGCAAAAAACTCACTGGGTTCAAACTACTTTTACAAGTTGCCAGCATTCCAATTACCGTTGGAACCAACAAAAAGGCTGCCAAACTAGCTGCCAACAACGAAGCTCCCAGATACTTACATACCAAACGGCGGTGCTGTTTAAAAAACTGAAAAAAACCAGTTTCTGGGCGTTGGTTTAGCAAAATTAAATAGACAAAGTAAATCACAGAATAAAGGCACAACATATATCCCATGTAATAGTTGACCACGATCGTTAGCGCTAAAATCAGTAGATAACTGCCCCATTTTCCCCGATAAAAGAGCCGGTCAAGCGACCACGTTAGCAGGGGAAGGAGGATTAGTGCATCCAGCCACATGAAATCATAAAAATACATTGAAACAAAGCCACACAGTCCATATGATAAACCAGCTAAAAGTTGCATTAGGTTCGCTTGTTTCGAACGAACTTGCAAAAAGAGCTGCATCGATAAACTAATTAGACCAATTTTAATGATAATAATTGCTTCCATTAACAGTGGAACTGCCGTTTCTGGAACAAAGCGAACTAACCAGTTTAAAGGGCTCATCAAATAGTACGTATAAACCGGAAGCGTATTATCTCCCAGGGATAATAACAATGAATAAGCACTGTAAGTATGCTGTACGAGCTGGGTTCGCATAAAGTTAAAAAATGGCAAATATTGAGTGGCTAAATCACTGACCAAAATATTTTTCGAACCAAGCGGAGCAATTCCGTGTAGACCGAAGGCAATAATTGTAATTACCATTGGTAATAGGAAAGCCGCCAACGGATATAGGAACAAGCCCCATTTTCTTTTCATAGGTAGTTTCTCTTTTCTGTCATGTTTCAAAAACTCATAATATTTTTATTCTACTATACAAACCCTTAAATTTCATTGTTATGACTTAAGTTTAATCACTGACTATGTTAAGATAAACTTAATTATGAGGAGGGATTCTATGTTTAGTTCAGAAAGAAGATTTGATCCATTTAGTTTAGTGCTCGGAATTTTATTCGCCGTGATGTCACTGGTGATGTTACGTAACCCCATTGGTTCCCTACGTGCTTTGATCATTTTAATTGCCATTTTGTTAATTGTCGAAGGGGTTTTCAAATTAGCTGATATTTCGGTATTGCAACGAGATCTCGGTCTCAGCCGTGGCTGGACGATTTTTAGTAGTGTTATTGATATCATCCTTGGAATTTTAATTTTCATGCAGCCTAGTTTTGGTGCTGTTTATATCTGGATTTTAATTTCACTATCATTTATCTTTGATTCGTTTTTCGCCTTATGGGCAAGTCGTTTCATTGGTAAGGAACACCGCGGACTGTTTTGGTTTAATGTCGTTCTTGGTGTCATTGGTGTAATTCTAGGCTTTTCATTATTATTTGCTCCTGAAATGGCCATTAGCGTCGCACTTTTCCTAGTATCTTTCTACTTTATGTTCTTTGGGATCTTACTAATTGTTCGTTCGTTTTAAATAGTTAAAGCTAAAAAGCCGAGCACTTTAAAGTGCTCGGCTTTTTAGTTACCATTTTTTTCGATTCGCTGACGATAACGAGCCTCAAAAAACAAGGCTAAGCTTGCAAAAATCACTGGACCCAAAACCATCAATCCGCTGGTTAACCAGTCCCCCTTAAGAACAGGTGCTACCACTGTAAAGCTAATGGCTAATCCAACTGTTGCTAAGACTATCATCGTTGCTACGTAGGCCATCCAATCTTTCTTGAAAAATACAAAAGCAGTTGGAACTGGTTTACGCTTGCGAAACCGCCAAAAAGCAAACGCAATAAACAGATAGGGTAACGACATCGCCACATTTGTCATTGAAATTACCATTTGGAAAAAAATTTTGGCATTTTTACCGCCAAAAGCTACCAGTAAAATAAAAACTATCACAATCATGGCTTGCACCCTCATCGCATTAACC
This sequence comes from Fructilactobacillus florum DSM 22689 = JCM 16035, assembly GCF_001436645.1. Taxonomy (GTDB): domain Bacteria; phylum Bacillota; class Bacilli; order Lactobacillales; family Lactobacillaceae; genus Fructilactobacillus; species Fructilactobacillus florum. The sequence goes on along the minus strand of NZ_AYZI01000002.1, from coordinate 75,962 downwards.
GGCAACCCATTTCGTTGTTTCCGTAGAAAGGTAGGCCAAATTTGTTTGGGGGTACCCTCAACTAATTGTTTGATTGGAGAGAAGATGACCGTCGTAAATGCACCGATTAACGCCAAAAACATCGAAAAACCAATATAGCGCGCTGACCACAACCCCATCTGAATGGCTACGGAATGAGAAAAGTGCAGTGCTAATCCAAGTTGGTAGCCAAAATTATTCATCGCAATAAAGGCTTCGTTCCCCAGATTAACTTTCGAACCATCGGCAGGATTAAACACCTGATTCCAATTTGTAAACATCCCAGTTACAAAAATCCCCAATGAATACACAATTGTAATTAACAAAGCACTAATTGCAACTCCGCGTGGAAAAGTCCGTTTAGGATTTTTAGTTTGATCCACTAAACCACTGATAATTTCAATTCCACCAAAAGCAAAGATGGCATAGACAGAAAAACTTAGCACGGAAATCCCGGTTACATACTGCGGATTAGGTGATTTAATCAAACTCAAGAAGCTAAGTGGTTCTAGTGGGTGTCCGTTTAATAGCAAGATCACCGCCCCACCACCAATTAAGATTGCGCTAGCTAGTAACATTGCTAAACCACCAATTGACGTAATTAGTTTGAAGCGTCCCAATCCCCGACTCGCAATTATGGTAATTACTATTACTAAACTGGCTGCTAAAATACCAAGCGTCTGCACGTCATTCAATCCCAGTAAATGCCATGTCTGTGTTTTATCGACTCCGAATATTGCCGTCGAAATCGGAATCCAAATAATTGAACTGGTATTTAACATCCATGTGATAAATGATGTATACCAAATTACAATTCCAACAAAGGCATAGCGGGGATTAACCGCCTCCGCCATCCACGTATAAATGCCACCTTGGGCATTGGGGTAAGCCGAGCCTAACTCCGCAACCATAAAGGCAAATGGCAGAAAAAAGCAGAGTGCCGCAACGATGTAAAAACCGATCGAGGCATAGCCCATCAAATAAAAGGCCCGCGGAATGTTGATAAAGTTGAAGATCGAGGTAAAGACCATCAAAACTAGCGACATGAGGGTTAACTGTCTGGTTTTCATATATTCAATTTTCTCCTAAAAGTTAAGTTAGCCGCATCTTACTTACCGGCTAGTTACTGGTTACAGTAATTCTTTAAACTCAGCTTTTGGTTTTTGTTCAATCTGCAGTAGGTAATCCTGCATTGCCTGATTCGTCCGAAAGTTCAGTTGTTTGGTTCCTCGACCGGTTACCCGGTGAAGAGGCAATACTAGCCAAACTGGCGAAGCTTGAAGAGCCTGTAAAACTACCTGCTGTGAAACCTTAGCTTCCGCAGCAAGAACTGCAACCGACTGAGTTTTTCCGTAGGGAATTGCCGCAATCCGTTGCCAGACCTCTTCTTCTTGGGGAGTTCCATTAACAAAGCTATCCCGATCTACCACAAATTCACCGGTTTTACCCTTTAAGTAACGTTTAAAGGATTTACGATAAGCATCCGTCACTTCGTGATCGTGAACATACTCAAAGGATTGAGCGTAAAAATTCAAAACTTGCGACAGCCCACATTCAGGAGAACTAACGAAGTTCAGTCCCTGTTCATTCACAGTATAGAAAACTTTGTGGCTATCAATATTTATTGCATCCCAGTATAGTCGTTGCATGGAACCCCTCCTTTCGTTAAGTGTTGCTTAATATTTTAGCACATCCTAAATGAAAAAAACAAAATAATTCTAAACCAGCCGGTTTTTCCGAATTTTACGCAACAATTCCAATCCCAGCGTTAAAATCCATGCAAGCAGTGAAACGAACAAAGCTCCTGTAAAATACCAGGGAGCCTGATAACTTACCACCATTCGATTTTTCCCCGTGGCGGCCCGAACTTGAATGGCTCCAATGTCCGATCGTCGATATTGATCAGGGGATAGATGCTCGTCTGTGTTGGTTTCGTGCAGTTCTTTGCCATTTAATCGCACCTGGGTGTCTCGATAAGCTACCATTGGAATCTGAACGACCCGAGCAGCTTGATTATTCTTCCAAGTTAGTTGCATGCTTCCATTTGCCAAAACTTGTTTGTGATAATTACGATTATTATCTGTAATTTGCTTTCGATATTGATCTTGTAACCCCGAAACCGTGGCCTGCTTAGTTGTATTGGGTAAATAGTCCGTAGTTGCTCGAATCACGTCATTTAATGGTGTTACCAAATTTGCAGCATGAAAATCTTGTTTAAGTCGCTGATTACTAATCCCACTCTGGTAAAAACCATTGGGAAATAGATGAGCCCCATAAACCCCAACTTGTGGAGCATGAGCTGTCATTTGCCAGTTGTTATCAAGTTGAATCTTTATGTTCTTGACTCCTAACATCAGTGCCATCACCGCTAACAAGCCAACCAGCGCGTAACTAGAATTTTTCAACAGTGACTGTGACCAATTTGCAATAAATTGATTTAGCGACAGTAAAAAGCCCGTCAACAATAACAAACCCGCAAAAGCCAAAAAGCGGGAGGGAAACTGCAAGAAATCCTGAAAATCAGGAAGAATTTTTCCGATCTGATTCCAAGGAAACAAAGTTGATGAGATTAAATAAAATAAAAATCCTACCGTAGTTAGCATCAAATTTAACCGGCTGAGCTTAAAATTAAAAATGATAAACAGACCCTGCAAGCTAATGATCACCATCAAAACAATTCCCAGTCCGCTTTGAGTTAAGTTAGTGGTGCTGAATTGAACCGCCCCATCGGCTAAATTGGTTACCCGAAAGGGAGGAATCAAACGATTATTAATAAATACGTTATAGAAAGCTGCAAAGTAATTGGCACTTAGTAAACAAGCTAAAATTACATTAGCAGCAACCTTTTTGAAATATGCCCATTTGGTTAATGACCGAATCCAGCCGACGATGAAAAAGGGTAGGAACATTAGAACCGTAATGACCGCACTTAAAACATGCGTTTCTAACAGTAGTCCCACCACAATTGCCAGGGTAAAGTGTACCTTGGCTGCTGAACCAGCCAACAAATCAATTGCTACCATTAATGCAAAGGGTAGCAACATCGCCCCCCAATCTAAAAAGGCGGAGCTCGTAATCCAGTATGTAATAAAATTCTGTGACAAATAAATAATCGCCCCAGCCACAGCTAACCCTTGATTAATTCGAAGTTTCCGAAATAAACCGTAAGCCCCTAAACCAGCAATTGTGAGGATCCCAAAGGCCGTTGTAATTTCAAACCAAAACCAACTTTTCGTTAAAAATAACAAAAATCCTAACAGGTAAGCCATATAAGGACCATACAAGGCATTAACAATCTGACCTGACTGTCGGTAGCCAAAGTTTGACATAAAGTAATTAAAATGGTGCGTTTGAAACTGCATTGCTGTGTCATAAATTCGATTAAAATGAAAGAACGTATCATAACCAATGATGACGTCGCCTGTTGCTAATTGAAGTGACAGCATAATCAAAACTGCTGCCATAATGATCAAAATCGCTAGTCCCGTCTGCCAATTTTTTCGCTCTACTTTCACATTCTTTTCCCCTTTAATGTAAATAAACAACGTTTGCCATTGTACAACAAAAAAACGCCTAGCTCCATCAATTAGATAGGCTAAGCGTTGATAGCATACTTTTTAGCTGCTACTGGTCACCGTGAATGGCGACTTGTTTGCTGTCTTTTAATGACAAAATACAAGACAACAATTCCATAAGGAACATAGGTTAACACCACCAATGCTGCCAAAATCATGACGAGTGGTGATGCGCGCCGTTGAAAATAATAAGCAGCAAAGAGAGCTAGACATAGTGGCGTAATCAAAAAATTAGCCAGCCGCCGTAATTTAAGTAGTTTTTGTTCAATTGCTTTTTGCTTCATTACCAACCATCCTCTGACTACTTAAATAATTTAAACCGTGCGTCATCAGCAATCATTGGTTTTATTTTTCCCGGCTGCTCTATGGAGCCGAAAACCATTTCGCCTCGTAACTGCCAGTGCTCCGGAATAGCAAACCGCTGTTTAACTGTCGCCGTAATCAGCGGATCATAGTGTTGCAAATTAACTCCCAATCCATTTGCTTCTAGCCCCGTCCAAACAGCGAACTGAGCATTTCCCTGTGCCTCTTCTGACCAATTGTATTCTTGATATTGATAGGTCGCTAATTTAGGTGTCTTAACGAGCTTTTGCACAACATCAAGATCGGTAAAGAACAAAATCGTTCCAAACGCTTTTTGAAAGGTACTGATTTTTGCTTTAGTTCGTAAAAATGAATCGGCCGGAATCTTCGCTGCTAATGCAGTAGCAACAATTTCCCATAAATCTTGGTGGGATTGATTAAATAAAACCGCGACCCGCACGGGCTGGCTATTAAAAGCCGAGGGAACTGCCCGAATCACGTCCTTAATGTAATCATAAATCTCTGCCTCAGAAAAATTAATCTGCTTTCCCAAAGCATAAACCGTCCGTCGTTGTTTGATTAGTTGTAAAAAAGACGTTTCCAAAATTTCAACTCCTATTTAAGTTGATTAATCGTTTTGCCAGTGGTCAATGCCTCATGAAAGTTTGCAAAACTAGTTTTAATCATATCTTTCATCGCTGGCTCGGTGTTAAAACCAACGTGGGGTGTCACAATTACATTCGGATAATTTTTCATAAGCTCTAGCAGATTTTTATCTGCAACTTGTTCCAATCGATCGAAGTGCTTACCAGAAACTCCGGTTTCAGCCGGAAGCACATCCGTTCCAAAACCAGCGATCGCCTGATCTGCTAAGGCTCCGTTAACCGCAACTGTATCCACTAATTCACCGCGAGCCGTATTAACTAAAACTGCGTTGGACTTCATTCTTCCTAATTCAGTCGCACCAATCATTAAATCATTGACGCCCGGTTCGTATGGTACGTGCAAAGAAACAATGTCTGACTGCATTAAGAGTTCTTCCAGAGTTACAAACGTCACGTTAGAATTTTCATTTTTATGCCGTTGATAACCCAAAACTCGTGCACCCAAATCATGATAGAGCTTCGCTTCTGCTGATCCAATGTGACCAACTCCAATAATTCCAACTGTTAGTTGATCAATTTCTTTAGAAAAATATTCTGGCGTGATTCGAAAATCCCCACTTTGAGTCATACTACTAGCAGCAAAGATATGTCTGGTCAAATCCAACCCTAACGTCATTGCTAATTCAGCAACTGCAAAGGGGGAGTACGAGGGAACATATGCAACCATAATTCCACGTGCGTTCGCAGCATCCACATCGATGTTATTGTATCCGGCAAACCGCGTAAAAAAATACTTAACGCCCATGTTTTTTAAAACTGCTAATAAATCAGCATCTGCCTGCGTGGTTCCATCGATTAGAACTCCTACTGAGTCCTGTGCAAAGCCTGCCGTTTCCTTGGTAAGTGGTTCGTTAATTAGCTGCAATTCAAAATCATAATGATTCAGTTCAGTATAATAATGTTCTTCAGATTCTTGCACATTATAAACAGTTATTTTAGCCACAATTAATCCCTCTTATTATCAACTAAATAAACCGGTTGTCCGGTTTTTAAGGTCTGTTCAAAGTTAGTAAAGCTAATTGAAATCATATCAGCAACCGCCTTTTCCGTATAAAATCCCATATGTGGCGTCACAATTACATTGGGATAATTAGCCATCAAAGCTTGGTCAATTTGATTAGGAACGGCAGCTAACGAGGTGAACTTATGATCCATAATCTCATTATCATCTAATAAAACATCGGTTGCATAACCACCAATGCGATGTTCCTGAATAGCTGTTGCCACTGCTTGATTATCAACTACCGGACCTCTAGCAGTATTAACCAAAATGGCATCGTCCTTCATCAAATCTAACTGCGGTCGACCAATCATGTTTTCGGTTTTCCCCGGAATAAAAGGAACGTGCAAAGAAACAATATCAGCCGTTTTTAACAACGTGTCTAAATCCGTGAATTCAACTGCTTGATTAGCTGGATCAGGGTGCCGCTGATATGCCAAGACCCGGGTTCCCATTGTTCGATAAAGCTTTGCTTCGGCGGTCCCCAGCTGCCCAGCGCCAACAATTCCAACCGTGGCATCATGAATTTCATTAGCAAAATAACTTTGCCGCCGGCGAAAATCACCTTGCTGTGTATTAACGACCGCTTGTGCAACCCGACGAAACATCGTCATCCCTAAAATAAAGGCTAACTCAGCAACGGCTCGTGGTGAATAACAAGGGACGTTGGCAACCTGCATGTTGTATTTAGCAGTTGCTGCTAAATCAATGTTATCAACTCCAACAACTCTGGTAAACACATACTTAATCCCATAATCATGCAACTGCGCAATGATTTTTTCATCGGCGTCATCCCCTGCTGTAAGTAGGACCGCATCGGAATCAGCCGCTTTGCTAATCGTGGCTGGGGTAAGCCGATCTCCAACCAGATTAATGTCATAATTATTTTGATTGAGCTTAGCAAATAAAGGTCGCTCGACTTCACGAACGTGATAAACTGTAATTTTAAACATGCTTACTCTCCCTAATTGTGATAACTATTACTTTAATTATAGGTTAGTTAGCGGGAGAATGGCAAGGATTTGCCGAAACTCATCACTAAATCAATTGTTCACAATTTCGCTACAACCTTAGCTAGTTCAGCGATCCTTGTGATAATCCCAACGGTGCTCTTTTTTGGTTCCCGGCAAATTCAGTCTCTAAATATATAACGAAACCCTCGCCAATTATTACAATTAGAATAATTGGCGAGGGTTTCGTTTAGAAAAAACCATGCTTACCCACGCAGCGAGTCTGCAGTTAAGCTACAAAGTACGACTGATTAAAACCTAGCAGTCCCGTTTTATGGCAAGATCGTTTTTACATAGGGAATTTTTTTCAGTAAATAAACCGCCAATCCACAAAGTACATATGTAAAAATTGGCATTACCAACAAATCTAACCAGCTAGTATATGCTGTCCCCGTTAAAACAAAAAACAATTTCAAGAAAAATGGATGTAAAATATAGACTCCCAAGCTTAAAGACGATAGCGCCGCGAGGACTTTTTGAACTTGTCTTCGTTGAAAGAACCCTAATTTAGTCCCTAGCTTTTGTAAAAACACCGCTGCGCCGATGGTATAAACAAACAGTAAAGGACCACCGTATGAACCTAAATTTGCCAAGAGTGGATCGAGATTAAATTTAACAGCGAGTCCTGCTAATAACAACATGATCCCAATGGAAACTCCTCCAAATACTGCCAAATATTTTAATGTCACCGGTTTAAAATAGCCTACGCGAAGCAGATAACCCATCATGAAAAAACTAACGTAATTTGTAGCATTTAGGGGAAAAAGATATTGATTAAGCGTCAGATGCCAGCTGTTATTATTAAGATAAATAATTAAAAAACTTACCACAAAATCCAGACAAACCCAATAAAACATTAAATTAAGATGATCTTTAACCAATACCGACAGGATTGGAGTGATAAGATACAAAGTAATCATGCAGTAAAAAAACCAGAATGCTCCATTAATATCTCCTGATAAGAATGTTGTCAAAAAATTTAATAAACTTGGTTTTGCTACTGTAAAATTCACATTCGGCAAGGGATTCCTGAGAAAGCCCCCGACCAAGTAATAGATGACGCTCCAAAAAACGAAGGGAAGCACTACCCGGTGAATCCTTTTGTTTAGAAAAGTTTTAGTAGAATATTTTTCTCGGTAGTCTAACAGCGTTGCTCCAGAATTCATGATAAACAAGAAAACCGCTGGAGCAAAAATGTTACGCAATAGCGCACTACTAAGCTCAAGCGAAGCGCTTCCCTTATTCCATGAGGAATGAATCACTAGAACCCCAAAAATGGCAAGCACATTTATTAAGTCGACGTATACTAATCTTTTTGGTTTCTCCATCAATCCATTCTCTCTCCTAGTATCAGTAGGCGGCATTCGGTTTAATCATTACCTTAACGGTACCTAATAAAATCTTTAAATCAAACAGCAAACTACTTTTTTGAATGTACTCCAAGTCTAAGCGCACCGCACCGGCGAAATCTGTATCATTACGCGCTGTGACCTGCCATAAACCCGTACAACCTGGGACTACATAGAGACGTTGGGCATCATATTTACTATATTTTGCGACTTCACTGGGAAGCGGTGGTCTGGGTCCAACTAACGACATGCTTCCACCAATCACATTTAGTAACTGCGGTAGTTCATCTAAACTATACTTGCGGATAAATTTACCTACCCGAGTAATCCGCGGATCATCTTTCATTTTAAACATAGCTCCATGGATTTCATTTTTCTGCTGTAGTTTTGCTAAATAGGCATCTGCATTAGGAATCATTGACCTAAATTTATACATATGAAAAGCTTTTCCGTTTTTTCCAATTCGTTTTTGAATATAGAATACGCGACCGTGCGAGCCGTCAAATTTAACCATTATAATCAAAATTAACAATAACGGGCTCAATCCCAGCAATCCTAAAATACTAAGAACAATATCGGCAATTCGTTTAATGCCAAAGTATACTGGACGATGCTGGACTGCTTTTCGATCTAGCCAAATTTCATTTTTGGAATTACCATTTGCCAATATTTTCACCATACTTTTCGTCAAATTGCTTTGCCCGGTCTTCACCGTCGCTATAAGTTTAAACATTCTAATTATAGCAAAAACAAGCCAATTTTAAAAACCACCCTCCTTTAATTGGCAACAAAAATCCAATTATAAGCAAAAAGCTGTTCTCCATGTCATGAAGAACAGCTTTTGGTCTAGATTTAACTAACATTTTCATTGATTTTGTTGTGAAATTTCCGCGTATAAATCACAATTAAAGTTAGCCCGGCTACGATAATTCCCATCATGATTAATTTAAAATCATACCCTGGAATTTTATCTAAGTTAACTCCCGAAAGAATACTGATATTTGCCTGGTAGCTATTAGGAAGTGGCAAAATATAATAGAAAAATTGGTATGGCGCAGGTAAAAGCTGTACTGGCATAATGGCACCAGAAACCAAGGTTTGAACGAGTGCCAGCGGTAGATTAATTAAAATACCAATCCGACCCAATAAGAAAGTAAAGAGACTAACAAACTGAACCGATATAAATGTCATTAGTACATTTTGAAGATACATTTGGAAAAAGACCGCTGTACTAGCATGAACCAACTGTTTAAAAATCAACAATCCAATAATTGGTCCCACTACTGAAATAATTACAAAGGCTCCTTCATACATCAAAAAGGCTTGTAGCCGACTACTTCCCTTCAATAGAGCATTCTCAAACTGAGAAAACATTAAGATCGCCGCAGACATCACACTAATAAAGCAACCTAGAGAAATTAACATAACGCCAATAATAATTGCTAAATTAGCACTACCCTTTTTACTAATATGATCAGTTTTCGGCTGCACTGGATTCGACTGCACATATTTTTCCGCCTGTTTTTCAATCCCCTGCGTGACCTGTTGTGTGATCTGCTGTTGCGTGGCTACTCGAGCTTGTTGATTAGCCACCACAGATGGATTTTGCGCAGCGACCTGTTGCATTTTTTCCTGAATTAATTGTTTCCCCTGCGTTTGGAGCAACATCTTCGTAATCACTTGGATGTTCCCAGCGCGAGCTAATTCGGTATTTAATGAATTTACCACGGCGGACTGAACTTCGCTCGCAATCCGTAGGCTGGTTTCGTCATCATATGGGTTGGTAATAAACTTCAGCGGAATTCGCTCACCTTGCATAATCTTTTTAGTGGTGTTCGCTGGGATTTTAATTACCATTAAATTTTTTTTATTGCGTAAATCTTTCGTTGCCTGATCTACATCACCATATTTTTTTACAGTCGGGCTCTGGTGTTGTTTTTCAATCCCCGTTTTGATGCCCTGCGCAATCTTTTTTCCCTGTGAACTATGATCCTGGTTAACCAAAGCCACCTTAGTTCGATCAACGTGATCAGTAACATGCTGATAGCCTGGAATATACACGATTGACATAATGATCTGATAAATAATCACAAAGATAATCGATGCAATCGTTAATTTGCTGGTTAAAAACTCCTTAAAATTCATAATTTCCCTCACCTACTATTTTGAATTGTCGAAAATTACAACTAGAAAGAGATTCTACTAGTTTAAGCTTAATCATTCAAGGAATTAACTGCTTAAAAATACCGGCGCTTATTAATCCAAATCAAGCCCCTTAAGCGTAAAATAAAGTTGTCTAATTAAATACCAAAAATAAAGGAGTGCCTTATTTCAATGATTACTAATCAAAGAGCTTGCCAAATTTTGGCCGATTTAGTTCAAATTCCTTCGGTTAACAACGAAGAGAAACGGGTTGCAGAGGTGCTTGCCAATCTCTTTCAAGAATATGATATTCCTGCGAAAGTTATCTCTCATGATGAAAAGCGAGCCAACCTTGTCGCAGAAGTTGGTAGTGGGCAGCCAGTGCTTGTTGTTACTGGCCATCTTGATGTAGTCGATCCCGGGGACCGCACTAAGTGGAAAACAAACCCCTTTCAGCTTACAGAAAAAAACCAAATATTATATGGACGTGGTGTTTCTGACATGAAAAGCGGATTAGCGGCGTTAGCCATTGCCCTGATTAACTTTCATGAGAAATTCCCCACAAATCACGGAACCGTCCGATTCCTGGCTACCTATGGCGAAGAGATCGGAGAAAATGGGTCACATGACTTCTACCATGACGGTTATATGCAGGATGCTACGGCGCTATTAGTAGCGGAACCATCTGCCGGCTACATTTCCAATGCCGAAAAGGGGTCATTAGACCTCAAGTTAACTTCGCGTGGCAAAGCCGCCCACAGTTCCTTTCCTGACCTAGGCTTCAATGCAATTGATCCCCTCTTAGACATTCTAGTTGCAGCAAATCAACAACTTCGAAGCCCAGAGCTGCCCCAAAATGACACGTTGGGGAGCGTCACCATTAATAACAATCTCATCAAAGGTGGCGTTCAAATCAATTCCCTTCCTGACGAAGCGACAGCTGGTATCAATATTCGGACGATTCCAGAATTTACGGGCGCCGATGCTATCAAAAAGATTCAAGCAATCATTGCTCACCGAAGTGTTGTTAAAAACAACAATACTGATATAATGCTAAGCCAGCTCGTTCCAAAAAATCCCAACAAACCCTTGATCGATTTGGAAGTGCTGATGGATGAACCCGCCGTGATTGCTCCTGCCGATTCAAGTTTAATTAAGCTAGCGCAAACAATTGGCGAGCGCATTAGCGGGAAAACAATTCCAATTAAACCCTGCCCAGGAATTACCGATGCCTCCAATCTGATGCGTCATAAACCAGCTGATTTTCCTTTTCTAATTTTTGGTCCCGGAAATGGTAGCTCGCACATGCCCAATGAGCAAATTCCTAAGAGGGTATATTTAAATTTCATTAAGATTTATACCGAACTATTTAACCAGTACTTTAGTTAATCACTTTTACCACCATTACGTTGACAAAAAAAGCTTGCATTTTTAATGCAAGCTTTTTTTCACAACTATTCCATACATTTACTAACTGCAGTAGTAATATATTCACCAGCGTTAATTTTTTGCTTGATGTGCTTCACGTTTCGTAGCATATCAGTAAACTGAGAGGAAGTGATTTGAGCAACTTTTTCCTGGAGCTGCCCTAAACCAGCAACACTAATACCAACATTATTTTTCCTAACAAACTCACAAATTGCTGCTTGTTCCCAGACAATGACAGGCATCCCAGCACTGAAATATGAGGATACTTTATATGGATTATTATATTTTAAGTAGTTCCCAAACAATCCAGAAATTTCACTAGTTTGCTTTCCATCCCAGACTAGCCCAAAGCCATGGCCCATTTTGCTTGCTAGTTCTTCTGGTGAACAGCTTCCATGATAATCTAAAGATGCTTCTAGCTGCTGGGGATTATTAGTTTTACCGTATAAATCAACATGCAGGGGAGCATGGACTTGGAAATCCTGTAAAAAAGTTGCCTTATTTAAATTACCAGCAAAGGTTAAATTATTTTTATAGCTTTCCGAATTAGTTTGGCTTTTGGCATTACTTAAATAATCAAATAATTCTAGCTCGACCGTCTCGGTCGTTAATCCAACTGATTGGAGTTTCGCAGTCATCCGTTGATTGTGCGTAATTACGTAATCATACTGATTCAAATATGCCGCTTCTTGCTCTAATGTCCCAAAAATACTCCATGCAAATCGGAGGGAATCTAAATCATGAATTAAGGCAATCGTTCGGACTCGATGCTCTTTTAAATAGTTTAATAAATGTGTCGAAAACTTAGCACCACTGTAGAGCGGATAATTAACTAACACTACATCATTAGAATTTAGTTTGAGTCCAGCTAATTTAGCATGAATTCGGTGATCAATCAAAAAATGTTGATCAATTTTACTATGTTGGTATTTTTTTAAATAAATCGTTGTAAAACCAAGCTGGTTATGCAAAATTCGGCTGACATCGAGTTTGGGCTTATGATCACCGTCATTTGATTCGCTTCTTGCCACATCAATTATATATCTAGCCATTAACCTCACCAAAAATTCTATTTTTTAAACAACAAATAATTTCTACGCACTTTTTGCGCAATGCTTACCTTACGTTTGATTGAAAAATAGGGGCTTAACATGACTCTAGCCACTAAGTGCTTTCGAAATTTAAAATACTCCGATTGAAACTGTCGCGCTCGTTGCAGTTCACCCACCTCAACCAAATTGCTAATTAAATCGTTAATTGAAGCTAAATACTGAGTTGTCGCCAAATCAATCACTTTCTGATCAAGCTTAGCACGCTGCGGTTGTAATAATTTAAATATTTTTCGGTAGGTTACTAACCAATTATCTCCCTTGGCAATGACTCCCTTTTTATCCAATTGCTTACGCATTGCACTTGCTTGGTTAGGTCGATAGTAATAGGTTACCGGCGGATGATAAATTAGTGGTGCTCGCAAAAACAAAAAGTTCTCACAAACAAACAGCAAGTCTTCCCCCATAAAAATATCATTATCAAATTCAATCCCTGAACGCTGTAAATCCTCGGCGTAAAACATCTTGTTCCAAAGGTAACCTTCAACCCCGCGAGCACCAAGAATTTCACAAAGACCATCTGAAAAAGCGTATGTTTTAGTTCGCTTAATATTTTTGGGATTAATAATTAAATGACTCCCACCGCCTGTGACAGCCATCCGTGCCGGCGATGATTTTAGGCAGTTCACAAGGGTTGCTAAATGGTGTGGCTTTAAGACATCGTCAGCATCGATAAAAGTGACGTACTGACCTTCAAGGTATTTTAAAGCCCGATTTCTTGAATACGATACTCCCATGTTTTTATCATTTTTTAACAACGTCACCTGACAGGCTGAACGTTGCTGATACTGATGAATAATCTCAATCGAATCATCATCTGAGTAATCATCAACGATAATCAAATGAATTTCTCGGTATGTTTGTGATTCAATTGAGTCTAAACATTCTTTTAGATATTGGGACCCATTAAAAACCGGGATAATTACATCAACTTTCCCTGTACTCATCTTGTCCCCCCTTCTCTTAGCTATTAGATAACATGCGCCGTAATGCTTGAATAAACCGACGATCATATTGATCATCGTATAAAAAAGCAATTGATGCCTTAACTTCTGCTGGAACGAATCTTTTTTTCCCATTAACGATGGTCGCTAGTTTTTGCTGAAACTGTTGATAATCAGAAATCGGGTACAAATACCCGTTAATATTATCCTTGATAATATCATTAGGTCCAACCGGGCAATCCGTTGACAAACAAGGGATTCCATAACTCATGGCTTCTGCTAAAACCAGACCAAAGCCTTCATAGTTTGAATTTAATAACAACGCATTTGCAGATTGTAATTCACCAAATGGATCCGCAACCCACCCTGCTAATTTAACTCGCTTACCAAGTACGGAACTTTGGGCGATGAATTGTTGCAAATCCATAAAGTCAGGTCCATCACCAAAAATTTGCAACTCCCAATTTCCTGGAACCTTTTCTAGCGCAGTTAACAACCCTCGCAAGTTCTTTTGACCATCAAGAAAAATTCTCCCAATGTATACCAAAGTACACTGCTTGGGGTTAGGACGAATTGTACGTTCCCTCCTAGGGACCGCATTGTAAACTAGCTGGATTTTACGTTCAGCAATGCCTAAATGCATTAATTCATCCTTAATTCCCGTTGAAATCGCTAAATGTTGATCGGCCCATTTGAGCGCTCGGATTTTATTTCCAATCCCTGGATCAGCTGCTGAAACCTGTAACCATGAAATAATTTGATACTTCTTATGAAACATTATTTTAATGATTCGGGCAATTAAAATTTGTAATGGACCTAGGAAAACGACCGCTGCGCCTTGATAGGATCGTAAAAAACTAGTCAGCCTAAAGACATTTTTAATTAGGGTTGTCGTCCCTTGATTATCGACTGCCATTTGTTTTTTAAGTTGCTGCACCTTACTGTGATAACTAGATTTTTTAAAAACAAAGAGAGATAATTCAAATTCTTTTTTGATAGATTGACTCGCAGCTAAGTGAGAAATAACCGTTGTAATGCCACCGGGATCAATATTACAAACAAATGCGATCTGCTGCTTCTTCATTAAAAGTTCCTCGTCCTTATCATACCGTCAGCCATCAAACTCCGTTCCTTTTCTTATACATTCTAATATAAAGTCGTGGAAAGATAAATGCGAGCATTGCTGCTACTTGATACTGTTTGGTTAAAAACCGAAGGGCTTGGATAGTAATTCTCTTTCCCAAAACTTCTGATTGAGCACGGGCAGACCAATCCTGATTGGTTAAAATATTTCGATTGATAAAATACAGAGCCATGCGTAACTCAAAACTAGAAAAATATGCTGGAAGATCCGGGTTTCCTACGATCTTGGCAACTTGATGAACATAAGTTGTACATTTTTTCTCTAGCTCCGGTTCATAGGAGTTTGTCAGAGATCCAGATCGTTTATATAAAAAGTACTCTGGTTTATTAACAAAACCAATCTCATTTGGCTCCAACTGTTCTAGAAAACATAAATTAAACAAGCTATCTTCGAATCGTCCTTGATTCGCAAAGCGCAGCTGTTGGTCATGTAACAGCTGTCTATCATACAATTTGGCCCAAGGGCCGACGTCCATTTCCTGATTATGTACCAGATAAGCCTGCAACAGTTTAGTCTTACTCGTCGCTGCCTGCGTCGCTGGTTTTGTCTGTTCTTCTACTTGATGAGCCCCAGTAATCCTGCTAATTCCAGTGATGACCAGTTTTTTGGTAGCACTAGCTTGCCAGGCATCATGAAGAAATGATGGAGCATATTCATCATCGTCATCAGCAAAAGTAACAAACGTTCCTGCCGCTGCTGCAATGCCACGATTACGAGCAGCTGATGGCCCTTGGTTACTTTGAAAATAAGCACTTACATTTGGATACTGAGTAACATAGTGCTTAATCAACTGACCAGTCTGATCAGTGGACCCATCATCAACAAAAACAACTTCAAATGAAGGCTTGGCACGTTGCTCAACAATTGAAGTAAACAGCCGTTCCAGCGTATTTACAGAATTATAAGTGGTAACAATAAAGCTAACATCATATTTATCCAAAGTGCCATCCTCCTACCCCTCATTAATCAAAAAACCGGTTATTATCGAAAAAGACATTCCTTGGAATGCCTTTCATAATCCTATGCTAGCCGATTTTTAATCATGCTAAGGGATCTGTCTATTAATTTTGGACGCAAAATTAAAATCAAAATGAGATAAGTCAAAATCCCAACGATAATCTCAATCATTAACATTAACCACGTGTCTGGCAACCGCAAATCTAGCCAAAACACTATTATGAACATGACTAACCCGGCCACTAAGTATTTGAGATAACCGGCAAAAAGTTGCCGTAAATTAATCTGATTTCGAATCGCATACAATTGATACCCTGTAACGACCACTTCAGAAATAACCGTTGCTAGGGCTGTTCCCACGGAACTCCACAGTAAAATCAAGGGCACGTTTGCAAAAATGTTTACCAACGCACCTAAAATAACCGAATAATTATAAGCTCGATTTTGACCAGTCGGAACCAGATATTGGACCCCAATCGCATTACTCCAAGCAATCAATAACACAACTATTGATTCTAACATCATCAACGGAATTACTGGCATAAACTTTGGCGAAAAGAACAGGGGGACAAAGGAATGGGCCACCGCCGCAATTCCAAACGTCAGCGGAACTGCCAAACAGGTCACAAATTCAAACGTAGTATACAAATATTTTTTAACCTGCTGTAGTTCGCCTCGCTGAAATGCGTTAGCAACGTGCGGTAGCATTACAGTTCCAGTCGCCGTTACCACCGCTAAAGAAAGCTTCACAATCTTATCGGACTGATCAAAAAAGCCCGCCTGTGTGTAATTCGTAAAGACTCCCAACATCGTTTTGTTGACGTACAGATAAATTTGGGTCGCAATTTCTGGAACAAATAAAACGAGTGAAGGAGCAAGATGTTGAAACAAGTGCAAGTTAGCCCAATCAGGTTTGCCAATATATCTCTTTAAACTAGGGAAAAGCGTTAGATTACCGATTAACAATGACAACGACAAAATTAAAATATACAGTGCTAGGTCATGATAGGACTTGACAAAGGTGAAAATACTTATCAACGTAATGATCTTTACAACAAAATTTCGTAAAACTGTAACTGCAAAGTTCTCAACCCCTTGGAAAAACCAAGAAATATCAAAGGCAGCTGCTAATAATGAAAATGATTGTGCCACATAATAAATCTGGTTTTTATGAATTAAGGTCAGGAAAACAAAAAAGGCCAGAAAGGCTATTCCAATAGTAATCATTCGCATCAAAAAAATCTCATAAAATGTATTGGTTAATTTCTGGCGATCACCACGAACATAGGCAATTTGCCGATTACCATAAAGAGCTACTCCGACACTTCCAAAAATAATGAAATACTGAATCGTTGCATTGGTAAAGGCATTGATTCCAACCCCTTGCGGACCTAAAACCCGTGCCAAATAAGGTGTGGTCAGCAATGGTACTAGCAAAACAAAAATTTGATAAGCAGCATTGTATAAATAATTTTTAACGACGCGCATCTTGGCTAATCCCCAAACTCAGTTTTAATTAATCGTAAGGCTGACATAATGGTCTGATCCATATTATAGTACCGATATTGACCAAGCCGACCCCCAAAAACAACATTATCCGCTTGTTGGGTCGCTAATTCTGTATATTTTTTGTACAAACTGCGATTGTTTTTATCATCAATCGGATAATAAGGCTCATCCCCACGACTCCAAGTCTTCGGATATTCATGAGTAACAACCGTCTTACCCTTATTTCCCTTGCCGAATTCAAAATGTTTGTGCTCAATCACACGGGTAAAAGGAGTCTCAGCATCAGTATAATTTACCACTGCATTCCCTTGGAAATTATCAACATCATGTACTTCACTTTCAAAGCGCAAACTCCGATATTCCAATTCGCCCAATTGATAATCAAAAAATTGATCAATCATTCCCGTGAAAATGATCCGCTTTCCAGATTTTAGATACTTTTCTTTATCGGCAAAAAAATCCGTATTCAATTTAACGTCAATCAAATCATTTGCCAGCATTTTTTCAACAATCTGCGTATACCCACCGATTGGAATTCCCTGATAGGGGTCACTAAAGTAATTATTGTCATAAATAAACCGTACGGGAATTCGACGAATAATAAACGAAGGAAGTTGCGTTGCTTTTCTACCCCATTGCTTTTCTGTGTAGCCTTTAATTAATTTTTCATAGATGTCAGAACCAACTAACGAAAGAGCCTGTTCCTCTAGATTAGTAGGCCGGGCCGGAACATTGGCGTGCTCCCTTTGTTCTTGGATTTTTGCTTGAGCTTGCGCTGGTGTTTGTACTCCCCATAATTTATTAAAAGTATTCATATTAAAGGGTAGATTGTAGATTTCACCATTATAATTCGCTACCGGACTATTAATATAGTTATTAAATTCAGCAAACTGGTGTACATATTCCCATATATCTTTCATTTTGGTATGGAAAATATGGGCTCCATACTGATGAACCTGAATTCCTTCAACTTCTTTAGTGAAGATGTTTCCGGCAACGTGTGAACGTTTTTCTAACACCTCAACGTGGTGCCCACGCTTAGCTGCTTCGTATGCAAAAGTTGATCCAAAGAGTCCTGAGCCAACCACCAAATAATCTGTCATTAGTTTCTCCTCAAAGTTTTCAAATCGTACCTAGTTTTAATTATACCAATCAATTAGTAGTGCGTAACATCCTGACCGACATCACTAGCAAATTTACGCTTTAAAAATCCAATGGCTTTTTTGACCAACTGGCGGTCCCCCAACTGAATCCAATTGCACTCTACATAGCTAACCTGATTAGTGGTTAGCCACACATCCAATAATATCTCTGATAGATATCCAAAAACCCGTGCTTCTTGTGCCGAGTAGCTGCTAATATCAATTCGTGCCTGTACTTGAAATAACGTTCCGAACAACCACTCACAATAATCGTTGAAGTAGCTGGTTTTCATAATAAACATATTAAACATATGCGCTGATCGTCTCTTCATTACCTGGTCAAAAGCTGACAGATACTGAGGAGTTTGCTCAGCAATCACCTCTCGCGTCATTATGAGGGGCTCTTTATAGTGTGAATGCACGTAATGCGAAGAAATCGTCTCTACAACGTAGTGGCGTCGTTTGGGGACTACCACGGGCGCTTTTGCTAACAGTTTTTCAACTTGAGCTGTACTCAAAACTTTCTCCAATGAGCGTTGATGTCCTGTGCTGAACAATCGACGATAATGTACTAACCCCACGGCATCAACTTGCTTCAGATTTTTCCAAGCCCAATAAAGTGCGGTTAATTCGTTAAAGTTGGGATTCTGTGCCGAAATATTGTCGCCCTGATTATCAGGTTGATAGTTGCGACTATCAACCTGGTTAAAATCCGCACCAACTAAAACCGGAAGATAGACGGGATCAGTCGGCATGGGAGCATCCTTGTGCGTGGCTACTAAGATTTTATTATTCACTGCTGATCATCCTCCAGTGCACCTTGTTTGGAAAATCAAATCGAACCCGATCGATTACACTATCAATAATCAAAATGAATGGAGAATACTGTAGATAAATCAACTGTGGATCGCTAAAACTATGAAGTGCAATTAAAATAAAAATTAACAATACGTACCATTTTTTGCCCTGATACTGCACGTAAAGTGCAAGTGAAATTAGCAAGATAATAATAAACAGCATAATTAACCCAAAATTCAAGAGATACTGAATATATGAATTATCTAGATAGAAGTAACTTCCGCGGAGGGGGCGATCAGGACGGTAAGTATTAAAAATGATTTGCTTTCCAAACAGACTAATACCATATCGCTCGACCCCTTGATGTGCTAATGCAAATCTTCCAGACATCAAGTGATCAAAAATTTTCATAAAACCACCATTAGTTCCAATGGTGGCAAAAAATACTGATAGAAAAGTTAGTACTGGGAAAATCAAGATACCCGTCCAACCAAACAATTTACTGTGAAAAATCCGCATTAAGAAGTGGTGCAAGGGACTCTTTAGTAGTAAAAAAATCAACACAATCAAAATTTCTAAAATAAATGGATTTCTCGTATTAGTTTCGACATACAAGAACAAACTTATTCCCGAAATTATAGCTAAAGCAAAAAAACTAAGTTTCCCTTTTTTAATCATGATGTAGGCTAGCACCAGGTAAAAAAAGACTTGTGCTGGTAGTGTTACCCAGTTAAATCCAAGCGCTTGCCGTAACAAAACGGTCCCATCTGGAGCGATTCCACGAGGTGAAAAAAATGTTGGAATTAAATTAAAATATCCGAGCACAATTGTGACGCAGGTTAAGCTCCCATTCACATAGAAAAAAACTTTAACTAATTTACTGAAATCAACCTTGCTAACCATTAAAAGCATGACAAAAAACCACAGCGGGAATGCCAGGGTTGAGACTTGCTTTACCAACAGGCCTAGAAAAATTAGAAAAAAATACACAAAGTAAGATTGGCTAGCTGTTCTCATGAGCACGCTTAAACAGCACCCAACGATTAAAACAATGGCAGCAATTTTAGGAAGCGGACTGAACATAAAATCATATGGCTTAATCCAGTTCGCATATACCAATGAAGAGAACATTAGAAATGTATAAATTCCAAAGAAAGTACAAACTAATCTTTCTCTCAAAAGGATCATTCTATTACTGTCTCTTTTTTTTATTAAATCAGTTATCATGAATTGCGATTCCTCTCCACAAAGAACAGTTCCTAAACTATCGTTTAATAGTTCGAAACAGTTTGTGGTCTATTGACGGGCTGTTCTGGATTAAGTTGGGAGATTTCCCGATTAGTTAGCTGGCGTTGCTGAACCTTAATCACCGCACCGTTTACATTTGCGCTATTAATAACGCTTAGCTTGGTAACCATTTTGTCATCCTTAGCATAATCAGCGTGGTTACGATACTTATATTCGAGTGGTCTAACCTTGATCTTGACATAATCACCGACCTGCAAGTTCAAAAACTGTTTATTACTAATCGTAGTTCCACCAAAAGGCGGAATATAATCAGATTCTGGTGAGATGGCTTGATTATTAACCTGCGCAATAATGGGATTGTTTAGATGATACTTTTGGTTAACTATTTTTATTTTACCTAAATTACTGTCAATCACCGCAACTCGTCCAACCGCAGCCGTCTTAACTTTTTCACCAGCCACTAACTGGTCAGGCGCTGCTGCTTGTGAGAAAGCTTTTCGACAACCAAATAAGACCAAAACCATTGCAATTGGAATAATTGCCAAAAGTAACTCCGTCCGTTTGATCTTTTTAGAATGACCCTTCTGTTTTTTTCGATCCGCTTCCTCAGCTAAAAATGGTCCATTATTGCGGTAATCATAAGTGAAAAACACAATCACTCCAGCAATAATAATCAAAGCAACCAATAAAATAAAGATTTTCCCATCGAACAGGTGACTTAGTTTAAACATTAAATAATCTACTTTTGAATATTCCACTTTAATCCCACCCTAATCTAATGTATGGCAATGCTTCCAGTTTCTTTGTAAGGAAGATCTAAACTTTCACGAATCTTGTTGGTAGCTGCTTGTAGTTCAGACCGTGGGGTCACTTCCATTTCTTGATAGTTAATTTCCCGTCCAGTTTGATTCTTTAGATACGTCTCCTGAATCTCACTACGAGCATCATGATACTTGGCAACAATCTTAGTCAAATCACCAAAAGTTAGATCCGTTTGCGTGGTTTTTGAAAGCGAATTGATGAAGCCCTGATTCATGATTGAAGAAACTGCTCCGTTTTTGTTAACAATCGTCTGTAAAAGTTGACGCTGGCGTTGTTCTCGACCAAAGTCTCCCAAGGGATCACTATATCGCATCCGCGAATAGGCGAGGGCCTTTTTACCATCCATTTTAGTTGGCTGATTGTGTTCGAAATGATAGCCCTCGTAGTCAAAGGTTAGAAGAGGACTAATCGTTACCCCGCCAACTTGGTCAACAATTTGGACCAAGCCCCGCATATTAATCAGAGCATAATAATCAATCGGGATGTTAAGCATTTTTTGCACCGTCTCGATCGAAGTTTTAGCACTACCATAAGCATAGGCAGCGTTAATTTTGGCTGGTGATTGGGCCGGATAACCCGGGATGTTAACCGCTGTATCCCGAGGAATACTAGTAATTAAAGTTTTTTCCGTCTTCGGATTAATCGTGACCACCATCATCGTATCAGTCCGTCCCTTATAACTACGATGAAGTTCTCCCGTATCAGTCCCCATTAATAGGATTGAAATCGGTTTTTTCTGGCGAAGTAAGGCATCCGTATTTCGTTCCTTCTCGATTCCAGCACTCTTGTAAGATTTATCAGCTGCATTTTTCAGCATCATATACTTATAAGCTGCAAAGGAACCGCCACCAATCAAGATAACTGCAATAATGATGAGAATCGTGTTCCTGAGCTTGTGTGACCGGTGGTGTCGTTCTTGGTCACGTTGGATTCGACTATCTGCCATGGTTTCCTCTTTTCATAAAGATCATATTCACAATAATTAAAGTCTACCAAAACTAACTCAATTTTACAAAATGCGACCAACTTTATTGATATTTTAACCGTCCCAGTGACTCACGGTAGTAAAAGCTGCCCGTCCTCTAACACCCATTATCCAGCAGGGTTTTCGCATTTTAATGTTTCACAAAATTTGACCTTTTTTGACTTTATGAGGTAAAACACTTTCATTATTCACTTTGAGGGGTTATAATTAATTTTGAAATCAAGGAATGGTTGTGAAACATTACAATCACTTTGAAATTAAATTGAGAAAGAAGGATTACTTATGGCAAACAATAATTTTGGTAACGACCCCTTTGGTGGCAATGGTATGGATGATATTTTCAACAGCTTTTTTGGAAATGTTGGGAATGATGCTAATACCCGTTACACAGTTAATGGACATGAGCTAACTCCTGAACAGGTTGCTGAGATGCGCCGTACCGGTCGAATTCCTGGACAAGCCGGACGCCACAATCAGAATCAGCCCTTGGAAAATAAACCACAAAATAAAAGCTATTTAGATCAAATTGGTCGTAATCTAACCGCAGAAGCCAAAGCAGACTTACTCGATCCAGTGATTGGTCGAGATCAGGAAATTCAAGAAACTGCTGAGATTTTGAGTAGACGAATTAAAAATAACCCAATTTTAGTCGGTGATGCTGGTGTTGGTAAAACTGCAATTGTCGAAGGGTTGGCGCAAAAAATCGTTGGTGGCGATGTTCCTGCTGCCATTAAGGACAAGGATATCATTTCCATCGATCTTTCGGCACTAGAATCGGGTACTCAGTACCGAGGCTCTTATGAAAAGAACGTCCAAAACCTCATTAAAGAAGTGCAGGAACGTAAAAATGTCATTCTCTTCTTTGATGAAATTCATCAGATTGTTGGTGCTGGATCAACTGGCGATGAAAACGGTGGCAAAGGACTTTCTGACATGCTAAAACCAGCCCTTTCTCGCGGAGAAGTATCTATCATTGGTGCTACTACCCAAGATGAATACCGCAACACCATCATGAAGGACGCTGCGTTAGCTCGTCGTTTTAATGACGTAACTGTTAATGCCCCTAGCAAAGAAACTACTTTCGCCATTTTGCAGGGAATTCGCAAATCATACGAGGAACACCACCAAGTCAAATTGCCAGATAACGTCTTAAAAGCGGCAATTGACTACTCTGAACAATACATTCCACAGCGATCGCTCCCCGATAAAGCAATTGATTTGATTGATATGACGGCTGCTCACTTGGCTGCTAAACATCCAGTCACTGATAAAGTTAGCTTAGAAAAAGAGTTAGCAGCAGCTAAACAGCAAAAAGAAAAAGATGCTAAGGCCGAAAACTATGAGGCCGCTGCCAAAGATAAAGAACGGATTTCCAAGCTAGAGGCACAACTAAGCAGTGAATCGGATCAGTCAGAGACTCCCATTGCTCAGCCTGCTGACATTGCTGAATCCGTAGAGCGTCTGACTGGCATTCCCGTTTCACAAATGAGTGCTAATGACATGGAACGGCTCAAGGGAATGGATGCTCGGCTAAAAGCTCACATCATCGGTCAAGACGAGGCTGTTACCGCCGTCGTTAATGCTATTCGCAGAAACCGAGCTGGGTTTGACGAAGGTAATCGCCCCATTGGATCATTTCTTTTTGTCGGACCAACTGGAGTAGGAAAAACGGAATTAGTTAAACAGCTAGCCAAAGACATGTTTAACAACCAGGATTCCATCATTCGGCTAGATATGTCGGAATACCAAGACGAAACTGCGGTTTCAAAATTAATCGGAGCCTCTGCCGGTTACGTTGGCTACAATGACAACGGCAACACTCTAACTGAACGAGTAAGAAGAAATCCTTATTCGATTGTCTTACTAGACGAAATCGAAAAGGCCAATCCGCAGGTTACTACCCTATTATTACAGGTCATGGACGATGGGCGCTTAACCGACGGTCAGGGTAATGTTGTTAACTTCAAAAACACCGTTGTTATTGCCACTTCAAATGCTGGGTTTGGCAACGAAGCCCTCTCAAAAGCAGACGATCAGAACCAGAAATTAATGGATCGGCTCCAGCCTTACTTCCGTCCAGAGTTCTTGAACCGTTTCAATGCAATCGTTGAGTTTAGTCATCTTTCTAAAGATGATCTGAGCAAGATTGTTGATTTGATGATTACCGATCTTAATCAAACTTTAGCGCAAAAAGACATGTCAATTACTGTCTCAACCGCTGTTAAAGAGTGGCTCATGGAGCAGGGTTACGACGAGGCCATGGGTGCTCGTCCGCTCAGACGAGTCATCGAACAGCAGTTACGTGATAAAATTGCGATGTTCTATCTCGACCACCAAGATGTTAAAAAACTAACCGCTGTCTTAAACGATGACAAAACAAGGATTGAGATTCAGGCTAGAACTGAAGAATAATTAAATTTAGCTCCAAAAAACAACCTCTTCATGCTGAAGGGGTTGTTTTTTCTTAATTGCCAAAAATAGGCAGCTCGGTATATGATAACAATACTACCTCAAGACTTCTGTAGAAAGGATCTCATGAAGCTACTTCACCAGCATCGTTTAATCTTGATTAAACTCCTAGCCCTAATCATCGTGCTTGGATTACTAATTTTAATTTATGAGAGCTACAAACCAGAAATTAAACTATTTCTAAATCCCAACCGGCATCAGCAAGCCGTTGCTGCCATCCGCCAACACGGCTGGTCCGATTTAATCCTTGTTTGGTTGCTAATCTTTTTTGGAACCGCCATTCCTGGGGTTCCAGTAATGTTACTTGGGATTCTCTCCGGTCTGTGCTTTGGTATTTTGGGCGGCAGCATTGTTAACATGACAGCAATTGGGATGGGAAACATCGTGACCATTCAACTAATCAGTTTTTTAAAAACTGACATTGAAACTCGCTATCGCAATAATCATTTTGCAACCCACCTTCGCAAAATCAAGAATCCGTTGATGGGATTAGTAATTGGTTATTCGATTCCCATCATTCCCTCGTCACTTGTAAGTATTCAAGCTGCTAATGTGCAACAACGCTTTGGTCGACCACTTGTTACACTAACGGCGATGCTCGGAACTTTTCCAGTTTCTCTAATCTATGCGTTAGGTGGCAACGCTTTATTAAAATGGAATCCACTTCAACTAGTCCTCTTAGTCTTACTGTTAGCAATCTTTCTGTTAACAGCTAATTGGTTGCTGACCAACCTTGTTAATGATCAATTTTAGCAAATAAAAGAGCCCCTGCGTCTCAGCACAGGGGCTCTTTTTAAACTATTACTATTTAACTGCGTTATTAGTCGTTAGTTGTCCATCTAAAATACCGCTATTATCTTTCAATTCGAGCCAGTTATTTTTCATATCAACCTTAAGCCCCTTCCCAAAGAAAGTTTGGTCGTTCGGACTCGTATAGAAGCGAGCTTCCTGATCGCAATCAAACTTGATAGTGTAGGGGTCATCGACCTGATTAACCCCAACTACTTGAAAGGAATCGCCAACGTTACAAGCACTACCCTTTCCAGCCGAATATTGATTAGAACCATCGTCTGCCGTTAATAGGAACGCAGTGGCTTGGGGCAACCGCTCCTTAATGTATTTCAGCGCTTCATCAGTAATTTGTAAATTCATGATAATTCCTCCTTAGATTGATAAATTCGAATAACTTACTTTTATATAGTAACATGTGTGCTCCGAAGTGCAAATATCTTGCTCACAATCGATTTTTGCGAGTGCCCCCTTTGTTTAACCCATCAATTATGATAGACTTAGCGCAATAAAGCTAACAAGGAGTTGAGCACATGGTGATGTATCAAGATTTAACGGGAAAAACGGCGGTAATTACCGGTGGAGATTCTGGAATTGGAGCAGCAATTGCTGCTCGCTTCGGAAAAGAAAAAATGAACGTTGTTATTAATTTTCACAAAAACCAACAGGCCGCAGATGAAACTGCTGCCATCGTTACTAAAAACGGCGGTCAAGCTGTGACCATTGCCCAAGATATTAGTGATGAGGCCGCCGCGGATGCCCTTGTGAAAAAAGCTGTGCAGACGTTTGGTGGGTTAGACGTGTTTTGTAATAATGCCGGGATGGAGAAGAAACTTCCGACTGACCAGGTTGAACTGCAGGACTGGGAAAATGTGATCTCAGTTAACTTAACCGGTACCTTTCTAGGTACCAAAGCTGCGCTTGATTACTGGCTAAAAACTGGGAAACAGGGTAATATCATTAACACCTCCTCGGTGCACCAACAAATTCCTTGGCCCACCTTTGCGAGCTATGCTGCTAGTAAAGGTGGAGTAAAACTGTTCACAGAAACTACGGCAATGGAATACGCCGAAAGGAATATTCGGATTAATCAAATTTGTCCTGGTGCTATCAACACCCCGATTAATGAGAAAAAATTTAGCGATGCTAAAACTTACCAACAAACCGTCAGCATGGTTCCAATGAACCGAGTGGGAACACCCGAAGAAGTCGCTGCCGGAGCAGCTTGGCTGGCTTCTCAAGAATCCAGCTACGTAACTGGGATCTCACTTTACATCGATGGTGGAATGACCTTGTACCCTGCGTTTAAGGACGGACAAGGTTAGACAACCCCAACCATTGTAACTAACTAAATAGGCTTGACTACAGCAGTAGTCAAGCCTATTTAGTTACAAAAACATGTGCCAACCGCATTAACTTTTGCCAGGCTGATTGATAAGTTAGTCCTAGCAAGAGTAACAATTCAGGTAAAAATTGAATTAACAGCCGACTACGACCACCTTCAAACAAAAGGAGGACGGTCAAACCTAGCATCCAAGCCAAGCGTAGCACCTGGACGGTCGAACCGGTAACTCGAAAACCTAAGATTAATAAACCCAAACAAGCAACCCAAAATAATTGGGCTAAAAACTGGTAATCATGAAAATGGGTTCCCGTTCGATAGTAGAGTTGTTGTAATTTATGCTGAGGTCGTTTTGAAATATAGGGATGATCACCACGATACCAACCAAAAGTTCCATCTGAGGTATTATGATAATTTTTGGTAACAAAATATTGACCTAAACCCACCATCCCATAATTTCGTAACTGATGGAAAATAATTTTTTCTGCATATTTATTTCGTTCCGATTTTGTTGCCAACTGGCGCATTTTTTTAGTTTGGTTCACATTTGAACCGCCCGGTGCTGTCAATCCCAATGCCAATGAATGGCTGAGAGGGAGCTCCTGTTGATCAGTAATTTGAATAAAATCATTATGCTGCTTCACTTGGTTTGCAACCACTCCACCTGAAGTCACAATCAGCAAAAAAACTAGTCCTTTAAAAAGCCCCGTTTTAATTAATGACCACTTTTTCGAACTTGTCCAAAATTTCATCAGACTCCAACCAGCGATGGCCACCAGCAAAACCAGTGCCGACGGTTTTAACAACCACGTTCCCAATGCGCCCAAACTAAACCCGAGGGTGCCTAACAGTTGCCAACCATTGAGACGCCCATCCCTTCCGAGCGTCCGATTGATAACAAAACCCAACATTAACAGAGAAACAAACGGTAGCACCATAATGTCAGCTCCCGGAACGATGACTTGAATCATCGTGACCATTAAACCACTTTGAACCCAAATTAAGGGCATTAGGGTGGAGCGGTTGAGCAAGAAGACGGTGATGAGATTTAGTAATAGCGAAAAATCAAAGAAACTCAAGTTTATTAAATTGAGATTGACCCAGCTGGGTACTAAGTGGAATTGAACCAACAACCAATGCTGTAAATAAGTCGGAAAAAAGTTGCTAGGATTTCTAGCTAATAGGTGCTGTCCCACTGCTGGGTTGAGTAAGGATCGTTGCAATTCTCCCGCACTAAAACCTATTGGAGCACTAACCTGCGTCACAACTAGTAGCTGCCAAATCAAAGCAATACCTACTGCAACAACTGTCAGGAACCAGCGATACCGTTTAATTAGAACACCTAATTGGAACCGCCAAATCACAAAGCCAAAAATGAACCCAGTCCCCAAGCTGGTTAAAATCAGCGACGTTAGTCCAACTGGATTAAGATTTGTATCATTGAGTGCTCCTAAAAAAATTAGCCCGGTCCATATTACAAAACCCCACGTGATGATTTGCGACCATGCCAGTCGCCTTTTTAAGCAAGCACTCAATTTCATCGCCCATCAGCTTCTTTCAAAATCATTGGTCAAACCAGCGTTTCGCAAATTCAGCCGTTTTTTCCTGATATAATTCGGGATCAACCTGCTTTGATTGCGCATGTCCTGCTCCCTTTACAATCCATAACTGCTTTTGCTTCCCGCCGTTATTTCGGTAATTTTCATACGCAAACCTGGTGGGAACCAAGTGATCCTGATCACCGTGAATAATAAACAGCGGGATTTGATTATGTTTCAGCGTCTGGCTGGTATTTGCATCTGCAAAGTCATACCCCGCTAAAATCCGTGAGTACATTCGCTCCATCGGAATAATTGGGAATGTAGGCAAATGAAACAGATGCTGCAATTCATATTCAAGTTCTCCTTGAATGCTAGCATAACCACAATCTGCAATCGCAAATTTTACATTTGCTGGTGCTTTTGGCAAGGTAAATAAAACTGCCGAAGCCCCCATACTAATCCCATACATTCCAATTTCCCCGTGGGGATTATATTGATTAATTTGATGCATCCAGCCAGCCAACGCCGTGCGATCCTGCCAACCATAACCAACATAGCGTCCCTGGCTCTCGCCAAAGGCCTGATTGTCTGGAGCCAAAACATTGTACCCCTCGTTATGAAACATCCGCAAATAGGTACTCATCCTACGTGCTGAGCCCCCATATCCATGAACCACTAGAATAGTCTTATTGGTAGGTTGTGCCGCTGCAAAATAGTGTGCTTTAAGCGTTAAACCTGACTTCGTCTTTTGCGTCCAAGTTTGCGAGGGGTTGGTATCATACCACTCCGTATTGACCCCCTGACCTAGCTGCGTGCTAAACCCATCTCTTGAAAAAGCAAAGTTAAATAGATAGTACAGTGCGATTAAACTTGCAACTATGATGATAACCACCAGGCTAATTAGGACTCGCGGCCAAACTCGTTTGCGCTTGGTTTCCTTGCTCTGTCTCAATTCGCAAACCTTCTTTCTAAAATAAAAATGCCCATTTCCATGGGCATTTCTAATCTGAACTTCTATCGAACGATCTTCCGTCCATCTTCCGTACCACTTAGATTAATCATCGCTCTCATTATCTGAATCTGACTTAACATCCGCAGCGGGAATATCGTCGACTAAGTCAACTTTCCCTTGTAAAATCTGATCTTGAATTTCATTAAATTTAAAATAAAGTTGCCACATCAGAAAAGTCATTAAGATGTGCGAAATCCAACCGAAAAAAGGAATCCAAGCCAGCGCTGTTAGCACAATTCCGATAATATAATTCCGTTTTGCTTTTTCTAAAATCTCCCGAATCTCCTGGTTATGGATTTCATTCCGAGTTTGGATTGAAAATACCAAGCTAGCAATGTAGAAACCTAATAAAACCATCAGTGGTAAGTACAACATCACCAACACGATAATTCCACCGAAAAAGGGGAACGCTAGTACCGATTCAATTGCTGCAGTAATCAAAGACAAATAGTAGAGTACTAACATACTTTTCTTAACTTTTTCATTCATTTCGTAAACCTCCATTTTCGTCATTATAGCATACCCCCGCACTTCTTTCATGAAAATGCTACAATTAGATTAATGCCTTTTTGGAGATGGATACTGTGACCACCAACCACTTTTTATCAATACTAAAACTAAATTTCATTACCATCAGTGTCGTGATTGGAGTCATCACTGGAGGAGTGATTTCTGCTTTCAGACTTCTAATTGAAGCTGGCTTAAAACTGAGCATGGTCGGCTATGCTAGTATCAAGCACCAACCAGAAATGATCCTGGTAGTTATCTTAGTTCTCCTCATGATTACCGTCGCGGTCGGGCTGCTTCTCCGTTTGGAACCAAACATTCGCGGATCTGGAATTCCGCAAGTGGAGGCTCAGGTGGACGGCGTTTTTGAGCTGAACTGGTTTTCGGTCCTCTGGAAAAAATTCACAGCCGGCGTGCTTACCAACTCAACGGGAATCTTTGTTGGTCGTGAAGGTCCTTCCATTCAACTGGGGGCGGCAGTCGGGCAGGGTCTAGCTGCTGGACTTAAGCAAACTGGGGCTACTAGACGACTATCAATTGCGACTGGAGCCGCAGCTGGCTTGTCAGCAACGTTCAGCGCTCCTCTTGCTGGAACTTTTTTTGTCATCGAAGGAATGTATCGACGTTTTGAACCCACGATTTGTCTGTCAGCCCTGACCAGTGCCCTGTGCTCAAATTTTATTTCTGAGCGCGTTTTTGGTCTAAATCCAGTTCTTCCTATTTTTTACTCGCAAATCTATCCACCAAATAATTACTGGCAGTTACTGCCGCTTGGGGTTTTAGTCGGGGGCTTAGGCTTCATTTATAATCGTGGACTTCTCACCGTTCCTAAGTGGTTTCAGAAAATAAAATTTATCCCCTGGTACTTTTATCCTGGAATCGCTTTTCTGCTAGTGATCCCCATTGGTATTTTCTTTCCCGCTACAATTGGTGGCGGAGCGCGGTTAATTCTACTAACTGCAACGCATAAACTCCCTTTATCACTAATTTTATTTTTTATTGTCCTCCGATTTACCTTTGGACTGTTATCCTATGGGAGCGGTGTCCCTGGTGGCTTTTTCTTGCCGTTACTGACGATGGGCGCCCTCGTTGGCGTGGCATACGGGATGTTACTCGTACAACTGGTAGACTTACCGCCCGAATTTGTTACTAATCTGCTTGTGTTTGGAATGGCCGGTTATCTAACGGCTGTCTGTAAAGCACCCTTTACTGCTATCTTACTCATCACCGAATTGGTCGGTAATACTCATAATTTTATGGCGCTTGCAACGGTGGTACTAGTCGCCTATCTAACGAGCGACTTTTTAGGTGCTCAACCAATTTATCACGTACTTGCAGCGCAGCTAACTAAGGGACAGCGTTATCTCAACTCACTCGACCAACTTGATCAGCTTTGTTTTACCATTACCCAAACAAGCCCGCTCGTCAACGAATTTGTTGAGACCATTGCTTGGCCACCAACGGCCCGATTAATTACCATCGAACGCCACCAACAAAAAATTATACCGCAAGCAGATACGAAACTTGCCGCTGGCGATACACTCATCTTTTTAGTCCACCATGAACAAAATCAACTGCTCACTAACCAAATCAATCGATTAATTGCCGACTAATCTTATCGCAAGCCAATAAAAAAGACCTAATCAATCTGAGAACTAAGCTAGTGCTCTCATGGTTAGATCTTTTTTCTTTAGGTTAATGATGCTGCATCAATCACCATCACTTGCTGACTATTTAATTTCTGCGCTGCTTTTTTCTGACTTTTTAAGCTACGAATTTGATAATTGACCATTACCGAATTGCCGTCATTTCGCAAACTTGCGGCGCTAGTCAAGGCCTGATCCAAAATTTGTTGCTGGACTTGTTCAGTCTGATCCTTTAGATCGGTACAAATAAAATAGTCTAGCGTTGGTGCGAGCTGGTCGGTAGCTAGTGCCGTCACCAGACGTTCTTCTCCAAAGGCAAAACCAACTCCACCCATGTCGGGACCGCCAAACTCCTGCACCATGTTATTGTATCGACCGCCGGCACAAATAGTTGTGTACTCATCACCAAAAGCCGCTGCTTTGGCTTGAATCTCAAAAACAGTATCAGTGTAATAATCCAATCCTCGAACTAATCGATCATCAACCACATACTCAATTCCCAACAAATCCAAAGCATGACACAAAGAAGAAAAATAACTGCGAGAACGTTCATTTAGGCTGTCTTCTAATCGGGGGGCTTGCGCAACTAATTTTTGATCATTTTGGTCTTTACTATCTAAAATTCGGAGCGGATTTTGAGCCAACCGTCGTTGTGAGTCTGGACTTAGCTGATCTTGAACCTGTGAAAAATATTCGACCAGGGTATCTCGATACCGCTTACGACTATCATCATCGCCCAACGTATTTAATTCAACCCGCAGATTAGCAATTCCAACCCCACGAAAAACATCAAGTGCTAGATTAATTACCTCAGCATCAATCTGGGGACTAACTGCCCCAATCGCCTCACACCCAATTTGATGAAATTCTCGGTTATGCGTTGCTCCCGGGCGTTCGTAACGAAACATGGGTCCCATATAATAAACTTGAACCGGTTTGGGATGTTCTGGTCCAAACAATTTATGCTCAACAAACGCCCGAACAATGCCGGCCGTCCCTTCCGGTCGCAGTGTAATACTTCGATC
This sequence comes from Fructilactobacillus florum DSM 22689 = JCM 16035, assembly GCF_001436645.1. Classification (GTDB taxonomy): domain Bacteria; phylum Bacillota; class Bacilli; order Lactobacillales; family Lactobacillaceae; genus Fructilactobacillus; species Fructilactobacillus florum. Next base: position 43,483 of record NZ_AYZI01000002.1, on the reverse strand, counting down.
TCCTTTATCCGTAAAGGTATACATTTGCTTGGTTACAATATCCGAGGAATCACCAGAAGTCCGACTAAAAACATCCGTCTTTTCTACCATTGGTGTACGAATTTCGGCGTAGTGATAGCGTTGAAAGGTCTGGCGGGCAACTTTCTCAATTTTTTGCCATAGGGGGGTCTCATCAGGCAACAAATCATCCATTCCCCGAACACGTTTAAAATTTCCATTCATAGTCTCAACCAGCTTTCCATTGATTTTATCATTATGGTTGATTTTATCATTTTTTTCGTCAATTTCCGACAATTAATCTAGTTTTACACGAGATAATTCGGTTACGTACATTCTCTTACATTAAACAATTAAGTGTTCGTGATTTACATTGCTTTTCCCGCTTGGCTCTGCTATTCTATGTTATTAATAACCAACAATTTTAGATGGAGGATTACATGGATAATTGGGAAAACAAGTTTGGCACTCATCAGGGATTAACCTATGATGATGTGCTATTGGTTCCGGCAGCTAGCAGCGTGCTCCCCAACCAAGTAAGCTTAAAAACAAAATTAGGCAAAAACCTTCTCTTAAACATTCCGGTACTAAGCGCTGCCATGGATACTGTCACAGAAAGTGCGATGGCCATTAAAATGGCTCAACAAGGTGGTCTCGGTGTAATTCACAAAAATATGACGCCTGCTGACCAAGCTCAAGAAATTACCACCGTAAAAGCTGCCCCGGTCAGTGGCGACCTCGCTGCTGTTGACGAACAAGGGCGCTACCTAGTGGCAGCAGCTGTCGGGATTAACGCTGAAACAACTGAACGAGCCCAAGCTCTAGTAGATGCCGGTGTTGATGCAATTGTTCTCGATTCAGCTCACGGTCACTCCCAAGGAGTGCTTGAAAAAGTAACTGCCATTCGCCAACAATTTCCTGAACAAACCTTAATTGCTGGTAACATTGCCACTAAACAAGCAGCTGAAGCTTTATTCAATGCGGGTGCCGATGTTGTTAAAGTGGGGATTGGCCCGGGATCAATCTGTACCACTCGGGTCGTTGCTGGTGTGGGGGTGCCCCAAATTAGTGCCACCTTTGAGTGTGCGGCCGTCGCTGCCAAGTACCACAAACAGATTATTGTTGACGGAGGAATGCAGTTCTCTGGTGATCTCGTGAAAGCACTAGCGGCTGGTGGTGATGCCGTCATGCTCGGTAGTATGTTGGCTGGTACCACTGAAGCTCCTGGAAAAATAATTGAGAGTGCCGATGGGCAACAGTTCAAACTTTACCGCGGCATGGGATCGATTCCCGCAATGGAAAATGGTTCTTCTGATCGCTACTTTCAAGGAAAAGTAAAGAGCGAAAAGAAATTAGTTCCCGAAGGAATTGAAGGAAAAACTGAATACAAGGGCGATGTCCAAGACATTCTTTATCAGATGATGGGCGGGCTCAGAGCTGGCATGGGCTACACTGGTGCCGCTCAAGTTAAAGACCTAAAGCAAGCCCGCTTCGTTCGGATTTCTAGCGCCGGACTCAGAGAATCACATCCCCATGATGTGGTCATTACCAAAGCCGCCCCTAACTATCAAAAATAGGAGAGTACCATAATATGGCAAGCAATCAACATACGTACGACACCGTTCTTGTCCTTGATTTCGGTAGCCAGTACAATCAACTTATTACTAGAAGGATTCGCGAAATGGGGGTTTACTCCGAACTAAAACCACATACCATCTCGGCCACCTCCATTAAGAAACTTAAACCGCGCGCCATTATTTTTTCCGGCGGACCAAATAGTGTTACTGGTGAAAATGCTCTTGGTGTTGATCCACAGATTTTCGAACTAGGAATTCCCATTCTAGGAATCTGCTATGGGATGCAGCTTATGGCTCATGACCTGCCGGGCGGTGCCACCGAAACTGCCGACAGCAGCGAATACGGTCAGGCACAAATTGAGGTCACCGATCAAAACTCCCGCTTTTTCCAAAATATGGAAGACAAACAAACGGTTTTAATGAGCCACGGAGACTTTGTCACTCAGGTTCCAAATGGTTTTAAAGTCACGGCAACCAGTGACTCCTGCCCTATTTCGGCCATGGCTGACCCCAGTCGAGGCTTTTATGCCGTGCAATTTCATCCAGAAGTCAACCTAACTGCCGAAGGTCGTGAAATGCTACGCCACTTTGTTTTTGACATTGCCAAGGCCACTGCCAATTGGTCGATGGATGACTTCATTGCGGACGCGATTGCTGATATTCGCACCACGGTTGGTGATCAACGGGTCATTTTAGGACTATCCGGGGGAGTTGACTCCTCGGTTGTTGCCGTGCTTTTACATCGAGCCATTGGCAACCAGTTGATTCCCGTCTTCGTTGATCACGGTCTGCTCAGAAAAAATGAAGCTCAGCAAGTATTACATGCTCTGGGGGATGACTTTGGTCTACAAATCGACTTCGTTGATGCGAGCCAACTATTTCTCAGTAAGCTGGCTGGTGTTACCAACCCCGAACAAAAACGAAAAATCGTTGGCAAGGAATTTATTGACACCTTTGCTGCGGAGGCACGAAAATATAACGACGTGGCTTTTTTGGCACAAGGAACCCTCTATACAGACGTCATCGAATCGGGAACCGACACCGCCCAAACGATTAAATCGCACCACAATGTCGGTGGCTTGCCGAAAGATCTTCAGTTCAAACTAATTGAACCTCTCAACAAACTCTTTAAAGATGAGGTACGCGAGCTTGGTGAAAAATTAGGAATGCCCCATGAATTGGTGTGGCGTCAACCCTTCCCCGGTCCTGGACTATCGATTCGTATTATTGGAGCCGTGACCGAGCAACGACTCCAACTGGTGCGTAACTCCGATGCCATCTTACGCGAAGAATTCGCCAAGGCTGGGCTGGATCGAACCGTTTGGCAGTATTTCACTGCGCTACCTGGAATTCACAGTGTCGGTGTCATGGGTGATGAACGCACTTATGATGAAGCCGTTACGATTCGTGCCGTCACTTCTGTCGATGGCATGACCGCCGAATATGCAGAACTTCCTTGGGAAGTGCTTGGTAAGGTTTCCAAACGAATCGTTGACGAAGTCAGTGGCATTAACCGCGTACTCTACGATATTACCGGTAAGCCCCCTGCTACGATTGAATATGAATAAATTAAAAAACAAGCTGATGCCCAATGAAGTCAGCTTGTTTTTTAATTTATCATTGCCATGATTCAAAAAGAGTCCCTGCCGTGGTCTAGCTCTTCATTTCTATAAAAGTAGTTTATTCGCTATAATTAAACCATGCTGTAAAAAGGAGGGACGTCGTTTGGCAATTTTAGAATCAGTTTTGGTACTATTAGGGTTAGTCCTAATTTCAAATATTATCAGCCATTACATCACCAGTATCCCGGTCAGTTTGATTCAAGTTTTACTGGGGCTTGCAATTGCGCTCGGATTTAATTTTAAGATTCAATTAGACACTACGTGGTTTCTCCTGCTATTCATTGCACCCCTGCTCTTCAACGATGGACGAGAATTTCCCAAAAAAGAACTCTGGGAGCTTCGGGGACCAATTTTTGAGAATGCGATTTGGTTAGTCTTTGTCACGACCATTCTAGGTGGCTATTTTGTGAACTGGCTAGTTCCAACCATGCCACTAGGGGTTAGTTTTGCGCTGATTGCGATCCTTTCACCGACCGACCCCGTAGCCGTGCAGTCGATTTCAAAACGGGTTCACTTACCCAAAAGCATCCTCCATTTGGTAAGTGGCGAAAGTCTTATTAACGATGCTAGCGGACTAATTGCCTTTAAGTATGCCATTGCTTCCGTAGTTACCGGCTATTTTTCCCTTACCAGAGCCGCTGGTGATTTTATTTATATGTCGATTGTGGGCTTTTTAGTTGGCTTTACGATTATGATGCTGTTAGTATGGCTAAGAAATCACCTTTACAACATTCAATTTCACGATGCCATTTTTAGTGTCGTGCTCCAATTGCTTTGCCCATTTGTTGTATACATTATCGCTGAAGATTATCTGCACGCCTCCGGAGTGATTGCCGTTGTGACTGCTGGGATTCTGGATCATACCCAGACTTCCCGAGTTGCTGGTCAAACCCCAGAAATTAGCCTCTTAACTGATCGTACTTGGGATGTGATCGTTTACTGCTTGAATGGGGTTGTTTTCTTAATCCTTGGTATTGAGTTGCCGGTTGCTATGACAGCGGTTATCCAGAGCGATAAGTACGGCACTTTGCAATCAGTAAGTTATGCCTTTGTTATTTGGCTAGTAATCCTAGCCATCCGGGTTTGCTGGATTATCGGCTACCAATCATTTTCTTATTACGTTAGTAAAAAGGAAAACAAAAAGCCTCGGTTTTCAGTAGCTCTCCTGGCTGGTTTGTCGGGGGTTCGTGGTGCCATCACAATGGCTGGAGTCCTCTCCGTTCCAAGCGTTATAGCCAGTGGTGCAACTTTCCCTGATCGTTCTTTAATGCTTTTTATTGCAGCGTGTGTTATCATCATAAGCCTGATTGCTGCTTCCATCACTTTGCCACTGATTTCACCCGGAACTGGGACCATTGCTACCCGAGCCTCGCTCTTAAATGAAGGTAATCCGATTGGTGATGACGATAACCAACCCGAGCTTAATCAGCCAGAATACGTTAGTTATCCAGTTGCCCAACTCTACTTATTAAACTCTGCGATTGCTTATCTAGAATCAAATCGATCGGAGCGCAACCAACGTGCTGTTTGGGATATTATTATGGATTACCAAGTTTCCATCCGTAAAATTCAGCGTCGTGAGCATAATCGTGCCGACTCCACTAAACAAATGAACGAAGTAGTTTCGCTCCGCCGAGTTGGCTTGAATGGTAGTCGCGAGGCTATCAATGACCTCTACCAGTCCAAACTAATTGGTCCAGATGCCTATTGGATTGCCAGTCGCCGACTTAATCGCGAAGAAGCTCGCCTATTACAATTCAGTGGTGACAAACCTACCATTCGCCAAAAACCGGCTGTCGGGTTTGCCCAAAGAATTTTTCGTTCAATCAAAATCTGGCAGTGGAATGAGAGTGAAAGTCAAAAAACCAAGTCTGACCTACGTCTCATTCAAAAAGTAGGGGCGCAAGGCGCTATGACGGCACTGCAAAAATTTTTAGATCGTGATGATATTAGTAGAAAAGATTTTTCTGCGCAGACGGTTCATTTCTTAATGGTTTACTATCAGAATCAAATTCAAGAGGCCAAATCATTTGGTGATTCCGATTTAGAAACAAAGCAGTATGAGTTACAAGTCCTCGCCCTTAAGAATCAAGCTCTTGAAGCGGAACGCCGGGCAATTGAGACGTTGATTGAGAATCATCATATTCCCCAAAGTATGGGACTACGACTTCGGCAAAACGTTAATTATGAAGAAATGATTTTACTAAATGATTATAAAAAAGAAAATGAATGATCCTATTATTAGTTGCAAACAGTAAAATTTATTTATTTTTTAATTATTCCCTAAACACTTGATAAATAAGGAATTGTTAACCAAATATTAACTTAAAATTATTATTTACAAAAAGAAAACGCTTTACAACCAAAAAGTTAGTAGGTTACAATATGCTTGTAACAAAGTTTCATGGAAAAAAGTGGTCAGCTCTTCGCGGGTGCCTTTTTTCCAGTTGATTTTTATTTTATATTTTTTAAGGAGGTCTTCATCTTGATGAAGAAGAATTTATTTGTAGGCGGAGCTGCTTCCCTAGCTGTCGTTTTAGGTTTAACTGCTACTGTTCCAAGTGTTAACGCTGCTACCAACGCAACGCTTCCACAGAACACTAGTACACAGAAAGACGACACTAAGGGTAGTGTTTCTGCAGACTCAAACGCCCACGTTGACGTTATGACTGGTTACTTGACTCTGGAAAGCGTTCCTGACTTGAACTTTGGTGCTAGTGCCCAGTCAGCTACCAACCAGACTCAAAACTTGTTAAATAACAATACTGGTAACAACCAAAACCATATTAAAGTTACCGACAGTCGTGCAACTACGGCTTTAAACGGTTGGACTTTGGATGCCAGCCTCGGAAACTTTAAGGATGCTACCACTGGTAACGTTGCTCCTGCAGGTTGGACTATGGGTCTAAATAACGATCACGTTGTTAACTCACAGAATTCAGCAGTAATGGCTAACCGGGCAACTATCACATCCGGTAATACTTCAGGCGCAAACGTCCTTTACGCTGCTAATGGTCAAGGTGCTGGTAGCACAACAGTTGATTACAATCCATCAACTTCTCCTGTTGGTGTAAAATCTGCTAGCTTGGAAGTTCCTGGTAACACTGCCGTTGGTTCATACAACGCTCCAATTACTTGGACTTTAACTGCTGGTGCACCCCAAGACCCAACGCCTAAAGGTTAAGCTTAATTTGTATTTAATTGTTAAAAAACGGGAAGCACTTTTTGGGGGTGTTTCCCGTTTTACTTATACTATCAACACAGGAGTAACTGATGGATTTAAAGTATAGTAAATTAAAGATTGCAATTGGGGCACTGTTTTTCTCGATGTTGATTTTTCTGAGTCTTCCAGCAGCTAAAGCTACCCCAGGTCCCGGGATTGCCGTCAAACCGAACTATTCTAACACGCAGATTGAACAAACTGGTTCAATCTTTGTTCGAACTAAACCGGGCGAATCGCAACAAATTAGTATTCAATTAGTTAATCTAACTAATCAAACACAAAAATTAACAGTCTCCCCGACGGTTGCTTATACTTCTAAGGATGGAGCCATTACATATCAGCCGGGAAAGGTCCCTACTGATAAAACCTTAAAGTACAAGTTCAATGACCTGGTTAAGGAACAAAAAAAGAACGTTTCCCTTGCTCCCAAGCAGAGCCAAAGCGTGAACTTTACCGTTACCGCCCCTGAAAAACAGTACAAGGGAATTATCATGGGAAGTCTCTACGTCAAGACTGGTAACATTGCCCAGGCAGAAAATAACAACGGGGTTAACATTAACAACAAGATTGCGCTCGTAATGCCAGTGTTACTCCGCTCCCAAGACGTTGGCGTTAAGCCCAAACTAACAGTTCCTAGCATCAAGCCAGGACAGCAAGGGACACAAACCGTCATCAAGACGAAGTATGCCAACGAAAAACCTACTACCATCCAACAAATGAAGCTGAAAAACAAGATTTATCGCAAGAGTAATCCCAAAAAAATCTTGAGCAAAGCCAGCCGTAGTAACTTAAGCATGGCTCCTAATTCCAACTTCCCATTCCAAAATGACTTCGGTAAAAACACTCTCCTTCCGGGAACCTACCATTTAAGTGCCCGTGCTAGTGACAACAATGGTAATCACTGGAAAATCGAAAAAGATTTTAACGTGAGCGTCGGCGATGCCATTCAGTACAACACGAAACAAAACTGGTGGTGGATCATCCTCTTGGCAATCTTATTATTGCTAATTCTAATCCTGATTTACATGATTTACCGACAGCATAAGAAACAAAAACAAACCCTTTCCAACAATCAAAGCTAAGAAAAAAGGTGTACTTCCATGAAATTAAAACAAAGAAATGTCTTCTTAATATTTGTTTTAGGACTGGCGATTGTGACAATTGTGTTTGGTGTTTCCAGCATTTATGCGGACAACCAACAAGGTAATACGCATAATTCCAACACCCAAGTGGAAGTTAAAAATGATAAAAATAAACCGAAACCAACCCCTAAGCCTCAGCCAAGTGAAAACCAGACAAATTCCATGTCGAGCGTTAAACAGCCTCCAAAGGCTACCCTTCCACAAACCGGGCAAACCTTGCACTGGGGTGTCACTGCAGTTGGAATCATAACCTTATTTTTAGTCTTTACCATTATTTCCATGGATCGTTTTAATCGCAAGTTAGCTAAAGAAGACCACCATGAACTTCAAACAAAATAGCTGGTGGTTAACAATCATAGGGTGTTTGTTGCTATGTCTTGGTTGGCAATCAACCGTACGGGCGGCAGCACCCTATTCTGTTAATCCCCTCTTAACAAAACTTCCAATTCAGTCCAAAAAGGCTTACTTTGCTTTAAATAGTAAAGATAATCACACGTATCAATTACCATTACTGCTAAAAAACAACAGTAACCAGTCCCTTACCGTTACAACCTCGCTCAATAACGCCTATACCGCTGACAATGGGGTTATTGCTTACAACCAACCAAGTTGGCAACGGAATAATCCCCACCGACTAACTAACAAGCTCGTCGGTCCCCAGCAACAGGTCACCACTCTAGCACCTGATGAATCTAAGGTAGTAACCTACCAGCTGGCTACTAAAAAGCAGGAACCTGGGATTGTACTTGGCGGGGTTAATGTAAGCGCTCCGTTACCATCTAATGGTAAAATAGAGAATAAGTTGGAGTACGTCGTCGGGGTATCTCTAAACAGTAATGCCAATCGCGTGCGACTCAAGCAGTTGCGGTTATCGAGCGTTCAACTAAAATCTCAAGCAAATCATGAGGTTCTGCAGAGTCGCTTACAAAATCCAGCTGCCCAACTCATCCAGCACGGTACAGCCACTGTGAAGGTTTATCGTGGAAAAAAATTATTACGCACAACCAAGTTAACCAATGTTAGTCTTGCTCCGAAAACAACTACTAATTTAGTTACCCCCGCTCCCAAACGTGCGAAGGGAACCAAAACAGTTGTGAGTTTCAAAGCTCATCGTCAACAAGTTTCACTTAAGAGAGCCGTTTCAAGCTAGCATTAATGACCAGCAGAAGGGAGGTTTTATTATCAAACACTTCAAGGGTCTTTTTGCAATCATGCTTTTAACCTTGCTCGTTGTTGGGGTTGGGATCACTCAGATTGTTCCGGCAGTTCAAGCTGCCGAATCTAATAATGAGCTCAATATTCCAGCACCACCTGAGTCAGGTCCAAGTATGAATAATTTTTCATACAATTCAAATACCACCAATCCACCGGTTACTACCCCTTATCCCAACGTCCAAGTTGTAACCAAGGACACCTCCCAAGCTACTTCGTTGTGGTGGAAAAATAAGGTTAACTTATCAAATTCGTTTACCTTTAGATTCTACGTTTACATGGCCTCAGATAATCCTGATGAAGCGGCCGATGGAATTACTTTCACCCTCCAAAATGATGATAAGGGTAGCAAAGCTCTAGGAGTCAGCGGGGAATCGCTTGGTTCTTATGGAAATCTTCGAATGGATAAATATGGTTCCTCCAGCGATAAGCAGCCGGTGCTTGATTATTTCAAAAATTCTTATCATGGTGGCATCAACAATGCTCTTTCATTGGAATTTGATCCATACTTTAATGGTGACTATAGTGATGCCGATGTCTTACCAACTAATGGTCCGTACACTACCGGTGCTCACATGGCCTTTGTCTTACCAGATAAAGATCACCTGACTATGCATAATCGTACCACCTCTAGTTTTCGTCCTGGGATCGCTCATTATACGAATACTAGTGACTGGTTCAATAACCAGCCCAATGGCAATTCGATCTATCCAGCCCCTGGGCGAAACGATGGATTCGGGGCACGGGCTACTCCAAACCTAGTTGGAACTAATAGCAAGGGTAATAGTAATAGTGCTCGTTGGGAACCAGTTGTTTATCACTGGAATACCACTGATGGTGGTAATACCGGACTAGCAACTATGACCTTTGGCTATCCCGATAGCAGTAAAAACACTGGTGGCTTTAAGCAACAATCGTTCTCTTCTCCCAAAATTGATGTTAACAAGCAATTTGGCAGTAAAATGGTCAACTGGGGAATGACCGCCTCCACCGGTGCTAAATCAATGATTAGTGCCATCTCTGCTTCTCAAATTCCGGGTGATCCTGGAGTTAGTAAGACGGCCGCTGACCTATCAAAACTCAGTCGAGATACTGACGTTCGGGTTAGCGACAAAGATGGTGGTACGATGGTTTATGGTGATGAAAACGGGAAAAAACCGGATGACCCCAGCCTTTCTCCCGATGAGTTAATGCATGCCTTCCCATTCGATGCAACTTATAATGATGGGAAGGGAGGTAAAGGAGGCACAGTTTACCCAGTCTTTCGTAGTCAGGTAAACAACGCTCGTGTTGGAGATATTCTGCTTTATCGAGCCGATATCTATAACTACTATGACAGTAATCTGAACGGTAATGATTGGTTAAATGTTCATGCTACCGACCATTTGCCTGACCAGTTAAGGTTATTGGATGACAGTACTGACGTAGATCTCTACTTTGATAAAATCCCTCCAATTCATGACCCTACCCCTATGTCACATGGATTTAAAGCTGCTTTAGTATCGAATCAACTAGATCCCGGTACTACCGCAATTAGCAATACGCTGGTTGCCAAGGGATCCAACTTTGCAGATACTTCTGTGCGATCAACGATTGCCAACGTGGTTCCTGATCAAACTAATCACGGAACTCCTAACTTGTATATCAATAATCAAATGCAGAACGTGACTCAGGGTTCTGATTGGTCAACGACGTTAAATGATGTCCGCGATAATGACGAAATCAAGTATCGGATTCCCGTTAGAAATATTAGTCGTCAGGTTAATCTTGATAATAGTAGCTATACTTTCTATTTGCCAAGTCTAAAAGACAATGATCCAAAGAATCTTAAGATTAAAGTCGATGGACAAGAAATTAGCAATGATTCTAAGGATAGCCCTCACTTTACGGTTAGCAAGGATCAAAACAGTGACTCCAAGAACGCCAAACAAGTGACCATCACTGGCATGGGAACCCTTCAGCAGCAAACTACCAAAAACATCGAAGCAGATGTCATTCTAGGCGCCAATCAAGGAAAAACCTTCAAAAGCACTCCTAAAGTGACTGGAACTGCCAATGATAGTTCACTAGCATTTGCTGGTAATGAAGAAACTTATAATCTCAAGCCAGGAAGCCTTAGCATCATGCCGAACAGCTTTGATTATGGAACCTATGCCTACTTCAAAAAGAATAGTGCGTTTGCACCTTATAACACCTATACTTTTGATCAAGATGGTAAAGTAATCCCAACCTCACCAAGAATCAATCCTGGCGTCAGGGATTATACGGCAGCTACCATTCAAGATACGCGTGGCACTGATGAACGACAGCCTTATCGATTAACGCTGTCACAAGCCGCTGATAATAACAATGGTTTGGGTAACGATCAGCTAAAAAATGCTGACATTATCGGCAGTGATGGTTCACCGTTCCAGTTAGTCTATTACGACAAACAGGATAAGCCACATTTCTTATCGCCGGGTGGAAACCAAAATATTCCGATTTTCACCAGTAATAAGGACACCCCTAATGAACAAAAGGTGCAGTGGAACAATAGAACCGGACTAATGATGTATGTCAAAGACGATGTTCCTGCTCCAACGAGTGGTCAAAGAAAAACCTATGGCGCTGCTCTAAATTGGACCGTTAATAACACTGGAACCCCTTAATTGCAGTTCGTTGCTTACCAAAAAAGGAGCCGTACAAGTTTAATACTTGTACGGCTCCTTTTTACTTTAACGATTACTGTGAGTCCTTGTTAGTAGCAGCCGTGCTTAAAACTAAGCCCAGTGAAACTATTATCAAGCCTGCCGCCGTGGCAAATAAAATCGGATAGTTAAACCACTCTACCATTAATCCACCAAATAAGGGACCGACTGCCCGACCAAATGACATAAAAATATTAAACATGGCCTGATACCGCCCCTTTGCCTTGGCATCAGCCAAACTATCAATCCACGCCGGGATGGCTGGTAGTCCATTCATTTCTCCAAAAGTCAGTACCACCATGATAATAACGAACCACAGATAATTCTTGGCCCAAATCAGCATGATAAACGAAGCCGCAAAAATCAAAACTCCAACTGCAATTTGCCGAATCATGTTAAAATGTAGCCCCACTCGATTAATAATTGGCTGACCAATCACAATTAATAACCCATTGACGGGCCAAATCAAACTATACTGTTCAAATGAAATGTGCAGGGCTTCCATATGAACCGGCATAACACTTTCCCATAGTGTGTAACTTAAATAAATAAAAAATACCATTGTACAAATTAGCCAGACTAACCGCGGATTTCCCCGCTGCGATGCGGAATGTTGCTTCAACTGTGGTTGATGTGCAACGAGTGGTTGACTACTAAAGTCCACATTAAATGATACGAATGTCATCAGTAATAAAATCAGATAGAATAGACTTGCCACACTAAAAACCACTGGAATGCCAAATTTCAAAAGATAGCCCACCGAAGCCGTTCCTACAACTACCCCCAGGTTAACTCCGATGTACAATGAATTAAAAACACTTCTAGTACTGCGAGAGCGAACCTTGGCAGCATAAGCATTTAGAAGGGTGAGGCTTGCTCCCTGTCCCAATCCATACACAAATAACATGATGGCAAACATCGGCCAACCATGATAAAAGATCAAAGTTACCAAGGCTCCCAACGCCACGGTAATACTAATCAAAGCCGTTTGGTAGGGCGACCACCGGTCAAACAATTGACCACCAAGATAATTACCCAAAACCATAAAACAAGACATGACAAATAAAACTGCGCCTGCTACTGTCAAAGATTCGTGTAGCGTCCCATGCATATAGACCGTGGTTAATGGCCACATCAGTGCTGCTCCTGAATTCAAGAGTAAGGAATATACTAAGACTGCAAGCAAACTAATTTCTTTTTTAGGTTGCCGTGCCATTTGCTCATCTCCTTTTTTCACAATACTGCTATTTTCTCATAGTTAACCCGTGGAAAAAAGGATTGGTAATCTCTAATGCGTCCCTATTTCTCATAGCTGAAATCAACTATAATTAAACACAAGCTACTGCTATCCAGGCTCAACGAAAGGAAGTTCATCATGATTCATATCGTAACCGACTCGACCGCCCAACTTACTCCAGATGAAATTACAACAAACAAACTCACCGTAATTCCACTGCAAGTAACGTTTGAGGGTCAAACGTACCTTGATAATGTCAATCTAACTCGAGAAGCATTTTCCAAAATGCTGGATGACGATCAAAGCGAATTCCCCAAAACCAGTCAACCAGCCCTCGGACAGTTCGTTGATACTTATCAAAAGATCATGGAAGCGGATCCAAACGGAACGATCATTTCCATTCATCTAACCGATGTTCTCAGTGGTACCTTGGAAACGGCTCGGACCGCTGCGAAACAAGTGGATGGAGACATTCGAGTTCTTAATAGCGAATTGACCGATCGCGGTCAGGGTTTTGTCGTCTTAAAAGCAGCTAAACTAGCGGCTACTGGAAAAGATGCGGATGCAGTTGAACAAGCCACCATCGAATTTAGCAAAAAAATCTATTTAAGCGTCTTTGTTAATAGTTTTGATTACCTCGTCAAAGGTGGTCGTGCTAATCGGGTTGTCGGTTTTATTTCGTCATTAATTCGACTAAAACCGGTGCTGAAGCTGCAAGATAACAAACTGCAGTTCGTGGCTAAGTGCCGTGGCAGTAAAAAATTTAAGGCGACTCGGGATCAAATCACCGATCAATTAATTGCTGACAAATCAGTAACAGCCGTCGGTTTATCTTACGTTGATTCTAGAGCAGACGTAGATGCCGTGGCAGAGCGGATCCACCAAGAACGCCCAGATATTGACGTACTGGTACGCCTAACTTGCCCCGTCATTATGACCCACGTTGGACCTGGTGGCTTTGCCATTATCTATCAATAAAATAACTAGTTAACCGGGATTAACCAGCGTAACTACAAAAAGGCGCCAGCTGAATTAAACTTCAGTTGGCGCCTTTTTTATATAAAATTTATTAGCGTTTACCAGTAATTGTGAGAAGCACGGAAGTTAACTGCATTTTGGATCGAACCATAACGACTAATTGCGTACTCACGAGCTACTCGTTCCTGATTAGCAGGAGAATAGTCACCATTTAGGTAGGAAGCAGATAACTGATACTTACCAATATACTGACCATTTCGGGCTGTGTAAGAGCCACCAGACTCAACCTTGGCAATTGATTCCATTGAACCATCATTGTTAACAGCAGCTGGTTGCTGGTTACTTTGTGGAGCTGGTTGTGCTTTTGGCTGTGCTACTGGTTGAGGCTTGCTCGTTTGAGCTCCCGCTTGTTCGGTCGGTACAGCTGGAGTTGCTGCCTTAACCGCTGCATTATTCGGGTTAGCCTTAATCTGACCATCGTCCCCAATGATAAAGACTTCACCTGCAAAAATCTTGTTAATGTCCTTGATGTTGTTAGCTTTTTGCAAACTGTCGATCGAAATATTGTAAGTTGCTGCTAATCCAGACAATGTATCACCAGATTGAACTGTGATTTTAGAAGCGGCATTTGCACTTTGCGCCCCGGCAAACAAGATTCCGGTAGCAATTGCAGCAAAGGCTGCTATGGATTTAAAACTGATGTTTCTCATAAAAAAATATCTCTCCTTAATATCTGACGCTAGTTTCGTCTGCTAGAATGTTGATTCCAAATAATCAACAAAACTAATACTAAGAAGTTTATGTTACAAGAAAATTACAGGAATTTTAAAAAAAGGAGCCCGCTGTGTAATGCTGTAATCTATTTAAAACATTGTGTAATTTAACGGCACAAAATCAACTAGATTAGCTAATCGATTGTAACAATTAAAACCTGGTACGGTTGTAAATCACGGATTTCTGCCGCTGGTTTCCCATTTGTGGCAAGTGAATCTAACTCCAACTGTCCAACAACTACCTGACGAAGTGGTTGTACCTTTCCAGATAGATTGATCATAATTTGCACCGTTTGCTGCTTCAAACGGCGCTGATAAACAATCATTTCATCCTCGCCCGTCCTTACAGGAACCACTTCACCTTCCAGCCACAACGCTTCCCAGTGAGAATCCTGACGCAGGCGAATCAGCTTTTGATAAAAACTCCAAACCGACGCCGGATCGTTTCGCTGCTGAGCAACGTTTCTAACAACATTATTAGCGGCCGGAGCCAACCACGGGGTTACGGTTGAAAAACCACCAAATTTAGTTTGGTCCCATGGCATCGGAACACGGGCATTGTCTCTAGAACGAAAGTTGATGATTTTCAGTGCTTCGTTTGGTCGGTAACCATTTGCCAAAGCACGTTGATAATTATTAATTGATGATAAATCATTAAATTCTTGCAAGTCGCTGCGCTCGAAGTTAGTCATTCCTAACTCCTGCCCTTGATAGATAACCGGAATCCCAGCTAAAAAGAAATACAAGGCTGCTAGCGCCTTTGCGGCGGCTGGATTGTCGTGGTCTTCTGTGCGAATGAACTTAGAAACCGCCCGATTTTGATCGTGATTTTCAATTACATTTGCAAAGTAACCCCGCGCCTTCTTAATCTCCTGCTGACTCATAAACATCGTTTGCGCCAAATCGGAAACTTCCCATTGATTTTTTTTGAACCATTCATTAGCGTCCTGAACATCAATATTGAGATAACTAAAATCAAAAATCATCGAAAAATAGCCACCCGGTCCAACAAATTCTTCCAATTGTTCCAAGGGGACTCCGTAGGCTTCACCGATCGTAACCGCATTATATTTGCTAAACGTCGCTGCCTTTAATTCTGCTAAAAACTGCCCCAATCCGGGACGATTAAGCCCTTTTCGTTCAACATTTACTAACCCATCATCATCATCTGGGGGTAAACTTGCCCAGTCTTGATCCTTTTTAAGCTGGGTAATGGCATCAAGCCGAAAACCGGCAACTCCCTTATCTAACCACCAATTAATGATGCGATACAATTCTTGCCGCAGCGCTGGATTTTCCCAGTTCAAATCGGGTTGCTCGGTTGCAAACGTGTGAAAGTAGTAAGTACCAGGTTCATTAGGAACCGGCTCCCAAGTCGAGCCTCCAAAAGTAGCTCGCCAATTGTTAGGTACCTGACCGTTAGCTGGGTGCTGAAAGACATAGTAATCTCGGTATTTGCTAGTGGGATCCTGAAGTGCTGCTTGAAACCAAGGATGCTGATCGGAAGTGTGATTCAAAACCATATCCATGATGATTTTAATTCCACGCGCTTGTGCTTGTTCCAGTAGTTCGTCCATGTCAGCCATCGTACCGTAAACGGGATCGATTTGTTGATATGCCGCAATATCGTACCCCATATCGACCATTGGTGACCGATACACTGGAGCAATCCAAAGTGCTGTTACCCCAAGCTCTTGCAAATAATCCAGCCGGGAAATAATCCCTTGGAGATCACCGATGCCATCACCGTTGGAATCCTGAAATGACCGGCAATAAATTTCATAAATAATTTCATTTTTCCACCAATCTGCTGGCTGCTTAGCCAGCGGTGGTGTTATCATCTGTGTCACAATCTTACTCCTTTCTGATGTTGGAATTGAAAAGGTCATTTTAGCAAAAACCAGCCATTTTACAAACTTATTCTGCAACTATTAATGGTAAATAACAAATAATGTTAACATATTTTACCAAAAATTTATCTTCAAAACCAAATCACTGAGAGCGGCTTAACTTAGGATTAGTATGGTATACTTTTGATGTATATCCTATTTATGATAAAGGAGTGAGTTTATGGCAGATGGAACACGTGCTTTATTCATGTTGTTCGGTGGAACCGGCGATTTGGCCCTCCGAAAACTGTATCCGGCACTATTTAACCTTTATAAAAAGGGAAGCCTGAGCAAACATTTTGCATTATTAGGTCTTTCTCGAAAAGAACTCTCTGATGAAGAGTTTCGTGCAAAAATCATGACCTCCATTGCTGATGAAACTGCGGACCAGCAAGTAGCCACTGAATTTGTGAGCCACTTTTATTGGAAATCACATGATGTTAATAACATGGATCACTATCAAGACTTGAAAAAAATAGGCAATCAGCTTGATGATCAATATCAAACCGGTGGAAATCGGGTGTTCTATGTTTCGATGGCTCCTCGCTTCTTTGGCATCGTTGCTCAAAATTTACAGAGTCAGCATGTGCTATCAGAGAACGGGGGCTTCAATCGGCTAGTGATTGAAAAGCCCTTTGGTCGCGACTATCAGTCTGCCAAAGAACTAAATGACCAGTTGAATAGTGGTTTCCAAGAAAACCAGATTTTTAGAATTGACCACTACCTTGGAAAAGAAACAGTGGAAGCAATCCCTGTGCTTCGGTTTGGTAATCCGCTGTTAGAGGCCGTTTGGAATCAAAACTACATTAAAGACGTTCAGATTACACTGGCAGAAAGTTTGGGCGTTGAGGATCGAGCTGGCTACTACGACACCGCTGGTGCTTTGCGGGACATGATCCAAAACCATACGCTACAAATCGTCAGTTACCTAGCAATGGATCAACCTAATTCATTTGTTGACACAGCCATCCGAGCTGAAAAAGTCAAAGCCTTAGAAAGTATGGAAATCTATACTGATCAAGGGGTTAAAGATAACTTTGTCCGCGGACAATACGCTGGTGATGAAGACCATCCCGACTACCGCCATGAATCTGGTGTGCCCGTCGATTCTAACAACGATACCTTTGCTGCCGGTAAGATTGTTTTTAATAATCCACGTTGGGGGAAAACACCTTTTTACATTCGTTCTGGTAAGAAATTGGCTGATAAACAAGGTCGCGTTGATATCGAATTTAAAAAACCGCTCGTTGATATTTTTGCAAAGGGAACCGGTACAACCGGTGAGTTGCAAAAGAATGTCTTAACTTTAGAAATCGATCCACGAGTCGGTTTATCCCTCACCATCAATACCAAAGATTCCAAGCAAGGGTTGCACACTGAAACCGTTCCGCTTGACTATCTTCAATCCGATAACCGCGCTGCCCAAGTTCCACTTCCCTACGAGCGGTTGTTCCATGACATCCTAAACGGAGACGGAACCTACTTCGCTAGTTGGCCAGAAGTGGCAGCTGCTTGGCACTTCGTAGATCCCGTGCAACAAGTTTGGGATACTCAGCAACCTGACTTTCCTAACTATCAACAAGGTTCCATGGGACCAACTGCCGCCGACGAACTCTTAGCCCGCGATGGTAATGCTTGGTTTTACCGTGGCACCAAATAGTAAAGCGGTTTCACATCTTGAATCCTCGATTTCACAATTTTAATTTCTAATGATAAAATATAATTGTATCATTTTATAACTACGCAAAGAGGAAGGTAGATTATGGCTAACGAAAAAGCAAAAATCGGCGTTGTCGGCATGGCTGTGATGGGTAAAAACTTAGCCCTGAACATCGAAAGTCGCGATTATGCCGTTGCAATTTATAACCGTAGTGCTTCTAAAACCGAAACGGTAATGAAGGATCACAGTGATAAAAAACTAGTTCCTTCATATGACTTACAAAGTTTTGTTGAGTCCATTGAGAAACCACGGACTATTTTGATGATGGTAAAGGCTGGAAAAGCTACTGACGCCGTTATCACTGAGATTCTCCCCTTATTGGATAAGGGCGATACTTTAATTGATGGTGGAAATACAAACTTCCACGATACGATCGCTCGTAACCAAGAATTGGCAAAGTCCGGCATTAACTTCATCGGGATGGGTGTTTCTGGTGGTGAACTTGGTGCTTTACAAGGACCTTCATTAATGCCTGGTGGTCAAAAAGAAGCTTATGACCGAGTTGCTCCTATTTTAGAAAAAATTGCTGCCAAAGCTAAAGATGGTAAACCATGTGTTACTTACATCGGTCCTGATGGTGCCGGTCACTATGTCAAGATGGTGCATAACGGAATTGAATACGGTGACGAAGAATTAATCGATGAAAGCTACAACATCCTGCGGAATGCTGCTGGTTATTCTGTTGATGACCTCGCCAACATTTTCAAAGAATGGAACCAAGGTGAACTTAATAGTTACCTAATTGAGATTACGGCCGACATTTTAACCCGCAAGGATGATCTTGGCGATGATAAGAGTAAGCCAATTGTCGACATGATCTTAGACCGTGGAGCTAACAAGGGAACTGGAAAATGGTCATCTGAAGATGCTCTCGATGAGGGTGCTCCTCAATCAGTTATTACTGAAGCTGTCTATGCTCGTTACGTTTCCATGTTGAAAGACGAACGACTAGCTGCTGCCAAAGTTTTACATGGTCCAGCTGAAAAACCTGATTATCAAGGTTCCGATTTAGTCGAAGATGTACGCCAAGCCCTTTACTTTGGTAAAATCATGAGTTACGCCCAAGGATTTGAACAAATGCGGATGGCTTCAGCTACCTATAACTGGGACTTGAAGTATGGTGAATTAGCTCAGATCTGGCGTGAAGGTTGTATCATCCGAGCTCAATTCTTAGATGAGATTACAAAAGCCTTTGATAAGAAGCCTGATTTAAACAACTTACTGATGGATCCATTCTTTGGTGACATCGCTAATAAGTATCAAGCTGCTGCTCGTCGGGTGATTTCATATGCTACTGCAGCTGGAATCCCTGTTCCATCCTTAGCTGGTGCAGTTTCTTACTTTGATTCTTACCGTTCAGAGGTTGTGCCTGCTAACTTGCTCCAAGCACAACGTGATTACTTCGGTGCTCACACTTATGAACGAACTGATCGCCCTGGAAGTTTCCATTACCCATGGTATACAGAACAATAAAATCTTTTCCAATTTCTCAGCCTTGCTAGTCTGGGAACTTAGAAGTCGGTGCTAATTGCACTGGCTTTTTTTGTTCGCAATAGCTTGCTTCTTAGAACATCCCAACCGAGGAAATTAATCGAGCCCAATTTATTTAATAAACTTGCTAATTGCAGTTTCTTGTAAATTATAATTGTAGTAGACTTGTATTAGAAAGAAGAAAGGAAGTTATCTACTATGACTGCTAAACAACATCAAGTTTACGATCATTACTTTTTCAATGAATCTGCTTATGATTATCACGATGGTGGCTATGTTAAGCTTGAAGAACCAGATGTACCAGCAAGCCGGCTTAACATTCCGGCTATTTTAGCTCCCGATCAAGAAACTGATACGGATGTTTGGTACACTGTTACCGCTCAAACTGGGGAAACCCAGTTATTACCAGGTGAAAAAACCAAGACCTGGGGCTATAACCAAAGTCTTTTGGGTCCAACAATTGTTTTTGAGAGTGGCAAAAACTATCATGTTACTTTGAAAAATGATCTGCCGGAACTGACTACTTTTCACTGGCACGGTTTGGATGTTCCCGGTCCTTACGTTGATGGTGGTTGTCATGCTCCCGTTTATCCCGGAAAACCCCGAAAAATCGATTTTACAGTTAACCAACCAGCCGCTACGTTGTGGTTGCATGCTCATCCCTGTCCATTGACCGGTTGGGATGTTTGGCATGGACTAGCTACCGCTGTTGTGGTCAAAGACGAGCACGAAGCCCAGTTACCGCTACCCAGAAATTATGGCGTTGATGATATCCCACTAATTCTCCAAGACCGTCGCTTCGATGAGCACAACCAATGGGATTATGACAAAGATTATGATCCTGACGGCACTGCCGGTCCAACTGCACTAATTAACGGGACAGTTAACCCCTACTTTGATGTTACCACCCAAAAACTTCGCCTGAGAATCTTAGATGGCTCCAATCGACGCGAATGGCGCTTACATCTGAGTGATGATTTAGAAATGGCACAAATTGGTTCTGATGGTGGTTTGTTGCCAGAGCCCGTCTATCTTACCAAGCTCATGCTTACCTGTGCCGAACGAGCTGAAATCGTCCTCGATTTTGAACAATATCATCCTGGTGATGAAGTTACTTTATATTCTGATGATGTGCCCATTATGAAGTTTAGGATTCATGAATTTAAAGCAGATCCTACTCCGTTACCTGACCACTTAGCTGATGTTGACTATCCTGAAGTTGAAGATCCGAATGCTCCAATCCATCAAGTTGTCATGTCCGGAACTGATGAAAAAGTCGAAATCAATGGACGAAAATTTGGCATGATGCGGATTGACGATCGTCAGGAATTAGGAAAAGCTGAATATTGGGACATCACTAATACCAATGATTGCTGTGGTGGGATGATTCATCCTTACCACACCCACGGAGGTTCCTTTAAGGTAGTTTCAAGAAATGGAAAAGCTCCTTATCCTAACGAACTAGGTTACAAAGATACCATTGGCGTCAATGCCGGTGAAACAGTCCGAGTTAAAATGCGTTTTAATTACCCTGGGGTCTTTATGTATCATTGTCACATTATCGAACACGAAGATGGTGGGATGATGGCTCAACTCCAGGTCTATACGCAAGACCATCCCCATAAAAAGTATCGGTTGATGGACATGGATACCTTATTGCAGGAACTTGCCAAAGAACGACATTGTCAACCTGACGAATTGGTTATCCGTAGTCTAGAATATTACAAAGAACATGGGATTGATATGTGCTAACGGAACCATAACTATCTGTCCAAGTAATCCTAAAAAGGTGACTGAATCAATTGATTCAGTCACCTTTTTTTCTCTGTGGAAGCAATCACCGTAACCTTGTTTAGTGGCAATCGTTGCCGTCGCAGTTGCCGTTCAACCTGCCGAGTTACCCGTACTTCTTGAATACTAGTGATTTCATTGCGTAAAATCGCCGCCAGATTACCTCGAATTTGGCCTTGATCATCGACTGGATCTTCTGCCAGTTCCAAAATATTATGTGATTTCGTCTCTGCTAAAACACTGAGTTCCAACCCGAGATAATTAATTATAATCGTATCAGCAGTTGTAATGAACTGCGCCAATTGATCTCGATAGAATGCCACTAGATCTGGATAGGCAGCTAGTACTTGCTGATTTTGGGGGTCTTCAATTGTTACATAATTAATTGTTCCTTGGTAGAGATAATAACGCACAATTGGCTGCTCCTGCTGATTAAAGAAGACCATCTCCTGTAGCTCATTTTCTGCATAAAATAAGTTACTAAACAGACTGCCATCAGCTGCAAATTCTTCAATGAAATCCAGTGTTTGATCCGGGTTATGATAACGCAGATCTTGAACTGCACGCCGCGTATTGGGGAACAAAAATTCTCGAGCAATTTCAGTTCCATGGTCAACAATCGAAATACTACCATCACGATTAACAATCGTTTTGGCCCAAGTAGGGATGGGTGCATCATTAAAAAATCGATACTGATCCGCTCGATATTCACGGTGGGTCAGTCGATCAATGATGTTCATCACCTTGAATGTAGCGGTCGTCGTCCACCGACCTAGTTGTGGGGAAGCCGCCAACGTCAAGAGCGTCTGGGAGCCGTTGGCTGCTAAAGTTCGCTGCAGGGCGTGCCAATCTTTTTCCGTCGCTACATTATTTACTAGTTGATAGTCCATCCAGTAGTTTCCTCCATTTCTGTGCAATATTTTGGTCTTGGTACTGTCGAACCGAGGCACGAGTTTGGTGGCTTAATTTAACTGGATCGGCTTGCCAATACCTTTGTAAAGCCAACTTCAGCTGGTTCACATTATAATCTTCATCTTCCCGCTTCAATGTCGCTAAGAAACCATTTTGACCATCCTTAATTAATTCTTGCGCTCCAAATCGCGCATCAAAGGTAATCACTGGTAACCCCGCATTCAAAGCTTCAATGTAGGTTAAACCAAAGCCTTCGGAAAATGAGGCGGAGATAAAAGCGTCATAGCGGGGATAAACGTGTTCTAAATCATCAGAAAGCCCTCGGAGTTGAATATAATCCTCTGCCCGACAGGTTTTGATGAGCTTTTCAATCGGTTCTTTTTGTTCCCCTTGACCATAGATATCAAATTGAAGCTGGTAACCAGCCTGGTGCATAGCCACCACCGCTTTAACTGCAATTTCAAGGTGTTTTTCCGCTGCTAAGCGTGACGCTGTAACTAATTTTTTTACTTTTCCCTGAGCTGGTTGTGCGACTACCTCTGGTTGGTCCCGGATTCCTCCTACGGGAATGGCAACAATTTTATTAGTAGCTTTAGGAAAATCGAGCAGTAAATCTTGCCGTTGCAGTTCCGTTGCCGTGACAACCGCATCCACGGCCGAGAGATGATCTAGAAGGTATTCATAGTGATCATTCCATAATGGCCGGCTCGGATCATCACGATCAGCTAGATGATCAGCATGAATGATGTAGATAATCTTTGTATCAGTTCGCTGTTGGCGCATTAAAATATCGTCTGCAAATTCACCCCGATCAATTAAAAAGTTATTGATCCCTGGATACACCTGACGCAATTGATCAAAAAAATACTCGTGCAAACCATCTAAATTGGCAAAAAACAAGTGTTGCCCATGCTCAGAAAATAAGTGAATATTAATCACATTATGACCACGATGCTGGTCATCAACGACTTCATACATTACCTTTCGCTGCTGGGTCAATTCATTGTAAAGTTCCACCCGTGCCGTACGCACCTGCAATACTTGATTAGCAGGATGATGCTTATCAGGACCCTTGTAATAGTGCTGTACAATCCGGATTCCGGCACTTGTAACTTCTTCCGTTTTTCGGTTGGTTTGGGTTAAATCAACTACTGTTTCGGGTAATCGAGGTGCTTGCCTTTGCAAAAGTCCTGTCTGTAAATAGTTGTCGCCCAGAACCAAATATTCCCACAGATTCAGAACCATGTGATCATTAAGGTGCCAGCGATCAATTGCTTGGTGGAGTTCTGGGATTAAATTTAAAAAGACAAACCGATACGGTAACTGCGCCTGCTGAAAACGTTGTGCTCGGTAGAATTCGGCATGTTCGACCCCAGAATTACCTAGCCCCATTGCTTGATTAATAAAAAAATTCA
Source organism: Fructilactobacillus florum DSM 22689 = JCM 16035 (assembly GCF_001436645.1). Taxonomy (GTDB): domain Bacteria; phylum Bacillota; class Bacilli; order Lactobacillales; family Lactobacillaceae; genus Fructilactobacillus; species Fructilactobacillus florum. The sequence continues at coordinate 19,817 of NZ_AYZI01000002.1, read as the reverse complement.
TCTCCTACCTCCATCTTGATCCCATAATTTAACGACTCCATTCTACCTATTTAATTTGAAGTAATTGATGATTTGCGGCTAATCGGAGCTGATTAACTTGTTCCATCGGCATTTTCTGCGGAACCAGCAGAATCCGAAGTCGTTCCACTTCGGCTGGATCAAGTTCAATACGCATCACATCAGAAATCGACCGATAGCGTTTTACCGCTAATTGCTGCTTTTTCACGGGGGTTGTAGTTCTTCTAATTAAATCAAAATAATAGTCATCCCAATGGGACTCGAGCCGGTACGTAGCAAAGAGGGTTTGACTTGCCAAGTAAAAAACCCGAAAACGAAGCTGATAATTATTAAATTTAACCAACGCCAACTCATAGTCCGTGTCTGAGGGTTGCAAGGTAAAATCTAAGTGATCTTGTAAAACCATCTGATCTTGTTGTAGCTCTTGTTTCGCGTTAAACGTTCGCAATGACAGTCCAACAGAATTCTGGGGCTCAACTGCAAAATATCCTTGCAACCGGTACCGTTGTCCATTCTTCAAAAAGGGCGCACGTTTATCCGGTAATTGCAACGGTTCGCGTCGATTAATGTTGTGATTAGTCTCCCACGTATGAATTCGTGTCCCGGCTGGTTGTAATAAATTTTGATATGAAACACTGTTATCGTCATTATAATTAATCGTTGACCCATAGGTGTCCGTTGTAATACTTTGAGGCGGCCAGGTTAAAAACGATAGCGTTGTCTCCATCTTGTACTCCTTTCAACTAGTCCCGTCCAAATTCTTGTAACAAAAATCGGTACTGTCGCTGAAACCATTGCACGACCCCGGCTGTATCATCATTGTGCCGACCAACAAATCCTTTTGCTAGCAACCGCCCAGCTGGGTTTAATTGCCAATAAGCCTGTCGCAAACGCTGAAAAGCCGTTTGATCATAGTCATCTTGTAACATATACGCCACGGCCAACGTTGTCTGCGTCAATTTTCCTGCACGAAAGACGTTCCAAAAGCGATCATTGAGATGCTGACTGCTAGCTTCTGTCAAATCTGGTTCATAATACAGCTGGATATCTTCCGCCGTGCGAAAATCGGTTGAGCGCTTCACTCGCCCATTTTGCGCAATCTCGCCCAACTGCGTCAGTGGTTTGCCGACGACAATCCCACTGGGGTTTAATTGTGCACCATAGTATAATGCGCCAAAGGTTCCCATCGACATTCCAGACAAGATCAATTGTTGTGGTTCAAACTGTAGTCGTTGTAATGTCTTCTTAATTATGCTTACTAACTGGTGCTCAAACGCTGGATCTCCTAAATAAAAAGCTCCACCTTCTAATCGCCAATCAGAAATCAACAAATATGGTGCCCCCATAGAGGCCATCATCCGATTACCCTCATAGCCTTCTTTCGTACGATAACCAGCAAAGTAAACGTTCAACGGTGGTTTTAGGTCGCCAGCATTGAAATAGATTCCTATATTTCCGTGTAATTGTTGGTCAGTCAACATCTGATCATTAATCATCATATTTCCATATGCACCACGAGATCGGCGGACGTGAAGTTCCCCAATGCGAACCTGACCACTGCCTCGAATATACAATAACACCTGAAACTGAGTGGCTCGTTTTCGGGGTCCCTTGATCTCGAAACTGTTTAGATCTTCATTTTTCGTTAGAAAAATGGTTTGGAGCGGGTACCCCGTTTCAACATCAATCTGCTTAATTTTCAACCCTAACTGCACCCCAGAAAAAACTTGATAATCTAATGAAATCGTATCAGTTAGTCCGGCAGGCAGATAAAATGAATGGTTTGGATAAGTCAAAACATCCCAATTTTCCTGATCAGTTACCTGAAATTCACGGTAAAGATTTCCCCGCTGATAAATCGTTTTGACTAGCGCCGGATTAAATAACCAGCTTTGTGGATCATAACGGTATCCATCACTGCCGCTATACCAATAGTAATTGATCATCTCAAACAATTTTTCTGGGTGAAGTTTGTTGAACTCGATTGCTCCGCGGAGACTCAATAAGTCGTGAAGCTCTGAACTAATCTTTAACTGTTTAGCAAAAAAAATTTGATTGGCCGGTAATTGTTGAATAACCCTGCGGTCCGTCAGCCAGGGAAAACCATTATCAATAATGAATAAAGCCCGTTGATAAGCTTTATTTAGTTTTCCAGCATCATCAAACAAAGGCTGATCAGCAATAATTTCTTGCTGCCATCGGCGATCATCAGACCAGTAATATTGGTAATCTTCTCCTAAAATATTTGCAGCATCTGTAAAACCATAACGGGTTAAATGAATAACTAAAGTTGGTTGTTGCTTACGAAGACTCATTTCCAATCACCTGCTCCCATTGCTTGATTAAACTTGCGGCTGAATACTTTTCTTCTAGCTTGACATTTTCAACTAGCGCATGGTTCCAGTTAAATAAATTATCAGTAAAATAGGGAATTTGTTCATGTAAATCCTTTATGGAGTGGCACCGCAACCCGTTTTCTTGCTCTAATACGAGATCGCTCTCTCCTTGTACAATTTGGGGCACTCCCACTGTAATTGCCAGAATCCCATGACGCAAGCTGGGGAGCTCTCCCAAATCAATATAGAGCCTAATGCGACTAAAATCAGTTAAAAGATATTGGTTGCCCTCGTCAAGCAGGTGAATCCGCATTAATAGTTGATTTAATTGGTAGAATTGTCGCAGTTGCGCTTTACTAAATTCTTGTACCCCAAGCTGATCAACCTGGTCATCTAAAAAATCAAGCCATTGTTCTTCAGTTTCAAACGATTTGAGACTTAACTTCTGAACCATTTTTTCATAGTTAATTTTTGTTAAATCAATGTGCAGACTCGAAGCAATCCAGTCATCAACCTCTTGGCGTAAAAGTTGTGTATCATTCATACTAGCTTCAACCACTAAGACCTTGTGCTTATCCTCTAGTAGTAAGGGTAACAGTGCCGTCACAAACTGAGTACGCTCCGTCGCTGTGAGCTTAGAAATCCGCGCATAAATAACCTTGGCCTCTAGCTCATTGCTAATTCCCAGATCAAAAGAAGCCGGAAATGGTTCGATGCTCGTCTGCTGAAGATCATCCGCTGACTGGAGCTGCTTTGCAAAGGAGCGCGCCATGGTCTGACTAGGAAAAATCCAATGCAACCGTGGAAAAGTTTGGACTACATTAAGCAAATCATCAGAAACAACCTGATCATCCAAGAGGACTAAATTCTTAGCAGCTGGCAGATTAAACGCAATTTGGTTTTGACGGCGACTCCCACCCAAGGCAGAAATAATTGTCTGGTGTTCACCAAATTTTTCTAAATATTTTTCACGAATTAGGAATGCTAATGAACGATAATTCGGCGCTCGAAACTGCGCTTGAAATTCTGGCTGTGGCGTAATTTTTCCACTACGATCAGCCTCCATAACGATATGTCCCCGTGGAGTATACCAACGTTTTCGGATAACTTCATGAGTCGCATTACGCCAGCTTGTAAAGCTAATAAAACCCCGATCGTCATAATGATCCTCTTGTACCGTCCCGTCTCCTTGAAAATAACTAATCTGAACCAATTCAATTTGGTTTCGCAATTTAACCCGAGCAACAATCTTAGTTTCTCGGTAAACAATCACCTCGTTATCCAAAAAAATCGGTTCCAGCCCCCGCAGACCCGTGGGCAAGTCCAAATCATAGAATGTTCGAGAGATCCCATCAGCCATTTCAACATTTTGAATCTCATCGAGAGCACTCCAAAGGGACTGATTTTGCAGCTTGGTGGCTGCTAGTTTATGTAACAAATCGGTACATGGTTCCAATAACACCAGTTGAAATGAAATCCCCTGCGCTTGGAACAAATTAGCAGTTACAATTTCTGGAGCTGTCGCAAGGTGGCGATCATTTTGTTCAAAATTAGGGATTACTAGCGGCATTACTAACTCCTTTCCGTCAAAAAATCTGATACTGTTGTCGGGTATACAGGGCTCGCACCTGGTCAATTAAACTCTGCATGATGGTTATCAAGATAACCACACTCCCGAAATACAGAGTGAAGTTTTCAAAGCCAGGCGCATATAAACCAATTATTAACGGCGTAACTCCCAAGCCAACTAAACAGAAACCACCGATTGTTGCCATTCCTAAAAATCGTTGCATCAGATAGCGACTGGTATAAACACCAGGAAAAACATTGATTAAATACTCATCATTTTCTTTCATTTGTTTCGCTAATTTCAAAGGTTGAATTGTGATCAAACCAAATGCATAACTCAAAAACATCAAAACAATCCCATACATTAAAATCCCAATTCCTGTTTGCGGATTTGTCAATTGCAATAACCAGTGCCCTCCATTATGATCTAAACTACTTTTAAAGATACTACGCGGCAACGTGAAGATGGTTGCCGAGAACATAAAGGGCATGGAGCCAGCAACTAATAACCGGAAAGGTAGGTATGATTGGCGCCCGGCATCAACCAGAAAGGGATTTTGCACCGGGATGCGAAGTTCAATTTGTAAGAGCATGATAAAAATAATCACCACCAAGAGAGTCAAGCCTGCTGCGACCAGCAAATGATAGTGGGTTAACGGATAATGATGTAGTTTCCAACCTTTCTGCAATAACTGTGGTAATCCCAAAATGATCCCAGGTAAAATTAAAACTGAAATACCACCGAGTCCCTTGTCTGCATTAAACTCACCCAAAAAGACCGTTAGCATCGATCCCGCAATCAAAATCAACATGGCAGAAGCACTGACAAAGGTTTTATTAAAAGAAACTCCCCCGATCTGCGTCCCACTGACTAGGGCTGGTTGTAAGTACCGAACAATCTGTGAACTTTGCAAAATAGCCAATACCAGCGTAATTATTTTTTGCAGATAGCCCGTTTGACTAAGAGATAACCGATTAATCCCTTCTAAATCCAACGCAGAAATTGCCTGCCAAACAATAAGACCTGTCATATAAGGACCCAGCCCCAACGTAAAAATCGTTGGAAGTTTAAATTGACCCCCTACCGAAATCCCTAATAGACCTAAATATGTCCGTTTTGCCAGTGCGGCGTGTGCGATCTCCGGATTAATCCCTGGTAAAATAATTGCCTGCCCTATAAGTAAAATGGCTAGTAGAAGAAACATCACCAACCCACGCTGCAACAAATCATGTTGTCTAAAAAATTTCATCGTCGCCTCCTACCTGTTTTATGGGAACTCGATCTCAATTTTACCGTCTTTTTTTATAATAACTTCAGAGTTAGTTACATTTTGAACTGCTTTTAAGTTGATTACCGTTTTCATTTTATCAAAAGCCTTTTGACCTTCTCGTTGAAACTCATAGATCGGATTAACTTGTGCAATCGAACGTTCCTTAATCACTCGCATCAAAACTTCCAAGTGATCAACCTGACCAATCCAGCCCTGATCAATTGCCCGCAGTAGCGTCACTCGTTGAAAATAAAGCCACTGCTGCTGATCAACCAGCTGCTCGTGAAGCCGTTGCAACCGATCATTCATCAGTTGCAATAAGCGGCGTTCCTGCTGTTTGCGTGACTCAAGCTGTAAATCTGTCGCACTGCGATAGCTTGGATCAATATTTTGATAAATAAACTCTAGCAGGGTTTCGCCATGATTCTGATACCCGCGATGGTAAACAAACTCATGAGCCACAAAATGAAAAGTTTTTTGAATAATCGCACTAAGATCAGTTGCCGTCATGATCTGATCACGTTGTAAGTACACCGCTTTCCGCTGTAATCGTGTGATTTCTCCATACTGCAACGTTTCAAAACGTGCTGCCCGCTGTTGATTAGCTAAAAATCGTTGTGCTCGATCAATCACATGTTTAAAACGACTCTTCTTCCCCAGTAACTGTTGTTGCTGCTGGGCATGTTGACGAGCGAATTTCTGCACGCTTCGGGTGGAATGTTCGGTTACAATTTTATCCTCTAATGATGTATAAAAAACACTTTCACCGGGTGCCCCTTGTCTTCCAGCCCGCCCTCGCAACTGGTTATCAATCCGCTTATTCTGCATTCGTTCGGTTCCTAATACCAACAGACCTCCTAATTTTTCAACCGCTGGCGCAATTCGAATATCGGTTCCCCGTCCTGCCATGGCAGTTGACACAGTAACTGCTCCAAGCTCTCCCGCATGCCGAATAATATCAGCTTCCTTTACCTCACTACGAGCATTTAAAACACTATGCGGAATCTCCGCTTGCAATAACAACCGTGAATATAAAACCGATAGTTCCAGCGAACCGGTTTCAATCAGAATCGGTCGCCGCTGAGCATATGCCTGCTTAACCACCTGCAAACTGTCTACCAGCTTGGCTTGGTTTGTAATGTAAAGTCGATCCGGTAAATCAATCCGAATGTTGGGCTTGTTCGTGGGAACTTTAAAGACCGTCAGGTTATACACTTCCAAAAATTCCTTTGCATCTGTGGCTGCAGTTCCCGTCATGCCAGCTAACTGATGAAACATTCGAAATAGATTCTGATAGGTAATCGTTGCCATTGCACGCTGTTCTTGTGAAACCGAAACGTTTTCTTTCGTTTCAACCGCTTGATGCATCCCAGCTTGCATTTTCATTCCTGGTAATTCTCTTCCGTTATGTTGATCAATTAAAACCACCTCATCATCATGAACAACATAATCTCGATTTTTTTTGATTAAATAATTGGCACGAAGAGCCAAGACTAGGTGACAATACAGATCTCGCCATTCATGACTCAGTAAATTGTCAACGTCTAGATATTTCTCCATCCGAACGATTCCCTCTGGCGTAAACCAGATATTTTTCCGATCATCGCTGATCTGATAATCTCGGTCTTGGTGTAGCAGCTTAACCACTTGATCAGCGTTCCCTAAAAAATTGGACTGAACCCGCGGTGTTCCAGAAATTACCAATGGGGTTTGCGCTGCATCTAATAAAACTGCATCTGCTTCATCTAATAGGGCAAAGTTAAAACTGGGTAAGTGCTGTTCTTCCTTCGTTTTCGCTAGGTTGTCAAATAAATAATCAAATCCCAATGTACTGTTAGTTGTATAAACAATGTTTGCTTGATAAATTTTTGCCAAATCACGCTGATCAGCATCTTGACCTGGCTGGGGAACCGCTGATGAAACTGACAAACCCAGCCATCGGTACAATTTACCCATCGTTTCTGAATCACGGTTCGCCAAGTATTCGTTTGCAGTAATTAAGTAATTACCCCGTCCAGCAAGTCCATGCAGATACATTGGCATCGTGGCCGTCAATGTCTTCCCTTCTCCGGTTTTCATCTCCACCACATTGCCATCTTCCATTGCCACTGCTCCAAGAATCTGGACGGGAAACGGTGACAGACCCAAAACCCGCTTACTAGCCTCACAGACTACCGCATAAGCTGCTGGCAAAACCTTTTTGAGGTTTCGGCGCTGACCATTAACCTGGCGTTGCAAAAGTTGGGTTTGGTGCTGTAGTTCGGCATCGCTCATTTGTTGGTAGCCTGCCATTCGCTTTAAAATTTGCTTGGTAATCTTTCGATACTTTCGCTGGTGTAATTTTGGCATTACTCATCACCTGCTTCAGTTAAATAATAATTGTTTCTTTTCAAGATAAATACTATACTATTGTCATTATGACACAAAACAAAAAATTTATTGACCAAGATATTAAAAATCGATTTGCTGAACTAGACCGTGAACGCCCCAATACCAGCAAGCGACGTCGCAAGCCCTGGCTAAACATCATTATTAACGTCGGCCTTGCCCTTATCGTACTTGCTGGCATCATTGGATCGTTCCTTTTGAAGTAACTAACTCCATTATCATCAAAAAACCGTCCTCCTAATGATACTTGGAGGACGGTTTTTTTCGTTTATTGTTTCGCAGTAGTTTTCCCAAAATATTTGCGTGCCAACCGTTGCTCGGTTCCATCACGATGGAGTTGTTGGATCGCTTGGTTGAGTTTCAAGCGAAGGGTTCGATCCTGTTTTCGCACCCCAACTGCATATTCATCAGGCGGGAAACTAGTTGCTACAATCTTTAGATTATGGACGCCTGTTTCATGATTAAGGTAATAATTAGCATAGTCGCGATCAATCAAAACCGCCGCCAACCGGCCCACGCGCACATCATTGATTGCCTTATCAAAGGTATCGTACTGAACCGGTTTGGTTTTCAAGTACTGTTTTAAGGCCTGCGGTTTGGTTTGAAACATCGTATAACCAGATGAACCTGATTGAACGCCCAACTGTTTATCATGTAGATCTTGTGGCTGGTTAACCCCAGCATTTTTCCGGGTTAAAAGCACCTGATAACTTTTATGATAAATATTAGTAAACGCTGCATGTTCACGGCGCTCTGGGGTAATTGTATATCCATTCCAAATCGCATCAATGTGTCCAGTAGCTAGTTCCGTTTCTTTCATTGACCAGTCGATCACTTGAAATTCTGGACGAACCCCTAGTTTTTTACAGGCCGCCCGAGCTAGCTCGACATCATATCCAATTAATTGTCCCTGTTTATTTCGAAATCCCATTGGGACAAAGGTATCATCAATCCCAATCTTGAGGGTTTGGCGCTGTTGCACTCGATTCCACGTGTCATTGCGATGAGTAGCCCGCTCAAAAATAAAAATTCCAGCCACAAGGACTACCAGAAACACCAGCGAATTGGCAAGCCATAGTTTTCTTGTTCGTTTCATCCCGACCTCCCTGGTTAGCGTACTACATCCGTACCAAAATCAAGCACTGCTCCGGATAACTGGTCAGCAAAGGGTCGATCATGAGTAACCACAATCTGAGTGACTCCCTGCTGTTGCAGTTGCTTAATGACCGTAACCACTTGTTGCGTCGTTGTTTCATCTAGGCCAGACGTCGGTTCATCATAGGCCAGTACTCCTGGCTGCATCGCCAATGCGCGGGCAATTGCCGTTCGCTGTTTTTGTCCTCCAGAGAGTTGAAACGGGTAAAAATCACGTTGTTCCGTTAGATGCAACTGGGCGAGGAGCTCTTCTGCTTGTGGCTGATAAACACGTCGGTGCTGACGAGCAACAATTCGTGGTGCTAACGTAATATTTTCAAATACCGTATATTGCGGAAATAAGTTAAAATCTTGAAAGATAACCCCGACCTCTGCCCCCGTGCGGTTTTCGTTCAATAACAGTGGATGCTGATTGAGTGAGATTTCCCCTGCATCCGCCTTCGTCAATCCAGCTAACACCCGTAAAAAGGTGGTCTTCCCAATCCCCGAAGGCCCTACAACTGTTAAAATCTGACCATCCGCAACGGTAACATTTAGATCCTTAAAGATTACTTTTCCATTGTATTGCTTGCTTAAATTTTTAATTGTTAGCATCGTATCCTCCTACTGGTAGTAATTCAACCGTTTTTCTACATACCGCATTAGAACCGTCAACAGAATGGTCAACAAGAGATAGAGTGCGCCAACTGCTAAATATGGGACTAACGTAACATCACGAGCCACAGCGATGTTCCCAGCCCGCATCAAATCACCTAGTCCAATGACATACACCAGTGAGGTATCCTTAACCAGATTAATAACTTCATTACCAACGGATGGCATCACAGTTTTCACCACTTGTGGTAGGGTCACGTACCACAGGGTCTGCCAGCGATTAAACCCTAACACTTTTGCCCCAGCAATTTGTCCACTCGGGATAGCCTGCAAGCCACCACGAAAAATTTCAGCAAAATACGCCGTGTAGTTAAGAATAAAAGTGACCACCGCTGCCTCAAACCGTGGGAGGGTTACCAAGTTCGCCAAACTCAAGCCATAATAGACAAACACAATTTGCAATAGTAACGGGGTTCCTCGCATAATCGTAATATATCCATTTAAAACACCCCGTAACAGGGCTACCGGACTACGTTGCAAGACTGCCACTAAGATACCAAATGGGAGTGAACCAATGAGTGTCAGTGCAAAGACTCCTAGTGTCATCTTTAATCCAGCCAATAGGCTAGGTAAAATTGTAATTAGATAGTGCATTCTGTCCTCCTTTGGGATCCCAACAAAAAAGTCCCCAAGTTATCAATTAACGATAACTTGAGGACGATGATTTCGCGGTTCCACCTCGATTTTGACTAATATTACTATTAGCCACTCAGGTACCCCAGCGTATGATGAGGTACAGCTTGTAACGGAGCAACCCGAGTACGTTCTAGAATATACCTGATGATCACGAGTGTGGTTCGCTGAAACGAGCGACCGCTTCACAGCTGTAGCACGGCTCTCTCGACGTTCGTTTTCAGTTACTCGTTCGTGCAAATCGTTGTTCACATTTTACGAACTCTGAATTAATTTGTCAAGCTTAAAAACCAACAATGTTCTGATTAAGTAGCTTTTGAGTCTTTCAGCTAACTAATTCATCTTCATTTTGCAACAAAAAAGCCGTTACATTAGTAAATATTTCGGTTTTTACGAGTGAGCTACAGCCACTGATTTTTAACCAGTGTTGCGGCAATAGCTACCGTATTTGCAGCGGCTCCCTTAAGCAAATTATCAGCGACGACCCATAGATTATACCCACCTTGATTTTCAAGATCGGCTCTAATTCTGCCCACATAAGTAGCAGTTGTCCCAGCTGCGTTAATGGGTTGCGGATATAGCTGTGTTGCTGGATCATCCTGTACCACCACTCCTGGGGCCTGCTGCAAAACTTCCTTCATTTTAGTTGGATTCATTTTTTCTGGATGAGCAACCTCAAAATAAACTGATTCACCATGTCCAATTACCACGGGAACTCGAACACAGGTGGCATTCACTTTAATTGCAGTTGCATCCATATCATCCAATAAAATCTTTTTCGTTTCATGAACCATTTTCCATTCTTCATGAGTTGATCCATCAGGCTCAAATACATCAATTTGCGGTAAGAGGTTGAAAGCCAGCGGATAATGCCGGTCAGCTCCTTTAACTGGAAAAATCTCACTAGTCATGGTTTGACCGTCTAAATGTTGTTGCGCCTGTTGATCGAGCTCTTGAATGGCCCGCTGGCCCGCACCTGATCCTGCTTGGTAAGTAGAAACCACGACTTGCTTTAATCCCGCCGTGTCATAGATTGGTTTTAAAGCAGCTACCATTTGAATCGTTGAACAGTTTGGATTAGCAATAATCCCCTGATGCTTTTGTAATGCAGACGCATTCACTTCTGGGACTACCAGCGGAACTGCTGGATCCATCCGAAAAGCACTCGTGTTATCTACACAAACGGCCCCTCGTTTAACCGCTTCTGGCAGCAAACGTTTAGAAACAGCTCCCCCAGCCGAAGCTAGCACAATATCAACGCCGTCAAAGGAGGCCGGCGTTGCTTCTTCAACTACCACTGACTGGTCATGAAACTGGAGTTGTTTTCCAGCCGATCGTTTTGATGCCAATAATTTAATCTGTCCCACTGGAATCTCTGACTGTTCCAACTGGCTCAACAAGCGCGTACCAACTGCCCCTGTTGCTCCTAAAATTGCAACTGTATAATTTTTCGTCATGCTGCTTCCTTCCTATAAGACATTTTCTAACCCAACCATAAAACCAGATAGTTTATTGGTATTTAACAATGCTAATCGAAGCCCGTGCATAAATGAACTGCGGTCAAATGAATCCTGCCGAATTGTAAGAGCTTCCCCTGGACCACCAAATAACACCTGTTCGTGAGCTACATAGCCCGGCAAACGGACGGCGTGGATCGGGACATTTTCGTAATGTGCGCCACGCGCTCCCGGAATTGTTTCTGTCGTCTGTGGTGCTTCAAAGGGCGTCCCTTGCCGACCAATCGCAATTTGTTCTGCAGTACTAATCGCCGTCCCAGAAGGAGAATCCCGTTTATCCGCATGATGCATTTCAATGATTTCCGCATCGGGAAAATAACGCGCTGCCTGCTTGGCAAACTGCATCAATAACACCGCTGAGAGCCCAAAATTAGGCACCAAAAGCCCCTTTTGGTGCTGGGTTTTAGCGAATTCCTGAAGCGCTTGAATCGTCTCAGAACTTAACCCGCTGGTACCAATGATTGGAATCAAATTATGGGCTAATGCAAACTTAGCATTTTCTGTAGCTCCTGCCGGAGTCGAAAAATCAACCCAGACCTGTGCATCCGTCTGAATTGCTGTCAACTGTGTAAATAACTGACATCCTGTCGGCACAGACGCATTCCTTGTCGCATGCGGACTATAAACAGCCACTAACTCTAACTGCTGATCATGCTCGATTAAACGAACTGCCTGTTGTCCCATGGCGCCTTGAAAGCCGGCAACTAAAACTTTAATCATCCCTACTCCTCTTCTCCAAGCGCTTGTAATAACTGGTGTTGCTCTGCTTCATCCAGATCGGTGATTGGCAACCGACACCCACCAACGTTCAAACCATTGCGAGCCAACATGAACTTAACGGGTGCAGGTGAGGGGTACAAAAACAGTGCCTGCATCTTGGGAGTCAATGCTCGTTGTAGGGCTCCTGCTTGGAAGGGGTGTTGTGCCAATTTATCAAACATCGCCCGCATGGTTGGCAAATACAGATGGGAAGCAACTGAGATGACCCCACTCCCACCAACAACTTTGGTAGCTAAACTCTGGGGATCTTCGCCCGTATATACTAAGAAGTCCTCGGGCGTCCGTTCCACCAACTGCTCAAAATCTGGTAATGAACCACATTGTTTCACACCAATAATATTGGGATGCGTACTTAACGAAACAATCGTATCGACACTCATAGTAACTCCGGTACGACCAGGAATGTTATACATAATGATGGGCAGATCAGAAGCATCAGCGACGGCTCGAAAATGAGCCTTCATCCCAATTTGATCCGGTTTATTATAGTACGGTACTACTACTAATGCTGCCGCAATCCCCGCGATTTGGCTGACTTCCTTTGTTAGCGCAATCGTTTCTGCCGTATTATTGCTCCCCGTACCTGCAATAATGGGAGCGCGACCAGCTACAATCTTCACAAATTCACGGTAAAGATTCAGCCGTTCATCATGTTCTAAAGTAGCTGTTTCCCCCGTCGTCCCACCGATTAGGAATCCATTACCACCCTCTGCTAACAAGCGATCCGTTAACTTCTGTAATGCATCGTAGTTAATCTGTTGGCGACAATCAAACGGTGTAATCAATGCCGTGATAATATCTGTAGTTTCAAACATCTTAGTCCTCCTCTGCTTCCTGCATCCGATGTGTTAAAAATCCACTTAAAGCGCTAACTCCCGGTTGAATTGCCCGCACATCAGGAGCAAACCGATCAGAGTGCAGCTGGTGGTCAGGATCTCCGGCTCCAAGCCAGACCATCGTTCCAGGAAATTTAGATAACAAGTAGCCAAAGTCTTCTCCAGTCATTGCTGGTTCGGTTTCTTGATAGTCAATCTCTGGGTTCTTTTTCATATATTTAATTAAATCCGCCGTTCTTGTCGGGTCATTTTCAACTGGCAGATACCCACCTTGATTAAGCTTTAAATCAACCTGGCAATCATAGCTGGTGGCAATCCCAGTAGCCACGTCTTGGAGGCGCTTATCAATCTGTCGAATCATCTTTTGAGTCAATCCTCTGATCGTCCCATGCAGTTGCGCCGTACCCGCAATTACATTTCGAATCGTGCCCGCTTCAAACTGCCCAAAAGTAATTACGCCCCCTTCGATGGGGTCAATACTTCGGGAAATAATTGTTTGAACTTGCATAATAAATTGACTCGCAGCAACTACCATATCATTCGCAAATTGCGGATACGCTGCATGCCCTTGTTTACCTGTAAAATGAACGTCAACTTCCGTGGTTCCAGCGAACAGGGTCCCTAAACGGCACCCAATCGTTCCCGCAGGCAGTTGCGGGTTATCATGCAGCCCGTAAAATTCATCCGGTCGCCACTTCCCAGTGAACAACTGATCTTCATAGGCCAATTTGCCACCATTTTCGCTTTCTTCGGCAGGTTGAAAGAAGAACAGAAGCTGATCACTGGGGCGATGCTCACAAAAATTCGCTAAAATCCCAAGCGCAACGGTCATATGTAAATCATGCCCGCAGGCATGCATCACATGTGGATTTTTTGAAGCATAGGGCAAACCAGTCGCTTCAGTTACCGGTAGGGCATCAATATCAGTGCGATAGCCAATCGTACGCTTGGGATTGCTTCCATGTAGCAATACCAAGATCGCCGTTGGTAGTGCAGCTGGCGTCTTGATTTCGACAAAATCAAGTCCCGCTGTCAGCTTTTGAATCAACGCTAGTAAATATTGATGTGTCTTGCTTTCTTGTAAAGCTAATTCCGGAATCTGATGTAAGTCGCGATAAATTTTTGGCAAATCAACTCGTTCAGTTCCCATTTTAACCCCTCAAATCATCCTCTAACTTCGTCTTTGTCAAGGTTTGCTGGTTAACATCCTTAACCTTAACGGCTGGCATCCCAGCCACCACCGTATGCGGAGCTACATCACTAGTCACGACGGCCCCAGCAGCCACGACCGCTCCGGTCCCCACGTGGACCCCTTCAATCACAACGGCATTAGCTCCAATCAAAACATCGTCATCGATTTGAACTGGTTTAGCACTGGCTGGTTCAATTACTCCAGCTAGGACTGCCCCCGCACCAATATGACAATGCTTTCCAACGAGGGCCCGGCCACCTAAAACCGCCCCCATGTCAATCATTGAGCCTGCCCCAATTTCAGCTCCGATGTTAATCAAAGCCCCCATCATTACGACCGCATCCTTGCCAATCTTAACCTGCTCACGAATAAGTGCCCCTGGTTCAATCCGGGCATCTAATTCTTTAGTGTCTAGCAAGGGAACCGCTTGGTTTCGAGCCAGATTTTCCACTTGATAATCGGCAATCTGATCCTGATGACGGGCTAAAAAAGGTTTTACAACGGCCCAGTCGCCAAATAAAATCCCAATTTGTTCATCAGTAAACGCCTTTATTTCTTGGGGGAAGGTAAGTTCTGCTAACTTTCCCTTGATATAAACCTTAACATTCGTCGTTTTGGGGGCAGTTCCAATGTATTTAATGATTGCTGCTGCATCTAGTTCGCTCATTTGTTTGCTTCTCCTAAAGTAAATGGTTGGTCCAGTCTGACTAGGTCGGCGGTTGTTTCTCGCTTGACAACCACTTCGGCTTGACCATTTTCAACAAAAATCACGGCCGGTCGCGGATTACGATTATAGTTAGAGGCCATCGAATATCCATATGCTCCGGTGGCTAACACCGCTACTACCTGTCCGGTGTGCAAAACCGGTAGTTCGATATTTTTGATTAGCACATCACCCGATTCACAGTATTTTCCTGCTAAAGTAACGAGTTCCGTTTTTCCAGTTGGTCGAACCTCATCGGCCACTACGGCATCATACTTGGCACCGTATAGTGCCGGTCGAATGTTATCGCCCATCCCACCGTCCACTGCCACATACTTACGAACATCAGGAATTGTTTTACTGGTTCCCACCCGATAAAGACTCGTTCCAGCAGGACCAGCGATTGAACGACCAGGTTCAATCCAAACAGCTGGCAGTGGGAGCTTTTCTTTTGCAACCTCACTTTGTAAAGTTGTGATGATTCGACCAACAAATTTTTCTGGGGCTAAAGGTTGATCATCATCGGTATACTTAATTCCAAAACCACCACCCACGTTGATAATTGCTGGAACGTAGTCAAACTTGGTCTGCCAATGTTTCATCAAATCAACCAACTTTTTGGTTTCAATCTGAAACCCAGTGGTATCAAAAATCTGCGAACCGATGTGGGAATGAACCCCGACAACCTTCATTCGTGGTTGCGCTAACACTTGTTGCAATGCCTGATCCGCCTGCCCCGTCAACATATCAAAACCAAACTTGCTATCCTGCTGACCAGTTTGAATAAATTCATGAGTATGTGCCGAAACTGCCGGAGAAACCCGAATCATCACATCACAAGTTGCTGCTTCCTGCTCCAAAATCGTGGCTAATTGCTTGATTTCCGTAAAGTTATCGAGAATAATCACTCCGACATGCAATCGTACTGCCATTTCAAGCTCAGCAATCGATTTGTTATTGCCGTGGAAACTAACGTGTTCCATCGGAAAACCAGCTTGCTGAGCGGTAAACAATTCCCCCGCAGAAACTACGTCAATGTGAACATGTTCCTGAGCCAGGAGCTGATACATCGCGATACAAGCAAACGCCTTACTGGCATAACTAACGGCATACTCAATCCCGTTCTCAGTGAATACTCGTTGAAAAGCATGGATTTGTGCCCTAATTTTGGCAACATCGTATACCTGTAGCGGTGTTGCAAACTGATCAGCCAACTTAGTCGCCGGTATCCCACCGATCACTAATTGATTATCTTGAACATCTGTTTGTGCAAGCATAGCTTTTCTCCCCTTATATCAATTCTTACAAAAAAAGAGTCGATTGGCGGAAGCTCTGCCAACTGACCCTAACTAAGTAGTATCAAATTGTTTGTTCATAGCTCCCCGAGACATGTATCCCGACAGTCCATGACCTCTTAAGTCATGTCCCAGTTAACTAAGGCCCATTCCTTAGCACTTCGGCAGCTAACCCTTTGGTTAGTTTCTCAGCTGAATGGCAGCTCCACTAACTACTCTTATTACCTGCGACCTCTATTTGATTTGTTAAAAGCATAACTAATAATTACTGGTTAGTCAACAAATTTCCAACCACTAAATAAACTTTAGCTGTTTCGCTATTGTTCAATCCAAAATTTAAACAGAAAAACATGAAATTAAGGATAACCAAGTAGAATCTGAACAGTAGCCACTTTAAAAACCTTATTAAAATATAATTTTATATGGCATTTTTGATCTTCTTAGATCATATACAAATCTAAGTTGTTCATCAATATAGGTTTATGGTCACTCTTCGCTAAATATAGATCGTATATTTTGTCGTACAATTCACTCCTAACGAGTTCTAGTAACAATTAGATCTCGTCCAAATGGAGCAAATGAACGAAAGATTATAAAGATTAATTGTCAGTTGGAATATTTTAAATTACCCATATTTTATTTCCCACTCATTTGTGATTGTTACTTATGAAGCACTACAAAACCTTTATAGAGAATATAAGGTAAACCACAATGACTGTAAAAATCTATGTCAACATTTTTATAATTTATTTTTTTGCTTTTATTGTCGGTAAGAATCTCATATGGCCTCTGTATTTCAGATTTCCCTTTCAATAGCTGAGCTAAATATTATTACCATCTTTGAATACATTAGGATCATTAATTGCTTCTATTGCTACAATTAATGCAAGTTTAGAAAATCTAGGGATCAAATCAATCATAGTATCTTCTTTATAAAAAATAGTTTTCCCTAAAAATTCATTTTCCAACATTTAGA
The DNA here is from genome assembly GCF_001436645.1 of Fructilactobacillus florum DSM 22689 = JCM 16035. GTDB lineage: Bacteria > Bacillota > Bacilli > Lactobacillales > Lactobacillaceae > Fructilactobacillus > Fructilactobacillus florum. The sequence continues at coordinate 2,494 of NZ_AYZI01000002.1, read as the reverse complement.
GAACATACTATTACTATCTTCCTTATAATAGAATGATTTTTCATTACTACCTCCCTTTATGTTTCTCTTTCTTTTTAGCTTGCTTCTTTTTAAACATTATTTTTCTTCTTTCATCTTTTTCCTTAGAATTTTTCTTTTTCCTTTCTTTTTTTATTAATTCATGCTGTTTTTGTAAAGTTTTTTGTGCTTTTGTTCCTTGAAATTCATTATTAACTTGTTTTCTTGCGATTCTCTGTAGTCTTTTAGGGTTAATTTTCTTCTTGGTATTAATAATTTGCTCAGATCCAACTTTATAAAATGAAATTTTTGAATAGTTTTTTAAAATAAAATTATAAATTACTAAATCATTCGGTTCACTAGTTCCCATATTTACTGATGCAACACTATAATTATCATCATTATTTATTTCAAAAATACACTTATAAAATGGTGGATCAAATATTAGTTTTAGTTCTATTGATGTAATAATTTATATCTCCTTTGATGAAATTTAAAAATGATATTTCATTATACAGAAAACCCCAAATATAATGTATTAGAAAAACCAGAAGCTATCTGCATATTTCAAATAATGTTAAAACGGTTCCCAGACTCATAAGTATAATTGAGCCTAACAAGCATAAAATTCCACAAACAACCCATTGAGGAATGTTAATGCCATCCTCTTAAAATAATTTTCAACCAAAAAATTATTAACTGTAGTTAGTTTTAATGCTATTATTAAATAGTATATACTAAAAGTTAATATAATCGCTCGTTAGTCAAACTGGTTAAGCGTAAAACTGTTAGTTATAATCTTGCAAGAACTATTGAAAAGGTAAAGAAAATGAAATTAATCAAAAAACTTCATAATTTAATCAAGCATAATTATGAAAACGGCAAATATGTAAATAAAAAATATACGTATAACAATACAAAAATTAATGTCTCTGACTATAAATTAGGTCAAAATAAAGCTTTAAGTGATTTTGACCACGGTAAGTTTTTCAAAATATATCCACAAACAATAATAGAAATTCTTAATTCACTATTTAAAGGAAAATTTGATGAAATCTTAAATTTCATCAAAGGATACAATGAAACCAAAAGTAATATAAAAAATAATAGTTAGTAATAATTGACAAGCGGTTCAACAAAGTTTTGTTGTCTAATTTTGCGTTTGAGTTTAAAATTCACTAGTCAAAAAAGCATTTTTTAAGTTAAAAAATGCTTTTTTGACTATTCTCTTTTAGATAAAATTTTTCCTTGTTTTTTTAAAATGCTACTTATATATTAATTTTTCTAATATAGCTCTTCTTGAACTTAATGAAGGTAAAGAAAATTTAATATTCCCAATAATTCTTCTTAAAAAAGCTGGATCATAATTCTTTCCAAAGTTTGTAGTAAATATAGTAATCCCACTAAAATTATCTAATTCCAAAAGCATGACTGACTTAGTCAAGTTAACAGCATGATCAGTACTTTTAGTTACACTATCTAATCTTCTTCCTAATATCGAATCTGCTTCATCAAATATTAATATAGCATCTTCTTTTTTTGCTTCTTTAAATAATAATTTAATGTTTTTAGGAGTTTCACCAACGTATTTAGATTCAATCTCTGCATAGTTAACTTTAATTATCTTTTTTCCCATTTCTTTAGCAATAGCTTCAGCTGCAAAACTTTTGCCAGTACCTGGTAAACCATATAGGTTTATAACTGTTCTTCCTCCACTAGAATCTATTTCTCTAAGTCCAAATTTATTGTATAACAAATCATAATTATCAATTTTGGAAATTAAACTTTTGATTTGATTCAATACATCATTTGAAACAATTAAGTTTTCTAAACTTCTTTTAGGTTCTTCAACCTGAAAAGGCAAATTTGATTCTTTTAAATTTAGTGGTCTTGTTTTTCTCTCACCACTTCTATCAACTTTTGTCATACCTAGTATCTCTCCAATTATAATTCATTGTCTAAGGTCTCTTTGTTCTCTTCGATCCATTGATTTTCAAGTTTATCTACATAGCAATCAATTGATGCATGTAGGAAGTCTGGTAGGTCAGGATCTATTTTCTTAAATTTGTTTTTAAATTTAGTATCTACAAAATACATTTCATTTAATCCTCTTAGTAATTCTATACTTGGATCATAAAAATTACTGAGAAATTCATGCCATCTAATCATAATTTGTTGAACATTATCGCTATCTGGATCTTCATTTTTTAATTTTGCAAGATCTACAAAAATATCATTACCTTCTTGTAAGATAGCATCTTTTTCTTTTTTACTATAACTATTCCAGTTACGTTTAGACTGCTTTATTTCTTCATCACCATATCTGTTACTAATATTTTTTTCTAATTTTTCACTCATATTTACACTACCTAACTTAAAAATATATTGACTTTATTAAAATCATTATTAGATTCATCTACAACAATGCATATTTAACATTATAATTTTTTTATCTTTCCCACCTAAAGCCCTTGACTCTGTTATCTCAGTACCATCA
>NZ_AYZI01000019.1 GCF_001436645.1 Fructilactobacillus florum DSM 22689 = JCM 16035 | reverse complement strand
CAAATAACGACTCGTCCTAATAAATCGGCCGCTGTCAAACAGGGTTGGGCTCCAGCAGCAATAAATCTTATAAGTAATTTTTATATGTTTTTATTAGTTTTTTAATATGTAAGTTAATTGAGTTTTGCTTAAATTTATTTTTTATTGATTGTTATTTATTTTTGGTAAATGTGGTAATTTTGTAGGACATCGTTAAAAAAGTCCCACAGTTTATAATTATTGATATTTGTATATGGTAGATGAAATCATGATAACACAAAAGATGACCATTAATTTTGGTCGTCCTTTTTTATATTATTATTTAATTTATTTTTCTTTCATTATTATATTTAAATTTAATTTAAATTAAATTAGTATTCTTTTTAACAAGGACATTTATAGTTCTTCCATCGGCAAGGTTTATTTTATTTTTTTTACCAATATTTACCGTAAAATGTTGTGAATTTAATGATCCATCTACCATAACTATAATATCGGTCTTACCACTTTCATTAGTATAATTTAACGGAACGTTATAAGTTTTATCATCTAATTTATAGTTCCATTTTTCCCTAAAATATCTAAATCCATGATTGCCTCCTATTATTTTATATGTTAATTATAACAATTTAATTATTAACATTTTGCACAAATTTAAGCAAAACAAAAAATCCAACTACCTAATTTAGATAGTGAAATTTTTATAAATTATCAATTTTTATGAAATCATCTTTATGAAACTTATCCTTAAATATTCGTAAAAAAGTTTCTGAATCGTCTTTATAACTGTCATATGTTTTATTCATAACTTGGTTCTTTTTTAATTTTTTTATTTTATCCTCTATAGGAAAAACTAAGTGATGCGGATCTAATAAGAATACAATTAACATATTTGAATTATCATTTAATTCTGAACTATCAATTACATATAACATAAATGCCCTGAATGTTCCTCTTTGGTTTAAACCAAATTTATGGTCATTTATATCTACTTCATAAATCCAATAATTATTAATGATTTCATCAGATAATACTAATTTAAAAATTGATTTAGCTCTATTGCCGTTATCATAATTTAAATTTATAATTTTTTTTTCATGCGTAAGTAATTGTTTATCACTAATTACAGGATTAAACGCAGCTTCAATTTTCTCACAATAAATTTTTTCAGGAAGCAAATCAGTAAATTTTAATTTATTATCTTTATGTCCCTCTAATGATTCGTGTAAGAACATTACTTTGGCGGTAGCGTCATGTGCATTTAGTTTATTATTATCGTTTGCTTTTAATTTTACACTATTATTTTTATTAACAAGATTTGGTGTTACTGACTTGCTGTTTTTAAGAGAAGGATTAAATCTCATAACATTCCTTGTTCTTCAACATATTTAACATAATCTTTTTTTATTTCGGCAGGATCCATTTTTATATGAAGAAAATTATCTTTCCACACATCTCTCCAAGCTGAATCTTCATGGCTTCTATTAACAAGACCAAAATCATTAACATCTTTAACTTGATTAATCATGTCATCAACAAATGATAAAATATCATTAATAACTGATTTATTTGAAATGTTTATTAAACTATCAACATTGTCTAAATTAACAGGTTCAATATTGCCACCATTGTTATTTTCCCATACATCGGGATCAACAGGGCCATATTTCCATGCTTCAAAATTAGGTTCAAAAAGATGTTCAGGATATGAAACGTCAGAATCTTTAATTTCAGATTCATTAGTATCAACATTCCCATATGTTGCTGCATAAAATGCCCAAACAAAATACAATGCTTTTTGTAATTTTATAGGAGTAGGATTATCTAATTTTGTATAAATGTATTTAACAGCATTATCTTTAGTTTTAAAAAAATTTTTTTTATTTTCCAAAGTTAATACCTCCTACCTTTAATTAATTTAACTATACATACGTGAAACACCATTGTAAATAAGTTACATAAAATAATTTTAATTTTTATTCATTTGATCGAGATGTAATCGGGCGCATAGTGCTG
>NZ_AYZI01000018.1 GCF_001436645.1 Fructilactobacillus florum DSM 22689 = JCM 16035 | reverse complement strand
GAGAGATTGAGGAGATTATGAAAACCAAGTTTATTGTGGAACAGCCACATCCTAAATGGTTCAGTATGAGCGACTGCTCAAAATCATTAGCAAACGAGTTTTTAACATTCATCATAGATTACTGCATTAAGCAAGATATTCCGTTTAAAACTAGAGTGATTGACGAAATACAAAATGATTATAGATTGGTTCATGAGTGCCTTTTGCATCGCATTTGTGTAGTTTGTGGGAAACCACATGCAGATATTCATCATATTGATACGGTTGGTCGCGGATTTAACCGAAACAAAATAAATCATGTCGGCAAAAGAGTATTGCCATTATGTAGAAATTGTCATCAACAATTTCACTCAATGGGAGCAATTACTTTTTTTCAACAAAACAAAATTATACCAATTAAATTAACTGAAGATGATGTTATATCTTTGAATTTAGAAAGCAAAAAACAAGTTGAGTATTATCAGGAGAATAAAAATGGAAACTACAAATCTTAAGGCAATTCCTGATTTTGATGGATATTTAATAAATGAAAATGGCCAAGTTTTTTCATTGAAAAATGATGCTGCTAATCAATTTAGTAATGGTATGCATGAACTGAAACAATTAAAAAGAAAATACGGCGGACCTGTTGTTAGTTTGACTAGAAACGGAAATGTTTATCAAAAGAAAGTAACTAGATTAGTTGCAAATATTTTTAATCGTAAAAAGATTTTTGAAAATAAGCCAAACGAAAAATGGAAGAAAACAAAATTTTCTTGTATTGAAATTTCTAATTTTGGCCGAATTAGAAAACAAGGTGATTATTATGATGATTCAGATATGACTTACTGTAAATATAAAGAATTACAAACTTTTGATAATGGTCATGGATACAAAGCTATTAATATAAATGGCAAACAACAATATGTTCATAGACTTGTTGCAACTGCATTTATACCAAATCTCAATGACTTACCTGCGGTTAACCATAAAGATGAAAACAAATCGAATAATAATGTTGATAATTTGGAATGGTGTACTGCAAAATACAATGTTAATTATGGAACTTATAAGAAAAGAGTTAGCTGGAGCAAGTCAAAACCAGTTATTGGATTTGGTAAAACTAAAGTTTCCATTTTAAAACATGCTGATAATGCAATAAGAAATAACATCAAAGGAATATCTAGAAGTTCTCGTAAAATGAAATGGAGATTTCTGAAATTTGATTTTAATGGTTTGAAGAAGTTGAAACTAACTAATGTTGAAGAATTGGAGAAACAGAATGATTAAATATTTAGAATTTTGGATGAATAAGTTTTTTGATTAAGGGAGATAAACATGGCAGAAAAGGTACAGATTGAGAAACCAGTTGTAAGTAAAGAATTAGCAGAAGCGTTTGAAGATGTGAATAAGGTTTGTAGTTTTGTTAGTTATATTGTTAATGGCAAACATTTTCATTATAATGTTCCAGAAAAGAATGAAATGGCTCATGGTGCATTTGAAAACCTATTAGCACGAATGTATGTACTTGGTTATGAAGTTGAGAAGCCAAAAAGATATGTATTGCAAATACCTATTAAAGATGATGATGATGGAACTTTTGAATATTTATATAGAAATGCTAATGGTAGACCAGTTTATCATTGGCTCTCTTGTGATAAAGATGTGATTAATAATGCATATTATTCTGATGGCTTTACTAAATCAGAAATCGAAGCAGATGAAGGATTGAAAAAACTTGCTAGCGTATGTGAATTAATTGAGGTGGAGGATTAATCATGGATACTTATGTAATTAAATTTCCTTTTATGGATATAGACACGCAAGATGGGAAATTAACTCCGAATTATTTAAAGTCTGAACTTACTGGGGAATATGGATATGCTCCAAGACTCAGTAGATGAAGGCATTGTTGATAGAATCGGTACATGGAAATCAAAAATCTATAGGAGTTCAGAATATGAGTAAAGTTATTTTATCAAAAGAATTAGCATTTGAAGCAAAGAGTATAGGAGAAGGGTTACCAAAGAACTCTCTAACAAGAAAAGATGTTGAACTTAGTTTTGGAATAACAGTTAAATGTTTAAAAGACCAATTAGGGGATAACACATATATGTTAAACACTCGTCAACATTTAGATGAAGTTATTTCAAATAAGGAAATATTAATCAATGCAGTTTTAAATGGATACGAGGTGGAAAAGGATGAATGATAAACAAATGGTTAATTCAGCAATCGCTTCATTAGGTCCAATTGTTAAACTAAGTGACCGTGAAAATACTGATAAGACTTATGCTATTGCAGCTGGGTATTTAAAAGATTTAATTAAAGATGTTTCAGCTGAATTGACGGATGAGCAAAGGCATTGTCCATATTGTCACTTTAAAAAAGATTTTTATAATCAAGAAACCACAAAGGAACTTAATTCTGATTCTAATGATCCAAGTATTAATATTGATCCATCAATGATGGAATTGATTTTTGATATGGATGATTCATACAATATTGATTTACAAGGTAATGTTGTAGTTGGCATTGAATATTGTCCTAAATGTGG
>NZ_AYZI01000017.1 GCF_001436645.1 Fructilactobacillus florum DSM 22689 = JCM 16035 | reverse complement strand
GCGTGGCAACTTCCTATCCTCGCAGGGGGCGATCCCCCAACTACTTTTGGCGTACTGAAGCTTAACTACTGTGTTCGGCATGGGAACAGGTGGATCCTTCAGGCTATCGCCACCACACTCATTACTTGAGCGACCTTCGTTCGCTCAAAACTAGATAATATTTGTTTTCCGTCCGATTACCATTAACCACCTTACTACTTGGTTAAGTCCTCGACTGATTAGTATTAGTCCGCTTCGCATATCACTACGCTTCCACTGCTAACCTATCGACCTGATCATCTTTCAGGAGTCTTACTTCCAAATTGGAATGGGAAATCTCATCTTGAGGCGAGTTTCACACTTAGATGCTTTCAGCGTTTATCTCATCCATACATAGCTACTCAGCAATGCGCCGGGCGGCGCAACTGATACACCAGCGGTATGTCCATCCCGGTCCTCTCGTACTAGGGACAGCTCCTCGCAAATTTCCTGCGCCCGCGACGGATAGGGACCGAACTGTCTCACGACGTTCTGAACCCAGCTCGCGTACCGCTTTAATGGGCGAACAGCCCAACCCTTGGGACCAACTACAGCCCCAGGATGCGATGAGCCGACATCGAGGTGCCAAACCTCCCCGTCGATGTGAACTCTTGGGGGAGATAAGCCTGTTATCCCCAGGGTAGCTTTTATCCGTTGAGCGATGGCCCTTCCATGTGGTACCACCGGATCACTAAGTCCGACTTTCGTCCCTGCTCGACTCGTTGGTCTCGCAGTCAAGCTTGCTTTTGCCTTTACACTTACAGAATGATTTCCAACCATTCTAAGCAAACCTTTGAGCGCCTCCGTTACTATTTAGGAGGCGACCGCCCCAGTCAAACTGCCAACCAGACACTGTCTCCGAGCACGATTAGTGCTCAGGGTTAGAGTGTTCACATAGCCAGGGTAGTATCCCACCATTGCCTCCACCGAAACTAGCGTTCCGGTTTCCACGGCTCCTACCTATCCTGTACAAGCTATCTAAACACCCAATATCAAGCTACAGTAAAGCTCCATGGGGTCTTTCCGTCCTGTCGCGGGTAACCTGCTTCTTCACAGGTATCTTAATTTCACCGAGTCTCTCGTTGAGACAGTACTCAAATCGTTACGCCTTTCGTGCGGGTCGGAACTTACCCGACAAGGAATTTCGCTACCTTAGGACCGTTATAGTTACGGCCGCCGTTTACTGGGGCTTCATTGCAAGGCTTCGCCGAAGCTAACCTGTTCACTTAACCTTCCAGCACCGGGCAGGCGTCAGCCCATATACGTCATCTTACGATTTTGCATAAACCTGTGTTTTTGATAAACAGTCGTTTGAGTCTCTTCACTGCGGCTGGCCCGTAGGCCAGCACCCCTTCTCCCGAAGTTACGGGGTCATTTTGCCGAGTTCCTTAACGAGAGTTCGCTCGCTCACCTGAGGATACTCTCCTCGACTACCTGTGTCGGTTTGCGGTACGGGTAGTTGTTTACTAACTAGAAGCTTTTCTCGGCAGCGTGACATCAGTCGCTTCTCTACTTAAATTTCGATCCTCATCAGCGCTTGTCAACCCGATTACCAGCATTTGACTGCTAACCTGACTTACGCTTTGAACATACTCTTCCAATCGTATGCTCGACTTAGCCTTCTGCGTCCCTCCATCGCTGTAACATAAACAACTAGTACAGGAATCTCAACCTGTTATCCATCGCCTACGCTTCTCAGCCTCGGCTTAGGTCCCGACTAACCCTGGGCGGACGAGCCTTCCCCAGGAAACCTTAGTCATTCGGTGGATCAGATTCTCACTGATCTTTCGCTACTCATACCGGCATTCTCACTTCTAAGCGCTCCAGCAGTCCTTCCGGTCTGCCTTCATTGCCCTTAGAACGCTCTCCTATCACGCAACGTAGTTGCGTCCGCAGTCTCGGTAATATGCTTAGCCCCGGTAAATTTTCGGCGCAGAATCACTCGACTAGTGAGCTATTACGCACTCTTTAAATGGTGGCTGCTTCTGAGCCAACATCCTAGTTGTCTGGGCAACTCCACTTCCTTTTCCACTTAGCATATATTTAGGGACCTTAACTGGCGGTCTGGGCTGTTCCCCTTTCGACGATGGATCTTATCACTCATCGTCTGACTCCCGGACATAAATCAATGGTATTCGGAGTTTATCTGAACTCAGTAATCCAAGACGGACCCCTCGCCCAAACAGTGGCTCTACCTCCATGATTCTAATTCCGAGGCTAGCCCTAAAGCTATTTCGGAGAGAACCAGCTATCTCCAAGTTCGTTTGGAATTTCACCGCTATCCACACCTCATCCCAGCACTTTTCAACGTACACGGGTTCGGACCTCCGGTGCGTATTACCGCACTTTCATCCTGGACATGGATAGATCACCTGGTTTCGGGTCTACGGCTACATACTAGAAACGCCCGTTTCAGACTTGCTTTCGCTACGGCTCCGCTTTTTCGGCTTAACCTTGCATGTAACTGTAACTCGCCGGTTCATTCTACAAGAGGCACGCTATCACCCCTTAACGGGCTCTAACTGCTTGTAGGCACATGGTTGCAGGAACTATTTCACTCCCCTTCCGGGGTGCTTTTCACCTTTCCCTCACGGTACTGGTTCACTATCGGTCACTAGGGAGTATTTAGCCTTGGGAGATGGTCCTCCCGGATTCCGACGCCGTTTCACGTGTGGCGCCGTACTCAGGATCCTGAACTGAGGGCTGGCAATTTCGCTGACGAGACTATCACTCTCTCTGGTGCAGCTTCCCAACTGCTTTAGCTATTGCCAACTTTTGTAACTCAAATGTTCAGTCCTACAACCCCGAACCGCAAGGGTTCGGTTTGGGCTGTTCCCCGTTCGCTCGCCGCTACTGAGGGAATCGAAGTTTCTTTCTCTTCCTGCGGGTACTGAGATGTTTCAGTTCCCCGCGTCTGCCTCTAATTAGCTATGTATTCACTAATTAGTCACCAGTCATCACACTGGTCGAGTTTCCTCATTCGGAAATCTCCGGATCAAAGCTTACGTACAGCTCCCCGAAGCATATCGGTGTTAGTTCCGTCCTTCATCGGCTCCTAGTACCAAGGCATTCACCATGCGCCCTTTCTAACTTAACCAATCGTCCTGCGGACGATTAATTAATGAGCTTTGCGATTAAACTTATTAAACACTCATTTATCACAGTGGTTGTTGTTTCTCGGTTGAAATTATATTTACAATATAATTCTACAGAAAATAATATTATCTAGTTTTCAAAGAACCAAGTTTGA
>NZ_AYZI01000016.1 GCF_001436645.1 Fructilactobacillus florum DSM 22689 = JCM 16035 | reverse complement strand
CAATTAGCAAGGTCTCAGTCGGTTGACTGGGACCTTTTTTGTATACAAAATTGGGAATGTTTAAATTTTTTTAAAAAAATGATTGACATGACCCTTACAGCTAGTTAGTATAATACATAATTAAATAAACAAATTGAGGAACTGAGTATTTGTTGAAATTTTCAAGAGAGTCTCTGATTGGTGCGAAAGAGATAAAAGGCAAACAAAGAAGATGGGTTCTAGATCAATCATTAGTGAGTTTCGACAAGCTAATGGCGGGGTTGCTACCGATATCTTAGCAAAGCTGTTCTAATCGAGACGCGTCAATTGGAGCAGTTTTTGAGGCAAATAGCCATTGACTATTTGTAAATTGAGGTGGTACCACGAGAGCATTCGTCCTTAGCTTGGACGAATGCTCTTTTTGTTTATTTAAATTTGGCGGTAAAAAATTAATCAGATGAGGTGAAAATAATGAATCGATTGAAGAAATTAACGATTGTAATAATTGGTTTGCTGGTAATTGGCGGAATTGGTTGGCTTAGTTTTGGTCCTAAGAGTGGGAATCAAAGTGAAAAAGTTGTCAAGGTAGGACTAATGACAGGGTCGAAAGCAGATGATGAGATTTGGCAATCGGTGGCTAAAACGGCTCATGAAAAATACCATATTAAATTGCAATTTGTGCATTTTACTGACTATACCCAGCCAAATACAGCCCTGGCACAACACTCGATTGATATTAATTCTTTTCAGCACTATGCCTTTTTAAAAGACTGGAATGATAAACATAAAACTGATATCACCTCCATCGGTGATACAGTAATTACACCTATCCGGTTATATTCAAACAAGTATCGCGATGTAAAGGAAATTCCGGATGGGTCTCAAATTACGATTCCAAATGATGCAACGAATGAAAGTCGAGCGCTCATTGTTTTAAAAGATGCTGGTTTGATTAAATTGGATGCAGGATCGAAAGGACTATTGACGGTCAAGGACATCACTGCCAACCGGAAAAATTTGGATATTAAGGAAGTTGATGCTTCGCAAACGGCACGCTCATTAAATGATGTGGCTGCTGCCATTGTAAACACTAATTATGCACAAACAGCTAATTTAGATATCAAAAAAAGTATTTTTGTCGAACCAGCGAACAAAGAATCTCGACCATGGGTTAATCTAATTGCTGCAAACAAAGCTGATAAAAATAAAAAAGAGTTAAAACAGGTTGTTAAAGCGTTTCAGAACAGGAAAACCGAACGCCTCATTAATCAGCACTACGGCAAACTAGAGTTATCAGCTTGGAATCGAAAATTTAATTAGCATGATGTTATCCCGCTGATGAACTAAAAAATTTCACTGAATTACAGGCTAGTGTGGTAAGGTTGACTTATCTTTACCAGACACGTTGGAGAGTTCTTGAAGCGCTTGGGTCTGCTATTTAATAATTTAAAGCCCTTACCAAAGGCGTGTTAGCAAGTTGTGAAATTATAGTTTATTTTAACGCAATCGAGTAATAAGAAAGGATCAATCCCATGGTAAAAAATATCGTTGAATTTAATCACGTTTCTGTGACTTTTCAGCAAAATCATAAGGATGTTCATGCCGTTTCGGATGTTTCATTTGGTATTCCAACCGGACAAATTTTTGGAATTGCTGGTTATTCTGGAGCGGGGAAGTCGACGTTGGTGCGAACGATTAATTTATTGCAGCAGCCAACTGCCGGTCGAATTTCAGTATTAGGCGAAATCTTTTTTGATGCTGATGACGCTAAACATCCAGCAATTGGTGCCAAAAAATTACGACAACAGCGGCGAAAAATTGGGATGGTCTTTCAACATTACAATTTATTAAATGAAAAAACGGTGATTCAAAACGTTGAATTTGCTCTGAAGCATAGTGACTTGAAAGCAAAGGAGGTCACGCAGAAAGCAGCTGAACTGCTGGAAGATGTTGGTTTGAGTAAACTAGCAAAGTATTATCCAGCCCAGTTATCAGGTGGACAGCAGCAACGGGTTGCGATTGCACGAGCTTTAGCCAATGATCCTCAAATCTTAATTTCAGATGAGGCTACTTCAGCACTTGATCCGGAAAATACTAATCAAATTTTAGATCTTTTACAAGAACTCAATCAAAAATATCAATTAACGGTGATTCTGATTACTCATGAAATGGAAGCAATTAAGCGGATTTGTGACCAGGTGGTAATCATGGACAGCGGTAAAGTTGTTGATTCTGGTAGTCTATTAGATGTTTTTGTTAAATCAGAAAATCCAGTTACCCATCGAATTGTTGGTAATGATTTTGATGCAAAGGCCATCTTGAATTCACTGCAAATCGATTGGAGTAATCGGAAATTAGTGCAGTTAATTTATTATTCAGGTCAGATTTCAGAACCGATTATTGTGGAGCTATATTCCCGCTTCAATGTTGCTGCTAACATCGTATATGCGGACATTGAGGAGTTTAAGCAACAACTTGTGGGTACCATGATTGTTGAATTAAATGGAAATGAAGCTCAAACACAACAAGCTCTGGATTATTTACAGCAGTTAGATATTGAGACAACAGAATTGCGAGGTGCAGCCGTATGAAAACGTGGTTCATAACAAATTTTCCCAATGTAGTTCAACAAGGATGGGGTGGAGAAACGGGATGGTGGACATCCATTACTCAAACCCTCTTTATGACTTTCTGGTCAGCAATCTTTGGCGGATTAGTTGGACTGATTTTTGGAGTTTGCTTAGTTTTATTCGATACGGATGGCATCTTACCTAATCGAGCAATTTTCAATGTCTTTGATAAGATTGTCTCGTTATTTCGAGCCGTTCCGTTTATTATCTTGCTGGCCTTTATCGCACCGGTCACACAAAAGATTGTTGGCACCCAGATTGGAACAACGGCAGCATTAGTTCCCCTTTCAGTAGGGGTCTTCCCATTCTATGCTCGTCAAGTGCAAGTGGCACTGCAAAGTGTCAATCACAGCACCATTGAATCTGCACAGGCCCTTGGTTCAACTAATTGGGATATTATTTCAGAGGTTTATTTAAGTGAAGCCTTTCCCGAATTGATTCGTGTTTCAACGGTGACTTTGATTAGCTTAGTTGGGTTAACGGCAATGGCGGGTGCGATTGGAGCCGGTGGCTTGGGGAACATGGCCATTTCTTACGGATACAATCGGTTTGCTAATGATGTTACGCTGGTCGCAACAATCCTAGTAGTGATCCTGGTCTTGTTAATTCAAGTAGTTGGTGATTTGTGGGCTAAATGGGTTAATCATACGCAAACAAATTAAGTGAACGTCTCAATTTTACAGCAACAGTTAAACCCCGCTGGTAGGTTCGCTCTGCCAGTGGGTTTTTCGCCTAAAAATTTAATTATTGAGGAGCAAATTGTGATGGCTGAGCATCAACCAAGCTTTTCGCTAGAGTTAACGCCACTTGGGGAAAATAGTGAGCAACAAGCGTTGCTGCAGTCTTTGCCTAGTTGGGGAGCGCTACAACCAGATTTTATTTCGATTACTGCTCATGGTGGAGTTGAGCGGTCTTATGGGGCTGACTTTGAACTGGCTACTGCCGTTCAGCAGGATTTGCAAATTCCAGCACTGGTTCACATTGCGGGGCAAACCTGGAGTCCGACAACGTTAAAACCGTACCTTGAAAAACTGCGAGCAGCAGAACTTCGACATGTCTTGACCATTCGAGGTGATGAAGTTTTTAAAAATGCAGAGCAGCAGAATTTCACCACTGCTGCTAACTTGGCCGCTTTTATCCGGCAGGTGGGTGGCTTTGATATCAGTGGAGCCTGCTATCCTCATTTATACCACATGCCGCCCACTGAGCTTCCTGATGATTTACACCTGCTGCAAGCGAAGCTCAGCAGTGGGATGACGCGCTTAATTACACAACTATTTTTTGATAATGAAGTTTTCTTTGCCTGGCAACGGCGAGTCCGTTCCATTGGCATCGGTGTTCCGATTCTAGCAGGGATTTTCCCCGTAACGAGTCTGCAACAAAAAAGCCGATTGAAACAGTTGGCAGGAGGGTCACTCCCGGATCAGCTGAATGATCAGTTGGCAGGTGTTGCTAATGATCCCGCGGCGGTGCAAGCCGTGGGAATTGACTATGCGGTTAACCAAATCAAGGATTTGCTAGCAAGGGGCGTGGATGGTATTCATTTATACACCATGAATAACTTAGAAGTAACCCAAAAAATTTACCAGAAAACCCAGGCCTGGTTCAACAAATCAAAGTGATTAAGTTATTTTGGCTAAAGCTCCTCTAAGATCTAGAAAAACCCCAGCGCTACTATCCTTAGTAGCGCTGGGGTTTTAAATCAATGACAACAAGCTTGGAGAGTGATATATTGATTGCTCCGTTTTAGAAATTAACAAAGAAGCAGTTACGGAGGATGAAATTTTGAATCGACTGTTGACATATAATAGTTACAGTTAGTCAAGAAAATTGAGATTTATCAGAGTTATCCATAGCGATTTTTATCATGTAAATACGATAACTACCATAAGCAATAATTATTCCAT
>NZ_AYZI01000015.1 GCF_001436645.1 Fructilactobacillus florum DSM 22689 = JCM 16035 | reverse complement strand
TAAAGGACAAACAACTAATTAATCAATTTATTACACAAAGCTAAAACAATAATCTAATATTCTTTGTTCAAAGGATTTAAGTTCACCAAAAGCCTCTGCTAAATCGTTACCTTGAACAACCAGATAATCTTGTCTACTTAATAAATTGTCAATTGCATTTTTTGCCTTCTTATTTTACATAACTATCTCCTCTAAAAAATTATTAATAACACAATTATACCATTAAACTACATTTTTGTTTTTTATTTTTTTGTTCTTTCGCGATGTTTTTTTGTTCTTAAACGGCTGAAAGTCTTGTGGGAGTAGTGTTTTAAAATCTCCTAAAGTATTTAACTAACGCGCGTATAACTTGAAAAAATTAAAAAATTTGAGATTTTTCATTAGATATCAAATGCATCTGGAATAATTTGATCAATGATTTCATTCTCGATAAATTCATTAATCTCATTTCCATATTTTTTCTGGAATGTTTTTTGATCATTTTGATATTCAAGAGATAAATTATTTAATTCATTAATTTGCTTTTCAAAAGTATCAGCATTCTTAAACTCCATATAGTCAATAATCGTTTTAGGTTTCTGGTCAATAAGAATTGAGTTGTAGTCGTTAGTTAACTCTTGTTGTATCAACGATTTTCAGTACTTTTTGAAACAAAATAAAAAAGAGCACCCATCAAGAGGGTCCCCTTAATATTTAAGATTGCGGTCAACAATCTTAATCATGATTGAAATCTCCTGGATAGAAAAGAAAGCAACCAAGGAATTAGTAACTTAATTAGTAAGCGAAACTAGTGATTGACTATTAACAGTGACTTAATTGCTTTTCGCTGATCCATCGCTTGATAGGCAGCTTGAATTTCATTCAAGGTAAAAGACTTCGTAAAGACTTTTCCTGGGTTAATCTTGTGGTCTAAGACTGCTTGAACGAGAAGCTCACGATCATACGTGGTAACCGAAGCCGTCCCACCGCGTAAACCAATATTATTATGAAAAAGTTGGCTGGTATCCAGGTCTTTTCGTTGGGGAATACCAACACGACCAATCACCGCACCTGGGCGTGCAGCGGCAATTGCGGTATCGACAGATTCGTTTGAACCAACGCACTCTAGAATGGCATCAGCCCCCGCATCATTAGTTAGTTCCATAATCTTAGCGACTGCTGCTGATCCGCGGTCTTCGATAATCTCTGAAGCCCCGAACTCTTTTGCCAAGGTTTGACGATCAGCGTGACGACTCATTGCAATAATTCTAGTTGCACCAAGGAGTTTCGCAGAAATGATCCCTGACAAACCAACAGCACCATCACCAATTACCACCACCGTATCTTGGGGTTTTACTTCTGCACTTTTAGCAGCATGAAAACCTGTTGCCATCACATCAGCAAGAGTGACAAATGAATTTAGCATCTCGTCAGAATAGTCGTCTGGTTGACCAGGAAGTTTTACAAGCCCCCAGTTGGCATTTTCATAGCGTAAATACTCAGCTTGATAAGCTGCAGGTTTACTTCGATCACGATTAGGACAACTACCATCAAAACCAGCTTTACAGGCAGCACAATGACCACAACCGTGGGTAAACGGAATGATGACAAAATCACCTGGTTGCACATTTGTAACTTTTTTCCCGACTTGTTCTACGATGCCAATCGCTTCATGTCCCGTGGGACTATTGCTAGGTCGTTGGGAAATTCCACGGTACCACCATAAATCAGACCCACAAACGCTAGCTCGGACAATTTTTAAAACTGCATCAGTATCCTTTTCAAGGGTTGGTTTAGGAACCGTTTCAATCCTAACCTCACCAGGTTTAATAAATCGGCTCGCTTTCATTAATTCCAAAACCACATCTCCTGTCACATTTATCAAATTCAATTAAAAGAATTTAATTTTAAAATTTGCTAGGAAATCCTCACCACATTGTAAACGACTAATATCTTGCTTATCTCGCAAAAAGCCCGTGCTATGCTCAGAATCAGCAATTCCCCACCACGGTTCAATGCAGACAAAATCAGATGTTAGCGGATAGGTTGACCACAAACCAAAATATTGATTTGCAGTGGCCGTTACACTAACCCCATGCCGACTTTTTTGGGAAGTCAGGCGAAAAGTAGTTTTTTGATTTGGTTCGACATCAAAAATTTTAGCATCATCTTTAAAGAGACAGTGCATAATACCAATTTTTTTAGTATTAACCCCGCAAACAGATTCAGAACTAGTAGTTAAACCTTCCTGATTCAGTTGGATGAGACTATATTCGCGATGCGGTAAAACCTCAACTTGATAATCAGAAAATTGTTCATGTTCTGGTTCTAACGGTACTCGGAAAGCTGGATGCGCCCCAATTGAAAAATACATGGAATGTTGGTCATCATTTTTCACGAGCATGGAAACCGCTAATGTATCTTGTAATAATTGGTAGGTTACATATAAACGAAAATTAAATGGGTAATGTTTTTTAATAGTCGCATTAGGTCGTAATAAAAAGACTGCTTGGGTATCACTCTGACTCTCAATTTCAAAATTACTGTCTCTTGCAAAACCATGTTGGTACATTTTATAGATAGTACCGTCATATTGGTATTGATCATCCTGCAAGCGACCTACAATTGGGAACAAAAGTGGTGCATGGCGTTTCCAATGCTTAGGATCTCCATTCCAAAGATATTCCAACTGCTCCGAGTTAACAACTGAAACGACTTCGGCTCCCTTTTGTAAAATTTTTACGGTTAAAAACTGATTTTTTAAAATGACTGGCATTGTGCTGCTCCCAACTAGTTAATTACTTAATAATTTTATAATAAATTGCCAAGAAAACAAGGATCTGGACGATTCGATAATTGATAATAAGTTTATTAGCACTCATCTTTTAAAGAATTGCTGATAATTTTTAACTAGTTGATCTTTAGTCACGTGGGTATAGATTTGTGTAGTTGATAAATCAGCGTGCCCCAGTAATTCTTGAACTGTTCGTAAATCAGCGCCGTTATTTAATAAATCAGTTGCAAACGTGTGTCGCAACATATGAGGATGAATATTTCCCTTTAATCCACTCCTTTTCATGATCTGATTTAGAATATATTCAATGCCACGACTAGTCAGTGGCTTCCCCAAACGGTTAATAAAACAATAATCGTGCCTCTGATGGTATTTCCCCATTAAGACCTGCCGTCCTTGATCAAAATAATTTTGCAGCGCTTGTTGCGCACTCTGACCAAATGGCAGATATCGTTCTTTATTACCCTTTCCAAGAACCACCATCAATTGATTGTCCAAATCAATCTGTGCCAAAGTTAGGCTGGCACATTCACTAACTCGCATTCCAGTTCCGTAGAGGACCTCCAAAAGAGCTGTGTTTCTGACGGCTAATGCAGGTGGCGTAGTTTGCATGGCAGCTTGAAATAATTTTTCCAATTCCTGTTCAAAAAAGAAGCGGGGAAGATGCTTTGTATGCCGTTTAATTTGAACTACTTCAAAAGGATTCTGATCGGTAACTTCGTTGAGAATCAAAAAATCGTAAAATGATCGCAGTGTTGAGATTTTACGAGCCACGGAGGTGCTTTGATAGTTTTTATCATGTAACATGTTGAGAAAGGTAGCGACATCTAATTCATCAACTTGTGCAAATCCTTTTAACTCGCCCTGCTCATCCAAACTAGCTTGAAATTGGGCTAAATCTTCTAAATAAGCCGTAATGGTGTCTTTTGAATACTGCCGCTCATTTTGCAAATATTTTTGGTACACCGTCAATAATTCTTCGTTGGTTTGCATTGTCATTAACGGTCCTCCTTTTGATGAGCTAGTAAAAAAGACTGTTCGAAAGAACCGCCTTTGAGATGCTTATTTAATTATATCTTCTTCGTAGTCACCATTAGGACACTGAATCTGCCACCCACCTCGGACTTTTTTATTAACCAGAAAGTGGTTACATTTTGGACAGTTTCTACTAATCGGTTTATCCCAAGAAACAAAATCACATTCCGGATATCGGGAACAACCATAAAATAAACGGTTTTTCTTGGTCTTTCGCTCTATTACCTGACCCTTATGGCAGTTTGGACAAGTAACCCCAATTTCTTTCACAATGGTTTTCGTATTACGACAATCCGGAAAACGTGAACAAGCAAAAAATTTCCCATATTTCCCCATCTTAACTACCATTGGGGAACCACAAATTTCACAATCGAACCCAGCTAACGGTTCTTTAATTTGAATAGTTTCCATTTCCTTTTCAGCATAACCGACTTCTTTGGAAAATGGCTGGTAAAATTCATCAACAACCTTGATCCACTCTCGTTTGGCTTCTTCAATCTCATCAAGTTGCTCTTCAATCGCAGCCGTAAAATCTACATTAACAATATCTGGAAAGTATTCTTCAATGAGGGAATTTACAATTTCACCAAGTTCGGTTGGGACAAATCTTCTTGTTTCGAGTTTAACATAATAGCGTTTTTGGATTGTCATCAGCGTTGGTGCATAAGTTGATGGTCGCCCAACCCCATTTTCTTCCAAGGTTTTAATCAAAGCTGCTTCTGAATAGCGAGCTGGTGGTTGAGTAAAATGTTGTTCTGGATGATGACTAACTAGTTGCACCAAATCACCCGTGGCAAGTTCCGGAAGGATATTATCCTTTTCCTTGCCAGCAGCGTAAACTTTTAAAAACCCTTCAAATTTTAGTTGAGAACCATTAGCACGAAAATCAACTCCATTTTGGGAAATCGAAACCGTTTCTGTATCAACAATTGCCGGTGTCATTTGGCTCGCGACAAATCTTGACCAAATTAGATTATAGAGTTTGAACTGATCCTTGGTTAAATACTTTTCAATCTCATGCGGAGTGAAATTAACTGAAGTAGGACGTACTGCTTCATGGGCATCTTGAGCCCCTTCTGGTAATTTACCCTTTCGAGGATGATTAGCAGCATACTCAGCGCCATAATGTTTATGCAAAAACTCCGCTGCTTCATGTTTTGCAACCGAAGAGATACGCGTAGAGTCAGTTCTCATATAGGTAATCAATCCTTGATTACCATCACGACCTAAATTAATCCCTTCGTATAGTTGCTGGGCGGCCATCATTGTTCGACCGGTTCGAAACCTCAATTTTTTATTAGCATCTTGTTGCATAGTACTAGTTGTATAGGGACGTGGTGGTTGCCGTTTTTTTTCGGTCTTCTTAACGTCCGTAATCTGAAAGTCAGCTTGACGGGTTAATTTTTGCAAAACTTTTTGCACGTCTTCATTATTTTTTAATTTTTTTCGTTTTCCATTTAGACCATAAAAGGCCGCCTGAAATTTGGATCGTCCCTTTTTAAATTCAGAAGTGATGGTCCAATATTCTTCGGGTTGAAAGGCTTTAATTTCACGTTCCCGCTGAATAATAATCCAGAGGGCAACAGACTGAACTCGTCCAGCACTTAACCCTTTTTTGACCTTCTTCCAAAGCAACGGTGAAATTGAATAACCCACTAAGCGATCAATCACTCGGCGTGCTTGCTGAGCATTAACTAACTTCATATCGATTGTCCGTGGATTTTTAAAGGCATCCTTAACAGTATCCTTGGTAATTTCGTTAAATGTAACCCGATTTTTATCGTTGACATCTAAATTTAAAATGTGGGCAACGTGCCAAGCAATGGCTTCTCCCTCCCGATCGGGGTCAGAAGCTAAATAAATTGCCTTGGCCTTTTTAGCCTCAGACTTTAACATTTTAATCGTATCACCCTTACCCCTGATCGAGATGTAATCGGGCGCATAGTGCTG
>NZ_AYZI01000014.1 GCF_001436645.1 Fructilactobacillus florum DSM 22689 = JCM 16035 | reverse complement strand
ATTTTTACATCGCTGCCAATGAACGTAAGCTCGAAAATCTGAAAAAAGTTAAACAATATTTGATGCAAAATTTGTTTGTTTAAATTTTTGTCAAATTTTTTACTTACGCTGTTGATGAGGGAAATTACCTAGATGTTCAGTAACTTGTGTGTCATTCTAAATAAGTCGGTATATACCGGCTTATTTTTTTATGGAGGTGCTATTAATGGCACAAGCAATGAAGTTCCACCAATACTTTGATCAATGGATGAAATTGTATAAAAAGGATGCAGTTCGTGAAGTCACTTATCAGAAGTATCAAATGACGCATCGGCAGTTGGTGATGCTGGCACCGGAACTAATGATGATAGATTTATCTAGGCTAACCTATCAACAATTGTTAAATGATTATGCAGAAACGCACGAACGCCAAACAACGATGGATTTTCATCGGCACCTTAAGAGTTCATTGATTGATGCTCTGGAAGAGGAGTACTTAACCAAAGATCCGACCAGAAAGGCAATCATTAAGGGGATTAAACAAAGACAACATAAGACAAAGTACTTACATCAGTACGAGTTACAGGGATTACTAAATGAGCTTAACCTAGATGACAATGTTAGTTGGGATTATTTTATTTTGTTGGTATCTAAAACAGGATTGCGATTTGCAGAAGCATTGGGAGTAACCCCACAAGATTTTGATTTCACTCATCAGGTACTAACCATTAATAAAACTTGGGATTATAAGAGTCACCAAATGGGGTTCGCTCCTACAAAGAATAAGTCTTCGGTTCGGAAGGTACCTTTGGACTGGCAAACGGTGATTCAGTTCTCACAACTAACAAAAAATCTACCAAAAGACGAACCAGTGTTCGTGAATGGGAAAATTTATAACGATACGGTGAATCATTATTTAGAACGACTTTGTAAAAAAGCAGGAATTAAAGTGATTTCTGTCCATGGATTACGTCATACGCATGCGTCATTATTACTATATGCAGTGTCAGTATTGCCTCTGTAGCAAGGCGTTTGGGGCATTCTAACATGACTACAACCGAGCATACTTATCTGCATATTATTCAAGAATTGGAGAATCAAGATAATGATAAAGTGATGAAACATCTTGCTAGTCTGGTTTAAATAAGCGTATGGATTGAGCATTCGATATTTTGAATGCTCTTTTTTGGTCACGCGCATTGGCAGCGATTGATTTGTCAAGGTCTTTAAAGATCAATCCAATTTTACTTTGTTCCTTTTTTTGGGGAACAAATGTAGTTAGATTTGAAAGAGTTTTTTTATTAACAATTTTTAGAGTTCCTGATGAAGCTAAATTTTCCATTTTATTAGACCAAATTTCACTTTCACTTAATAAAAAATATGGTTCATTATCGTCACTAGGAACTAAAGCATTTATTTGCTGATTAAAGGATACTTTTCTAAGAGTTAAAGCGTTTTTACCAATGCTTGCAATTGAAGTAATTAGGATACTATCTTCAGGAACAATTCTTGCATTTTTAATACCTGTTATCGATAGTTTTCTCAAAGAATCTGCTATAGTTCTCTGACATATGTCTGATGGTGTAATCCAAGGTAATCCAGTTATTGAATAATTTTTTTTATTTTTAGTAGATGGAGTATTCCCCGTTTTTATTTCTCCAAGATCTCCTAACTTACGCTGCTCCCAAAGTACAGCGTAATAACATGCCTTTTACACTTGCCAATACTTGGGAGCAGCGTAAGCTTAAAAATTTTGGTGAAAGTTACAGTGGATTATCAGGAAAAACAAAAGATGACTTTGGTATAGGAAATAGTAAATTTATCACTTATAAAAATATTTTTGATAATGAAATGATATCTGAATCACAAATGGAAAAAGTATTAATCAATAGTTCAGAAAAACAAAACAAGGTAAATATTAGTGACGCTTTTTTTACTATTTCATCTGAAACTCCAAATGAGGTTGGTATGTCATCAGTATTAAATTTCAAACATGAAAACTTATATTTAAATAGCTTTTCCTTTGGATTTAGAACTAATATTAATATTGATAACTATTTTTTGGCCAATTCATTTAGATCTGAATATTTTAGGAATAACATAGTGAAATTAGCTCAAGGTATTTCAAGATATAATATTTCAAAAAATAAAGTCCTTAATTTATCTATAAAAATTCCTGATTTTTGTGAGCAAACTAAAGTTGGATTGATATTTAAATCTATAAATAAATCCATCGCTGCCAATGAGTTTAAGCATTTGTTTGACGTTATTTATATAAATTATAAGAACTTACGCTTGTTTTTAAAAATAACATTCTTTGTGAAAAGATAAGAGGATCTGATGCATAAGCCAGACAAAAAAATTAATAAAAAAGTGGATTTCAAATTTAAATTAAACTTTGGTATTTTTACATGTCAATTTAAAATTCGATGGCTATCTCGAAAAAATAATGAAAATTAGTCTTTTCATCGTATATAAATTATAGAAGCCATATATTTATCTAGATTAATTATTAAATGAATTATTGTATTAATACTTACACGGTATGAATGATTTATTATGTATGATTCCATTACTGTTACAAATGAGATTGTTGCACATCCGGGGAATCACGGCTAAAAATCCGTTAATAGTGAATTGTAGAATAAAAATTTAAATATTAGATCGAATCACTAGAATTCATTGATGTAGTAGAACTTTTGCTTTTTCAGAGTAAATTTATTATCGATAATAATAGGTTCTTCAGTCGATTTCATCTTTATTTAAATTATTTTGAAGTTGTTTTTCACCAAATAAAAGCTGATTTTTATCCGTATCTCTTATCACAATCTATGTGATGGGAGTTTTTTTATTTGGAACCAACAGCATGCCAAGCATTTCAATTTATGTTACTGGATGACCATGAAGTTGTCATTTATGGAGTTTTAAAACGGCTCAACATTAGACCATTTCAGCAACAGTATGATGATTTAGCTCAGGAAGGGCGTTTAGCATTTGTCTGCGCCTATCAAAAGTACCCCCATGAGCGGGAAAATCATCCCAAAATGATGAACTATATTTATCAAGCGGTCTACTGGAAATTACTAGACGTTTTGCGCCAGAAGACCNTTCGGGGGGGGGGGTAACCGAGCTTACTAATCAGATTTTTACTGCGACTCCTGATTATGAAACCGAATTACTTTTTGGTGCAATTTTACAAAAATTGGATTCATCAGAGCAGCAACTTTTACGAGGGCTATACCTTGAAGGAAAAACAATTAGTTGTATGGCTCGTGAACTACAAGTATCACGTAAGACCCTTTACCAATGGCGCTTACGGATTCAACAAAAAGCTGTCGTACTTTTGGGTAACACATTTGCTCGGTAAAACGTTTCTATCTAGGTAAGGGTTGGCCAACCACTTATAAAATTAGAAGTTAATGAGGAGCAGACTATGAAAAAGAATTGGATGAAAACAACGGCAACTTATACGATGGTGGGGACTGGCCACGAGACGGGGTTGCGTCGTAGTTTTGCCAGCGTAGTAGCAAATGTTTCCGATAACCAACTTGAAAAATTTGGAACAATTTTAGCAGAACTATCTGGTGATCAGGTTAAAAAAGTAGTTGTCAGTGATACTAGTGTTTTAACTGCCTAATGGAGGGTAAAATATGAAAGTTTTAGAATTAGTCTTTAAATCAGAACAACACAAACTACGGACGTTGAAATTGAACTATGCTAATCAGGTTTTACAATCCACAGAAACGAAAGCACTGATGCAGCGGATTGCTGCCTTGGAGATGTTTCAAAAGGATGGGGTTCAGCTGTACGTAACCCCAGTTGCTGCTCGCTATAGTGATAATCAAGTCTCACCAATCTTTGACGATAGTAAACCAGTCGCCTAACTAAATAATCCCTCAGCTGAATTTGGCTGAGGGATTATTTAGTTAGGGCTAGGTTAAACGTTCTGCCCGGTTGGGCGAACGAGAATCTCGTTGATATCAACATTTTCTGGTTGGTTCATCATGAAGACGGCTGATTGGGCTACATCTTCAGCAGACAACGCCCCATTTTTCTGTTGATTAGCATTTTCGACAGCTTTTTTAATGTCATCATCGCCCACAGTGCTGAGTAAGTTAGTTTCAACGGCTCCAGGTGAGATGATGCCGGTCTTGATGTTATTAGCATGTTCTTCTTGACGGAGTCCCTCCATGATGGCACGAACCGCAAATTTTGTTCCGTTATAGACGGCTGATCCCTGATACAGGACGTGCCCAGCTACTGAATCAGTTGCCATAATTAAACCATGACCCTGTTCCTTCATGGAAGGGAGAACCGCAGCAATTCCGTTTAAAACGCCCATTACATTAATATTTAGCATCTTTTGCCAGCTGTCGGCTTTATTTTTGCGCAACAAACCTTGAGGCATGATTCCAGCATTGTTGTACAAAATATCTACCTTACCAAATTTGGTGATGGCGAACTGGATCAGCGCTTTGACTGATTCCTGGTCAGTTACGTCGGTAACTTGGTAACTAATCCGTTCGGGGTTGGCAGTCGCTGCTTTCTGCAGCTGTTGCTCGTTTCGTGCCCCGATAACGACTTGCGCTCCTTGCTTAGCTGCCAATTTGGCAGTGGCTGCACCGATTCCAGATGATCCACCAGTGATGACCAATACTTTATCTTTCATTAAATTCATAGTAAGACTCCTTTCCTTGACTTAAATTAGTGTATTACTTAACCTTGACTTTAAGTCAAATGATAGGAGTTAGATTGATGAAAATTTCTGAAGTGGCGCAAAAATATCGCCTGACAGCGGTTACGCTGAGGTACTATGAGCGGGCGGGTTTGATTCCACCAGTGGAACGGGTTGGTGGAAAGCGAAATTACCGTGAAACGGACCTGCAGTGGATTGCCTTCATTAAGTGCATGCGCCAGGTTCGAATCCCAGTAAAAACACTTGCTGAGTATACTAAATTATTTATGGCTGGTTGTCAGACCAAACCGTTGCGTAGAAAGATTCTGAGCGATGAGTTAGCACGATTAACCTGTCAAAAACAGGACTTGCAGGCGACGATTAATCAGCTACAGCAAAAGCTCTCAGCCTATGATCGTGGTGAAATTGATTAGTTAGCGGTTTCATTATGATTGTCCAGGGATCTTTTCAAATAGTTTTAGATAACGCACCTATTGAAAGTTTCTTTAATTACATTATAAATATACGTACCATAAATATGTTAATTGGTTTAACAATGAACTAATTTCAAAAAATAAAACAGGACTTACACCGGCTGAATATAGGTGTAAATACTTAAAAATATAAAATTATATGAAGTGTCTAACTTTTCCATAGAAACTCAATTTAAGTCCTCTTTTTATTGTTTTTTTAGTTTTAATTTTCTGCACTTCTAAAGTTTTCATAGTTATAAGGAATTAAATTACTATATAATTCTCCTAGTTTACTAATATCAATTATTACTGCTTTAGGAAAATTATTTAACTTGGTTCCTTTAATACAATCTACATTTTTTACTTCAGTAAGCCAAATGATCATATCAAAATTAGCATTTTTTAATACATTATTGTGTAAGATTTTTAAAATTGTAGAATAATACCAGATTATAATAACTTATTTAAATAATGTGTTTAATATTATTAGCTCATTATTATTTTGTTGAAGATAAATATATATTTTACTTGCTTGTGAGTTAGAAAAAATAATAAAAATAGTGAAGAACATCAAAAAAATCTAATTTTTTTGATGTTCTTTGTCTAACTAAATATGTTCCTATGTCAATAAATGGATATTTTTTATCATATAATTAATCATTTATAATGTAATGAACTTATAAGATTTATGCATACTAACTATCTTTAATTTATTTTTAAAATGTATTTTTTAATTAAATATTTTAATGTTAAGAAGTGTTAAAATTATTTTAACAATTATTATACATAGGAGTTCTTTTGTCTATGAAAAAATTTATAAAAAAACAT
>NZ_AYZI01000013.1 GCF_001436645.1 Fructilactobacillus florum DSM 22689 = JCM 16035 | reverse complement strand
TTCGTTTTGATGATTCAGTTTTAGGCTCCTGGTATTTGTGCTCAATGGCATTCCATGAGCGACTAATAGTGATAGTTTTAAAATTAAAATTAATATCTGACCATTTTAGCCCTTGTACTTCACCCAGACGCATACCAGTGTAGATTGCTAATAAAATCATATATTTTGAAGTATAGTTTTTAGTCCTGGTGTTTTTGAGATATTCAACAAGTTGTTTCATTTCAGAAACATTTAGATAATCAATTTTCCAAGTTTTATTAGGATCGTATACAAGGCTAGTTCTCGGAATAAAATCTTTTTCCATAATTCCATCGTAAACAGCATCCTTAACGGCTGAGTGAACTAATGCATTAATCTTAATTACAGTTTCTTTAGCATGGTTTTGACCATAATCATCGATGAACTTTTGGTAAATATTTCTATTAATTTTGTCTACAGTAATAGTTGGCAAATATTTTTTTAATATATTATAAGTATGTACATATTGACGGATAGTACTATTAGTAATTGTTTTTTCTTTATACGTCTCAAACCATGACCAGAAATATTTATAAAATAGAGGAGGAGTATTAGGCACAAACTTTTTAGACATTTTGTCCACCACCATCTGACTAACAAATAGCTGTGCCTCTTTTTTAGTCTTAAACCCTGATTTAGATTTAAAATGGCGCTTACCATCATCGTCATAATAGTCAACTCGGGCTTGGTATTTACCGTACCTCTTGATAATATCTGCCATGGTCTAACCTCCAAACATATGTTCTGATATAATTAAAATAAAAAAGGGGAAATAAAATGATAATATTCGTTATCTTTGCCATGTTAATTACAATCGTTGCTAATATTTTAATTATTATTTTTGCACTTAAAATTAACGCAGATTTTATGACTAAATTTATAGCAGAAACAGAAAATAGATTTGACAAAAAAATAGAGCTTGAAAAATTAGTCAAAAACAAGATGAGCAAATGATTGCCCAAGATCATTTAGTATTAAACCTTGATCAGCGAACCACAAATTGTGTAAATGTATATGTTTAAATTTATTGTTTAAATTACAGTTAATGATTTCTTTAACTGCTTTTTTCTTAATTTCTTTATTTTGTCTATCTGTTTTCTTTGTTTTCCCAGGAGTCCCATGTTCGACTAAGCCTAAAGTGGTTAACAAATCAATAGCTGATTTACATTCTAATATTTCCTTTTTATATGGATTGTAAACTAATCCTTTATAAATAGTATTTTGGGGCATATATGTTTTTGTATTTATTTTTATCCTTTCAGTTTCATAAATATTCATATAATTAATCCAGATTCTATTACTTTTATATATTATTTTTAAAAGCTGTGCAGCTTCATTAGTTAAATTAGAAAGAACGTACGAAAAAAAGTTATTTATTTCCTTGTTTTTCCTATTGTCAAAAGAATTAGCAATAATTTTTTTATATAATTCTCTTATTTCATCATCAGAAATTGAATATTTTGAATGTTCAATAATATTTAAAACTTTTTCTGATTTTGATTTATCCAAATTTTTACTCGGAATTTTGCTAATTTGATCCGTAGCCCCATTTACCAAATCATCAAAATATGGCTTTTGCAAAATATAATATTTAATAGGCTTTTGAAAAACATAAGTAAAAATTCCTGCCAAGCCTTTTCCTACAACTTCACAAGATGGGTCTAATAGTTTTTGTAATGATTTTTTTGGTATGAGATCTTCAATTTGTTTTAATGAATTATCTTGATTATCTAAAAACATTTATAAATACCTTTCTTATGTATACCTTTACAATTCCCACCCCCGGAATCGAACCAAGGTGATATCAATGTGGGATAGGACGGTTAGTTACTTAATTAGGATTACCATGCTTACTATGAATTACTTCATAGCAGGGCAATCTGCAGTTATTAACTTGATTTTCCCGTCTGATTTTTAGTCACCATTATATTGATCAACTTGACTATTTGTTACATCCAATTTGACTATTTTTGCATTTTCATTTACTGATCTTACAGCAGATTTTTTTATGTCACGTTCATTATCTTTAAGGCTGACATAAGGAATTGTTGCTATTTTAACTTTCGCATTACTTTTATTTTTTAAATCTTCCATATCTGACAAAGTAGAAACATAAGTTTTAAATTCACCGTTTTTTACATACGAAACTCCACCTTTGTCTGGATTAGATGATATCTGCTTATTCTGGTTATTTAAAACAGCAATAACACTACCATCAGGAGCCTTAGTTGTTCCTTTAATTGTCCATCCGTCCTTGTCAGATGTAACTTGGGTAATCCTAACAGAATTATTAGCCCTTACAACGTTTTGGTAACGTAAATAACCAATTACAGAACCAACTGCAACTAAACAAATTATGGATATGATTAATATTTTTTTTGTTGCAAAGGTTGACTTATTGCCAATTTTTTCATGTTGCTCAATATATTCGGAACCATGTTTTAGATCTAAGTTATCTACTGGGGCTTGTTTAACTTGTGTGTGTGCACTACTGAAATCCGAAGAACTTTTTATAATTTTGAAAATAAAAAAAACTATAAGTCCAACAAACACAAAAAATAGAATTACAAAAATATTCATATTAACCTCGCAAATAGCTTTTAACGTCGATCATTTTTGGACGTAATTAATAATTTTACATTTACATATATCTTGCATATCAACAGGAATAGCAAACATTTTCATAAAATCATCTAAATTTGCCTGTTCATAATTGTCTAACGAATTTAGATAATAAGGTACTAATAATTCAATTGCTCCACAATTAGCTTTAAACTCATACTTTGTATTTAACAAAGTTGAAAAACATAATTTTGCATCACTTTGATCACAGTTTAAAATATGACTAATTTCATGAGCAATTATAAATGGTAACTGTTGTTGATTTTTACAATTCATATTTATAATTATTGATTTGCTTTCCGTATCAGCAACAGAAGGTGTAGTTGGAGAAAAAAAGCTAGAAGTTTGAATTTGTATGCCGTTTTTTAAAGCATAATTTAATAGATCATTTATCATTCTTTTCCCTACGTGCTTTCCTAAGAGATCTAAGCATATTTATGAGTGTTTCTCGATCTTCCTCAGGTATTTTCTTACCTTCAAATCTCATAACCGTAGATAGGTCATCAAAATCAGCTTGTTTTTTATCTGGTTCCTCTTTGCCTACTAAATAATCTGTTGAAACATCTAGGGTTTTTGCAACTTTTTCTAAGCTTGAAATAGAAGGACTTTTTCTCTGCCAAGAATATATAGTGTTTTCGCTTAATCCTGATTTTATTCCTAGCTGTTTCAAAGAATATCCACGTTTTTTTGAAATTTGTTTAATTCTTTCAAACGTTGTCATAGCAATATTTATCCAATCTTTTTGAATTATTTTTGTAAACTATAGAATATTTTTGTTGACTAATAGTATTCTATAGTTTAATATTTGACTTGTAAGTTAAATATAAAAGCAAAGCAAACAGTTAAAAAACAAGTAAACGGATTCATAAAGCCGTTTATAAAATCTTTAACTATGGGCTAATAGTATTCTATAGTTTTCTTTTTGTCAATTTTATTTAACTTACAAAGATTATGCAAAGGAGGCTAAAAAATGCCAGAAATATTAAACGGTCGGGAAGCAATCTTAAAATATCTTGCGGATAACCACATTCGTCAAAGCTCATTAGCTAAAGTTTACGGATTACCAAGACAAGATGTTTACGCAATTCTCAAAGGCCGTAAAAACGATAAACGAGCGAATGAATTCGTTCTAAAAGTTATCAATGATTACGGAATCAAATAGGAGGTGAATTGAATGTTTAAAAAATATTACTTTGATGATTCGGATGAAATTTTAAGTAAAGCTACTTCAAATATGAATAGTAGAGAGTTTTCTACTTTTGAATCAATTCTTAAATTATTTTCTGAGTCAGAACTTAATTTTAAAGAGACTAATAAAGTTTTATGTACAGCTAATAAGCTTTTATATGCAAAAGCTTTAGAACAAAAAAATCCCCACAAAAAGTGATGATTAAAACATTTAAGTGATTATAGCAAACGAAAGAAGGTGTAAAAATCAACATCGAAGAAATGGTTGCGAATAGAGTGTTGAATATCTTTGAAGGTATTGACGAAGCTCGTGGTAGTCATCACTGGCCTGCCAAGCTTGATCAGAAAACACTTCGTCAATATCTCGGTAATATCGACACCGCAACTCTTAAAAGAGACTATACGTGCAAACCAGATTTTCCAACGGGAATTGAAAACGAAAAAAAACCAGTTTGGCATCGAGCAGCGGTTGACCAGTGGTTAGCAGCTCACGACAAACCATACAAAGACGTCATGACGAAATGGTAGGAGTGATTAATTATGATTGACTTCATCACTAGAATAATTTGTTTTTTCATCATTAATTTTAGAAATATTTTTCTAACAATTTTGTCTGTACCGGTTGTTATAGCAACGATTCAGCTAGTGATCATGTGTTTCAACGGAAATATTAAAGACTTGAAATTTAGAGACTTTTTCGAATAAGGAGATTAGAAAATGACAAAAGAAAAATTACGGACGCAACTAATCGTTGATGAGTATGTAAAAGCGGCTAATGCATCAGGAGCTTATCTCAATGACAAAGCAATGGATTTACGCAGTGAATTAGTTGAAGCATTTGGCTTTGAACCAAACGAAGAAATTGATCTAGACACAATCATTAATTTTCAAGGATACGGATATAGATACAATTTCGGTACTGATAAATATGAAAAGGTGGCTTAACAATGAAAAACACAAAAAAAGCCTCATCGTATGGACGTACGACGAGACCAGAAACACTGATAGCAATCAATCTATCACATTTTAATTATAAGGCGAGAACGTACCGCAAGCAACCAAACTGGCTAGAAAGGTTGGCACTGAAATGGACACGTTAGTAAAGCTACATCCTGAATTAGATTTTGAATTTAAAGTAATGACTAAGGGAGTCAGGTTCATTGCTAGTAAACACGCGCTAACGATTAATACCAGCCAATCCGATCATGAACAGCTAAAAGCAATGATTGCTGGAATTATTAAGATAAAAGAAATGAAGGAAGGTAACTAATAATGGCTTGTGATTTTTGTAAAACAAGTCCAGCCATATCAAATCAAGAATATGGATATGGATACTTTATAATCGATCGTCTTAGAAATGAAATTCAATATTATGACGAAGAAGATATCAAATCATATTTTAGCATGGATTATCCAGGCGAGCCATCTACAAACCAAATTAAAAAATATGCAGATGAGTTCAATCCTAGTGAATCACTGACAATTAAATTCTGTCCGCTATGCGGAGAAAACTTGGGAGAAAAAAATGAATTCTAGAGAAGAAAAAAGCAAACAGTTAATGAACCATTCCGTTGATTTTGTAGCCAATGGTCAAGAAGTAAAGCTTAGCGGTAACACGGTTAAAGAATATTTAGTAAGCGGAAATGGAAAAATCACTGATCAAGAAGTCGTAATGTTCCTGAACCTTTGCAAATATCAAAAACTCAATCCACTAATTAATGAAGCTTATCTGGTTAAATTTGGCAGTCAACCAGCACAAATCATCGTATCAAAAGAAGCCTTTATGAAGCGAGCTAATAGCGATCCGCACTTCAAAGGTATTAAAGCTGGGATTATTGTTCAACGTAACGATGATATCAAGAAGCTTTCAGGAGCAATTAAGCTTCCATCTGACAAATTACTAGGTGGATGGGCTGAAGTTAAACGTGATGATCGTGACTATCCAACCGAAGTGGAAATTAGTTTGGATGAGTTTGGTAAAGGACAGGCTACTTGGAAGCAAATGCCTATGAACATGATCCGAAAAACAGCGATTGTAAACGCACTTCGTGAAGCTTTTCCAGATCAACTTGGAAGTATGTACACAGAAGATGAACCAGATGTTCAATCTGAGGAACGTAAGCAGGTAGAAGAAACAGAAAGCCAAGATAACCCTAAAACGGTTGATGAGCTTTTAAAAAGTACTGATAAGCAAACACTAGAGACACAATCAAAAACAAATTCTAAAACAAATTCTAAAACTGATTCAACCGATACAACTAAAGATATTGATATTGAAGAAACTAAGCAACCTGAAACAGCTAAGGATTTAATTGATGATTTTAAGGATTCAGAAAAGGAAGGAGCAACCGATGGAAAAGCAGGTCAAGAAGAACTCTTCCCAAAAGACATCGAGTCTAAATTCGAATAATTATTACGACCATTCAACCGATTTTGATTACATGAGCAAATCCATCTATTGGAATTTCTTACAGTGTGAGGACGCGGCGTTAGCTGAACTAAACGGCGAATATCGTCGTTTTCAAGACGAAACGCCACTGCTAGTTGGAAACTATCTACATTCCTTTTTTGAATCTGAGGAGTCACATCAACAGTTTTTAGACGACCACAAAAAGGAAATCTTTAAATATGGCAATCCAGAAAAAGGAATGAAAAAAGCTTTTGTAGATGCTGACAAAATGATTAATACGCTGAAAGATGATCCATATTTTGATGCTATTTATCAAGGCGATAAAGAAGTTATTGTAGCCGGAACCATTGATGGGATCAAGTGGAAAGGTAAACTTGATTGCTTAGTACTTGATCGGGGGCTTTTCTTAGATTTAAAAACTACGCAAGATTTGCATAAAAAATATTGGAATGCTCAAGAACATACCTACCAAAACTTTGCTGAAATTCACGGTTACATCTTACAGATGGCAATTTATCAAGAATTGGTAAAACAGCAGTTTGGCAAAAAAATCGCCCCATTTATTATTGCTGTTTCTAAACAAGATATTCCAGACAAAGGAATTTATTCAATTCCACAAGAATTAATGGATGACGAAATGAATAAATTGATTAAAAAACAAGATCACATTAAAAACGTTATTGATGGTAAAGAAAAACCAGAAGCTTGTGGTAGATGTGCTTGGTGTCGTTCAAAAAAGGAACTAACCAACATCATACCCATTGATTGGCTCAAAATTGGCTAAAAGTCAATAAATTTAAGGAGATGAAATTATGAGCAATCTCTTAATAGATGAACAACCGATTATGGTTCTTCCGAATTTGGCTACAAATATTGGACTAAACGAAGCTATTGTTCTTCAACAAATCCATTATTGGATTGGCAGAACAAACAATGTTAGAGACGGTAATAAGTGGATTTATAACAGTTATCAAAATTGGAATAAACAATTTCCATTTTGGAGTTTAGCAACTTTAAAAAGGACACTAACGAGTTTGAAAAAACAGGGATTGCTTATAACCGGGAATTACAACAAAGTTGGTTTTGATAATACTAGATGGTATCGAATAAATTATAAAAAAATATACGAATTAGACGAAAATCAAGTGAGCCAGTCGATGGGTCAAAATGACCCTGCCAGTGGGTCAAAATGCACCAATGGAGTGGGTCAAAATGAGCAGACCAATACCAGAGACTACACAGAGACTACTACAGAGATTAACAGAACATCTAAGTCGAGTTCTCACGAACGCGACGGTGCAATTACTGAAATTATCAATTAC
>NZ_AYZI01000012.1 GCF_001436645.1 Fructilactobacillus florum DSM 22689 = JCM 16035 | reverse complement strand
ATGTTTTTTTATAAATTTTTTCATAGACAAAGGAACTCCTATGTATAAGAATTGTTAAAATAATTTTAACACTTTTTAACATTAAACTATTTAATTAAAAAATACATTTTAAAATAAATTAAAGATAGTTAGTGTGCATAAATCTTATTAATATCTGAATTAATAATCATAAATCTTGTTTTTTAAATACAATTTTATATCAAATAAATAAAAAATATATTAATCCCTAATTCAAGTGAAATTCTATCTATTTAATTTAATAAATACTCATAAATATTTCTAATTCTAGTTTCAAACATAATTAATCCATTTTAGTCTTCACATATAAGTACCATAATATTTCCAATGAATTTAAGTAAAAACAGAGCATAAGGGAAAACTACATTCCAAAGTTCGGAATGCCTTGCAGTGCAAGGGTTTTCCAATAATGCCGCCTGTTTTAAGGTTACGTGTAACAACCATAAGATTTACGTTTGATTTACGTAAACCATAATTTGCTTAATTTTGTTGCTTAGCTATTATAAAAATCTAAAATAACTATTTATTTGGTTTTTAATTTGACAAAATTTTTATTAATACATACGAATAAATAAAAAAGTGAAAACACAAAAAAATGAATAAATATAAGTAATAGTAACATTTACCTAAATAATTTATAATCTATTTATTAATTCGTATCCCTATTTTATTTGATAAAGCTAAGATTAATAATAAGGAAGTGATTAGTATGATTGAATATTTAAAAGTGAATTTACACAATATTCAAAACGAAGAACAAACCCTTTTATTTTTAAAAGAAAACATTAAATATGCTACTTATTTTAGTGAAAAATTAGAATTAACAATTCAACCTTATGCAAAAAGAGAATTAATCCGTCGAGTAGATATTTATTATAGTGATTCTACATTTATGAAAAATTACTTTAATAGCGAAATACAATTATCTAAAACTAGAAAACAAATTAATAATCTAATAAAAAGAAAACCTAAAACATACAAAAATATAAGAAAGAATTTACTTGATATAACTAGAGTATCTTCTGAATTTACTTATCTTTCAGATTCAATTGCACGTGATTTAGAATTTGCAACTAAATTTTGGTTTGTAACTCCTGATGAACGAGAGTTTTTATTTAAGTCATTGGCTGATATGGGAATTAAATTTTTTCATGATTACGACTCAAATAGACCAACAACGTAAGCAAATTTAAGATCAAATTATTAATATAATCTCATCAAAAATAGCTAAAATTTTACTATTTATTTTCAATTGTTCATCAGCAAAGCGACTAAATAAAATGTGCCAATCGGACACAAATCGTGTGCCAACTAGGCACGTATTATAATAAGTGTGTCCCCATAGAAAACCCTTGCACTGCAAGGTCTCCAACGAATGTTGGGACAGTTTCCCCTTATGCTCTGTTTTTTATAAAAATAACTAATTCAGAAATAATTGATAGAGAACATTTTTATGGAGATATTAGAATTCTTAAAAAAATTGTTTTGGTTTGATATAGTTACCATATTTATTATTGTCATCTTTTTTATTCAAATCATTTGATATGTTATAGATTGAAACCACTTTATCTAATTTAAAATAAATATTAGATATAATTTATAGAATTTAAAGACCTTAAAATGACAACTATACCTACTTAAATAAACTTGATTTATTGTGTAATTTTTTTAAATGACAAATTCTATAATTACTTCGAACGGTAAATAAAAAAGTCAGTCCTAAGACTGACTTCCCAAGTTAATCATCACTGAATAGATTGAATATTATCACTGTTTTTTAATCTCCAAAAATTTTATCCAATCTATTTAATGTGACATAATCAATAAATTATGTATAATATATGTATACAGAGCAGAGTATATGAGAACACAAAAGCCACAGCTAATGCGAATAGCTGTGGCTTTTTTTATGTGGTTGGCATTTTGCCGACTACTTCTTACAATCATTGTACCAACGGTTGAAAATAGTTAATACTATTCCCACAATGATTGGATAAATTACAGAGTTTAACATATGAGAACCTCCTTCGCATTTATTTGCGAAGAGCCGGCTATTTAATAGTAGCATGTTTTTGATTGTATGGTTTTGAATTTATGAATTTTAACCAAAAGCAACAAGCTAGTGGTCATAAAGCTCGAATGAAAAGTAATGTTCATCAATATGTACTAGATAAGAGCCAGTCATTCGATAAAACAATTGTCGCTACTTTTGCCAATAAACAAGTTCAAGATCAATTATTGGACGGAAAAACCGATGATGAAAAGAAACGTATTTTAAAACTAGAAAGCTAAGCCCTTGCGGACTATGCTCAAAAGTTCAACGAACGTAATTCAAATATGAAAATAACTAAGTTTGTAACCAACGTTGACGAAAGTACTCCACATGTTCATGCTCAATTAATCGGTGCAGGCGATACTAGCAAAAAAGGGAAAGTTAGTATCAGTTTTAGCAATATGATTAAAAGAGCTTACAGAGAGCAAAATAACGGCCATAAAATCAGTGATAGCCGTGAGGCTTTAAGTTGGTGGCGAAAACAAGAAGATCAAGCTTTAGTCGATAGTTTTAATCAATATTTAGCACCAGAATTAGACCTTGATTTTAATTTATATCGAACTGGAGAGCATATTGCGGATTTCGATAGTTATAAACTTATCAGAGAAGTAAATGAAAAAGATAAAGCCCTTGAATATGCCGAAGAAATTAAATACTATGATCCAAATCATGTAATTGATAAAGATTTATATGATACCATTATTGAAAAAAACGATATTCAAATTGAACAAGAAAATTATCAAAATGAATATCAATCATTATCTTTTTCAGTTATTGACTTAGATCCAAAAAATAATATTGTTATTAAATCTAATATTGAACGACGTCAAAAAGCTAGAACTAAATTTGAAAAAATTGCAAAACAAAAAAATGAAATACCTCCATTTGGAAAATACCG
Organism: Fructilactobacillus florum DSM 22689 = JCM 16035; assembly: GCF_001436645.1. Classification (GTDB taxonomy): domain Bacteria; phylum Bacillota; class Bacilli; order Lactobacillales; family Lactobacillaceae; genus Fructilactobacillus; species Fructilactobacillus florum. The sequence continues at coordinate 24,637 of NZ_AYZI01000012.1, read as the reverse complement.
AAATGAAGTGTCTGATATGACAAGTGAAACTAATTATGAAGAAATACCATACATCATACTTGATACAGGAAAAATACATTTTAAAGATCAAATTAAAACAAATGATGATAATAAACCGATATTTAAAAAAGAAAAAAAAGAACCAATTTCAACAGAAATTGGTTTTGAACAACACCTTAGAATGGGTTTTGAATATTTAAGAAACGTAGCACGTAAATTACGTGAAGACTTTCAAAAGAGATTACGTGATATCAAACAAAAGCTCGATCAAAGAGAAAATGAATTAAATGAACGTGCTGAGACGCTTGATAAACGTGAAGAACGTATTACTGATCGTGAAAAACAAGTTTCAAACGATCAGAGAACCCTTGTAAATGCGTCAACTCATGAATTACACGAAATTATACAAAGAAACTCAAGAGATTTCGGTCCATCTAGATAAGAATCAATAAGGAGATAATTAATATGAACAAAAAAATAATTAAAAAATCAAAAGCAATCATAAAATTTTATTCATTCATGATAACAATCATGCTCTTATGTTTATTGTACTTAAATTTAAAATTTAACCCTGCAATTATTTTTTGTTATTTATCATTAGGTTTTATCTTATTTTTTTCTCTACTATGTTATAGATACAATAAATATTACAGAAATAAAACAAGCCGAAATAAGTTGATTAATTTTATAATCCAAACCAAGAAAAAAGTGTTTAAATATACATTTATCATGGTACTATTAACAATAATTGTATCTATAAAAATAAGATTCGAATTTGATTACACAATTTCTTTAATAATTATATTGATAGTAGGTTCATCAATTGGATGTATTGCATGGGAATTATTTATTATAAACGTTACCAAGTATCTTAAATAATTTAATATATCATAAAAAAGCTAACTAATTTACTATTAGTTAGCTTTTTGTTTATGCAGATTGAATCGCGTTTTTTATAGAAACAAATAATGCAATAATTGCTGTACCAATTGCTGCAGCTGCATCTCCAGGAGAAGTAACTACTACAAGACCAATACCTGAAATCGTACCTATTAAGACTGCTAACCCAATAACAACTTTTTTAGAATTCTGTTCAACAAAATTTAACAACTCTATTTCTTGTTTAATCAATGGTAAATTACTTGGTTTAATTTTTAAAGAAATAGATAGATTTGCTTCAGTATTCCAATTTTTATTATCAATTTCTATTTGATAAATATTAATACTTAAAGAAATACTAATATATCCATCTGCATCATTATTAACTGATACAGACATTTGACCTTCATTAATGTCTTTAGATACTGTAAATTTATTAAATCCTTCAGCAATTACGTCTGCTACTGATCCTTTTACATCATACTTGTTTTCTAGCCATTTTGTTACATCTACTGATGGAACTGAACCATTAGTAATGGTAAAAATTCCATCTCCATCTAGTTCTTGTAATGATGCACTAGCATTCAATACCATTTTTACTGAATCAGTGATATTAACTGTAGTTAAAGGAACGTCTAATTCTAATTTTGTATTATCAGTAATATATCTTAATGCTTGTAAAGGGTCTACTGTTACTGGTGAAATAGGGTTAAATTTACTAGTACCAGTATCTCTACCAGATGATGCATCTTGATCAACTGCAATGTCAGCAAAATTAAATTCTGTGAATTGATCTAATGACCATTTCTTAGGCATTTTGTAACCTAAGTTACCACTATACCCAGTCGACATATCTGAGACAAATGCATTTACCGCATAACCTTCTTTCAAGGTTCGATTACATACATTTCTAGTACCATAAATACCTACTTTATAACCATTGCGTAAATGATTTTTAACAGATGCCATATATGGAATAACTGTTCCAGCGATATCTCCATCTTGCACATCGGTATCAACGGCAAAATAAATAGTAGTTCCTTTAGGAAAGCCCAAACGTTGTGCTGCATTTGCGGCAACATTTGCATCATATACACCTTGATTTGCAGTAAAGTATTCTTCGCTTCCGTCGTTATCTTGGTAAATCGGAAAGATACTTAAACCTGCATTAACTAAGTTCTCAATTTCTGATGAAGTTAAATTTTTACGACGGCGATTAGATCCTACCCCAACTGTTCCAGTTAAATAACGTCCGATTAAATTAAATCCAAAGTTTTTTAATTTTTTAGCTGTTGCACTTGAAACTTGAAATGATGTATCACAAGCATCAGAGTCTCGGTTAGTATCACCATTAGAGGTTAGTAAACCTTTAATAACCTCTAAATCAGCTGAACCATTATAAGGGGCTAATTTCATGAATTCTCTAAAACTAAGTACTGCTGATGCAACACTTGCACTATAAACTCCATCAACCGCACCATCATAAAATCCATTTACCATTAATCCATATTGAATAATTTTAACTGTTGGTCCTGCTTCATCTTGGTAAACTGTAGGAGTGTAATTAATCGTAGTTGGTCCATATACTCCATTAGCTTTATCAGCTAATCCGATTGATACTTGTAAAGCATAAATCAAAGCCGTATTAGTATTACGTTGGTAAAGACCATCAGTAGGTACTAAACCTAAATCATCACCGAAGTATGCTAAATAATTACGATTTAAATATTGTTGCATTTGACGAACTGAATTAGTTCCACCATCTAATAATTTAAAGGCACTCATATCAAATAGTGCTGCCATCAATGAAACCGTTAGGTTACCAATACTTAATCCAGCATCTTTACGTAAGCTATCGACTGCTGCTTGAGTATCTTTAGAAAAGGTTGTATTAAATGAACCAGGATTATATCCTTTACACCAAAATGCACCTTGAATTAATTTAGCAATATTTCCTTTATAACCAACTACAAATCCTGCTACTTTAGAACCTACAGCATTTTTAGTTTGAGCACCAAAACCACTGGCAACTGGATTAATACCTAATTCATGTTGTAATCCTTCACGCAAACCATAGATTGTATTCCAACCTGTTTGTCCATTTTCTTTAATTTTAGTAAATCCACTTACCTTTCCGTATTCTGAATTTAACCATTTTTGTACTTTTAAAACTTGTTGATCCATTTTTATTTCCTCCATTTATTTTTTGATATAATTTTTCAACTTTGTTCGCAATAATATACATGTATATCCTATAACCAATTGATTTTTGTAGTTTATTGCTCTACAATTAACTTAAATAAAAAACCAACACGTCTGTTGGGGATATTCGTTAATAATCAACTTGATTACAGGGAATACTATATATACATATATTCTATATGTCAACAATTTTATAGAAAAATATTCTAAATAAAAATGAAAGAGTGCTTAAAATGTCTATATATCAACGTATTAAGGAACTTGCAAAAAAGAAAAATATTTCTATTCGTGAATTAGAACATCAAATGGGATTTCCTAACGGAACTCTCCTAAAATGGATTGATAATGCTAATTCTCAAAAATTAAAAAAAGTGGCTAACTACTTTAACGTTTCAACCGATTATTTATTAGGAAATGAAAACAGCGAAAAATCAACTGCTAATTTAGACGATCTAGAAACAATCATGATGTTTGGTGGAAAGCCCGTTCCAGAAGAAGACAAAGAAACTGTCTTACAGATTTTAAGGAGTTTACGGGATGCAAGAAATAATAAATAGTCTATTTAATTATGCTTTTGATCATGATATTCAAGTTACCTATACAGATAAATTATTAGCCAAAACAAGATCATTTGCTGATATTCCTACTAGATCAATCGTTATTAACGCTAACGAACCTAATCAACGTCGTTTACCTTTAATCATTGCCCATGAAATTAGTCATGTACTTCAATGTGATATCAACGATGCTAAATTAAATTTTTCAACAGCATTAAAACCGCATTATGAACAAAAAGCTAATGTAAATGCTATTGATTTACTAATTCCATTTTATGTAGAGGAAAAAGAGCTATATCAAATTAACGTTGATGAGTTTATGGAATTATTTGCAATACCCAGTTCATGGAGAGACATCTGTATTACAGAAATGCAAAAAACAAACATTAGTTAACATAATGTCCATTAAGCGAAGTTAACCAATAAAAGCCCCGTAAATCAACGTTTACGAGGCTTTTTGTTTGTGAAAGTTTGTGAATTTTGAAAAACGGAAAATCGACCCGCTAGAAACGTTGATTTAACGGTGTTCTGACTTTGTGAAATTTTGTTACAGTTTTTTGAAACATCTACAGAAATAATTCTTTCAAATGTCTTTAATACATTTAAAGACATTTGAAACTGTAACACCATAATATCTATCTATTGAAGACATTAATTGTTTTTCATCATTGTATAAATCTACAAAGCTTTGTTTACCTTTTTTCAGTATAGGAGCAATATTAATTCTAGTTCAATAATACTATTTTTTAATTTTTTTCAATCCAAATAATCCTAAGGTTCCTATTAATGTTACTCCAATCATTAATAACAAAGTAGATGTTTCTTCCCCAGTTTGTGGTAGAGTTCCTTTTAATTTATGTTTATTATTTTTTATATTTTTATTGCTGTATTTACCAGTGATAATATTTGATGAACTAATATTATTTAATGATTGTTTACTGTTAGTTCCAATATTGATTAAAGAATTTCCATTATTATAACCATTAATAATATTACTGCCTGAATCATTTTTAGATTTATTATCTGTCTTAGCTAAAACTGTTACAGTAACAACTTTACTTTGTCCATCAGTAGCACTAATTGTTACATTGTAAATTCCCGGCACATTTATATTTACTTTAGAAGTATCAATTGTAACCACTTCTGATTTACCAGTTTTATCTGTTGCACTTGCATCAAAATCATTATCATTAAATTGATTACCGGTATAAATGGTAATATTTTTACCAGTAATTGATTCCTTATTAGCTAAAACTGTTACAGTAACAATTTTACTTTGTCCATCAACAGTAGTAAGAGTTACAGTATAAACACCAGGTTTATCAATATCTACTTGTGATGTATCAATATTAACTAATTCTGAATTTCCTAATTTATCAGTAGCTCTAGCGTTAAAGTCAAAATTATTTATCTTATCACCTATATAAATAGTTACATTTTCACCATTAATTGAAGCTTTACTTGGGACTGAATTTCCCCAAATCCATGTTCCATAATGAATATTACCGTCAGTTAATTTATCAGATGATAAAGCTGTATCACCAGGCACTACATTTCCAACATTATCAATTTGTACCCAACCGTTGTATTCTTTAGAAACCATTGGTAATTCAACACTTGAATTGAATAAAGTATTATCACCAAATTTAAGTTTTCTTAAACTCGTATCATTTGAAAATACATTTTTCATATTAGAAACATTTTTGGTATTCCAATTAGATAAATCCAGACTATTCAAGTTAATATCTCCTTGAAATAAACTAGACATATCTTGTACTTGGGAAGTGTCCCAATCAGAAATACCTGATATTTCAGTTAAAGCTTGATCCTCACTAAACATATTGGACATATTATTTACATTTGAAAAATCAAGATTGTTTAATCCAGTAATGCTGTTTAAATCAGTTAAATTAGAAAATAGATTATTACTATCAACAGGAACTAAAACACCAGAGTCTATTTTAATACTGGTTATTTTATTAGACAATAATTGGACATAATTATCATTATAAATAGGACTCAAAGTCCCACTAACAATTTCTAAAATTCCAGTTTGTCCACTTTCACCATGGAAAATTGCACTAGCTCCACCATTTAGAGGAAATTTAAATGTTCCACCGTCTGCAATAGTAATTCCACCTTTAAATTGAGTGTTATTAGACTTAAATTTATTATCAACTAAGTTATTTTTAAATTCATTTGGATTATTATTTACTGGATTAGGTTCATCTTTTTTACTAATTTTAGAATTATTAGGGCTAAGTAAAGTTACTTGACTATCATTCTGAATTTGATTTTCAGATGATTTAGTCTGATCATTTGTAGTTTGTAAGACATTTTGTGAAACAGATAAAGTTGTTTGTGGATTAGTATTATTTGTTGAAACTGCTGTATCTGATGTTTGAGATGTAGTATCAGCAGACACAGTCATTCCACCAAAAATAATAGTCATTGAAGCAAAAGTTACACCCCAATACTTACCCAGCCGTGTCTGCTTTTAACTGATTTATATCTATTCTTATATTCACCAGTAGAAAATGCTACGGCGTTATGTTTGTTATATATTTTGTTTTTCATAAAGTTATCCCCTTAGTTATAATTAAATTATACAAATACCTAAGATAAAATAATACAAATAGATAATTTATTACCAATTATTGATTCAATATCAGCCCAACATTTTTCATTTGATATTTTTTTATCATTAATTTCTTTAAATATACTATTAGAAGGATTAAATTGTCTTCCAAATAACCAATTATAGAAATTAGAAAAAGTGGGTAATTCTTCTAAACTTTTCCCTATTGATAAAAGAAGTCCTAAATCAAATCCATTACCAATAATAACCGATATATTAGCATTGTTATTTTCCATGTTATTCCCCTTGTTCCTATGTCAATAAATGGCAAAAATTTTGTTAGACAGATATCTTAATTCTTATGGTATTATACCAATGAATATAATTTTCTGTTTTCAAAATCAATTCTTAATAACTTGTGAATCTTATTTGAAATGCGAATCCACGTTTTAAAATTGAATGAAAGGCTTCAATCGGCCCATTATCATATGGATAACCTTTTAAAGAATAAGAATGTTTTATTCCATGTACTTTAAGGACATTTTCATATTGAGAGCTTGTGTACTGACTTCCCAGAATGTAAATACACAGGCTTTTTATTTTTACATAATGCATCTAATATCATATCTACAACTAAATAACTAATCATTGTTTTTGAAATATTTTTGGATAATATCTTATAATTTATGTCATCAAAAACTATCCTTAAAAATATAAAAAACTAAAAACACTGGTTATTATATATAACATATAAGGATAAAGAAAAGTATAAATGAAATATCTTATTGGCAATTGGTAGCACTTAAGTTATCCTGTATCTAAATCACCTATATCAACGATAATAGTGTTTTTATTCTCTTGTTTTAAGGATTTCAGTTGTTGTTCTAATTGTGATAATTCATTAATATTTTCTTCTGTAATATCTTTTAGCACATCAATGCGGTATTGTTCCTTTTTATTTTGAAGCTGTCTTACAAGGGTATATAACGTCGTATATGCCTTCTTTTTATTAAATCCTGTGTCTTTTATGATTAATTTATTTTCTTTCTTAAGTGACTTCAAGGCACGACTTAAAGAGCTAGGACTAATCCCTAAATTTTGTTGTATTTTTCTTGTTGAAATAACTACATTTTCATTATTTGTAGCTACTTTATTAAAAAACGTTATTAGATCTTGTTTCCATTCACTCTTATGTGAGTACTTACGATCTTCACGTTTTTTAGCAAATTTATACCAGCTATTACTCTTAACTTGTTTTAATTTAGTTTGTTCTGATGTTGAAGCCCATGTTTCAATTAATTCATTGATGTAAATTGAACTAGCTCCTTTATATATGCCTGAATAAGCGTCTCTAATACAACGATCTACGTCTCGTTGGTTTAGTGATACTTTCAAATTAGTATTAAATTGATCTAATAGGTCATAACAGTCATTTTCATTCATTCGTGACGAATAGCATGCCAATGCCAATGTTAGAACAGTATTATGGCGTCCAATCCCCATTCCTGGTTTAATATCTGTCTTATGTAAAAGCCAATCAAACCAAGGCTGGTCTACTTGTTTACCATAAGTAGTTTTATTTGATTTAATTACTTGTAGCTTAGGTTTATGTACTTGATAAAATTTCTTACTCCAATTTAATAATTCAGAAAATTTAACCGTCATTTCTGATTGGAAATAAATAACATTATCTTGTCGAGGAATACGAAAAATACCAAAGTTATTACAGCCAACATCAACTTGTCCTAATTCATTTTTAATCGATGCTTTGATATTGTTAGAAATCATCTTAGAAACTTCTAAAACTGGATATCTAGACCCTTTTTTACTAACAAAAGCTGGTTCATTTAACACGTAAACAACGTGATATTTTTGTCCTTTAAATTCAAAATTTTCCTTTACAGAACTTTTACCATACTTGTTAGTATCTACTTGATAAGCTTTCTGACTTAAAAAACCATCCCAATTATTTTCATAATTATCTTTTTCAGCCATATATATCATCTCAATTCTTTTGTATTGTAAACTATCTCAACATCTTTAATATTTGTCTTACCCTTTTTTACAGGAATAACATCATAATCTTCTAATGCTGGTTTCCAATTATCCATTGTGTATGATAGAGTGTGCTTTTCATCATCTAAATCATTTATTATCATTGGGAAAACAACATGTCCCATTGGTAAAGCAAAATAATGATCAAATTTAATTTTTTTACACCAGCATAATGATCAGCAAAATCTTTAGCAATTTTATATTCTACTTTCTTAACATGTTCGACTCTAATAGCTTCTTTTCGTTCTGCATCTTCATTATTTTTTTTCACCGCAAAACCTCCTATAAAAATTAATAAACCAAACGTAACTAATAATCCTTTATAATGTTTTTTAATAAATTCTTTCATAAACACAAGAACTCCTATGCATAAGAGATGAAGACTTTTTATTTAAAATGTAATGTAATTTGAATCAAATTCATTTATCCAATAATCTAAATTCTTCAACTATTTCTTTTACTTTCAGTAAATTATCCAGCTTTGAATCTTGAAACTGAATTCCAACCTTACTGTACATAAGGCGTTTTGGAAAACTCATTTCAACTTTACCGCTATCTGGATTAATACGACCTATTAATGTATTTGTTAAGGTACTTTTCCCTATGACACCTACTGACCTTCCTAGTCTTAAATCAATAGATAAATCTTCAAACAATATTTTCTCTTTGTATTTTTTACTTAGTCCAATACCTCTAAGCACAAAAAAAATCCTTGATATTATTTATTAAAAATAATTAGGTATAAATTAAAAACATCGGTAACCGCCAATGTGTAAACAAAACGCTGGTATTCATATTTGAATGTGTTTTGGGTCATATTATTTCTGAACAACAATTTCAATACCATAATTTATATTTTTTAAAAGAGGATTTCTAATTTATTATATGATATTATTATTTTTTAATTGATACAAATTTATATTTAATATGTTAAAAATCATATACTCTAATATGAAAAATCGTTTTTACTGAAATTTTAACTGTTTTTCAAATGTGAAATTATTCGATTTGTAATACAACTAGTATAATTACTGAGTTTAGATATATGAAATAGGAGGTTTTTAATATGGGATTTGATGTTGAAAATGCAGCTAAGATTTTAGGAAATAATATTATGATTGAACGTAAAAATCGAGGATTATCCCAATACGAATTGGCTGACGGCATATGTTCCCAATCAATGATTAGTAGCATTGAAAAAGGACATTATGTTCCAAATTCAATATTATTAGCTCAGCTCTGTAATAAACTTGGTATCTCTATACATAATGCAATGTTAAATAATTTTTTTGAGATAGGTGAGTCTAGGGAAAATACAAAAAAGATAGAAAATCTTTGTAATAATCATAGATATGAAGAATTAATTGAATTTATGAACAAATCTAATCTATTAGATTCATTATACTCAAATGAAGATTTTCAAAAATATTATTATTACTATGGATGTGGATTATACCAATTAACTGGTAATGCAAGGATATCTTTAAGGTTTTTAAAAATGGCTTTATTGTATACATATTCAAATAAAAAAGAGATTAATTCGCCTATTGAATTATTATTATTAAGTGCTATTAATTTCATTACCGCAAAATCAACTAAATTTATTAATGTAGATGCTTCTGACATTAAAAAAAGCATAAATTGTATTCTAAATAAAAAATACACAATTTATAATCAAAACTTAAATGTTATTTTCTATCAATATGCACTAATTCTATTTCATGAAAAAAATTACATTCAATCAATAGAAACATTAACTAATGGGATACAATGGATTACCAAAAATGAATCAACTTATATGTTATCTGATCTATATTTTTTGCTATCTCATTGTTATTCAAATATTAATAATGAAAGAGACCAACAGGAAGCAACTGATTGTGCTTATTTATTATCTAAAATATTTCATCAGAAAATTAATGAAAATATTTAAACATCATTTCTGTATCTTGAAATTACCTGCTTGGGGTAAATTACCAAGAGCTACATCACAGATTGACATAAAATTCCATTATTATTTTAATTTAGCAAACTTTATTCGAAGCCCCCACTTCGGGGTAGCGGTTTAAATCAAACTAATTACAATTCTTCGACATTGAACAAAATCTTCACATCTATCAAAGATAATTTATTTGACGAATTAACATGATCACTTTGTAAGGAAGGTCATAAGACTTTGATTAATGGCGTGGGCAAATTTATGCTGGCAATTCAAAACAATAGTAACTTGGATTTGTAAAGTAGTGATTAATCCTGCCTTGGACTGGATCCACTTCTAGTGACCAAAAGTATGCTCCTAGTAAAGATAATCCTTGTATTAAAGTCTTTTTGAATCAATTAAATGTTGAACCCACTTATAATTTTATTTATGACGATCTCAATCATTTATATTTACTAATATTCTTCCTTTTTTGCCGTGATTTTTCAAATGCAATTGAGCTTTTTTAGTGTCTTTAAAATCATATATAGAATCTATAAAGGGAATTAATGAATTATGCGAGATCATATTCAAAATTTCTTTATAACTTTTAGGAGAAATGGGGGAATTTTTAAAAACAACATTAACATCTTTTCTACATGCTAAATAATTAGGTAAACTTAACGGAAAAATGGTTCCATTAACTTTTAAAAATGGTTCAACTTGTTTTATAAGTTCATCCAATCCTGAAGTATCAATAATATAATTAAAGTAGTTTTCGGTTAAATTTTTTTCATCAGTAATGATGGAATTATTAAAATTTTCAGTTAAAAATTTAGCACTTTCTTTTGAAGAGTATGTGACTGCATCTACCGACATAATGTTTAACATTTGAAGTAAATAAGTCCCGATTCCTCCAGACCCTCCAATAATTAAAACCTTATCTGATGGCATAATATTTAACTCATTAATTATCATCAACGCTGTATCAGCCCCTCCAAATACTGTTGCTCCTTGTTGTAAAGAAACATTATCTGGTAGAACAAACGTAAAAAAAGGAATACTTGAAGTTACATAATCAGCAAAAGTACCATTTTTAGATACTCCAATAACGTTTTTACCGACTAATTTTTTATTTCTTAATATTCCTGTATCTTTAATTGTTCCAGAAAAACTATATCCTATAATACGTGGTAACGTACTATTAAATTGATTTAATGCTCCATGCTCCATTTTTAGATCCCATGGTAATATGGGGGCATATTTAACTTGTATTAAATCTGATGTCATTGTTAATTTAGGAGATGCTATATTTTCAATACTTAAACCATCAACTCCATTAAAATTGTTTTGTATTACAGCTTTCATAAAAACCTTCCTTTCGACAATAAGAACTATGTAAATAATAAAAGTAATTACAACTTATGAATAATTAGAATTCTAATTATTCATAAACTATGTGTAGAATTTATATTATTAACAATAATTAAATAATCTATAGGAGAAAAATTTATGTTCTCACTAATTTGGGCAATTATCATGATTTTTATAATCGGTTTTGTAATAAATAAAATATTTTATGTTTCGTTTTTTTTAGTGATTAATATAATTAACATAACGATAACAGTGAAAATTAAAAATATTAATTGGTATATATTTGATAAATAAACTAAATTTAGTGAGCTTATAAAATCCCACAAAAAATGCATGGCTATTGTAATATATAAGTTTAATGTACTTATATAAATGACTGCATTAATGACCGCCATAAAAAAGGTGAAAATAATTTGTATAGTCGTTAATACAATACTTTGATTACTTGTTAGCATATTCAAGGAATGTGTAATGCAAAAAAGGAAACTGCTAAAACCGATTCCCATTATATAGGCGCTATTTAATCTATGCCCAAAAGAAAGTTTTTTTATAAACAATGGTAGAATAATTCCTCTAAATACATATTCTTCTAAAATTCCAGCTCCTAGTGACATCTCAAAATATCTAATAGAAAATTTTGTAAACCAGTTACCAGAAAGTAAAATGTATATACAATAACTAAAATATAAAATGATAAACACATTTATAATATATGATTTTGACATTTTCATTTTTGTATATATCTTTTGTTTTATGTAATACCTATTTAAAATAAATATCGAAAGAAAACTAATTACATAATCAATTAAAAGAATGATATTATTTACTTTATTATTCAGATCTATATAATATCCAATAATATTGTGTACTATATGTAATACGATTACTGAAATAATTAGCAAAAAATAAACAAACAATATTTTTTTAAGTAGATGTTGTTGATTTTTCATATACAAATCTCCTATAAATAAAAAGATTAAAGACAAATAATACTAATCTCTAATCCCTTATTTATTCTTCTGAAGTTTAAAGAACTCTATTCCTATATCAAATCATGGATATACACATCCGATTAATTTGTAATTTAAATATAAAGTTCAATATAGGATCTAACAAGCTCTAAAAGGTTACATCCTATGTGATGTAACCTTTATTTCTCATTTGGTAAGTAATTTCCAAAAAATAAAAACGTTTCTATCCCAATTGCTAAAGAAAAACAATGCATAGTAATTCCAAATAGAATTCCAATATCAATATTATTGTTATTGTGATCTAAAATAATGCCTAATTCTAATAGCATTAATACCAAAAAAATAATTAAAAAAACACAAATTATTTTTTTGCGGTTTAATTTAAAATTTTTCGAGATGCCACCATAGTAGGAAAAAAAAACGCATAAATTTAATATTAATAACGGAGTTATAAACGTTAAGTGATATTTACCAATTATGAACAGATTAACTGCACTAACTACAGTTAATATTAGATTAAAATAAAAAGTATATTTCATAATTTCCGTTTTAGTATTATTGAAGCTTTTTTTGCCAATCGTTGAGTTGTTATCTATGTAACAATCCTCTACTTTTTCTGAAAAATAGTTTAAAGGAATATTAAAAATATTACAGATAAGATTTAAAGAATCCAAGTCTGGAATACCACGTTTATTTTCCCAATTTGAAATAGTTTTTCTAGATACATGCAAACTACTAGCTAATTTTTCTTGAGTTATTTTTTTATGTTTTCTTAATTTTACTAACTTGTCTGATATGTCTTGCATACGAATTATCCACCTCAAAGGAATTCAAAACTTTAAAATCGATGAAAATTTCTATGATCACCCTATTAAAAATCCAATTTTTCAAAGTTATAACCATGTTCTAAGTTAAAATTAACATAACTTTAATTAAACATCGTTATATTCCTATGTCAATAATCCCAGCAGAGCTTAAGCATCCGAGCGACTTTTTTATCGGGAAAATTTATTTTTTCAATTTAATCACCACAAAATTTTTGCTACTCTCTCAAATTTTTCAAAACTTCATAAATTTTATTTGCTAATTTAAAAATTTGATGTTATTTTTTCTAATAATAGCTTGAAAGAGGTTTTGAATAATGAAAGTATGTAAATTTGGCGGTACGTCACTAGCAGATGCCGACCACTTTAACCAGATTATCAAGATTATTACTGCCGATCCAGAAAGAACCGCCGTTGTAGTCTCTGCACCGGGCTGCCGGTTTAGCGGGGATCCTAAAGTTACTGATTTGTTAGTAACCTACGCCAAACTCGTTTTGCAGCAACAAGACTATCAGCAAGTCTTAGCCAAAATCATTGCCCGCTACCAAGCAATTGCCCAGCCACTGGGAGTGGCTGAGCTTGCAATGCCTTTTATCAAACAATGTTTGAACCAATTACCACAAAAAACTTTTAAGAACCAGGCCTATCTGATCGCCGCTTTTACCGCCCACGGTGAATATTTAAATGCTTATTTACTTAGTCAAATTCTGCTCCACCAAGGATTGCCCACTAAGTTTATGGACCCCCGTCAGGTTGGCATCACGGTCAGTAATGATCCCGGTGATGCCCACATCCTTCCAGAAACTTACAAACACTTAGCTCCTTACCGAGAAAGCTCAGATTATCTAGTTTTCCCGGGATTTTTTGGGATTACGCCCAACGGTGAGATTGCGACTTTCTCACGGGGCGGATCTGATATTACCGGTTCGATTGTTGCCAACGGTCTGCATGCCAGTGTCTATGAGAACTTTACGGATGTTAATGCGATCTACGCTGTAGATCCGCATATTATTTCCCAGCCCCAAAGCATTAAAGTGATGACCTATCGAGAAATGCGGGAACTTTCTTATGCCGGATTCTCCGTATTTCACGACGAAGCCCTGCTCCCGGCCATTGCTGCAGGCGTGCCCATCAATGTCAAAAACACTAATCATCCCGAACGCCCTGGCACCATGATCGTCCCAGAAAAAAACTTTCATCCCGCCGGACTTGTGACGGGGGTAGCTAGTTCTAAAGGATTCTCGGCTTTATATCTTCACCGTTACCTACTTAATAAGGAAGTGGGATTCACGTTGAAGCTCCTCCAGATTTTGTATAAATACGATATTTCCTATGAACACATGCCTTCTGGGATCGATGACCTAACAATCATTTTTGATAATCAGCACCTCACGACAACTAAACGAACCCAAATTACAAAGGAAGTCCAAGCACTCCTGCATCCAGATCAACTACAATGGATTAATAACTATGCGATTATTATGATTGTTGGAGAAGGAATGCAACTTAGCCCGACTACCATTGAAAAAATCGTACATCCGTTAACGGAACATGATATCAACATCCAAATGATTAATCAGGGCGCTTCGAAAATCTCGATCATGCTTGGCACCAACGAAGCTGACGCCGAGCAAGCCGTCAAATTAATTTATCAATACTTCTTTGACAACAATCGCATTGTCTAGTTCACAGAAAGGACTTCCCATGGTCAAATTACTTAAAGTTCATGGCTCCGAAAATACCTTTTTCTTATTCGATCTTACCCAGTTTGAAAAGCAACCCTCGTTATCATCCATTGCTAAATTAGCCGTTGTCTGTCAAAAAAGCGCTAATCCGGTCTTTAAAAATATCGACGGAATCCTGGTTGTGACTAATTCAACCCATCCTGATTGTCTCGGAAAAATGATTGTCATCAACGCCGATGGTAGTCGCGCCTCAATGTGTGGTAATGGTTTACGAACGGTTACACGATATCTGGCTGAACGTTATCAAAAAAAACAATTCCATGTTGAAACCGACCAGGCTGATTTAGCCGTTACCAGCGAGCCAGAACTGGCTCCCAATGTTCCTGCTTTTGGGGTGGAAATCGGACCCATTCGGTTTAACCAAGCAGCATTCCCCTTTGCAAACCTGCACACTGAAACCATTCAAAATCAACCGTTACCAGACCTAGATCACGATTTGCGTTTTTCTGCCATTGCCGTCCCTAATCCACATCTCATCAGCTTTGTTTCCAAAGCAGTTTTACAATCAGACCGCTTGGAAAAGCTCGGCACTCGGCTAAATTCTAAAAATCAGTATTTCCCCGATGGGGTCAATGTTAGTTTTGCCACCATTCTAGGTGAAAACCGTCTTTTTGTGCGTACCTTTGAACGTGGGGTTGGCTTTACCAATGCCTGTGGAACCGGTATGTCGGCTACCAGTCTCGCCTACGCTATCAATCAATCGGGGGGTGACTTTGACCGTCTGGTAACTGTATTTAATCCTGGCGGCATGGTTAAAGTTCACGCTGTGTGCCGAGCTGAAAACTATCAACTCCAATTAATTGCGAACGCAACCACACTAGGCTACATTACGATCCCCACTACAGCTCTTTGGCAGCATCAATTTAACCAAGCTAACTATAAACAAACCAACGAAGAAACCGCTTATCAAGCCTGGGTCAAAGCGATTAAAAACTAATCTAGTTTATGAGAGCTTAATTTTGTCAATTGCACCGAATATTAAAAGTGATATTATGTAATCAACAAGCTTTAACTGGTTCAGCGAGACCACAAGCCTCTGATTTGACTAACCGAACATCCACAGGTGGTTTAGGTCGAGCTGTTCTCAGCACGAGCTAAACCACTTTTTATTTGGAGGTCATCAGATGCATTTCTCACAATTATCAAAGTATCAAAAACGGGTCTCCCTCTCAACGGGGATTGGTTTTGTTCTCGAACGAATGGATTCCGTTTTAATTGGTCTCGCTTTGGCTTCCATCATTGCTACGCTCCATATCTCAAAGGCGCAAGGTGGTTTGCTTCCATCAATCACCGCTCTCGGATCATTAGTTGGCGGAGTTGGCTTCGGGGTTTTAGCTGATAAATTTGGACGAGTTAAAACCCTCAGCTGGTCGATTTTCATCTATGCGATCGGAACTGCTGGGATGGGTTTTACTAATTCATTTTTCATGCTATGTATCTTTCGGATCATCATTGGCATCGGCACGAGTGGTGAATACGGTATTGCACTGACGATGCTCAGCGAAGCCTTTGAAAAGAAGTACATGGGACGAGTCTCAGCTGCCGCTGGGATTGCTGGTCAGCTAGGAGCTATCATTTCATCATTACTGGCCGCCTGGATTCTGCCCCGGTATGGTTGGCATGTGCTCTTCTTTACTGGGATTATCCCTGTAATTTTAGCGTGGTTTATTCGCTTTCACCTGCCCGAAAGCAACACCTTCAATCAAAACCGAGCCGAAGCCGTTGCAACTCCCAAAATCAAGCTAGGCGACGTCAAATCCTTGTTTGCCACTCCCACGGAAACTTGGCTATCCTTGCGGATTATCATCATGTTCTTAATTCATATCGGCGGGTATACTACCATTATAAATTGGCTGCCAACCATCGCCCAAGAACGGATGCATACTGACATTGCCAGTTCATCATTATGGATGGCCTTTACCATCATTGGAATGGCTCTCGGAATGGGAGTCTTTGGGTATCTCCAAGACACTTTTGGCAGTCGGTTAGCGTTTGGTCTTTATCTAGTTGGATCAGCAGCCACTGTCTATCTCTTGATTCTTGCTCAAAATCCCGTGGAATTTGTTATTGCAGGAACAATTGTCGGCTTTTTAACTGATGGTATGTATAGTGGTTATGGCGCCGTAGTAAGTAGTTTATACTCTAGTAAGAACCGAGCAACAGCTAATAACACGATTATGTCACTTGCCAAAACCATCGGAACCTTTACCCCAGTACTGGTCGGTTTCATTATGGATGTTGCTTCGATTACAACCGTCGTTATTTTCATGAGTTGCTGTTACTTACTGAGTTTGCTTGTCATGCTCTCCATCAAACAATTGAAAAGGAATCATCCCCGTTATGTTAAAGAAAATTAAAATCCTATCAACCAGCGATGTCCATGGGTTTATCTATCCGACTGACTATTCTAGCCCTGATAAAACAACTCCTCTTGGATTACTTAAAGCTGGCAGTCTAATTCGCCGAATCAAAGACCAATCCCAACCAGATGAATTGGTGCTGGCTGTCGAAAACGGTGATTTAATCCAAGGTTCGCCACTAACCAGTTATCTGGCAGATCATCCCCAAAGCGACCAGTCATTCTTAACGAAAATAACTAGTAAAATTGGTTATCAGGCTGGCATTTTAGGAAATCACGAATTCAATTTTGGACTTGAATTTTTACGTCATGCTGAGTCACAGCGTAACTATCCCTTATTAGGCGCTAACTTGCATGGTCATGATCGGACCGGGATTAGTGATCGGACCTATCAGATTATCGAAGAACAAGGGGTCAAAATTGCCATTCTAGGTCTAACTACCGCCTTTGTTCCCAACTGGGAAGCTCCCAAAAATCTTGGTGATTTACAATTTGAATCAATCCTGAGCACGGCCGCTCGCCTGCTTCCAAGCCTTCGTTCCCTAGCAGACGTTGTCATCGTTGCCTATCATGGCGGTTTCGAAGCAGATCTAACGACTGGACAGGCAACGGAACCGGTAACTACAGAAAACGAAGGTTACCGTCTATTAACCAGCATCCCAGGAATTGACGCTTTAATCACGGGACACCAACACCGAAAATTAGCAGGACATCTAAACGGTGTGCCTTATACTCAACCTGGACTTCACGGGACTTACGTAGGCGAAATTGAGTTAACCCTAGATCAAGCCCATCATGTCGTCAGTAGTACTAGTCAATTGCTACCAACGGCAAATGAACCACTTGATCCAAACATCATGCCATCGTCCGCTTTAGAAGACCAGGTTCAAGGCTGGTTATCCCAGTCTCTAGGGGAGCATGTTGGTGCTTCCATGCGGATTGCAGATCCTTTGACAGCTCGGCAACACGGTCATCCTTACCTAACTTTTGTCAATCAAGTCCAAATGGACGCAGTGGATACTGATATTGCAGCAACCGCTCTCTTTAATGATGAATTAACTGGTTTCCCAACTAAACTCACATTGCGAGACATCTTCAATAATTATCCCTATCCTAATCTAGCCGTCGCCGAATTAGTTACGGGGCGCGAATTACGCCAAGCCTTGGAGCAATGCGCCAGCTTCTTTCAAATCAACTGTGGTCAGTTGCAAATTAATCCTAAATTTTGTGAGCCGAAGCCCCAGCTATTTAATTACGATTTATACACTGGCATCAATTACGAATTTGACATTCGTAAACCCATCGGACATCGGGTAACGTACTTAACCTATCATGAAAAGGCGGTAACGGAAGAACAGCAATTAATTGTTGCTATGAATAACTATCGTGCTATCGGCGGGGGTAACTATCCCATGTTTGCTAGCAGCAAAATTCAGCGACAGAGTCAAAAAACCATCCCGAATCTCATGATTGATTATCTAAAAAACCATCAACCCTATCAAGCTCAGTCGCCACACAACTTCTCTCTTAAATTCTAGGAGCTCTCATGAATAATCTCACTACGTATCTTGCTAACATCCAAGATCCAGCCCACCAGGCCTGCTTTAAAAACGTTTTAACTTGGATTGACAACCAATTTCCCCAGTTAACCCTAGAGATGCGTTATAACCAACCCATGTTCACCGCCCACAAAACTTATATTATCGGTCTGTCAGCAGCCACTGCTCACTATGCGATCGGAGTTGAACGCAGCAGTGAAATGAAAGTCATCCAAGCAGAAATCGAACGACTCCAATTAAGTTGCGGCAAAAAGATCATTAGAATCCCATATGAGCTACCGCTCCCAACCGAATTATTACAAACTTTAATTACCGCTCGATTAAAGACCAAGGCAAACTGTCATAATTTTTGGATGCCTTCGCCTTACCATTAAGATTTAGTAACTAGTTAATTACATTAAGAGTTTCCCTGCTTCCAAGTTAAAAGGGTGTGGCAACTGCCACACCCTTTTAACTTGAGCCTTCTAAAATAAATGATGCTTAGTATTCAATAATTTTATCGATAAATTCACGAGCCCGGTCCGTTGCAGGGGCAGAAAACAGTGTCTCCGGTGCAGCTTTTTCTTGTAGTTGACCATCCGCCATAAACCAAACTTCATCGGCAACTTTTCGTGCAAAGCCCATTTCATGCGTCACTACTACCATCGTCATGCCGGTCTCTGCTAGACCCTGCATTACATGCAGAACTTCTCCCACCATTTCAGGATCTAGGGCACTAGTCGGTTCATCAAAGAGCATTACTTCCGGATGCATGGCAAGGGCACGGGCCATCGCCACCCGCTGAGCCTGCCCACCAGATAGGCTAGCTGGGTAAACAGCAGCTTTTTCTGCCAATCCAACTTGAGCTAATAATTTCATTCCAACTGCTTCAGCGGCTTGATCACTCATTCCCTTAACGCGTTTCGGAGCAAGCTTTACATTTTCAATGACTGTTAAATTAGGAAATAAATTAAAATCTTGAAACACCATTCCAATTCGTTCACCCAAACTAGCTAGTTCCTTATTGGTAAAATCGTGTAGCGCTTTTCCGTCGACTAACACGGAACCACTCGTCGGCTGTTCCAAATGATTCAAGCATCTTAATAGCGTGCTTTTCCCAGAACCAGAAGGTCCAATAATACAGATAACTTGACCAGCGTTCACGGTTCCATCAATTCCCTTTAAAATCTGCTGGTCACCAAAATCTTTTTTCAAATTTTTAATTTGAAGTAACGGAACTTGGGTTGCTGCCTTAGCCATGGTTCATGCTCCTTTCATAGAAATTAAGTATCCTGGTTAGAATAAACGAAATAACGAAGTAAATTACCATTGCTACAATAATCGGAGCGACTCCCCGATACGTATCAGCTCGAACCACATTTAATTGGTAAACCAAATCAGTTACTCCAATGATTGACACAATCGAACTTTCTTTAATGATTGTAATAAATTCGTTTCCCAATGCCGGCCAAATGTTTTTGAAGGATTGCGGTAGAATAACAAAGCGCATCGTATCGGATGCATTCAGTCCCAAGCTTTTAGCGGCTTCAGTTTGTCCCTTGGCTACCGAATTAATCCCACCTCGGATGATTTCACTTACATACGCACCACTATTTAATGAGACTGCAATGATCCCAGCTGTTAAAGCTGGAATATTAATCAGTACTCCCAAACCAAAGTAAACCAACAAAACTTGCACCATCATCGGAGTCCCTCGCACCACTTCAGTATAGCTGATGGACAGCCACCGGAAAACCCGAAATCGGCTTAGCCGTAATAATGCCAACAAAACGCCTAGGATAATCCCAAAAAAGATTGAAACAACTGAGATGATTAACGTGTATTGAACCCCATTTGCGAAATATTTCCAGTAATGCCACATTGAAGTATTCTGCGTATTCGCCTTCATATGCTTTCCCGCTTGCTTAATGTAGCCTGGAATTAACTGCTGCTGATGAATGCGATCAATACTTTGGTTTAATGCCCTGACCATCGCTGGATTTCCTTTTTGAACAGCAATGGCTGCTCCAACATCATTTTTACCCAGCTGATATCCAGCATCAATTGCCTTTAACTCCGGATCATTGGACGTATAGGCCGCTGCAACTGGTTTTTCAACTCCCACGGCATCTAATTTATGCGTTTTAAGCGCTAAGACTAAATCCGGAGTCTTTTCCATTCCAGTAACTTGAGCTTTCGGAATATTTTTTTTAGCAAGGGTATACTGAAGCGCTTCTGATTGGGCGCCGATCTTTTTCCCTTCCAGATCTTTTTTGCTTTTAATCTGACCAGCTTGACTTTTATTAATTAAAAAACTTTGGCCCCCGCTATAATAAATCTTTGAAAAATCAACATTTTGAGCTCGTTCAGGAGTTGGATTAATTCCTCCAATTGCCATATCAACTTTGCCAGTTTGAACTGCAACCAGCAATGAAGCAAAACTCATATTTTTTAGTTGTAATTTAACTTTTTGATCTTTAGCAATCTGCTTAGCAATCTCAATATCAATCCCGACATCAGTTTGCTTACCATTCTGATTAATTTGAAATTCAAAGGGGGGATAATCTGGTGAAGTTCCGACCACCATTGTTCCCCGCTGACGGATGCGGTTCAGTGTCTGATCATCAGCGCACGCTCGGCGGGCAGCCATCATCCCTCCAAAAACTACCATGACCAACAAACAAAGCTGTGGCACTATCATGCCGTGCGACTTAGATTTAACCACTGAATCTCATCTCCCTAATCATTAATTTGGTTAATAAAAAATTAATCTTTATCAGCTTATCACGAATTCACCAATAAACAAACATTAATTTTCAATTCTGCCTTAAAATGTCCCAAAAACAAACATAATCGCTACCCGTAGTCGTAATTAACTACCTAGTAACGATTATTTCCCATTTTTTTATTTTTGGAATGTTTGCAACTCCGCTTTGGCACGTGCTAACTGTTTACGAACTTGATCGAAACCAGTTCCTCCTTCGGAATTTCTCCTTGCAACTGCCACTTCCGGTTGTAAATCATGATAGACATCTGCTTCAATTTCAGGAGCAGCTGCCTGTAATTCCGCTAGCGACAGATCCTGCAAGTTTTGCTTAGTTTGCAGACAATGGAGGACTAACCGTCCCACAATCCCATGGGCTTTCCGAAATGGCACCCCTTTAGCCGCCAGATAGTCAGCTAATTCCGTAGCATTGGACAAATCGTTGGTGGTACTTTGTTCCATCTGATCAGTTTTAACCGTCAAAGTTTTAATCATGCCATTAAATACTCTTAAGGCGGGTAAAATGGTTTTTACCGTATCAAAAACCCCTTCTTTGTCTTCCTGCAAATCCTTATTATAGGCCAGCGGTAACGACTTTAACGTCGACAATAATGCCAACAGGTGACCATAGACCCGTCCGCTTTTACCTCGGATGAGTTCTGCCATATCAGGATTCTTTTTCTGGGGCATAATGGAACTACCAGTCGTATATGCGTCGCTTAGCTCCAAAAAATTGAATTCGAAACTAACCCACATACTTAATTCCTCACAAAAACGAGACAAATGCATTAACAATAGCGAACTGTTGCTTAAAAACTCAACCGCAAAGTCCCGATCGGAAACGGCATCTAATGAATTTTCATAAACTTTAGAAAACCCTAATTCACGAGCCGTGAATTGCCGATCAATTGGAAAGGTTGTCCCAGCTAACGCAGCCGCTCCAAGCGGAAGCAGATCTACATGTTGTTGGTTAAATTCGAATCGTTCACAATCCCGTTTAAACATTTGATAGTAGGCCAACAAATAATGTGCATATGAAATCGGCTGGGCGTGTTGCAAATGTGTGTATCCCGGCATAATTGTGGTAACGTGTCGTTCGGCCAATTCCACTAAAGTTTCCTGAACCGTTCTAATTTCCGCAATGATTTTAGGCAGTCGGCGTTTGAGATAGAGATGGAAGTCCGTGGCAACTTGATCATTTCGAGACCGAGCTGTATGCAATTTCCCCGCTACTGGTCCGATCCGCTCTGTCAAAATTTGTTCAATATTCATATGAATATCTTCATTTGTAGTCGTAAATTTTAGTTTCCCCGCATGTAAATCGCTACGAATCGCTTCTAATCCCGCAACAATTTTTGCAACGTCTGGGGATGATAAAATCTTCGTTTTTTCGAGCATTTTAACGTGGGCTAGGGAGCCCGCTAAATCTTCATCAGCTAATTCCTGATCAAAAGCAATCGAAGCCCCAAATTGATCCACTAATTCATCAGCTTGTTTTTGAAATCGACCACCCCATAATTTATTACTGCTCATGCGCACCACCTGCTTGCTGGTTCCGTAGTCGTACTTCCGCCGCAACTTTAGTTGGTAGCCCCCATAACTTGATAAAACCTTTCGAAGCTACTTGATCAAAAGCATCAGCTGACGTATAGGTTGCCAAATCTTTATCGTACAACGAATCAACGGATTTCCGCCCCAGAACGACGACGGTGCCCTTAAAAAGTTTTAATTTAACAATCCCATTGACACATTGCTGCGAAGAAATCACAAACGCTCGCAGTGATTCCATCAGAGGCGAGTACCATAAACCATTATAAATTAACTCACTAATCTGTTTTTCTACAATCGGTTTAAAGTGCGCTAGTTCACGTTCAAAGGTTAGACTTTCCAATTCTTGATGGGCTGCTAATAATACCGCAGCTCCCGGAGTCTCATAAATCTCTCTTGATTTAATTCCAACCAGCCGGTTTTCAATATGGTCAAGGCGCCCAATGCCATGTTCACCGGCTACTTGATTAAGCTTTTCAATGATGTTAGCAAAAGAAGCTGATTTCCCGTCTAATTTAACTGGCAGTCCGTGATAAAACTCAAGCTCAATGATTGTTGGTTGGTCAGGGGTTTTACTAATCGGGGTGGTCATTGCATATGCATCCTCTGGGGCACTTTCCCACGGATCTTCTAAAACTCCTGCTTCATTCGCACGTCCCCAAATATTACTATCAATTGAATAGGGTGAATCAAGGTCAATCGGAATGTCAATCTGATGTTCCTGTGCGTAGTCAATTTCATCCTCTCGAGACCAATGCCAATCTCTGACTGGGCTTAGTACGTCCAAATCCGGAGCCAATGCATGAATTGCGACTTCAAAACGAACTTGATCATTTCCCTTTCCAGTACAGCCATGCGCAATTGCATCGGCATTTTCCTGCTGAGCGATCTCAACTAGTTTCTTTGCAATTAGTGGACGAGACAAAGCTGAAACTAGCGGATAAACCCCTTCGTATCTGGCATTAGCTTGTAATGCCACAGACAGATATTGATCAGCATATTCGTCAAGAGCGTTAATCATGTACGAGCTTACTGCCCCCACACGCAGGGCTTTTTCTTTAATAAAATCGGCATCCTTTTCCTCACCGACATTGACACAACAAGCAACTACGTCATACCCCTGATCAGTTAACCAAGCAATTGCCACCGATGTATCTAATCCTCCAGAATATGCTAACACTACTTTTTTCTTCGTCATCTTTGTCCACCATCCTCATTTAAATTGTTTTAAGATTACTACACCAGTGGCTGGCTTTCAATAACCTTTTTAAAGTACCAGTTAATCTTAATTAAATTTTGTATACAAAAAAGGCCCCAGTCAACCG
>NZ_AYZI01000011.1 GCF_001436645.1 Fructilactobacillus florum DSM 22689 = JCM 16035 | reverse complement strand
TCAATGGAGATAAGCAAATGAATTTTGATACGGTGCTAGATAAAGATCTAGATACTGGAAAAATTTATTATGGTGCTGGATTAATGTCACAAAAATTAGGTAGATTATTAGATACCAAATAGGATGATGAACAATTAAGCTGTATTTAAAAACGGTAGCTTAGGTTTAAAAATTATCCTAGCTTTTATCGTAGGTGGAATAATTATTGGTTATGGTGGTTATCGGATTTACCTGATAAAAATCGTCATGGATAACTCAACTGAACTAAAAAAAATCGTTTATGATGATGATAAATATCATAAGATAAAAAACGTTACAATTAACTATTTTAGTGTGCGACATAATCCAATGGGTAGGATCGATGTTGGCGGATATGTAAATGGACAGTTGCAAACTAGTCAACTAGCAAAAGTTAAAAATTTGGAGGAGCAAGCAACTGGCTTCGTATCAAATGGTACTACTAAGATGGAACTCAGTATTAGGGGTAAGTGGGATCATAAGGTAAATGAAGCAATTGAAAAGCACAGCCACGATTTCTCCAAATAGTAAATAAATTATATAGACTTGGGATTAAACATTGCTTACTGAAATCAAAAGTTTTTCTTAAGTATGGAGTGTAGGGTGGCTTCCTGCTAATGATAAAATCTAGAATTCAACGTTTTGCACATTACCTGCGAAGTCTTCGATCAGCGCAGACTTTAAAGTAATTTCAAGGATGCATTTACCAGAGAAGTCCGTTCCAAATTTAGTCATCGCTGGGTGATTCCCAGCCACAGCGGCGATAAAGTCAAGCTCCGTGTGGACTTTCGCAGTAGCGTTGTTAGAGGAAAAACGTTTTCCTGATTTTTGTTCAAACCAAGATGAAACTGCGACCTGGGGATGGGTAATAATATTCTGGGCGCGATGACTTTGATAATTAGTCAGTACGTAGTAAACGTTGTCGGCAGTGTCATCTTGGTTGAAAGTAACAATTGAGTTCGATACGATACCTTCTTCACTAACCGTTGCTAAATTGATGTTTTCGACGGCATGAGTAATTTCTTTAAAAGTAGTTAATGTATTTTTCATAGTAAGATAGATCTCCTTTGGAGTGATTTTATCATATTTAATAATGTGATTCTAGAAATGTTATAATAACATTGGTAACTATGTTTACATATATGTAGAGGGAGCGATATTATGTTAATCAGCTGGCTTCATTTAATCAATTGGATAATTTTGCTTATAGTCGTTTTGGTAGCACTGTTCAGTAAGCGTCCAACTACGAGTAAAGTTAGTATGATAATTGCCCGTATTTGTTACTTAATTGCGCTTGGTACCGGTTTATTGCTTCTTGGTGGAGCATATGCTGCTGCCCCAGTTTTAACCATTATTAAAGTCGTGGCCGCTCTACTTTTGATTGTGGTGATTGAGTTGGCCTTTGCCTGGCGGCTTCATCATCGGCTTAACAAAATGTGGATTTATTTAACACTATTTTTGCTGTTGCTTGTCGGTTTCATGGGAATTTATCTTGCTGGTGGTTATCCATTTTAGCTACAAAATTAATGTGGTTTAAAAATAGCCGTTCGACCAAATTGTCGAACGGCTATTTTTTTTGCTTTAGATTTAATTATTACAACTTTTCTGGTGAGAATAACTGATCAATTTCAGCATATTCGGCAGCAGAAAGGTCAATTTGTAAGGCTTGAGCGTTGCTTTGAACCTGTGCTGGGTGTTTAGCTCCCGGGATTACCACGCTAATATCAGGGTTTTTAAGGTACCAAGCTAAGATAATTTGGGCAACCTTAGCGTGATGCTGCCGCGCAATTTGCTCGACTTGCTCAACTTGGTTAACAATTGTGGTGAAGCGTTCACCATTGAAGTCCGGGTTATCATGACGAATGTCATCGCTTGGAAATGAAGTTTCTGCATGGTACTTGCCAGTTAGCAGTCCTGAAGCTAATGGAAAGAAAGGCACAAATGAAATCTGGTGCTCACGTAGATAGGGGAAGCGTTCCGCTTCGGCATCACGATGCAGGAGATTATACTGTTCTTCATCGATATCCACTAGATTATCTTGATTAGCTTCTTTAAGTTGGTCCATTGATAGATTAGAAACTCCAATGGCTCTGATTTTGCCAGCTTGTTTGAGCTCGTTGAGTGCTGCTACGGCATCATTTAAGGGTGTTTTTCCATCAGAGAAATGAATGTAGAAAATATCTAAGTAATCAGTTTGGAGTCGTTCCAGGCTGTCTGTTACACATTGTTTTAAAAAGGCGGGAGAATTATCGATGACCACGTCGCCGTTTGCGGTAACTCGTTGCGCCCCTTTGGTGGCAATCTGAAACTTACTGCGATCATAGCCCTGAATGGCTTGCCCAATTAATTTTTCTGATTGACCCATTCCATAGGCAAAGGCAGTATCTAACATTGTGATGCCGTCATCAAGTGCCTGACGAACAATTTTAATTCCAACTTGGTCATCAAGATTGGGGAATAAATTGTGGCCCCCAACGGCGTTGGTTCCTAATCCAAGTGGTTGCGTAGTAACATTGGTTTTTCCGATTTTAACACTAGTCATAAAAATACTCCTAATCTTTAGATAACGATGTCTGAATGATTGATAAATTTTGCAGGTACTGGAAAAGCACCACTGCCTGGTTATGTTTCTGATCCTTAGCTCCATACAATAGAATTACATTTTGCGTCGCTAAGCGTTGGGCAACCTCGTTAATAAAGATGGCGGTTGCTGGATTTTGGTTTAATTCTTGTTGATAGTTTTTAGCAAACTCAGAGAATTTACTTGGATCATGGTTAAACCACTTCCGTAACGCTGGCGATGGGGCAATTGCTTTTTCCCATGCATCGAGGTATGCCGTAGCCTTGGAAATTCCTCGGGGCCACAGTCGATCAACTAAAATCCGATATCCATTTAAATCAGCCGGCTTTGTATAAATCCGTTCCAGTTGAAGTTTCATAAACGACCTCCCAACCATGCTCTTGTTTAGTATACAACAGATTTGCAGTTAAGCTCTAATCGGCTAACTTAAAAACCAGCTGGGCTAACCCAGGCTGGTTTTTAAATGAACTTTTATAAGTGATTTTTAGTTTCTGATGAAATCGTAGGGAAGAGGGTAATGAAGTCGTTCATCTGCTCAGGATCAATATGATACTCGATGAAGGGCAGAATGCTACCGATGGCATTGTCTGCTTCAGAGCTAATCTCAGTCATTCCGACTAAATAGCCTTCTTGATCGAAAATAGTGATAGCTTTCCCACGGTTAGCACGCATCGAGACACGGAACCAGTCACCAGCTAAGTCAGATTCAACAACTTTGTAAGTTTCTGGATGTTGCTTTGCTTCATCCACAGTTACGCCAACTTGTGCGATACGTGGCATGGTAAAGACAGCACTTGGAACTGCCGGATATTTAATGGCGGCACTGGTTTCATGTGCAAATAATTTAGTTAGATAAGTTGATTCATAGATGGCAGTTGGTGTTAGACGACCGACTTTTTTATCTAAAACATCGCCAGAAGCATAGATACTAGGAACTGAAGTCTGCAAATGATCGTTAACTTTGATTCCTTTTTGGTCGTAAGCAATGCCGACTTCGTCTAGGCCAAGGTTACTCGTGTTGGGGTCACGACCAGTGGCATTTAGAATCCAGTCAGAACTAAAGGTTCCTTGGTTTGTCTGTAAATCATAGCCGTTAGCAGTCTTTTTAACTGCTTCTGGAGTAACGTTTTTGACGATGTTAACCCCTTGGTCAACAAGTTGTTGTAAAAGATCCGCCACAAATGGTTGGTAAAATTGTCGTAGGGCAGTATCGTGGTGCAACAATAAGTTTACTTTGGTTCCGGCGGTTGCTGCAATGGATGCAAACTCGACCGCAATGTAGCCTCCTCCAACGATGGTTAATTCCTTGGGCTGCACTGATAAGCTTAAGAAATCAGTTCCATCGTGGAGAAATTCCGCACCAGGAATGTCGAGCTGGTGGTAGTGAGCACCAGTGGCAATCACAATGTTGGTAGCGGTGTAGTCAGTTCCAGCGACGCGAATGGTATGAGGATCAACTAGTTTTCCATAGCCGTGGATCATTTCAACGCCATTAGCAACCAATGATTCTTCGATTGCTCCAGGAAGTACTTTGATGACTTCTTTTTCATGGGCTACATTTGCGGCCCAGTCAATTTTTGGAATCCCCTGAATCCCTTTTCCCTGCATATTTTCAGCTTCATGTTTTAATTTGACGGGCATATCAAGCGCAATCTTGGCGTTGCAACCGCGGTTAGGGCAGGTTCCACCAACCTTGTCAGCTTCGACCATACCGATCTTAAAATCACCTTTGGCACCCAGTGCAAGTGCGCCGTTGAAGGCACCATGACCACTGCCGAGATATAAAACATCGTATTGATAATCATTTGTAACCATCATTCGACCTCCTAGAAAATCCTAATATCATTGTATACAACCATTGTTTAGAATTCTAATGTTAAAGTCAATTAATCTGCCCGCCAGCAGTCATTAAACAGCAGCTTGTTCTGCTACAAAGGCTACTAAATCAGCATAGATTCGTTCTAAATCATCATGATTTCCACGAAGTTCGTAATCAGCGATAAAGGGAACCTGAAATTTTCGAGCATACCGCTTGGCAGTTAAACAGTATTGAGCATTAAAATTTTTGTTGCCACTGCCGATGATTCCCTGACAATACTGAGCATTTTCTTGAAAATCAAGATATTCGCCCATTGAATTTGTCATTAGTTCTTTTACGCCATTATCAATCCCATTGCCACCATCTAGATAGGTGGGGACAAAAACAAAGTATGGCTGGTGCTCGGCTTGTAGATCAGTTTGATCGCTAATTTCTGTAGCAGTAATTAGTGGTTGTGTTGGGTGTATTTGATGTTGCTGCTCAGCATAGCTAACCAAGTGGTTAACGAAACTGCGGGTATTTCCCTCAATAGAAATAAATAAAATTCGGATTTGTTTCACAATTACCACCTCCTTATTATAAGTGTAATCGTTTTTTAGAAAAATTTCAGATTATTTTTGCGATGACTTTCGAATGACGATTAAGTACCACAACCAGCTACCAGCCAAACACAGACTGGTTATCAGAGTAATGATGAAACCAACTAGCAAACCGGGAGTGTGGTAGGTGAGTCGAATTCGGTGATTACCTGCAGGGACAACGCCACCAACAAAAGCTTGATTAACTACCTTAGTGTTGGTCGGGTGCCCATCAATTGAAAGCTGCCAGCCGCTTGAGTATGGGATTGATGTTGTCAAAACCGCTTTTTGGGGTTCATGACTGATTCCAGTAACCGTATTTTTTTGGAGGCGGAGTTGATGTAGCCTTGCCTGCTGTAACCGTTTGATTTGACGGTGATAGTTTTGCTTGAACGGAACCGCGATGAGCCGTGTTTTTTTGATGTTAATTGCGGCGGGTCCGTCAAATTTGATGGTAATGGTTTTGCGAGATTTGGCAGAGTAGCCCAAGTTAAGGAGTGCTTGGTGTTTTGGCAAGTAGTTTGACAGTTCGTCTTTACCAAGCTGAGTAACGGCGTTGCTCATTCCGTGGGCACTGGCGGTGATCACAAAGCTACCATTATCATAGCTGGTTAGATTATTTCGAATAGCGGTTAGTTGGTTTAATGGAACTAGTGCCCGATTAGCTAATACGGCTCGATTGGCCTTGTTAGCAGCCGTTTGCGCTGCATCAAGAGGGGTAACAGTGATACCTTCTAATTTTAGGTATAACTCGTGGTTACGCGTCTGTTCTGGATTTTTAATGGTTAACTCGTACTGATTTTGGTTGCCTAGAGCATCAGAGGTTAGTTGATGTAAACCAGTTCGATTTTTTTGGACGCTTTGGTTTGCGATGTCTGTATTTTCTTTGAGAATTGCTTTAATTTGTTGTGCGGTAGCATAAGTAGCGTTAGGCTGAGATCGATTTGACCGAGTACTTGCAGGTAATTGATCCAGTTGCTCGGGCTTCGTCAATAAATTGGTCTGATCTAGTTGCGTTTGGTAAGCCAACGAGCGCAGGTTCGAGTGGTAGTGTAAGGGCTTAATGCCCGAAATGGCGCTAGGAAGGTTGGCTGCTGCTATCAGACTTTGTTCACGCTCAAGTGGGCTTAAGCGATGAAATTGCTGATCGGTCAGCACGTGTGTTTGGGTATATGCAAGGGGCAACGCCTCGTTGTTTTTGGCGATGATAGTGCCATTTGGTTTGGCCGGATTAACTAGCTGGTTAGGGATTGGGAAAAGGCGTGGCTGGCGATCGCGGTTACGAACGATTTTAAAACCAGCGGGCAAATTTTTTTCTTCCCTAGTGCTATCTAAGAAAAGATATTTAACACCCATCAGGTTTTCTAGCGAGGTGCGGTAGTCATTTTGGGCGACTGGATTATTCGGTGTGAATTGGTTGTTTTGAACCTGTTGTTCCAATGCGCCAACATAACCATTTTCAACGGTCAGATATGAAGCAATGTCATGGGTTCCGAGAACCATTGGGATATTTGATTCTGCATTAAAATAGTCGGTATTTAAAGAATTTTTTCGCTGATCGGGCTGATAATGATACCGTGGTCCAATCGTGGTTCGCTCATGGTTGAGGCGGGGAGTTACATAGTGATCGGCTTGGTCATAGTAGTTGGAAACAGCCTGCTGAGCCTGATTTTGTAGATACATCGTTTTAGAATAGCTACTGCTATTGGGGCTGTAAAATCCGATTCCTAGACTAATTAGATTAACAATCACTAGGGTTAAAACGGAACTTTGTAGCCACCGTCGTTTCCAGTTAAATAAATTGGCTATTAAAAGGATGCCGATGAGACTAAAGAAGAGTAAATATTCGACCAAATCATGCCGATGTAGTTTTAATATCCCTCCGTTGCTGAGCCAGATCACCAGAAGCAAGCTCGGTCCACTGGCTGCTAGAATGGCAAGATCACGGTGGGTTAGGTGGCGCAACGCTTCAGCAAAATATGCACTGGCAAGTCCAATGGGCAATAGCCCGAGCGATAGCCAGCGATTTGATGGCGCAGCAAAGGCATTGAAAATAGCACTAACTTGTGGGAAAACAATTCCAATTCCAAGTAAAATTAAGGACCAATTAAGGGCACGATATTTTCGAAAGTGGCTCAATACGTAGATGATGGCTAACAAGCTAAAACCGCTAATCCCAATTATTAACCAGAAATTAAAGCTATTTCCCATCCCAATTATTTTTCCAGGAAGCCCAAGATAGTAGCTAAGTGGGTAGAGATGATAACCATTGGCAAATTGATTAGTGATTCTAGTCGATTGAAAAGCATACATAATTGTTGGGACGAAGAGGACGGCAGCCATGCCGAGCCCGGCAATAACCGCTGCTGTCAGGCTAAGCAAGGATTTCCAAGGACGAAATGATTTGGAGGTGCGAAGGTCGAAATAACGTACAATGACGTAAACGAGGCAACCTAACCCAAGAATGTAGGCAAAATAGAAGTTACTGAGGAAGGTAATGGTGACGGCAATTATCAATGGAACTACCGCGTGACGGTGCAAGACTTGTTCAATTCCATTTGCAAGGAGTGGGAACAGAATTAATGGTAATAAAAAGAAGGCATGGTGCATGCCAGCATATAGGGCATAGCTAGCAAAGGTATAGGTAAGCGTGCTGATAAGTTGGCTGAATTTTTTGAAGTGAAAATTGCGACAGTATAATAAAAAGGCCAGTCCGGCACAATATAACCTGAGAACTACTAAGACACTGTAGCCTAAAGCTACCTGATTTTTGGGGAACAAAATAATAAGGTAGTTAAACAGATCCCCGACAACATAGTAAGAGAAGCTTGTCAGTTGATCTGCACCCAATCCAATATTCCAAGCCCAATTTGTAAATCCATGCTGGGGGTGCTGTATAAAATTAACGATCATTTGGCGAAAATCGATCAAGATGGGATAATGTTGAGCAATTCCATCGAAACTCCAAATAAGGGAACGATTAGTGAGGCGAAAAGTCAGCCAAAAGGCGCTAATGATCACCAAAAAGCAGGCAGTATAGGCAATCCACACGGGAATTTTTTTAAATATTTTCATAGGAAACTCCTTGTCACGAAAAAAACGAGGCAGGCCTCGTTTTGCGTTTCTTAAGGTTATGCAGGGTTCGTTTCGTCAGTTTTAAGGGGGGTTACTTCGAACCAATTTATAAATGAGTTTTCGTAATCCAATACTTTAAACTGAAAGCGCCCAATTGTAACCACGTCACCGATTTTAATATGGGGATTGTGTTCAATCACAAATCCAGCGATGGTAACGATATCAGAACTATCAAATGATTTGATCTTAGTATCGAAGAATTTTTCAAAGTCATGAGTATTTAGCTTACCACTAACTTTGTAGGTTCCGTCAGCCTGCTTGAAAATCTGCGCCTGATTAGCAGGATCGATTTCATCACGAACGGTTCCAAATAGTTCCTCATAAATGTCTTTATCGGTAATAATTCCGGAAGTACCGCCGTATTCATCGATTACGACCACGATTGGTTGGTGATTCTTAATCATTTGTTGTAAAACCATGGCAATCGGGGTTGTTTCAGCAGTCGTACTGATCTTACGTAATTGCCCTTTAACGGATTTTTTGGGGTTAATCTGGGCTTGCTGAACTAGATCATAGATGTAGACATAACCAAGGATATTGTCCTTGTTGTTATCTTTGACCACCGGAAGCCGGCTAAAAGTAGTCTTGAGGTAGGTTTCGGTAGCTTCTGCTACGGTATCGTTATAATCTACGGTTTTAAGTTGGGTGCGGTCAATCATGATATCACGAGCGGTTTTATCGTTTAACTCGAAGGCACGCTGCATGTAGAGATAGTCGTTTTGTTCCAGGTCTCCATTTTTAACGGCTGCTTTGGAAACGCTCAGAATCTCTGATTGTGACAGAGCTTCGTCATTTTCATTGGCAACCTTGAGCCCCAACATGCGGACAACTGCATTGGCAGAAATGTTAAGCAGCCAGACGAAGGGATAAAAGACGACATGACAGTAATGTAGTGGTGTGCTGACCACGTTCAGCACTTGTAAAGGCATGTCAATACTGATGTTCTTAGGTAGAATTTCTGTAAAAACGACTTCTAAATAAGTCAGTAGGATAATCCCAAGAACTGCCCCAATACCGTGGGCGGTAGCGCTGTTAACCCCCATATCGGTGCCCAATAGATTAACAAAAAGTGCGATCACAAAGGTTTCACCAATCCACCCAAGAATAATCCCCGCCAATGAGACACCCACTTGGGTGGTGGACAGGTATTCATTGAGATTTTTAACCATTTTGATTTCGCGGGTCAGTTTTTTTCTGCGTTTTTCTGAAGTGTTGTCATCATCGAGTTCTTCTTGTAAGGCAGTGGGGCGCGATTGCACGAGGGCAAATTCGCAGGCAACGAAAAATCCTGCTAAAAAGAATGTGATGAGAATAATAACTAAGTCGATAAAAATCGATCCAGTAACCAATGTCGTGTACTCCTTTTTCTTGATAGGTTGATTTGAGGTCAGGAACTGCAGTTGTAAAATTTTTGGATTTTACAATTCTGTACCATATTAACATACAGTGGCGGGAGCTGTTTTGAAATCAGTAAAAAGAAAACAAATTTTTTGAATCTTAAAGGTAACCGCCCTATAATTAAAGGTGTCAGGAAGCTGACAATTAATTAACAAAGGGGAGTTTAATGATGGCAAATAAAGATTTAAGCAACATTAGTTACGACCCACTGGACGATTTTTTCGGCGACTTTGGTAAAAGCCTACTAAATTCGGTCGCAGGCGGTAATAATCGGATGAAAACGGACGTGATTGATCATGACGATCACTATGAAGTTGTTTCTGAGTTGCCGGGATTTCAAAAACAAGATATCGATATTCAATACAGTGATGACACGCTTTCGATTCACGCAGTTCATGATCTGAAAAAAGAAGTTCGTGATGATGATGGACATGTGGTCAATCAGGAACGTCGGTCAAGCGATGTTAGTCGGTCATTCTACCTACCGGATGTTCAAAAAGATCAAATTAGTGCTACTTACGATGGTGGTCTTTTAAAGATTGAATTACCGAAGTCAGCAAAAGAAGAGCAGACTAGCAAGTCAATTGATATTAATTAAACAAATAAATTAGAAAAACAGTTCTATTTTGGTACTGATATCCTTCATACGTGGAGGTATCAGTACTTTTTTTATCGATGACCATCCTTTTCCTGTAATTAAGGCAGATCGTCTGATCTAGTGACACTTTTCCAGCGGGGTTTGCCCATTTCAGCTATAATTGTTAGAAAAGGATGTTAAGGAGGAAGCACTCTTGTCAGATCAGCATTATTCCGGTTTAAGCTCAGCAGAAGTTGCTGCTAAAGTAGCGGCTGGGCAAAAGAATACGCCACCCCCTGCCTTAACCAAAACGGTGGGACAGATTGTAGTTAGCAATGTTTTTAACCTCTTTAATTTTATCAACCTGGTGCTTGGGCTGTTGGTCTTTACCACTGGTAGCTATAAAAACCTCTTGTTTTTATTAATTGCTTTCTTAAATTCGCTGATTGGAATTATCCAAGAGGTTCGCTCTAAAAGGCAAGTTGATAAGATGGCGCTACTTTCGCAAGCGCATAGTCGAGTGGTTCGAGATGGAGAAACAGTTGAAATCCCTTCAGAGCAGCTGGTTTTAGATGATGTAATTCAGTTGACACTCGGCGATCAAATCCCGGTTGACGGGGTTATTTTGGCAACTAAAGAACTAGAAGTCGACGAATCACAGATTACGGGTGAATCCAATCCGATTAACAAACCGAATGGCGCTAGCGTGATTTCTGGTAGTTTTGTGGTGGGGGGTCATGCGGTGATGCAGGCCACCAAGGTTGGTGATGACACTTTTGTAAATTCTTTGACTGCCAAGGCGAAAACTACGAGCCGAAAAAAAAGTGTATTACTGGATTTGATTAACAAAATTATTCGGATTTTAACGGTGATTATCATCCCGCTTGGACTCGCTCTGTTTACCTCGCGAATTTTACGTGGAGTAAGTTGGAATGATGCCATTTTAGGGACGGTGGCCGCCATGATTGGGATGATTCCAGAAGGATTAGTGCTGCTATCATCTGTAACGCTAGCGGTCTCGGCCTATCGATTGGCACGCCGCAAAGTGCTGGTGCGCGACCTAGCTTCGATTGAAACGCTTGCCCGAGTTGACACGCTTTGTCTTGATAAGACGGGGACGATCACCAGTGGGGAACTAAAGTTTGACCGATTGGAACAACTCGCGACGGGCACAACGACAGCAACGATTGCTCCGCTATTAGGATCAGTCTTACGAGAAGTTGGCGATACGAATGCCACTGCGATGGCTTTGCAAAAAGAATTTATGCAAGCCAATCAAGTTGCTTCGCGGATCATTCCGTTTTCTTCGGCGCGGAAATGGAGTGGAGCTCAACTAGCCGATGGAAAAAACTACGTGCTAGGAGCGCCACAATTTGTTTTGCAAATGAGTTCGAACGAGTCTAATCAAGTCCATGAACTTGCGACCCAAGGTTTGCGGGTCTTGGCCTTTGCTACAGCCGAAACAATGACAGAAACGTCGTTATCAAAGACTAAACTAATAGCATTTGTGATCTTGTCAGATGTGATTCGGAGCGATGCCCCAGAAACGCTACGTTATTTCGCCAATCAGGGAGTGACGCTTCGCCTGATTTCTGGAGATGATCCAACCACGGTTGCCAGCATTGCTAGTCGGGTTGGCGTGACACAAGCCGATCAGTATGTCGATATGAGTACGGTGAAAACTCCAAACTATCCGAAACTGGTAGCGCATAATCGGGTATTCGGACGAGTTAAACCAGAACAAAAAGAGCAGCTGATTCGCGCGATGCAACAGGCTGGGAAGACGGTCGCAATGACGGGGGACGGTGTTAATGATATTCTAGCTTTGAAACAGGCTGATTGTGGGATTGCCATGGCGACTGGAAATGAAAGTACTAAGAGTATTGCGGACTTCGTGTTAATTAACTCTAATTTTTCTGCCATGGTCAATGTATTAAAAGAGGGACGCCGAGTTATTAACAATATTGATAACATTGCTTCGCTGTATTTAATTAAAACCATGTTTTCCGTTATTTTGAGTGTCATTTTTCTGTTTTTGGCTCGTAACTATCCGTTTCAACCGATTCAGCTCACTCCCATTAATAGTCTAATGGTCGGAGTGCCATCCTTTTTCCTAGCAATGGCACCTGAGTTTCATCCGATCCGCAATCGATTTGTGAGCGGAATTATTGCAATTGCCATTCCATCTGCGCTATGCGTGGTAGTGGACGTTTTATTGTTAGGTGGATTAGGTCCTTTCCTCGGACTTTCAGCACCTAGTATCGCTTCGTTGAATGTATTAGTAACGGGCTTTGTTTGTTGGCAGGCGATGTTGCTAATTAGTCGTCCTTGGAACCGCTATAAACTGATGGTAGTTTCGATCAGCATTACCCTGTTTTTAGCAGTCTTCATCTTTTTAGGACCACTGTTTTCGCTAACGGGGTTGAACAATTGGGTTGCCTTGTTAGTGGGAGCGGTCATGATTTTACTAATTAATCCGATGTTTTTACTGTTACAACGAGTGGTGAATTGGAGTTGGCAGCGGTTGACAATTTGGCGCTCAGCATTAAAAAAATAAAACACCGAAAAGTAACTTTTCGGTGTTTTATTTTGCCTTAATTGCTGTTTGTAGAACTTGCATTAATCGTTGTTCTTCTTCTGAGAGTGGATGTTTGGTGCGACGGGCTAGTGACACAAAAAAATTAGGGACGTCATCATCAGCAATGTTAAGCGTCTGAACTTGATCCTTGGGGGTGATTGCCGTTTCCGTTAAAAATGAGATTCCGACGTTTTGAGCCACTAGTTGTTTGATTAGTTCGACGTCTTGGGTTCGATAGCGAGTATTAACTCGGACTCCATGCAGGCGACATAGTTTTTGAAAGGTTTCTGCATGGATAAAGTCGTCATTAAAGCCAATGAAGTCGGCCTGATCCAAATCACGCATGCGCACGGTTGGATGCTGAGCCAACGGGTGCTCCTTGGCGGTGATGATTTTAAATTGGTTTTGGGTCAAGACCGTCGTAGTTAGGTTCTGGTTGTGAAACGGTGCTGCTGATCCAAGCAGGGCAATATCAACCGTGCCGTCAATCAATTGATGCAACAATTTTTTTGAGCCCGCTTCTAGATTGGATAAGTCATCTAGGATGCCGGTTTCTCCAAGTTGCGCCGCTAAACTCGGGAAATAATAGTTCCCGATGATTGGAGGTAGCCCAAAGTTAATGGGCTGCTGTTTCTGTGGCACCAGCGACTGTTCAATCGCAGTTACTTCATTGCTAATGATTTGGGCGTGCTGGGCGAGTTGTTTTCCCGCCGGTGTAATCTCAATCTGGTGGTGTGCTTGGTTACGCTGGACTAATTCGATGTGCAGTTCGTTTTCCAGTCGTTGCACAGCTAAGGAAATGGTAGGCTGGCTGACCTGATAGTAAGCTGCAACTTTGGTGTAACTATGCAATTCAGCTAATTTATTGAAGTAGAGTAAATCTTGCAGTTTGATTTTAACACCTCATATTAATGAAATTTATTCAAATTTAACGTTTGACTATCTTTTTATAGATGGACTAATATGACTCTTGTTTAGAATAATACCATATAAATTTAGAGGAGCGAGAACTATGACTAGAAGTCAAGAAATCGTCAACAATCCCTTTTTAAATAAAGGAACGGCCTTTAGTGCTACTGAAAGGAAAGATTTACACCTTGAAGGAATGTTGCCACCTCGAATTCAAACCTTGGATCAGCAAACTGATCGCGTTTATGCTCAGTACCAGGAAATGAGTACAGATTTAGAAAAACGTATGTATCTAATGTCAGTTTTTAATGAAAATCGGGTTTTGTTTTACGCTACGTTTGCAAAACATGTCAGTGAATTCATGCCGATTGTGTATGATCCAACGATTGCGGATTCAATTGAAAACTACAGTCGCTTATACGTTAATCCCCAAAATGCGGCCTATTTATCAATCAATGATCACAGTCGCGCAACGATTCGGGAAAGTTTAATCAATGCTGCTGAAGGTCGCAACGTTAAATTGTTAGTTGTGACTGATGGTGAAGGAATTCTTGGCATTGGTGATTGGGGAACTCAGGGAATTGATATTCCGGTTGGTAAGCTGATGGTTTATACAGCTGCTGCGGGGATTGACCCGTCAGAAATTTTACCAGTGGTCTTAGATGCAGGGACTACTCGTGCATCATTAAAGGATGATCCTTTGTACGTTGGTCTTGATCAAGATCGGGATTATTCTGATAATTACTATGAATTTGTGGATAACTTTGTTCAGGAAGCAGAATCACTTTTCCCTAATCTTTATTTACACTTTGAAGATTTTGGTCGAGCTAATGCTGCTAAGATTCTGGAAAAATATCAGGATAAATTCTTGGTCTTTAATGATGACATTCAAGGAACTGGAATTATCGTTTTAGCTGGGGTACTCGGGGCATTGAACATTTCTGGTGAGTCAATGACGGATCAGAAATATCTATGCTTTGGTGCTGGTACTGCCGGGGTCGGAATTGCGCAGCGAGTTGCTGAAGAAATGGTTCAAGCAGGCTTGAGCGAAGCAGAGGCTAAAAAGCACTTCTACATGGTCGACAAACAAGGACTCCTGTTTGATGACATGCCAGATTTGACACCGGGACAACAGGAATTTGCTAGAAGTCGTTCCGAATTTGATAATGCCGATGAATTAACGGATTTACTCTCGGTTGTACAAGCGGTTCATCCAACCATTATGGTGGGAACTTCAACTGTTCATGGTGCCTTCACACAGGAAGTTGTTACGGAAATGGCAGCGCACACGAACCGTCCAATTATTTTACCAATTTCAAACCCAACTAAGCTTGCTGAAGCAACGGCAGCCGATTTGATTAAATGGACAAATGGTCGGGCGTTGGTGGCAACTGGTGTTCCAAGTGCTCCCGTGGAACATGATGGAGTTACCTACGAAATTGGACAAGCTAACAATGCGTTGGTTTATCCTGGGATCGGTTTAGGTGCGATTGCCGCAACTGCTACGACTTTGAATGATGAAATGATTAGTGCAGCTGCGCACTCTTTAGGAGGAATTGTTGATTCTTCTAAGCCAGGAGCTGCCATCTTGCCCCCAGTTGAGCAGTTGACTGAATTCTCCCAAACAGTTGCTAATGCTGTGGCGCAAAGTGCAGTTGATCAAGGGGTTACTAGAGAGCAGATTAGTGATGTGAAAGCAGCGGTAGAAGCTGAAAAATGGTACCCCGTTTATCGTGAACTGAACTAAGCATTGCTTTGGAAATAGTTATGAAAGGAGTTTGATGATGACAGCTTTTTTAACGTCTTTATCAAGTGTCGGTGAGATTGTTCTTGTCATCGCACTTGGGTATTGGTTGCGAAAATCGGGCAAATTAGACGACAAATTTAAGGGTAGTATTTCGTTTATTATTATGAATATTGCGCTGCCAGTATCGATTTTTATGTCAGTGGTCAGTCACTTGAACCGGGATAAATTATTGAGCCTGTCGAGCGGTTTGTTCTACGTCTTTATTAGCTTTGTATTGGGTTATGTGGTTGCGTTAATCTTTGTGAAAATTTTTAAAATCCGCAAGGGACGGCGCGGAACGTTCATTAACATGTTCGTCAATGCCAATACAATCTTCATCGGGATGCCACTTAACATTGCGTTATTTGGTGACCAAGGTTTGCCTTATTTCTTGTTGTACTACTTGATTAATACCATCTCTACTTGGGCAGTCGGGATCTTCTTTATCTCTGCCGATGATCCAACTAAAGATAAAATTTCAGCAAGTGGAGCAAAGTTTAACTGGAAAAAGTTATTGCCTGCTCCTTTGATTGGCTTTATAGTGGCGTTGGTTTGGTTGGTTTTAGGGCTACCAATTACGTTTATCGTGCAACCCGCAGCCTTTCCAATGCTTGGGAACACTTTCACCATGGTTGGCGGTTTGGTAACTCCCCTCTCCTTGATCTACATTGGGATTATTTTAGCTGATGCTGGGTTACAATCAATCCATTTTGACCGTGATTCAGTGCTGGCATTAGCGGGGCGGTTTGTGATTGCACCTGCTATTATGATTGTGGTGTTGCTGACAGCTAAACATACTGTTGGTACTGTACCAACTCCGGAATTAAATACGTTTGTGATTCAAGCTGCTGCACCAGGATTGGCCGTTTTACCTATTTTAGTTGGTCAGTCGCATGGTGATGTAGATTACGCAACGAACTTAGTGGTAACTAGTACAGTGCTCTTTGTAATTGTGGTTCCAATCTTAATGGAAATTTTAGCTTTTCTATAAGCATTATTATCAAGACCTTCACATTGTGGAGGTCTTTTTGATATACCTGTAGCGTTTAATCGTTATAATAATAGTTGTGAATCGTCTGAAAGGAGCTGGAATTTATCAACGAAAAATTACAAAAAGTTCGCCAGTATGCAGCTCAGGAAATGGCATTTGATCATTCCGGACATGGCTTTGATCATATTGAGCGGGTTGTTAATATGACCGGGAAATTGTTGGCTAGTGAACCTGCTAACGGTGAAGTTGCACTGACCGCGGCTTATTTGCACGATGTTTTTGACGAAAAACTTTGTGATCACCGTGCTGAAAAGCGCCAGGAAGTTATTAATTGTCTCCAAGATTTTGGTTACCACCCCGAGGAAATCAAACAAGTATTGGAAATTATTGACCATTTATCGTTTGCAGATAGCCTTGAGCAGCATCACCAGCTCTCAAAAACGGGACAAGTAGTACAAGATGCGGATCGACTAGATTCGATTGGTGCCATTGGGGTGGCGCGAACGTTTGCGTATGGAGCTGTTCATGGAGCTGCCATGTATGATCCCAAACTACCTCCGCGCCGACAGCTGACCAAAGCAGAATATCGCAACAATACGACCACTTTGAATCACTTTTATGAAAAATTATTCTTAGTAGCAGATCAAATGAATACAAAAACCGCCCAGCAACTTGCTAAGCGGCGAAAAAGTTTGATGGAAACATTTGTGCAAGAATTCAAAGCGGAGTGGTCGGGGCAAACTTAGATTTAAGCTTCAATGAGGTCTGCAAACGACGCGTGCACTAGCTTGGCAACCGCTTCAGCATTGACTAGCACCGAACGACCGATTTGGCCGGAAGAAATGATGATTTCTCCTTGCTGTTGGGCACTGCAATCAAAGTAGATGGGATAACCTTTTTTCTCATAAATGCCAACAGGAGTGTTGGCACCATGTTCAAAGGTCGTGATGGCAGCCAAATCTTTTAATGGAATCATCTGAACCTTTTTCTTGTCGGCGGCGCGGGCGAGCTTTTTTAAGCTGAGACGGCAGTCGAGGGGAACCACGCCAATAATTGGCTCATGATCCTTAGTAATAGCGGCCAATGTTTTATAGATTTGATGGCGTTGGTAGGATTGTTGGTGGGCGTCAAGTTCAAAAACATCGCCGACTTGATGGGTTGCAAATTCAATTTGCTGGTATTTTATTTTGTGTTGATCTAAAACCTGCTCTACAAGGGTCTTATGGAGCTTTCCATGGTTCTTTTTTGTCATAAAATTCACCTCATTTACTTTGTATTATAGCAATTCTTTTGAAAAATTTAATGACTTTCGTGCAACTATCATTTACAATTAATTTGACTAATTAGAAGGAGATGGCTTGTGTATGGCAGAAGGAAAAAAAGAAAAAACTCATTTTATTCAGTATGCAAACGGGAAATCATTACAAGAGATTAATGGTACCGTTGAAGTTCCAAAGAATTTGGGTTTTTGGAAAACGTTATTTATGTATTCTGGACCAGGAGCGCTAGTGGCAGTGGGATACATGGATCCAGGGAATTGGTCAACGTCAATTACCGGGGGTCAAAATTTTCAATACTTGCTGATGTCTATTATCTTGATTTCAAGTTTGATTGCGATGTTACTTCAATACATGGCAGCTAAACTTGGGATCGTGACGCAAATGGACTTGGCGCAAGTGATTCGAGCTCGAACCAGCAAGACGTTGGGTGTAGTACTCTGGATTACGACCGAGTTAGCGATTATGGCGACCGATATTGCAGAAGTAATCGGAGGCGCAATTGCGCTATACCTGTTGTTTGGGATTCCGATTTTAGTAGCGGTCTTGATTACTGTTTTGGACGTGTTGGTATTACTATTACTGACTTCGATTGGGTTTCGAAAGATCGAGGCCGTCGTGGTTGCTTTGATTTTAGTTATTTTCTTTGTATTTGCTTATGAAGTAGCACTTTCAAATCCTGATTGGCTGGGGGTATTGAAAGGAACGGTTCCAAGCATTGCTGCGGTCAAAGAGACCCCCGTTGTTAACGGGACGACGCCATTGAGTGGGGCTTTAGGGATTATTGGGGCGACTGTCATGCCTCATAACTTGTATCTGCACTCGGCAATTTCTCAAACTCGAAAAGTTGATCATAACGACGAAGAAGACATTGCCCGCACGGTGCGGTTCTCAACGATGGATTCCAACATTCAGTTAACCATGGCCTTCTTTGTAAATGCCCTCTTATTAATTATGGGAGTGGCAGTTTTCAAATCTGGTTCCGTGCAAGATCCATCGTTCTTCGGTTTATATCAGGCACTCAAGGATCCCTCCTTTATGAGTAATGGGATTTTGGCAAGTGTTGCAAAAACTGGAGTCCTTTCAACCCTATTTGCGGTAGCTTTATTAGCTTCTGGACAAAACTCTACGATTACTGGAACGTTAACGGGTCAAGTCATTATGGAAGGATTCATTCATATGCGGATGCCACTCTGGGCTCGGCGGCTAGTTACCCGATTGATTTCGATCGTTCCGGTGGTCATTTGTGTAATGATGACTAGCGGTGGTTCGGCAGTTAAGCAGCATGAAGCGCTAAATGATTTGATGAATAATTCACAGGTGTTTCTAGCCTTTGCGTTACCATTTTCAATGTTGCCACTCTTGATGTTTACTGACAGTGCTTTGGAAATGAATGGGAAACGCTTTACCAATGCGATCTGGGTTAAAGTTGCTGGTTGGGCTTCCGTTTTAGCCTTAACATTCTTAAACATGTATAACATGCCAGATGCAATTGCCGGCTTCTTTAGCGACAATCCTAATGCACAACAGACCTTTGAAGCAAATCTGATTGCATATGTGATCATTATTGCCGTATTAGCTCTGCTAGGGTGGGTATTATATGATCTTTATCGTGCTAACAAACGCTTGAAAGAACAACATCAATTGGATGACCAAGCAACAAAAGATTAACTGGTAACCCTAGGGTTCTCGCCACAGCGGGAATCCTTTTTTGTTTCTGCTATACTTGAGATAATCTAAGTCGTAAAGGAGCATCTTGTGGCTGATCTAGTATATAAACAAGTATTACAAAGCCTGCAGCAACGAATTAAAACTAATCAATTTCCGCATAATCGGTTGCCGGATGAACGTAGTCTAAGCACGGAATATCAAGTTAGTCGTAGTTCCATCAAACGAGCTTTGAATGTTTTGGCACAGCAGGGAGTTATTTTTAAAAAACGAGGTTCT
The DNA here is from genome assembly GCF_001436645.1 of Fructilactobacillus florum DSM 22689 = JCM 16035. GTDB lineage: Bacteria > Bacillota > Bacilli > Lactobacillales > Lactobacillaceae > Fructilactobacillus > Fructilactobacillus florum. Next base: position 27,293 of record NZ_AYZI01000011.1, on the reverse strand, counting down.
GGGACATTCGTGAATCCACTGTACTTGAAAAATAAATCGATTTTTCGGTATGAAGGGTCGAATTTAGGGATTACCAACAATCTAAAGATTGAGGGATATGAGCCACAAATCAAGGTTTTGGACTTTGCGGTAATTGCTGCTCCGCCTGAAATTCAAGAAGAGTTGTTTGTGACTAGCGAAGATTTCGTCTATCAAATTCGGCGGTTACGGTTGATTGATGAACGAGCAATTATCATTGAGACGAGTTACATCCCAATCAAATTAGCGCCGGCGCTTACCCGACAAATTGTCACTGGCTCTTTGTTTGATTATTTTGCAAAGGAACTTCATCACACTGGAACCAAGGCATTAATGACCCTCAAAGTACAGCCATCCGTTGCAACTGATCAGGAACTATTGCATTTGGAACCGACGGAACCGGTTGGCATCATGGAAGGAATCTTCTTTCTTGACAATGGAACCCCGTTTGAATTCTCGCAGTTGCGGATTCACTACCATTATTTTAGCTACAACACCTTTGTGGATGTAGCAGAATAAATTGTGGCGGGCTTTCTCAATTGATACGTACCAATTGTGTTATGGTTTGACTTTTTAACAGAAATTGGTAAGATAGTTGTGTAGTTGAGTTCGCTTTCGAACTCATTCTCAAGGGAAAAACAACCATTTGGTTATTATTACAAAGGAGTGTTATTGCATGTCAGTAGACTATGATTCAAAAGCATATTTTGACAAAATGACGCAATATTGGAACACAGCGAACTACTTGTCAGTTGGACAGTTATTCTTACGGTCTAACCCAATGCTGAAAGAACCTTTAACGGCTGCAGACGTTAAGGTAAAACCGATCGGACACTGGGGAACGATTGCTTCTCAAAACTTTATCTACACTCATTTGAACCGGGTTATTAACAAATATGACCTGAACATGTTCTACATTGAGGGTTCTGGTCACGGTGGCCAGGTTATGGTTTCTAATTCTTACATTGATGGCAGTTATTCTGATATCTACCCAGAGATTACTGCTGACGAAGCGGGAATGTCGAAATTATTCAAACAATTCTCATTCCCAGGTGGGATTGCTTCTCATGCTGCTCCTGAGACACCCGGTTCAATTCACGAAGGTGGAGAACTAGGTTACTCACTATCTCATGGGGTTGGTGCCATCTTTGACAACCCTGAAGTAATTGCTGCAGTTGAGATTGGTGACGGGGAAGCTGAAACGGGTCCATTGGCTGGTTCATGGTTCTCTAGTAGCTTTATTAATCCGGTTACTGATGGTGCGGTACTACCGATCATTAACTTAAACGGATTTAAGATTGCTAACCCAACCATCTTTAACCGGACTTCTGACGAAGATTTACAAAAATACTTCGAAGGACTTGGCTGGAAGCCTTACTTTGTTGAAACAAACTTGCCTCATGGTGAAAACATTGACGAAACCAATGTTAATTTGGCAAAAGCAATGGATGCTGCTGTGGAAGACATTCAAGCTATTCAAAAGAAAGCACGTGAAACTGAAACAGCTGAAACAGCCAAACGTCCAGTTTGGCCAATGATTATCTTCCGTTCACCAAAAGGTTGGACTGGTCCACAAGAAAACGCTAAGGGTCTTCCAATTGAGGGTTCATTCCGTGCGCACCAAGTTCCACTTCCTTTGAGTGCTGACAACATGGAAACTGCCGACGAATTTGTTAAATGGATGGAAAGCTATAAACCAGCGGACTCCTTTAACGAAGACGGCACCATCAAAGAAGAAATCAAAGCATTAGCACCAAAGGGTGACCGGCGGATGTCTGTTAACCCAATCACAAATGGTGGGCTTGATCCTAAACCATTGGACTTACCTGATTTTCGTGATTATGCGGTTGAAATCAAGACTCCTGGGGCTACGGATGCTGAAGATATGGTAGTTTGGTCAGAATGGGTTCGTGACACAATGAAGAAGAACCCAACTACTTTCCGCGCCTTTGGACCTGACGAAACTTGGTCAAACCGAATTTGGCATATCTTTGATACGACTAACCGTCAGTGGTCACGTGACATTGACACGCCATACGATGAGTACATGGCTCACGAAGGTCGAGTAATCGATTCTCAGTTATCAGAACATGATGATGAAGGTTGGTTAGAAGGTTACGTTCTGACTGGACGGCACGGTTTCTTTGCAACTTATGAATCATTTGGACGGGTAGTTGACTCAATGTTGACACAACACTTCAAATGGTTGCGTAAGGCTTCTGAAATGGGCTGGAGAAAACAATACCCATCATTAAACTTCATTGATTCTTCAACGGTATTCCAGCAAGACCACAATGGTTATACTCACCAAGATCCTGGGATGATTAACCATTTGGCTGAAAAGAAACCAGAGTTTATCCGTGAATACTTCCCAGCTGATGCTAATACATTATTAGCAACTGCTAATGTAGCATTTGCAGACTACGAAAAGATCAACTTAATTACAACTTCGAAGCACCCTCGTCCACAATGGTTCAACATTGATGAAGCTGACCAATTAGTTAACAAGGGACTTGGTTACATTGACTGGGCTTCGACTGATCAGGGAACTGAACCAGACATCGTAATGGCATCTGCTGGAGTAGAACCAACGATGGAAACATTAGCAGCCATCAATCTACTACACGATCGCTTCCCAGAACTGAAGATTCGTTACATTAACGTTGTTGACTTACTGAAATTGCGGAGTCCAAAACAAGACCCTCGCGGTTTGAGCGACAAAGAATTTAACGATCTCTTCACCACTGATAAGCCAGTTGTCTTTGCTTTCCATGGTTTTGAAGATATCATTCGGACAATTTTCTTTGACCGTGACAACAAGAATGTTCATATTCATGGTTACCGTGAGAATGGTGATATCACAACACCATTTGACATGCGGGTCTTGAACCAGTTAGATCGTTTTGATCTTGCTAAGGAAGTTGTTCAAGCTGTTCCTGGAATGGCAGAACAAAATGCTGATTTTGTTCAGGAGATGGAAGATTGGGTTGCTAAACACAATCACTATATCCGAACTGAAGGCACTGATTTACCAGAAGTAACTAACTGGAAATGGAAACCATTAAACAAATAGTTATTTACCAGTAAGTAATAAAAAGAGCCCATTAATGGGCTCTTTTTTTATGGTCTGGAAGAGTGGCTATTTGATCCATCGGTCTTGCGATTTAATTGATTAAACAACAATTTGGTTCCAAGGTGTTTAATTCCATTTAGTTCCAAATGATCACGAATACCATGATTGAGTTGATCGAGAATTATTTCTAACTGCGCTTGTTGGTGTGGATCTAGGTAATCTAGATATTCGGGAATATAAAATAAACTTTTTTCAGCTTCTTTGCGTCCCTTTGGAGTTAGACTAATCAACTGAATTCGACCATCAGTGGGTGATTTACTTTTGGTAATTGCTCCTTTGTGGACCAGTTTTCCAACGAATTCTGCGGTTGCTTGGCCACTAATGCCAAGGCGTTCCGCTAATTCTCGTTGAGAAATGTGATCGGCAGCGCTTAGCGCGACCAAAATTTTGTTTTGTCCCTTAAAAACCGGGGAATGGCGTTCCGCTTGTTCATCGGCCAAGTTTTGTAACGTAGTGAATTCAAACAGTTTAGCTGCTAATTGTTGTTTTTTAATTAGGTTATCCATTGCAACGTCCCCTTCCAATTTGGTAACGATGTTTTCAGTATAACAAATAATTACTGATGGAAAATTAATCAAGTTACTTGACTATTTAATCAGGGTACCTTATGATATCATCAAGGTACTTGATTATTTTGTATAGAGGAGAAGTTGTAATGAATTCAGAAACTGCCGTGCAAGTAGTTAATTTAACTAAAAAATTTGGAGATCATGCTGCTGTTAATGAGGTCTCGTTTACAATTAAACGTGGTGAAATTTTTGCCTTATTAGGACCAAATGGGGCGGGTAAAACGACCATCATTAAGATGTTGACGACCCTATTAAAACCAACCAGTGGAACGGTTCGATTGTGTGGATACGATGTCCAAAAGGAACCAGATCGGGTGCGTGCCTTATTTGGTTTGACAGGACAAACTGCCGCTGTCGATGAAGCTTTATCAGCGCGGGAAAATTTGCTGTTTTTTGCGCGGTTACTAGGATTATCAACACAAGCAGCTCGAACGCGAGCAGTCGAACTGCTACAGGAATTTTCATTGGAAGCGGTGGCTGATCAACCGCTCGAAACTTATTCGGGAGGTATGCGCCGTCGTTTAGACTTGGCAATTAGCTTAATCACCCGACCCGCCATTATTTTCTTAGACGAGCCTACGACCGGGCTTGACCCACGAACCCGCCAACAAATGTGGGAAACTATTAGAAAGCTTGTGGCAGCAGGGGCAACGATTATCTTAACGACCCAGTATTTAGAAGAAGCCGATGCACTTGCACAACAGGTTGCCATTATTGATCATGGGAAGTTAGTTAGTTTAGGAACACCAGCAGCCTTGAAACGAAAGGTTAACAAACGTAAATTACTACTAACGGTTGCTAATCCAACGCAAGCTAATGCAGCAAGGAGGCTGGTTAAAGCAGTTTTAAAGGAACCGGTTCAGCGCACTGGTAAGCAGATAATGGCTTCGTTAAGCGATGTAAACGACGTTGCTACCGTGTTGAATCAGTTGAAAAATGAAGGCATTATTATTGCCAATTTGGAAATAAAGCAAGCTTCACTCGATGATGTGTTTTTTGCGATGACGGCCGACAAAACTAGTAAGGAGGGGAAGTAAAGTGCAGAACTTACGAAAGCATCTCTGGCGTTTACTAGCCAATACGCGGACGCTAGCTTATCGGAATCTTTTAAAGACTTGGCACAATCCCGATCAACTATTAGATGTTGTGGTACAGCCGGTGCTGTTTATGTTGATGTTCAGTTATTTGTTTGGCGGAGCAATTGCTGGGAGTGTCCACAATTATTTACCAACGTTAGTCCCAGGAATTTTAATGCAAGCGTTACTGGCGGCAGCCACCGGTTCGGGATCATTAATCAATGAAGATCTCCAGCAAGGCGTTTTCCAGCGAATAAAGGCACTCCCAATTTCACGGTTAGCGCCCCTCTTGGGTCAGTTAGTAGCTGATAGTCTACGGTTGTTGCTGGCCGCTACAGCAGCAATTGTAACTGGATATTTGATTGGTTGGCGCCCAGCAGCCGGTTTTCAGTGGGTTATTATCGTGGTAGGGTTGGATATCTTTTTAGGATGGACGCTAAGTTGGATTTTCGTACTATATGGCTTGTTAGCAAAAAGGGCGACGATGGTTGAAAGCATGTCATTAATGACGATGTTAATTTTAATTTTTTTGTCAAATGCCTTTGTTCCAGTTCATACGCTGCCACCACTGGTTCGCTTTTTGGTAAAAATTAACCCAGTTTCTTATGTGATTACGGCTTCGCGAACCATGCTGAATCATGGATACTGGTCGACCTCGGCATGGGTGGTGCTTCTAGCAGGAATAGTGGTTTTGTTACTATTTATTCCGTTAACAGTGTTTGTCTATAACCGAAAAGATTAAGCAGCACGCGCTCCTTTGAAAGTTCACTAAGAGAAACGTTTAAATTCAGGTGGAAGGGGACTGATGACAACAACAGCTTGGTTATAATAAGGAGTTTTGAAGGCGATGCGCCAAGAATGGAGGAGCATCGGCTGACGACTGGTAGCCAAGTGGTCATACAGAGGATCGTTAACGATGGGATGCCCTAAACTGGCAAAATGGACTCTAATCTGATGCGTCCGCCCGGTTTCTAAGGTAATCTTTAACAAACTAGCGTTTTCGTTAGTTTTAAGAAGCTGATAGTGGGTGATTGCTGGTTGGGGGTTTTGACCATTGATTTGACGTTTTCGCTGGTCAAACGGATCTTTTCCAATCGGTTGATTGATAGTTCCCTGTGGGTGGGGAAGCATCCCGCGAACCCAAGCCAAGTACGTGCGTTGCAAGGTCTTGGTTTTTAACATCTTAGTTAAAATGGCAATGACAGGTGGAACCTTCGCAATAATCAGAGCGCCACTAGTCTGCTGATCAAGGCGGTGAACCATCAGTGGACGTTTGGGGGCTAGATAGGCTGCCGCTAAATTGAAAACGGTCCCCAGTTCACCAGGCTGGTTAGGATGGGTTTTCAATCCACGTGGTTTGTTGACCACCATCAGATCATCTGATTCCCAGAGAACTTCAAGTGATCGTGTCCAATCCGGCAACATGGGAAACGCTGAGGTGGAGAAGTCCGTCTGGTTAAAGCTAATGTTGACGGTTTCTCCAGGCTTTATTGGAAAATTCATTGGACGATACTGATGGTTTACGAGCACACGCTGGTTGCTACGCAGGAGGTAAACCAAGTGTTTCGGGAGGTTGAGCTGCTCGGTTAAATACGTACGAACACTAGGATAGTAACGGTCGATATCGAGCTGGTAGTCCCAAGCCATTAGCACATCTCCTTAGTATAAATTTGAACAAAAAAACAGTCGACCACGTGCGTCGGCTGCTTTTTTAACCTCAATTATTTAATAATCATGACATCGGTCTTGGTCGTTCTAGTTACGTAGTTGGTAACAGATCCAACCACCAGTCGTTCGACGGCCGTCAAACCGGTTGCACCCATCACGGTCAAATCGTCTTGATGATCGTCAGGAAATTCTTGCGCAATAATTTTTTTCGGATTGCCAAAGCGAATGTGAATTGAGACATCGGTTAACCCATCCTTGATGGCATTTTGTTTGAGGGTTTCCAGCATTTCCTTAGTCTGGTCAGTTAGTTGGTAAACGGTATCAGCTGAAACTGCGTTACCATAATTGCGGTTAAACTGGGTTACCTGAATCACATTTAAAATATCTAAATGACTATTATTTTGTTTGGCAATGGCCACGGCGCGTTTTAAGACCGGCATCGTATCTTCGCCGCCATCGACGGGTGCCAGAATCCGCTTGTAGTTCTCTGTCATTTTGCTCACCCCATCAATCTTTGTTTTCTTAACTATATCATTTTTTGACCGAATTGACACGATGATTGTAGTTAGAAAACAGCGGATTGATTATAAATTTTACCAAAAAATATTGACAACGATTCATTTGCATGGTTAAATTGGTGCAATTTAAATGGAGTAATGGCTGTTTTCATGCCATGATTGTGAAGGTTGCTAGTTAATAGCTAAGCTGAGAGTGAGGAATAAAAATGAAATTTCGCTATTCTGAAAGTGTCCCAAAACGAACTGATAATCCTACGGCGGCCATTTTAAAAGCAGCCGCTGACCCGCAGGTCATTTCTTTTGGTGGGGGCTTACCGGCTCCAGAACTTTTCCCGGTTGCTGAGATGAAAGCAGCTTGCGATCGTGTTTTTGATCACGATGGGCAGCAGGTCTTACAGTATGCGGAAACCTTGGGATATCCAAAACTACGTCGGCAAATTGTGGATATGATGCAGAAACGGGGAGTTCAGACAGATGTTCCTAATGTCGCGGTAGTCACAGGTTCACAACAAGCGATTGATTTAGTTGGGCGCATGTTGATTAATCCTGGGGACATTGTTTTGACAGAAGATCCAACCTACTTGGCGGCAATCGACGTTTTTAAGACCTACGGAGCCCATTTAGTGGGGGTGGAGATGGATGAAGCTGGGATGCGACCGGAAGCACTAGCACAGGCTCTGGAAATGTATCCAGAAACCAAATTTATTTATACGATTCCCAACTTTCAAAATCCAACCGGACGGACGATGACGGCTGACCGGCGGGCGCAAATTGTGAAATTGGCCACCCAGGCGCAAGTTCCACTAGTGGAAGATGACCCTTACGGAGCGATTCGCTATGCTGGGACGAATCTCCCACCGCTTAAGCATTATGACCAAGATGGGACGGTAATTTCTATTAGTTCATTTTCAAAAATCTTGGCACCAGGCCTCCGAATGGGGTGGCTAGTGGCTGAGCAGTCTTTCATGGAAAAATTTGTACAATTGAAACAAAATGCCGATCTGCACACTGATAATTTAACGCAATATATCGTGGCGGATTTTCTTGATAACGTTGATTTGGATCAGCATATTAAAAGGATTACGGATGTTTATCGACACCGTGCGGAACTGATGTTAAGCCAAATTGACCAGTATTTTCCAGCAAGTGTTCGCCATAGTCAACCGGAGGGCGGAATGTTTATCTGGGTTGAAGTTCCGGGGACTGATGTGGACGAATTGTTGAAGGTTTGTCTAAAAAACAACGTTGCTTTTGTCCCTGGATCGGCATTTTTTGCTGGAAAAGTTCAACCAGGAACTTTTCGACTCAACTTTTCGAACATGGACGACGAGCAGATTCGAACGGGGATTCAGCGCATGGCCAAGGCAATTCAGACCGTTTTAGCATAGTTTTGTTGCTTGGCAAGCGGGTCGTAATTTTGCTATATTGGTAGCAGAAGAGGGGGCTTGTCATGAAGACCGCTAAGATTACAGTTTGGTCGTTAATCGCACTAGGGATTTTTATCGGCCTGAATTACGTGATGCAGTTGCCAGTGTTGGGACTCGGTCAGCAACAGCTCGTCCGAACTGATTTAATCGCAGGGATGTTATTTATCATTCCGTTATTGTTGATCTGGTTTCATTTGCGGGTCGGCTTGGCCGTGTTGGCGCTTGTACAAAGTTTGTATACCATGGGTTATCTGAATGGATTGTACCGGATCATAGCGTCTTCTCACGTAACTACCAGCGTTAAACTGCTAGTTAGTGGCTTGTTGCTGGGGGCTCTGTTGGTCAATTTTTACTGGTTTCGCCTAGCCTGGCAGATTCGGCGCGCTTTGACCAATGAACGAGTTGCCCGTTATTTGAAATACCGTAAATAGAAAAGGATAGCTATGAAAATCGAAGAACCAGAATTTGTTAGTGAAGTCATTGATCAACGATATGCTGTTCGTCAGTTTGAAGCGACGATGGAGCAGTTAATGAATGATTTAGAGGCAACGCTACGACCACTAGCTGAATTCATAGAAACCGCCATTAATTCCGATCAAATTGCGAGTGCCGAACTGCAAGTTACAGATGCAGACGTCCAAGTCAAACTGCAGACCTCGATTATTAATTTACCGTTGGAGTATATCAATAATATCAATAAAATTATGATTGACGCAGGTACGGTGCCAGTGAATGTCTATATGATAATTACGGCACCTAAGCTTAACAAATCGCAGTTACGAATTGATGAATTAGCTTCCACGCAGGGGTTTCAAGCTGCTAATAAATTACCTGAACTAGTGCAGTGGGCTAGTGGTCAGCTCGATCAACTCCAACAAAACTTGGCGGCAGAGTAGTTGGGTTGGAGTTCTATGTGTGCTACAATGCAGATGTGCGACGAGCCGCAGTAACATTTTTATTTGGGAACCAGTTTTTCTGTCGTATTACAGATGGTTTGATGAGAGGTGATGTGAACACCGCTCGTTCATTAGCAGGTTTGCTAGTGCCCAAAAAAGACCGTCTCTGATTTAGTTCAGAGGCGGTCTTTTTTTATGCCGAGTTAATAGTTAATCAGCTGTTATTTTGTGATATTGCTTCTGGGTTAATCCCATATAATAGACATTGTGATAAGCACCGCTTGCGAAAAATTGGTCTTTGATGGTTCCCTCGATCGTAAAGCCCTGCTTTTGATAGATGTGGATGGCAGGGGCATTATCGACGTCCACCAGCAAAAAAATCTTATGCAGGTTATGGTAAGTGAAGAGAAAATCGATCATTTGAGCAAAAGCGATTTGCGCATAGCCCTTGCCCTGGAATTGATCCAATAGGGTGATCTCTAATTCCCCGGTGCGGGCAATCGAATCTAGCTCGACCAGTTCGATGAGACCGACTTCCGTCAGATCGTCGGCAACGGGGGCTTGGATAACCATGCTGATAATTCGGTTACTCTGACTATGTTTCTTAACAAACTTAGCTGCATCCTTGGGATTTTGAAACGGTGGGTGAAACCAGAAACGAGCCGTTGACGGTTGGGTAAATAGTTGTTGTACAAGGTCACGGTCGATATCAGTAGTCGTTAATGGTCGCAAATGTGAGGTTGTTTTATTAATGAAAGCTCCTAACTAATGAGATAAATTTGATCATTGAGTAAGTCAAAGTGGTTGAAACTCTGATTTAAAGTAGCTAGTTCTGGAGAGTTATGAAAGTGCGCTTGTTCCCAAAAAACGTGGGAATTAGTGGCACCATCACGTTCGCCAATCACTAACAGTTGAGGGGCGTGCTGATCAGCCCGCATAGCCTGTAGTAGTTCCCAATCAACGGGATCATTATCCGGTGACCAGCACATTAAGACATAATCCACCTGGTGGTGGTAACAAGCATAGGCTTGTAAGGCATCTTTTTTGAGCACCTCAGTGACCAAGTTTCGACCAGTTTGGTTTTCTGTTTTCCAGGCAAGACTATCAGTGGCAATGACCTGTGCCCCAGCTTTTCGTAACCCCCGACTTAAATACCCATTTCCAGCCATAATTTCTAGGACAGGATGTGGAGCGAGAAAGTCAGCTAGACGACTGATGAACGGGGCGGTCAAATAGGCCCACATCCCGTAGTGTTCTTCTAAATAGTCCCGAAATGAGCGAATTTGTTGATCTAGTCGTGGTAGGTCATTGATCAAGTGATCCCAAAGCTGGTCGCCACGGCGGTCACCTAGGGGGTAACGTTGATTTACAAAGTGATAGAGTTGATCTTGAATGTCAGCTGGCAGCAATAGTTGAGGGAGTGGCTGGGGCAGTTGATTGTTGGTAATGGCATGATCGGCTTGTAAGATTTGCTTGATAAGATCTTGAATGATGGGAATCCCACTAAATTCAGTTTGAAAGGACTGTAGTTGTTGAATGTAGGGATGCTTTGGTCCAGCTAGCTTTTTCATGATTCATAGCCCAAATCAAGTTCTTCTTGGTGCTCAAACTCGGTCTTCTTTCGATTTTGTTTTCCATGAAGATAACCATCGATTAACTGGTAGATTTCATAGCGATCATTTGCAGCCAGTGGCTGTTCATTGAAAGACAGCGCTACACCGGAAATGAAAAGTTTGGAAAGATCGGTCGTTTGATTGTCAACCCGACCACTGAGATAGTCCATTGAAACGCCGAAGTAAGTCGCTAATTTCCGAACTTCTAGGTAGGATGGATTTCGAATCCCACGTTCCCAATTTCCAATTTGAGAAGCAGTATTTTCATGATGTTGATCGCTAGGAAACATCTTGTTTAGTTCTTGCGCTAGCTCAGCCAAGGTAATGTGACGACCAGTTCGCAAGGCTTTTAATCTTTCTGGAAACATACCAAAATCCTCCTTACTATTATTATACGTCATGGCAAGATAAAAGACAGGGGGGCGGTGCATTTTAAAAGAACGGGTTTCGTGGTAAAATTAAGTAATTAAAACCAACTTAAGCCGAAGGGAGGAATAACCATGTCACTTTTGGTTATAGTGGTTGTTACCCTGCTGTTTGGCTTTCTAGTGGGGTACGGACAGGCTAATCAACAATTAAATCGGCGCTTGTCACAGGCTGCCAGTCAGGCCAAAAAGTTTAGCGAAAAAAAGCGTGTGGAATTGACCCAGAAAACCCAACACTTGCTGGCAGAAAACCAAGCGGACGTCTTAGAATATCAAGCTGATGAAGAACAAGAAATTGCTGAACAGGCCGCGGAAAATCAAGCCCGACTGGAACGGGTTTCGTTACTGGAAAAGAGTTTGCTGAGTTTTTCACAACGGTTAGATAAGCAGCAGCAGGTTTTAGATGAGCATCGGGAAGCTTTAGAGCAGCAGCGTGCTCGCTTGACGATGGCGAAACAAACAGAACAAGATTTACAACGTCGCCGAGGCGAGATCTTGGGTCAAAAGAGTGCGCTGACGGCTAATCAAGCTAAACAGGTCGTCTTACAGGAGACTGAGACAAAGCTGGCTCAGGATTTTGAGACGACGGTTCGGGAAAACCATGATTTTATGGTTTTAAATGCACCTCGCGATGCACGTAATTTGATGACTTCAGCGATTCAAAGTGCTCCCAGCGATGCTCCCAAAACGCATATCGAACGAAATATCTTGATTTCTGATCCTAAAATGCGCGCTAAAATTACGGGTAAAAATGAACAACGCTTACGATTATTAGAAACCCTGATCGGAGTTGATTTGATTTTTAACCCTGAGCTCCCGGAGTCATTGATTATTAGTACTAATGACCCACTTCGTCGGGAGGTGGCACGGACAGTTATTAATGAACTGATGACGGCACGGCAGCTGAACCAGGGGATGATCGAGAATACAGTTAAGTTGGCACAACGCCGATTGATCGAGCAACTCCGACAAACTGGGGAAACCACTTGGAAAAAATTACAGCTGGGCTGGGTTCATCCGGACCTTTTGAAATTGCTGGGTAGAATGCAGTATCGAACCAGCTATGGTCAAAATGTCCTTCAACATTCCGTCGAAGTTGCCGAACTTTGTGGCCTGATAGCTGCTGAACTTGGGATACAGCCACAGCTAGCAAAGCGTGCCGGCTTGCTGCATGATATCGGGAAAGCCGTCGATCGAGAAGTGAACGGAACACACGTAGAATTAGGAGTTAAGATTGCTGAAGCTTATCGAGAACCGACCGAAGTGGTTCAGGCGATTGCCGCTTCGCATGGAGACGTGGATGGTGATGACTCGATTTCCATCTTAGTGCGGGTGGCTGATTCGTTGTCTGGATCACGGCCAGGGGCCCGCAGTGAATCGGTGGAAGAGTACATCAACCGCCTCAAGGGGCTAGAAAGAATTGCACGCCAGCATCAAGGCGTCAAGGATAGCTATGCTATTCAGGCTGGTCGCGAAATTAGAATTATCGTGAATCCCAATGAGGTTGATGACCACCAAAGTCAATCCATTACGGATGAAGTTGCCGCTCAGATTGAAGCCGAACTAACCTATCCTGGTAAGATTAAGATTACGACAATTCGACAACTAAGTGCGGTACAGTACGTGGGAGGGAAACCTACGACCAAGAAAAAGCATGCTAGTTGAGACATGAAAATAAGCTCCGACGCAAATTATGTGTCGGAGCTTATTTTTTAGATAATGACTTTAAAGTTACGGTGGTGATTGGCGACAATGTTTGGATGTTCTTGAAGATAACTAGCAATCAGATTGCTCATGGTAACGGTGTTATAGCGGATGATTTTAGATTCGTCATACATCGGGTAATGGCCGCCTCCCACAGCTCGGTAAGCATTTAAAGCAATTTTTAATTTCATTTTATTGGTAACTGGTTTTCCATGGTAGGTGGGGTTTAGAACCCGGCTCCCAATCGGATTGGAAATTTTGAGCTGGTAATCCACGCCGGCATACATATCATAGTTGTAGTCGCGAATTTTAGGATGATGGTACCTAGGATCAACGATAATCTGATCATTTTTGATGGTAAAATACTCCGCGGTTTTTTCGAGAGCGGCTTTTAAATCAGCGCCGGTAATCTCGAGGAGGGCGAGGGTATTGGGATAGACATAGTTTGTGATGATGTTGCGCATCGTAATTGGATTTTCAAAGCCACGTGCCTCATTAGAAAAGAGTGCTGTAGCGGATAAATCACACCCCATAGTTTCCATCTGGATTTTTTGGATAAAATTAATGAAAGCACCACCTCTTAAGCGCACTTGAAAGGGATCATCATAGGTTAAGGACCCTTCGATGTGCGCTAAAGGACGAGCTAACCAAGCTTCCATTGCTTTTTCAGTTTGTCGAAAAGCTGTGCTAGTTTTTATAGCCGGTTTTTGTTCACCAGTTTTTAATAATTTTTGATTGCTAGCAGTAATTTGATAATGGTTTTGGGCATCTGCTTCGAGAGTCAATTGAATTCGACCAACGTAATTACCACGATGACCCGGCTGGACGTAGGGCACCCCAAATAATTTTCCGGCTAAGGCTCGGTGCTGGTGTCCTGTAACAAGCACATCGATCCCGGGAACGTCAGCAAGTAGTTGATAACTTTCATTTTCGCCATCAATGACATCATTTGGTTTGCCATCACTGAGGTCTCGTTCAAAACCACCATGATATAAAACGACGACGACATCAGCTGCTTTTTTCATTAGGGGGACGTATTTTTGGGCGGCTGCTTGGGCGGAAATAAAGTGCAATCCGGCAATACAGGCCTGGTTTTCCCAAGCATCGACCGATTGAGTAGTTAGTCCTAAAACGCCAACTTTGATTGGACCAATTTGTTTGATGGCATAGGGAGCTCCAAAGGCCGGCTGATTATTTTGATCAAGGATATTGGCCGAGACAAATTGCCGATCACATCCGGCAATGGCCGCCTTCAAGTAAGCTTGACCGTAATTGAATTCATGATTACCAATGGTGCCAAAATCATAATCAATGGTGTTGAAAGCAGCATTGATCGCCGTCGGAGCTCCTGCGCGCTCAACCTCGGCCTGATAGTAGGCTAATGGTGATCCCTCTAAAAAATCGCCATCATCAAGAATGAGAGTGTGTTCGGCTTGAGCTTGTTGTTTGTTAATGACCGCAGCGACTTTCTCAAGACCAAATGGGAGGTTGGCATGGGGCTTCACATAATTGGTAGCGGCAAGATATCCGTGGATATCGCTAGTGGTTAAGATGGTCAGTTTCAAGTGAAGCCCTCCTTTAATGTAGAATAGGTAAATTATAAGCTTAATCTTAGATTGTGTAAATTATTGTTAAGCTTTTGTAAAGTTCGTTGACGAAAAGTAAGAATATGGTAAGCTGTAATTAGCTGACAATTAATCAAAATTTGTCAGATACACCGGATACATTGCATATAAAGGAGGTTGTTTTAATATGTTAAACTTGTACGTTGCTCCAAGTAGTGCATCAAGTCGAAAAGCTCGTACCTGGCTGAAAGACCATGACATTCCGTTCAAGGAACGCAACATTAATTCAAAGCCCTTAAATGCCGAAGAAGTTAAACAAATTTTACGTTTAACTGAAAATGGGAGTGAAGATATTATTTCAACCCGATCAAACATTTTCAAGAAACTTCATTTGGATTTAGATGAGCTTTCTCTCAGCCAGCTGGTTGATTTGCTAGTTAAATATCCTGATTTAATCAAGCGTCCAATTATTTTTGATGATAAACGGCTGGAAGTTGGATATAACGAAGAAGAGATTCGTCGCTTCTTACCACGTAGTATTCGACAAGCAGAATTAAAAAAGATGGAATCAAAGCTTCGTGCCTAATTTCCGTCAAGTCCTAACTTTTGTTAGGATTTTTTTGTTTTTTAGTGAAATTACTTGGTATAATTGTTAAAAACAATTTTGTGAAGGCTGCCGGACGGAGAAACTAACCCATGATTAAGATGATTGCATTAGATTTAGATAATACATTATTAAATTCGGACAAAAAAATCAGTTCCCTCAATACAAAGGTATTAAAAAAGTTACATCGTCAGGGGCTCAAAGTGGTCTTATGCACCGGACGCCCGTTGAATGCAGTTTTAGACTATGTTGATCAGCTAGATTTACATGAAGCGGCTGATTATACGATTACTTTTAATGGCGGACTGGTTTTGCGAAATCGAGATCAACAGGTGCTATTTCAGCATGGGATGAGCAAACCACAATTAAGTGCCCTGTATCAGTTTGCAAAACAGCAACAACTCCCGTTAGATGTTTTGAATTTTTCACAGGTCTATCCCGTTACTGATCTAGTTAAATCAATTTACCAACAGACCCTTCGTGCGACGATTAAATTCGTTCCAACTGCTTGGGGTCAGCTACCACAACAAACTTATGCCAAGGCCATCATAGCTACGCAGCCCCAACAGTTAGATGCGGTGGTAGCCAGACTTTCAAATGAACTTCGTCATGATTACCATATCATGCGTTCACAGCCCAAAATTCTTGAGTTTCTGCCCCCTAAAGTTGATAAGGTCTATGGCTTGGGAGCGTTGTTGAGTTATTTTGGTTGGGATTTTTCGAACCTATTAGCGTTTGGTGATGCAGAAAATGATGCGGGGATGTTACGCCAGGCTAAGATCGGGGTAGCGATGGGCAATGCGACTCCGGAAATTAAACAGCTAGCTGATGAAGAGACCGCCACGAATGATCAAGATGGGGTAGCACTTTTCTTGGAAAAGTTTATGAAAAGGTAAACTTTAGATAAAAAGCGTGCATTAACAAAGAAATTTTGTTATAGTATATCATGGTTGTGATCAACCAGTGTTGAGCAGTTAGCTTAAATGTTAAAGCAACGGATCCTTTGTCCGTAAGATTGAGGTTCAATTCCTTGACTGCTCATAGTATGACAATAAAAAACCGGATGGAAAATAATTTTCCCATCCGGCTTTTTATTGTAGTTTGGTTATGAACCGGAAAACTTAAAAAAAGTCCATTCATTTTGAATGGACTTTTTTAATTTAATTTAACTTTTCCAAAAAATCGAGAAATAATTTCATGAAAACATTCAAATAACGTTCCCGATCAACTCCAACAGCTACGTTTAGATTGGTTGGTTCATTCAGACGGGCCTTATCACCGATAGTCCGGGCATAGTAAGCGTCGTGTTCAGTAGTTACCAAGAGATTCAGCGGAATAGTGGTAACAAAACTGGGGTCAATGGCGACCCCAACTGCTAAGGGATCGTGTAGTGAACAACCGCCTAATTCTGGATAAATTTCGTCATATACATCGATATAAAAATCAACGATATCGGCCAACTTAGCCCCGGCTGTTGGATTACATGTCCGCCATTGGCTAGTCTCTTGTTTAGTTAGGAGAGTTCGCAACGTAACATCTAACCCAACCATTGTAATCTTGAGATCACTCGTAAAAAGTTGATTGGCAGCTACGGGATCTTGTTCGACATTTGCTTCAGCCACTGGAGTAACGTTGCCAGGAACGGTTAAGGCCCCACCCATGACGGTGATGTTACCGATTTTTCGAATGGCAACGGGATCCTTTGCAAAGGCTGCTGCTAAGTTAGTCATTGGTCCGGTAGTGACGACGCACAGTTGTTCTCCATATTTTTGAGCAGCGTCAATCAAAAAATCAACGCCGTTTTGTTTAGCTATCTGAGCAGTTGCTGCAGGTAAATTGACATCGCCAATTCCATTTTCACCATGAATTTGTGCATTAACTGCGATTCGTTGGTATTGATGATCGAGGGGATTTGCTCGACCAATAAAAACTGGAACTTGGGGACACTGGTACAGTTGGAGGAGTTTGAGCGCATTAGCAGCGGCGCGGTCGGCTTCAATATTACCAAAAGAAGATAAAATTCCAATGAGTTCAACGTTGGGGTCTGCCAGTGCATAGGTAATCGCCATGGCATCATCGACGCCGGTATCAACATCTAAAATCATTTTACGTGTGGTCATAAAAAATCCTCCAGTAAGCGGTCAAATAGTAGTGGTTTATTAATAGCTTACTGGAAAGTAGGGCTAAATACAATTCTTTTTTAGATAAAAACGAACGAAAATTAGATATTATCTAATTTTCGTTCGTTGTTTTATCCGTACATATATTCAGCAATGATTTTATTGACGGCAGGATTTTCGTGGAGCATGGAATGTTGAGCCTGCTGTGGATCGCCGTGGTAAACATAGAACTGGTAGCTCTTAACTTTACCTTCTACTAACTGGCGCATTGGCTTGACGTCTTTAACGGGAATCAGACCATCAGAACCACTACGATTAATGTTACCGCAGAAATTTAGAATCGAGAGATCTTTAGGAAGATTGTTAATGTATTTTGGATCACTCAATGGGTAAGTATTAGCCATTGAGACGAAGTGTTTAGTCTTCGGAACGTCCGTGGTATGATCATGGCGGGTCAGGTAGTCATAGATGATCGTGCCTCCAGAGGAGTGCCCAATCAGATTAACACTATCAATATTGTATTCCTTGTGTAGGTACTTCATTAGGTTAGGCATTAATGAGCCCTCGAAGCCAGGTTTGTTGTTGGTTTGAAATTCAACTTGAACGACCGGATTATTTTTGCCCACCCGATTGAATTGTTTTTTGGTGGAAACTTCGCCGTTGTTTTTGACATATACTTGGAGTGCTCGAGTTGCAACTCCTCGTTTGTCCCAGTCAGAAGCCATAAAGTCGGAGGTGATCGTGTTTCCACCGAGACCAGGGATAAAAACAGTAGCTGTCCGAGTTTGTTTGACTTGGTAGTGACCGATTTTGTTATTGTTATACCACCAACCACCGAAACCAAGTGCGATAATGGCTAAGAAAATAGTTAAAATAAATGTCTTCTTGTACTTCATAATGTTAAACTTTCCTTTGTAAATTAAATTGAAATGTGGGTTGATAAAATGATTAACGGAATATATGATATCACAATTGTTGGTGGGGGACCGGTTGGAATGTTTGCGGGTTTTTATGCCGGCTTGCGGAATGCTAAGGTCCAAATTTTGGAAAGTTTACCAGAGCCCGGAGGTCAGGTCCAAGCACTGTATCCAGAAAAAAAGATCTTAGATGTAGCTGGTTTTGCTGGGGTCGCTGGAGCTCAATTAATCAATAATCTGAAAGCCCAGTTGGCAACGGTGCCAGCGGTTGAGTTTCAAGCAAATACCAAGGTAATTAACATCACGCGGGCAGATGACAATTTTGTGATCACCACGAACCAAGGAACTAGTCGGAGCAAAGCAATTTTGCTAGCAGCAGGGAATGGGTCATTTAAGCCACGTGAACTGCGAGCGACGAATGCCGAAAAGTATACGAACCAGTACTTATTTTATAGCTTGCCTGATTTACAGCAGGTGGCTGGTCAGACCGTAATGGTTGCCGGTGGTGGTGATTCAGCAGTTGATATGGCGCTAACTTTGCAACAAACAGCACGTGAAGTGATTTTAGTCCATCGCCGAACAGAATTTCGAGGATTAGAACACCAGGTCGAACAGTTACAGCAGTCGTCAATCAAGCTGTTAACGCCATATTTGATTCAGGAGCTGATGGAAACCGATGCGCACCAGTTGTTAGTTCAGATGAAGCAGGTTGGTGGTAGTGAGCAGCAGCAGGCAACCGTAGATCGGTTAGTAGTAAACTATGGGTTTATTACTAATAATCGAGAGTTGGCTCAGTGGGATGTCCAGCCCGAAACCGAACATGGCAAGGTCAAGGTCACACAGGAGCTGGAGACCTCTGAAAAGGGGATTTATGCGGTTGGGGATCAAGCGCTGTATCCCGGCAAGGATACCTTGATTGCGACTGGTTTTGGCGAGGTACCTT
Organism: Fructilactobacillus florum DSM 22689 = JCM 16035; assembly: GCF_001436645.1. Lineage (GTDB taxonomy): Bacteria > Bacillota > Bacilli > Lactobacillales > Lactobacillaceae > Fructilactobacillus > Fructilactobacillus florum. Next base: position 8,097 of record NZ_AYZI01000011.1, on the reverse strand, counting down.
TGGCAGTTAATGCGATTATGAACCGTCTGTACCCAGACCGCCGCTTACCAATTCATAGTACAGCTTTACCAAAAAAGGGAAACTAATGATTAGCAATAAAAAATAGGTCACGAAGGGAAGAGCTTGAGCGAGTTCTTCAGCCTTCTGACCTATTTATTTTTCTCGATTAGCATCCGGATTGGTTATCTGAATTCGATTCGAGTTGCTGCGAGGTTCGTTGGCCTCAGGAGCATCTGTTTTATAGTCCTTTTCTGTATTTTGGCGTCCATTAGTGTCGTAAAGGCTAGTTGAATTAGCGCCCCGTTCGCGCTCAATTTTCTTTTCGCGGTAAAGCCCACTAGAATAGTTATAGGCAGAAGGATCTACTTTATTAAAGCCCTCCGGTTGATAAAAGCGTAACAAATTTTGTTGGTTAAGCGTGTCTGAAAAACTAAGCTCCATATTAACCTTGTCTTGATTAGCCTTAATTTGTCTGCGTTGTTTGGCCGTTGGGTGGATTTCCTTACCAGTCTTAGTATCATAGATAGTCCCGTTAATGGACGTATATTTGGGGGAAACCCAATCACGATTACGAAAGGCAACCACTTGATCATGTTGGGGCGAGAATAAATCGGTTCCAAACTGGATGTATTTTTGGGAATTAATCCCTAACAAATGCATTAGAGTGGGGAGGACGTCAATTTCACCACCGTATACGCTGCTGACGTGTCCGTCTTCGATGGCCGGTGAATTAATCATGAAAGGAACTCGTTGTAACATGGCGTTATCATAATCGTTCCAGTTATTACCATCCTTGTCTAGTAGAGGAGCGAGACTAGGATTTTCAGCATTGGAGATCCCATAATGATCACCATATAAAACGACCACGGTGTTTTTATCTAACCCAGTTTTTTGAAGATAGTCATAAAATTCTTTGACCGATTGATCGAGATAGTGCGCCGTTAAGAAGTAATTATTAACGGCTGTGTCGTCAGTGTCAGGAGCTTTTAGACGGTTATTTTTCATATCCTTATCGTCTAGTTGATAGGGAAAGTGGTTAGTAACCGTGATGTACTTAGCATAAAATGGTTGTTGAAGTCGTTGTAAATATTTAGTCGAATCTTTGAATAGGAGTTTGTCTTTGAGACCATATCCAGTTGCTTTGTCACCGGAGGTATCATAGTAACTAGCATCAAAAAAGTATTGATAACCGAGGTTTTTGTAGGTATTGTTACGATTCCAAAAGCTAGCCACATTTCCGTGGAAAACAGCGGTGCTGTATCCTTGTTGATCTAAGATAGCGGGGGCTCCTTGGAAAGTATTATCACTGCCGACTTGTGCAAACAGAGAGCCTTGTGGCAAACCGTACGTACTAGTTTCTAGCATGTTTTCCGCATCAGATGTTTTTCCCTGGCCAACTTGATGGAAAAAGTTATCGAATGCGTAAGTATGGTTACTGTTGTAAATTTTGTTGATGAATGGAGTGACTTCTTTACCGTTGATTTTTTTGTTGATGAGAAATTGTTGGAAACTTTCTAGATGGAGAATGACAACGTTTTTCCCCTTGAATTTACCAAATTTAGCTTGATCAGGGGCGGCATAGTGCTGATCAGTAAAGTTCTTTATTTGATAAATTTCGGATTTGTTGGCATTCGAGCGCATGGCATTGGAATTATGGGTCTGAATACCATCGTAGACGGTAAATGCATCTAGCCCGAGATATTTAACGATGTAACTCCGATCAAAGGTTCTGGTCAATAGTTGCGGTCGATCCATATCGGCAATTGCAATGTTAGCGGAGAGGAGTAAGGCACCCACGGAAACTACGGCGAGCCCCATTCGACTTTCAAATTGACGGTGATCGATTTTAATAATTCGGAAAATGAGAAGCAAAATTATTATAATTATATCTAGCCAATAAAAAACATCATGCGGCATGGTAAGCGCTAACGAGCTACCGCTCAGGCCCTGATCGACTTTGGAATAACCGGTCATGGTTGAGACGGTCATAAAGTCTGAAAATTCTCGAAAGAAAATCACATTGAGATAAAGCAGTACGGTATTTAAGAAGTCTAAAAAGATGATAGCAGGGTAAAAAAGTTTGGCTGGTTTGAGGAAAAATGCCAACCCAAATAAAATCACAGTGGTGGCAATGGGATTTAAAAACAAGAGAATAAATTGTAGCAGTCCCTCAGATCCTAGGGAAAAGTCAATAAAATAGGCATAAATTGTTTTGGCCCAGAACAAGCAGATGAGCAGGCAAAAAAAACCGACTCTGGTACTGGCAAACCCAAATATTTTTTTAAATGTTTTCAAAGGTTATTCCTTCCATTCTTTCGCACATATAATGATACTATAGCAGACAATCGATGTTAAAAAAACTAAGTAAAACTAAAATTAGCCCGGAGCAATCAGCGTGATATACTTGAGCTATATAAGAGAGGTTATTTTGATGGCAAAATTTACTTTGTACGTTGTCCGACATGGACAAACTTACTTTAATGTTTTTAATAAGCTACAGGGATGGAGTAATTCACCGCTGACCCAAACTGGAATTGAAAATGCGATTGCGACGGGGAAACGCTTAGCAGATGTGGACTTTAAAGCTGCCTATTGTAGTGATACTGGGCGGGCTGAAAAAACGATGTCATTAATCTATGATCAAAGTCATTCGTTTAGTACCCATCCGCCGGTAGTCTCCGCGTTCTTTCGTGAGGAGTTCTATGGTTATTATGAAGGCGCTGATGTTGATAAAACCTGGTACCTGAGTGGAGCACCTCACGGTACTCCAACTTTCAAGGATATCTTGAATAAATATGATATGAATCACGCTAAAGACTTTTTGAAAGCGGCCGATCCTTTTCATCTTGCAGAAAATGCAACTGAATACTGGAAGCGGTTAAACCAAGGTCTACAGTTGATTACAGCCAATAATCAGCTCGTGGACGGCGATAATGTTTTGTTAGTAAGTCACGGTAATACTCTTTTGAGCTTGGTTGACCGGTTTTCAGAACCAGGTCAATTTGATGTAAGCCAACGTCCAGCCAATGGGAGCATTACTAAAATAGCTGTCGATGGAACGCAACTGCATGTGATTAGTTATAACCAATAGATTAGAAAGGCAGTATCCACATGGTTGATCATCAGGCATTTTTACGGTCTTTTAATGCAAGAAATTATATTTTTAGAATCGGGGAGGTCAGTAAAATGACCGGTGTTTCCCCAAGACAGCTCCGTTATTGGGAGCAAAAAGGCTATATTCATAGCGAACGCAGCGAAAAAATGGCCTCGCGGGTATTTGACCATGATAATTTTATGACGGTTAAACTGATTAAATATTATTTAGATTCCGATAACACGTTGGGCAATGCTGTGCAAAAAGCCCGAGAACATCTGCAAACGGTTAAAACGGTGCATCAATTTTTAATTAAAATTTCGCCTAGCCTAGTAAAAGCGGATGGAGAAACCTTGATCGATTTAGGTTACTTTAATGCGGAACATACTAAAAAATTATACGGAAGATTGGATTCGGATGGTAATCCCCAGTATGAGATTAAGCAAGTAACGGAGTAGCTAACGTCGATTCTTTGGGATCTAAGTAAAAAAGCAACTACCAGCGTGCTGCAGCTGGAGTTGCTTTTTTGAGTTTAGATAGCAATGACGTTATTTATTGAAAAAATCACTAAAGTGCATGATTAGTAGAACAATGATTACGAGAATCAAGCTAATCAATAGAGTGATTTGCCAAGCAATTTGATTGTGCATGAAGGGAAGCTCGACGTTTTCACCGTAGAATCCAAACACGATGTTAGGGACGGTTAGGGCAATTGAAAAGACTGTTAAAAATTTCATGGTGTTATTAATGTTACTGTCCAGTAGGTTAGAGTAAGCGTTAGCCACTTGTTGGGCTGCTTGATTGGCCATTTGCGCCATTGAAAGTCCTTGCTGGATTTCAACAATTACATCGTCGAGGGCAGCATTATCATCATCAGATAATGTTTTCCCCAGTTTGCGCTTAAACATCATTAACATGTCGTTATTTGCTGATAGTGAGGTTAGAAAATAAACCAGATCAGTTTGGAGATTTAAGAGCTGATTAATTGCTTTTTTGTTAGTGCGGCCGTGTAAGCCCCGTTGAATACTTGTCCGGATACTGTTGATGTGATTGATATAATCAAAAAACTGAATGGCTAATTGATAGAGCGTTTTTAAGACCACATCAAGTGGTTTGAGATTATCCCGCTGGACATCTGGTAGTTTATCGATTAGCGAGCGAATTAATGGATTAACGAAGTTGGTTTTGTCAGCAGTAAAAGTAAAGAGAGTGGTATCTCTTAAGATAATCCCAATTGGTTCAGATGAAATGTCACCGCTAAACCTAGTGGGTTCGGCAACATCAAAAATGATCAACAACAGTTGTTCTTCTTCATAGTACTCAAGGCGGGGACGTTCGTGGCGATCAAGGGCATAGTACAGCATTTCATTGGTTAGCTGATAGTCTTTTTTTAAGGTCTTTTTTTCCACGGGTAAGCAATCTGTTACTTGGACCCAATCGATATTTTGATTAATTTTCTCGGTCTTAATCATGAAAACACCCCCAATTTGCAATGTTAATAGTATATTATAATTGCTTAGAAAAGTTTAGCAGTTTTGCTAGTTTATTAATTTAATCAGGAATTAATATTTTACGAGTGCGAAAAAATCCGGGAATAGGTTATAATTGTGCTAATAAAGGAGACGACAATTAAATGAAATCAACAAAAACACGACACTCCAATAGCAGTATCTGGTATCCGATCATCGCTTTTTTGATTGTGTTTGGAACAGTTTTATTGTTATTTGGTGTCTATAAGGTTCGTCAGCACATCAACCAGCAGCGCTTGCTTGAAAACGAACGCAAGTTTAATCGGGAAAATGATCCGGTTTACCAGCAACACCAAAAATTCATCAAACAGGTGGCTGAACCAGCGGTAGCCCAGTACAAGCAGAATCAACAGGTTCTTCCTAGCGTTGTCATTGCGCAGGCAATTTTGGAATCAGATTGGGGTAAGTCAAAACTATACCAAAATGCTTATAATCCGTTTGGGATTAAGGGAACCTATAACGGGCAGTCCATTTCTTACAACACCGACGAATATATCGATAATAAAAGGGTTACCCAAGTAGGACAGTTTCGTAAATACCCTGATTTGCAATCCGCAATTGAGGATCACAATCAGGCGCTGTATGATAAGTTCTTAAAGAAGAGCGGGATTACTGATTATAAAGAAGAGGCAGAACTATTACAAAAAAACACCTACGCAACGGATCCAAAGTATGCTAAAAAACTAATTAACGTGATTAAAACTCATGGTTTGGATAAGTATGATAAAGAAGCGATGCAAAAGTAAGCTTTTCTAACGGAGGAAAACACCTGATTGATTGCAATAATTGAAAAACTTTACGGTCCTTTTTTTGATCTTCATAATTGGAGTACCGTGATCACTTCTGGGAATGACTGGTTGATTATTTTTTCTCTGGTCGTCTTAGAGTGCGTGATGTCAGTTGATAATGCCATTGTTTTGGCCACCCAAACGCAAGTGTTACCAACCAAAAAACTTCAAGAAGAATCATTGTTTTACGGTCTTTGGGGGGCGTATCTTTTTCGGTTTCTAGTAATTGGAGCCGGCGTCTATCTGATCAATTTTTGGGAAATTAAAGTAGTTGGTTCAATGTATTTGATTTATCTGGCACTACGCTATTTTATCCCGAAAAATAATAGCAGTCAGCAACGGCATCAAATTAAGCCGGCTTTTAATCCTCACAGCCGAAAATATTTTTGGTGGGTGGTCGCACAGATTGAATTTATGGATATTCTATTTTCGATTGACTCCGTGTTAGCTTCGTTAGCAGTTTCCTCTAATCCAGTTGTCGTTCTAATTGGTGGGATGATTGGAATTATTGCAATGCGTGGAATTGCTGAATTTGTGATGAAACTAATGAAGCGGATTCCCGAGTTAAAAACCATGGCTTATGTGCTAGTGCTGGTAATCGGAATTAAATTGTTCCTTTCAATTCCCGTTATTGCGATTGAGATTCCCGCTACTTGGTTCGGAATTTTTGTGATTTTAGCAATTATTGTTACCATTGTAATTCATTTTTTAAGAAAACGAGGCGAACGACGTGGCCGTCGAACTTAAGCAAGATAATTTTAAAACAAATGTCCAAGGGGCGCTGACTCTGGTTGATTTTTGGGCGCCGTGGTGTGGACCATGTCGCAGGATGGAACCCGTTTTGCATGAATTAGAACTACAGTTTAAGGGACGCGTGAAGTTTGCAAAGGTAAATGTTGATCAGCAGCAAGAATTAGCCCGTCGTTATCAGGTAATGGGGCTACCAAGTTATGTCCTCTTTCGGGAGGGCAAAGGGACGGAAAAAGTGACTGGGGTATACTCAGTTGAACAATTAGCACATTACTTGAATCGAAAATTGGCTGAATTCAGCTGCTAGGAGAAATTTGATGTCGAAAGAAGGAACACAACTCCAACCGACCCTGCTAGAAGCGGTGCTAATTTTGTTTGGCATGTTAATCATCATGGGTCTTGGAATTATTGGGTTGCAGCTAAGCCCAGTTGTTCCAATCTTAACGGTAGTTTTTTTATTAATTTGCTGGGCTAAAATCCGAGGATTTAGCTGGGAAACTATCAACCAAAGTTTTGTTGTTGGGATCAAAAATGGGATTATCCCGCTTTTTATCTTCTTATTAATTGGAAGCCTGATTGGGGTTTGGATTATGGCAGGGGTGATCCCGACTTTAATGGTCCTGGGCTTTAAAATTCTTAGTGTCCGCTGGTTTTTACCGTCTGTTTTTTTGATGTGCGCATTCGTTGGTTGTTTTATTGGTAGTGCGTTTACGATCATTTCAACAGTAGGGCTGGCTTCCATGGGGATTGGAGTTACGATGGGAATTGATCCGGCGCTAATTGCGGGGGCAGTTGTTTCTGGAGCAGTTTTTAGCGATAAGATGTCGCCTTTATCTGCGACGACCAATCTAGCCTCGGCCATTGCAGGGGACGATCTTTATGCCCACATTAAAAATATGTTGTGGTCAACAGTACCGGCCTTTTTAATCTCATTGGTATTATTTGCTGGGCTTAGTTTTGGACATGCGGGAGCTAGTCTCAGTAAAATTACGCAAACGGCTGATATTTTAATGAAGCATTTTACAATTTCAGGCTGGCTACTCTTACCCGTGTTATTATTGTTAGTGTGCGCATGGGCTAAGATCCCAACGATCCCAACGCTTTTTTTGAACATTGTGTTGACGATTGGCTTAACATTAATTACACCACGAAATCATTACTCACTAGCGCAAATTGCAGATGTTATTCAAAATGGATTCAAAATTAAAACAGGGAGTTCGGAAGTCGATCAGATTTTAAATCGGGGTGGGATTATCTCGATGACTAGTACGATGACCTTGATTATTATTGCCCTAGCATTGGGCGGGCTCTTAATCAATCTTGGGATTATTAGTACGGTGATGGATCGCTTTTCTAAAAAGGTTAACTCAACCGGAATGTTGATTTTAAGTACGGTTTTGTCAGCGATTGGCGTGAATATCTTTATTGGTGAACAATACCTTTCAATTATTTTACCAGGGACGGCGTTTAAGCAATCTTATAGCAAGGCAGACTTAGCCCCAGAAGCGTTAGGACGAGCCCTTGAAGACGGGGGCGCGGTTATTAACTATTTAGTTCCTTGGGGAGTGGCGGGAGTGTTTGTAGCTAACACGCTCAATGTTCCCACCCTTCATTATCTGCCATTTGTGTTCTTTAGTTTGCTTTGTCCGTTCTTTTCAATTCTAAGTGGCTTTACTGGAGTTGGATTAAAACGAGCTATTAAATAAATTTGGAGTTACTCAATAAAAATCCGAGCGGCATTTTGCCACTCGGATTTTTGATTGTTATAGGGAAAGTAGCAAAAAAAGATGCAACCTCAGATAATTAAGCTATTTGCAGACTAATTTATCAGAGTTTTATTACAAATTTTTTCATTACAAGCTTGCTATGAAAGGATTTGAAGAGCGTGTCTGAAGTTAAATTTCGAAATATGTCGGTTCGATTGCAAAATTACAAT
>NZ_AYZI01000010.1 GCF_001436645.1 Fructilactobacillus florum DSM 22689 = JCM 16035 | reverse complement strand
TTCGTTTTGATGATTCAGTTTTAGGCTCCTGATATTTACTATACTTTTTGATAATGTCTGCCATGCTAATTACAATAGTTGTTAATAGGTTAATTACTATTTTTCCAGTTAAAATTAATTCAGAATTTATGACTAAATTTATATCAGAAACAGAAAACAGTTTTGATAAAAAGTATAACTTAAAAAATCAGTAAGAAACAACTTCCATAAATGATATGCCCAAAGCGGTTAAGGAAATTACTCCATATTTAATTTCTAAATTATTTTTTTTGTATTTTTTAAGAGTCTCTGTCTCCTTTAATTGATTAGACAAATCTTCATATGCATTGCCCCCAACTTGGATGTTTTATTTGTCTATCATAAAGTATTTCAACAATTCCAAGGGACTCTAATATTTTCAAATGTTCTGAAATTTCTAAACGTTTTTTCAACTTGAAAAATACTTTTCCATCTTTTTCTGCTTTATTAAAAATTCCTGTATCACCAAAAGTTACTTGTTTATAAGCCGGATTAAACTGATTTTTAATATCAGATGGTTCTTTAAGCGCGTTTGCTTTTATTATTGGCAAAGAACCTGCGCCTATTTTTACCATTCCATTCAAAAAAATTACGGATTCTGGAGAAAGATTACTAATTATTGTTGCAAAATAATTAGTAATCTTTCTGTTTTTTCTATTGTCTAAAGAATTAACAATAATATTTTTATATAATTCTCGCAATTCAGCATTAGAAATTGAATATTTAGATTTTTCAATTATATTTAAAATTTGTTCAATCTTTGAATCATCTAAATTATTTTCAGGTATTTTATGTGCATTTTCAGCAACACCATTAGCCAAATCATCTAATTCAGATTTTTTGATAATATTATATTTGATTAATCTGCTAAAAGTAAAATTGAAGATGGCACCGACCGCTTGCCCAACTGCTTCACAAGAAGGACCAAATAGTTTATTTATTGAATCTGTTGGTAATATATTATTATTATTATTATTCATTAAACTCCCTCTTATTTAATTTTTTAATTTAAATACTGTGTAGTTTCCAAATGGAATTGATTTAAGGTCATTTTTATTAATATATTTAAATTGTCTAGGACTTGTTTTCTTAAATCAAAATTAGCAACATGTAACATGCACGAATTTCCGTATTGATCAAATAATTCAATTTCATAAGAAATAGATATATTAGAAAAATTATTGTAATTAAATTTTTATAGACTTTGTAGAATCTTGGAAATCTAATATCAGATTAGTTGGATCATCATTGCTTGAAATATTAGCAATCAAGTTACCATCAGTAGCTTTTGTTCTTCCAGAAAATTTCCAACCATCTTTTGAACATGTAATATTAGTTACTTTTACAGAGTAACCAATGTCTTTTTTTCGATTAGATTTTTTAGGACTAGCTAGAAACATTACAATTAAAAATAAAATTATAACAATCGTATATATTAATATTATATGATAGAATTTTCCATATTCGTTTTTGGGGGGGAGTTTAAATGTTGCATAGCCATTGCTGTCGTTCACAGCATGCTATTTCACAAACGATGAGTACTTCTATCATGGCTGATGAATCATACGAAATTACATTTTTGGACTTTTTATTACCATACCATAAATAATCTGTAGATATCCCTAGTATTTAGAAACTTTCGACAAGCTTCTAAATACTAGGAGTTTTTCTATTCCATGATTAAATGTTATTTATGCCAATTTCTGCTTTTTAGGCAAAGGTTTGTAAATTTTATATGCATTGAGAATTAGCTGTTTGCTTTATTCGGTCAACGATCTTCATTAAATTCATCCCACTCATTTTAAATTAATTACTATAAACGGTTGATAATTAATCAGTAAATCACAAGAGAAGAATCTAAATTGGTATAATAAATAACTCAAAAGCAGGTTCATAAATTAACTCGCCGAATTAAAACCAAGCTTACAGATAGTGATATAAGTCAAGTTAAATTAATTAAGTCAATTAATGAATCAATTTTTCAACTTAACCGATCTATAAATAGTGATATGAAACCGTGTTTGATTAAGACAGGGTAAAAAGTTTACGATTTTTAAAAAAATGGAACGTATTTATTGAATAATTTGTATACATTCATTGAAATTTGACTCTATTAAAAACGTATTACAATTGATATACTCTGTTTAGGAGATGATTATTATGGCTAAATCTTTAGGTGTTTCTGATTATGTTATAACTACTGCTATGTCAAAACAAAAGCCTGTATCGAATTTGAAGTTGCAAAAAATTATGTATTTTTTGAATGTAATTCATTTATTAGAATATAAAAATCCTTTAATTGATGATGATAATTTTGAAAAATGGGATTATGGTCCGGTAATTCATGAAGTCTATAGCGAATATTCATCTAATGGATCTCAGGAGATTAAGAAACCTAAACGACATATAAAAAATCGAGAACTGATAAATGGAGAATACAAGGATGAACCTTATGATAATGATTTTTTTGAACTCAACGAAGAAGATAAAAGATTCATTAATGACAATATAGATTCATTTATTGATGAAAATCCATTTTTTTTAGTGGAAAAAACACATGAAGAGCCACAATGGAAAGATAAGCTTAATTATAATTACGATAATGATTTAACACTTAAGTACTTTGAGAATCCTAAAAATAGATTTTGGGAGAAATAATTATCCATGAATAACAATGATATTAAAAAAAGGTTTTGTGATTTATTATTTTATGGTGAACCACTCAATGAAAAACAAGTTAAAGAATTTAGTAATATCTTAGAAACTATGAATGAAAGAAATATCCATGTTCCTTATGAAATGATATCTAAAAAAGTATTTTATTGTGAAGAGAACGATTTATCTAGACTAATTAGTTCTGCTAAGGAATCTTTAGATTTGGTACGTAATAGAAATACAGATAATTTAATTTATTCAACTATTAGGCATCTAGAATTGTCAAAAATTCAAAATGAATTTATTGTTAAAAAAACCAGCAAAGCAGAAAAAGAGCTTGAAAAGATAAAAAAGAATTCAAAGAAAATATCTAAGATAAAAGATAGTATTTATACTGATTTAATTACTGTTTTAGGTGTTTTTACAGCTATATCTTTTGCAGCATTTGGTGGAATTACATCAATAAGTGGTATGTTTAGCGGGTTAAATGATAAAACTCCACATATTGGATTTTTATTGGTATGTTCTGGAATATCTTTTTTGCTTATTTATGGTGTAGCAGTAACTCTATTTGTTGGAATAAATAAACTTATAAAAGCTGATAATATTTATACATTCAGTAAGTGGTTTACAATTTTAGCAATCTTCATACCTATTATTTTTATAGGGATGGGAATATTCTTGATATGTACGCAATAAATATAAATAAATTTGAGAGTTATAAGTATTTTATGGACGATGTTGTGTGAATGAGCTCATCTGTTTATTTAGATGGGTTCTTTTTTTTATGGAAAAAATAAAAAATTGTGAAAAATCGTTGGTTTTATATGCACTAGAAATACTTATAATTATTATTGGATGGTTATATGGTAATGATTTAATTCGTTTAGTTTCTTCAATTTTTACATTAATAATTGTTTTAATAACCAATAAAATTAAATAGGAGAATCAATGGTTTACTCAGATTCACAAGCTAAACAAGGAACGTAAACGATACATTAACAAACGTTCGACAGCAAGGAACTTTTTAAAAAATAGCGCAACTTTAGATGATTTAGAAGAATTTCAAAATTTACTTAATAGTCGAAAGGAGTTTTTAAATAAATAATTGTGTACCATTGCCCTACGAATGCTGTTATATCAATATTAAGAATCCCCAGAAGCGGCTCAAACTGCAATTGAATACCACGTTTCGTTAAGTAATCACGTCGATTGAATGTGATTTAGGTAAAAAAGCAAGTGGACAAGTACATATAAATTGAAAAATAATAATTTGGAGCTATTGGTAAATCTATGTTTTCGAAGGGGTGTAGTTCGTTATAATGGAGTTATTGTAGTAGCTAAAAAACACATTAACAGGAGACGAGGCTAATCAATGTTTAAAGAATTTAAAGCATTCATTTCAAGAGGCAATGTAATTGATATGGCAGTTGGGGTCATTGTTGGAGCGGCGTTTACCAATATTGTAACTTCATTGGTGAAAAACTTGTTAAACCCGTTCATCGGAATTTTCTTAGGGAAAGTTGATCTATCAACATTAGTTTTCCATGTAGGCGATACGACGTTTAGATATGGAGCTTTTCTCAATTCTTTACTAAATTTCTTTATTATTGCTTTTGTGGTCTTTCTATTAGTTAAGTTGTTAACTAAATTGCGACTTGAGCCGGCAAAGAAAACGCCTGCTCCTAGTACCACGGATAAATACTTACAAGAAATTGTTGAATTATTGCGACAAAGACATTAACACAAAAAGAACTGCTTAATCAGTTCTTTTTGTGTTTGTTAAAAATTTTGACAAATGAACCAGTGCTAGTTTGTAAATTAATGACCGGGGTAATCGGAGCACGGGTCAGCAAAGTGAGTGTATGCATGGCTCGGGTTGCCATGGTGTACACTATCCCTAATGAGTGGTGGTCTGGATAATTTTTCTTGGAAAGATCCCAACCAATAACAGCATCAAATTCCAAGCCCTTAGCAAGATAAATCGGAAGCACGATGACATCGTGAGCCAATGAGCGTTGGTCATCAGAAATCAAGTGGGCATCAAAGTGGCTACGTAATGTTTGCCAAACGGTGGCAGCTTGTTCTTGATTCTTGGTAATAACAGCTACCGAATCGGATTGATTTAAATCAGCGCTTACAACTTTTATTAGCCGCTTTTCTAGATCATTATAACTGGGTTCAATGTATATTTCTGGTAACGTTCCTGAGCGGTTGAATGGTTTAATCTGGTCTCCATCCGGCAAAAGCGAACTAGCAAATTTAGTAATGGGGGAAGTAGAACGGTACGCTCTTCGCAACTCAATGAGCCGCTCATGTTTAACCGGCAATGCTTGCTTTAATTCTTGTAATAATTGCTTTGCTGGTTCAACGTCTTTAAACAAAGCCTGCTCGCTGTCTCCAATCAAGTTAAACTTCGCATGTTGAAAAATCATTTTGAGATACATTAGTTCAGCTATTGCGTAGTCCTGTACTTCATCAATAAATAAGTATTTAATGCTTTGATTGCGATGGCTCCCTAAAAAACGATCCCGCAAGTATAGCAAGGGAGCAGCGTCTTCAAGATGGATTTGATGAAATTCAAGTCGTTCCTGAAAGTCATGAATGGTTTTATCCCAATCAAGCCGGGTCACATTATTTGGAATGGTGACGTGATGAAGAAAATCGATATATTGCGAAGCTGCGTCCCAAAAACGGTTGTTGTAAATCGCATCGTAGACGATTCGAAGTTCTCTTCTAGCAATTCTTAAAAGAAGGTATTCTTGTTCGGCTGCAAATGAGTCAAATTCCTCATGCTCCGTTTCGGCTAAAAGTTCATGATAATCTTCATCAGAAAGCGTATTTAAGATTTCTTCAGCCCAACTACTATGTGCATCTTGGCGACTGCGCCGTTGCAGCTTTTTGATAAGATGATTCTTCGTGGCTACGATTTTTTCACGAAAAGGAAGGTTGATTGGAAGCGCAGCATAGATTTTCGTAATAGTGCTACGAGTAAAGTAAACTTCCCCATGAAAATAAATGTCTAAAAACACCAGGCTTTTAGACGAACAGCGCTGCAGATAAGTTTCAATCGCTGTAATGAATTCGCGACTTCCCTTGAAAGTAGTAATTGCAGTTGGATGTTCGGCGGTTTCAAAACGATTGAAGATGGTTTGAACTTTAAAGCCATTTAATCTTCGCTGAAAGAATTCTGCAATGGTTACCTGACGCATGTTTTTTTCACCAAGACTGGGTAGTACTTCGCTGATGTAGTTTGAAAAGAGCCGGTTAGGGGAAAATAATAGGATTTGGTTGGCCGCAAGGGTCGTGCGACTATGATACAGTAAAAAAGCGATTCTTTGTAATAAGGCTGATGTTTTACCGGATCCGGCGACGCCCTGGACAACGAGAAGATCGCTTTTAGTATCGCGGATAATTGCGTTTTGTTCCCTTTGAATCGTAGCTACGATGTTGCGTAAATTCTCGGAGCTCTGAGCACCTAATTCGGTTTGTAATAGTTCATCACCAACGGTTTCGTTGGTATCAAACATATTGAGCAAACGCCCATTTCGTATCTTAAATTGGCGTTTTTTAATTAATTCGACGGTTTGGTCTCCGGCAGGCGTTTGATAAGTAACGGTGCCTAAGGTTCCGTTGTAGTAAACGCTAGCGATGGGAGCGCGCCAGTCATGAATCAAAAATTGACCTTGATCATCAATCAACGAAGCCGTTCCGATATAAAGGGATTCGGGGGGGCTAGTGGGACTATTTTTGATATCAATACGTCCAAAGTAGGGTGATTTTTCTAGAAGCTGATAGGTTTGAAGTTGATTTTTTACAATTTTTTCATCTTCAACGACCTTGTTAACTAAACTGCGTTGTTGCTGTAAATCAGCCTTGGTCTCAATTCTATCATCTGCTTCTAGATAGTTGACAGAGGTATTGATCCCATAGTTTTTTTGAACTCGTTGCAACTCCGTGGCTGCCGCTTTGACCTGTAATTTGACGGTTTTAATTTTAGCTTTTAATAATTTTGAAATGGTAGTAATGCGGTGTTGTTCTTGCTGTTCTTCTTTTTTGGCGTTACTAAGCATAGGGATGGAAACACCCTTTCTAAACAGTGGAATAAAAAATGGTAGAAAGCTAAGAAAATCCTTGTATTTATTATACCGAAAAACAACTTGAACGGCGCAAACAAGGGAGGCTAGTTTTGACAAATGAATTGAAACCAACTAAAATTAAAACATAATAGTAGCGACGTCAACAAACAGAGAAATCGAATTTGGTGAAATCGATGCGACGAAGTGAATTGGAATGGCTAACGACCTTACCGTTAGAGTGGCATTAAAGTGCAATTTAGGTGGTACCACGTGCAGGCGTCCTATTGATTATTTAATCATGGGCGCCTGTTTTGTTAGCAAAGGAGAAATTTTTAAAATGGAAAAGAAACCAGTGATGTTATCAGGCGATCGCCCCACAGGTAGAATGCATATTGGGCACTATGTTGGTTCACTTGCCAATCGAGTGAGGTTACAAAATGAAGGTAAATATCAACCGTACGTTATGATTGCTGACATGCAGGCTCTAACGGACAATGCGCGGGATCCGGAAAAAATCCGCAATAGCTTATTTCAAGTGGCCTTGGATTATTTGGCAGTTGGGATTGATCCAGCAAAGTCAACCATCTTTGTGCAGTCGCAAATTCCTGCTTTAAATGAGCTAACAATGATTTATATGAATTTAGTAACGGTAGCTCGGTTGGAAAGAAATCCCACGGTAAAGCATGAAATTCAGCAAAAGCGCTTTAATGAAAGTGTACCTGCCGGATTTTTGACTTATCCTGTGAGTCAGGCTGCCGATATCACTGCTTTCAAAGCCGCAGTGATTCCAGTTGGTGATGATCAAGAGCCGATGATAGAACAAACCCGCGAGCTCGTTCGTAGTTTTAATCATATCTATGATAGTAAGGTGTTGGTGGAGCCTACCGGATATTTCCCTCCACAGGGGCAGGGACGTATTCCTGGACTCGATGGCAATGCCAAGATGAGTAAATCCTTAAATAATGCCATTTATTTAGCCGATGATGAGGATACGATTCAAAAAAAGGTTATGTCGATGTACACGGATCCAAACCATATCCACGTACAGGATCCAGGACAAGTGGCTGGTAACACGGTTTTTACTTACCTGGATATTTTTGCTGATGATTCTTCGTATGTTGCGGAATTAAAAGCCCAGTATCAGCATGGTGGATTAGGTGATGTGAAAATCAAACGGTATCTTAACGAGGTTTTACAAGCAAAACTGGCTCCCATTCGAGAACGTAGGGCGGTCTTTGCTGCTGACTTGGAACAGGTTAGCAAGATTCTAGAGACCGGGAGTGCCGCCTCCAATGAGACAGCCGAAGCCACGCTCCAGCAAGTTCGGGATGCGATGGGAATTAATTATTTTCAATCCGCAGGTCGGCGCTAGGAGGATGTGATGGAGAACTTTGTCATTATCGACATTGGCTCTAATTCGGTGCGAATGGCGATTTACGAAATTGATCAAGAGGGCAATTATCAGGAAGTGAAACGGATGAAGAGCCCGGCTCGTCTATCGCAGGGAATGGGACGGAAAAACCGGCTCCAATCGGGTGCCATCCAGCGTACCATTAAGGCACTACATCAATTTCAAGCCTTTTATAGTAAGCTGCCAAATTTAACGGTTACGGCGATTGCAACGGCAGCGGTTCGTCAGGCGCAAAATCAGGATGATTTTCTCAAATTAGTTCGCGACCAAACCGGGATAAAGATTCGAGTGCTGACGGGGGCAGAAGAAGCTTATTTTGACTATGAAGGGGTAGCTGACCGAGTTAAAGTACATGACTTTGTTCTGATGGACATTGGCGGTGCTAGTGTCGAAATTGTGCATGTGCGCAAGCGGGAAGCCATTAACTATACCAGTATTCCTACTGGAGCAGTTAAAATCACCGAACAATTTCATTTAAAAGATCAGGTTTCTGGGGCTGATTGGCTGGCTGCACAGCAACACATTATCGAAATTTTTAGTAAAATTGGCTGGTTGGGACGTCCAGTTCATTACCCCGTTGTGTTAATTGGTGGTGCTGCTCGGACGCTCGCTCGTATTAATCGACGCCAACAAGCTTTGACTCCGATAGATCTCATTCAGGATTATCAGTTGACGAGAAAACAGGTTGGTAAAACCATGTTAATGCTGCTCAGTGCTAACTATAAGGAGCGTAAAAAGATTCCGGGTTTGGAAAACGATCGCGCAGATGTGATTGTTGGCGGATTAGTTAATCTGACGGCTATCATGGATTTTATTGATTCAAAACGAGTGATTTTCTCAGATGGAGGTGTGCGAGAGGGTGTGATTAATGAACACCTCCGCCAGCGGTTACAAAGGGGAGTGAGCCATGACTGAATTACACGGATTTCATCGTAAATCGTACGAAGAACGGTTCCGAATGCTCGTGGCAGCAACAGACCTGAGTGCGAACGAACAGCAGGTGTTGCAAGCAAATTATCAACCGACGGAAGCACACCTGATCGAAAATTATTTGACTAGTTATGGGCTACCAGAAGGAATCGTTCCAAATGTGGTTGTTAATCAAAAACACTATTTGGTTCCGATGGTGACGGAAGAGCCGTCCGTGATCGCAGCTGCTAGTAATGGGGCTGGAATGTTACGGCGCGGTGGTGGAATTACCGCAACTGCCGAAAGTCACGTCTTGACCGGAGAAGTATTGATTAAGGCCGATAATTTATTGGTGTTACAAAATTGGTTCGACGAACACCGTCAATTATTGTTACAGACGGCAGTGGACGCACATCCTTCGATCAAAAAATATGGGGGCGTTCGGGATTTGAAGTTCAACCCCATCGACGAAACGCATGCTTCGTTCGAGTTATTTGTTGACGTCGGCAATGCCATGGGAGCTAACTTGGTTAATTCGATGTTAGAAGCAATTGCTGCTTTGGTAGAAACGGAATTGGATCACCGGGTCATCATGAGTATTTTATCTAACTTTGGGGACCACAACATTGTGATGGCAACTGGCATGGTACCTTTTTCCGCCCTCCAACGGGGCGCTCTTTCTGGAGAAGAGGTAGCTGCTCGGATTGAAGAGGCTGCACACATTGCTAAAATCTATCCTAAACGAGCTGCTACTCACAATAAAGGAATTATGAACGGGATTGATGCGGTGGTGGTCGCGACCGGTAATGATTGGCGAGCCGTCGAAAGTAGTGCGCATTCCTATGCAGCCCGCAAAGGTAGTTACCAAGGACTTAGCAAATGGGAGGTAACCCCAACTGGACTTTCTGGGATGATCAAGTTACCAATTCCAACCGGAATCGTTGGTGGAGCAACCCACGTATTACCAATTAGTAAAGTTAATTATCATATTTTACAGCTTGATTCCGCCCTAGAAATGATGAATTTATTAGCTGGAATCGGCTTAGCGCAGAACTTAGCTGCCTTAAAGGCCTTAGTCACAGATGGAATCCAAAAGGGGCATATGCAACTGCAATTGAAGTCACTGGTTTTGACTGCGGGAGCAACTCCTGAAGAAATCCAACCGGTGCTTCAACAATTACAACGGTATCCTGCGGCGGAACAAAACCTTGCAACGGCTCAGGCGCTTCTTAATCAAGTACGTCAGAAAGGAGCACAGTAAATTTGGCAGATGAATTACAATTGAACTCGACCAGCCAAAATCTCTTAAACCAGGTGGCTCATTATTTTCAAGGCGATGTACAGGTTCAATTTATTGGGACATTCAAGTCTGGGACGGTGCGACACGACCAAGCTCAGGTAATTCAAAATGGACAACAACTCTTGGTGCAAGTTAGTGATCTAACCGCACCTGATTTTGTGGTTACCCATGAAATATTACATCTTTTAATGACCTTACGTGGGTTTCCCAAAATCTATTTTCCGCTAACCACGGATGACCATCAGTTAGACAATCAACTACAGTATTTTGGGACGGAATTGTTTGATATAATTTTACACTTGGTAGTTTATCCAGAACAACGGCGGCACGGGTTGATCACTCCTGAGATTGAAGCTGCCTATGTCCGTGGAGTTCGTCAATTAATCACCCCAGAAATTGGCAAGCTGGATAACGAAATGATAAAACGATTGGTGGTAATTATTGATGCATTAGTCTTGTTGGGGCCAACGTTAGGAGACTATCGGTCGGTTTTTGAACAAAATTTTCCGATGGCAACGGCGGCAGCTCAGCACCTTTATCAAAAAATCACAGCGAAACCAACTGATGAACCATTTCAAGTCCGTCGCAATGCAGTTAAATTATTTAAAGCTTTTGACGACCAAATGCGTACCTGGAAGCTGGCGGAGCTTCACTTAACTGATTTTGCAATGATTACTTCCGTTTTTTCAAAACGGCAGCTACAACTGCAAGTTAAACAAGTTTTTAAGCTATATCATTCCGAATTGAAAGACAAGGAGAGCGGCACTCGGGCGGTTGTTGGGTTTGCCCTGGCAGATGATCAAAATTCACTGGTGTTGGCAGGACCAAGCACACCGTCTGCTGGACGGCAGTTTATTCAAGAAAACTATGAAAAGACGGTTAGCGAGTTGTTTAACGAACTCAAACTTCCGTACCTGCTCCGATCATAGGAGAAAAATATGATACCTAGTGAATTACAAAGTAAATTTGAACAAGCCAACCACCTGGTTTTTTTAACTGGTGCGGGAATTTCGACACCTTCGGGGATCCCAGATTATCGCTCGAAGGGTGGTTTGTATGATCGAGGAGCAGCACAGCACCCCGCCGAATACTATTTGAGTCAGACCTGCTTGCAAACAGAGCCCGCCGTTTTTTATGATTTTGTCATGAAGAACATGTATTTTCCAAAGGCACGACCAAATGTGATTCATGAAAAACAAGCGGCCCTGACGCGAACGGGACGAGCAGCAATTGTGACCCAAAACGTAGATGGTTTGTACCAACAAGCTGCAGCGACCAATTTAGCGGAGTTTCACGGTAATTTGTACCACATTTATTGTCAAAAATGTCAACAAACAGTGAGCTATGCTGCTTATGCGCATTCGATGTATCACCAGCAATGCGGTGGGATTTTACGTCCAGATATTGTTTTATATGGTGAAGGCATTGCACCGACCACCCTACAAACCAGTTTGACCGCCGTTCGCCAAGCCGATCTAGTTGTGATTGTGGGGACTTCGATGCGGGTTTATCCTTTCTCCGGGTTATTAGACTACCGTAATCCAACTGCCCCGGTTGTCGCAATCAATCAGGAGACCCTCCAGTTTGATTTTCCAGTTACCATGATCACCATGGCAGCCGAGCAGTTCTTTGCTGAATTAGCGGTTGATGACCATGATTAAAGTGGGATTGACCACCTGGACTGACCATCCATTTTTAAGCAGTGGGAAGAAGCAAAAAATTACGCTTTCTGAATACGCACGTGATTTTTCCTTGGTAGAAATCGATAGTTCTTTTTACCGCATCCCGCCGCAATCATGGGTCACCAAGTGGCAAACACAGGTGTCAGCAGATTTTCAATTTATTGTAAAGGCGAACTACGCTATGACAAAAACGCCCCTGCCGCATGCTCCGCAACTGGAAGGGGCGGCACTAGCGAAATTGTTTACGGAATTGGAACAAGCAGTTTCTCCACTAGTAGCAGCTAATCAGCTACAAAGCTTATTGTTTCAATTTCCGCCTTCATTTACCTGCAACGTAACGAATGTTCAATATTTGCAAGCCATCAGAAAACGATTGCCACAGTGGCCAATTGCCGTGGAATTTCGACACGCTTCCTGGTTTGCAAACTCGGAACTAACTCACGATACGCTTTCATTTTTGGCAGGGTTGAACTACAGCAACGTGGTGGTGGATGAACCCCATGCTCACAATAATGGGGTGCCGTTGGTGCCGATTGTCACTAATCCGAAATTAGCCTTCGTCAGGCTTCACGGGCGTAACGAAGTGGCGTGGGCTGCGGGGACCAGGGAACGGTATCGATATCGGTATCAGCCGGCCGAACTTGCTCAATTAACCACGCTAGTGCAACGCTTGGAACAGCAGGCACGTCAAGCGGTAGTGATTTTTAATAATAATGCTGGCAAGGATGCGGCGCCGAATGCATTGGAATTAAAACGAAAGCTTCATCAAGAGCCAAATGGTGGTTCGTTAGAGCAACTAAACTTATTTTAGGTGCGTCGTTCGTGGGGTCTAAGGTTAGGAATTGAAGATACCGTGGAGTGGTTACAAAATTTAGATTCATCAATAAAAAAATCTACTGATTGACTAGTAAAGTTTTCAGGACCTAACTGGTTTTGAAATCGAAGTGCTAATCATTCGACGAAGATAGCTCATGAATAATCAAATTATTAGCTGTAAATTTGGTAAAATAAGTAACATATCCATGAAAAGTGGATGCAAAAACTGATTTTATCAAACTACTCAAAACAAATTAAAAAGGAGCAGCGGCATGGCACAGGGAAAACCAACCTACTACATCACAACGCCAATTTATTACCCTTCAGGACGGCTTCACATTGGAAATTCTTATACGACGGTGGCTGCTGACGCCATTGCTCGATACCGGCGCCAAGCTGGTTATGATGTTTATTACTTAACGGGAACGGATGAACACGGCTTAAAAATTGAGCAAAAAGCTGACAAACTTGGCATTCAACCGCAGCAATATGTTGATCAAATGGCGACACAGATTAAAGATCTCTGGCAAGCGCTTGATATTACGAATGATGATTTCATTCGAACGACTGAACCACGGCATACCAAGGCCGTTCAAAAGATTTTTCAACAGCTACTTGACCAGGGAGATATTTATCTAGGTCAATATACGGGCTGGTATTCGGTTTCTGACGAAGAATACTTCACCGAATCACAATTAAGTGAGGTTTACCGTGATGAGAAAGGGCAAGTCGTTGGCGGGCTTGCACCAACAGGAAACGAAGTACAGTTAGTTAATGAGTCTTCTTATTTCTTCAAAATGAGTAAGTATGCGAAATGGTTGCTCGATTACTACCAAGCACACCCGGATTTCATTCAACCCGAATCGCGGATGAAAGAAATGATTAATAATTTTTTGAAACCGGGATTAGAGGATTTAGCAGTTTCACGAACCACTTTTGCTTGGGGGATTCCTGTCACATCTGATCCTAAACACGTGATTTATGTCTGGATTGATGCTCTTAGTAATTACATTACAGCATTAGGTTATGACAGCGATGATGACCATTTAATGAAGAAATATTGGCCGGCTAATTTACAATTGATTGGGAAGGAAATTGTTCGTTTCCACTGTATTTACTGGCCCATTATTTTGCATGCCTTGGGACTTCCCTTACCCCATGAAATCTATGCGCACGGTTGGATTACCATGAAAGACGGTAAAATGTCTAAATCTAAGGGGAATGCTGTTTATCCAGAGGATTTAATTGAAAATTACGGATTAGATGCGACCCGCTACTTTTTATTGAAGGTTGTTCCTTTTGGGAGTGATGGACTCTTTACCCCCGAAGATTTTGTTGATCGGTTGAACTATGATTTGGCGAATGATTTAGGGAATTTGTTGAATCGAACGGTCGCAATGATTAATAAATATGAAAATGGAATTGTCCCAAGCTATCACGATTTGGATTCCGCTCCTGAGCAGGAATTACAGGTAACCGCCGTCGCAGTTACCAAGCAATATCGGACTTTGATGGACCAAGCTCATTTATCAGAAGCACTTGGTGAAGTGTGGAAATTGGTGGGACAGACCAATAAATACATTGATCAGACGGAGCCTTGGAAGTTGGCAAAGACTGCAGCAGATCAAGAAAAACTGGCAGCGGTGATGGCACATTTGGCTGCTAGTTTACGACTGATTGCAATCCTAATTAGTCCCGCTATGCCAACGGCCGCCGCTGCAATCTATACCCAACTTGGATTAGCAAACGATGATCATTTTTCACTGGCAAAGGCAACCTTAGCTGATTTACCCGAAAATTCGACAGTTGTTACTAAAGGAAAGCCAATTTTTCCTCGGTTAGAGCGGCAGGTAGAAATTGATAAGATTAAAGGTAAAATGACTACCGCTGAAAAAAGTAAGGGACGAAGCGCGATGAAACAACGAATTGAACAGAGCGTTGATGCTAAATCACTAGTTGAGATCAAGCAATTCGATAAATTAGAATTGCGGGTGGCAGAAATTCAGAAGGTTAGTCGGGTAGCCAAGGCGGATAAATTATTAAAATTTAGTTTGGATGCCGGCGATCAAGCTCCGCGTCAGATTGTTTCTGGAATTGCTAAGTGGTATCCAGACTTCGAAAAACTAGTAGGAAAAAAAGTCCTAATTGTGGCTAATTTAAAACCAATTAAGTTACGTGGAGAAGTTAGCCAGGGCATGTTATTGTCAATTGAAAAAGATAATGGTGAAGTAGAACTAGTAACTTTAAACGGTGATTTACCAAACGGAAGTCAGTTAGCATAATGATATTTTTTTAGAAGGGATTCCCATGCAGCTGTTTGATTCGCATACGCATTTAAATGATCCAGCTTTTTCTGATCAAGTACCAGCTGCCATTGAGCATGCTCGCCAACTTGGAGTCGTTAACATGGCGATCGTAGGCTCTAATCCGGTAATGAATCGGCAAGCAATTGAACTGGCGCAACAATACCCAGCACTAGTTGCCATTGTAGGATTTCATCCAGAAGATGCCGCTTTGTACTCCTCAGCTACGGTAGCAAAGTTAGAGCAGCAATTACAAATGCCTCAAGTGGTGGCGTTGGGAGAAATTGGCATGGATTTTCACCAACAAGCAACGGGCAAAAAATTACAAGAACGAGTTTTTCGGGAACAAATTGAATTGGCACAGGCCTATCATTTGCCGATCTCAATTCACAATCGTGATGCGGTGGAGACAACCTATCGTATTTTACGGGAAGCTCACGTAGAGAATCTTTGTGGCATTATGCATAGTTTTAACGGCGATGTTGGTTGGATGCAAAAATTTTTGGATTTAGGGTTGTACCTTTCTTATAGTGGCGTAGTTAGCTTTAAAAAAACAAAGGAAATTCACGAAGCAGCCCGGCAGACGCCGTTGAATCGCTTGCTGGTCGAAACGGATGCTCCTTATCTTGCACCAGAACCACTACGTGGGCAACAAAATGAGCCGGCCAATACCTTGTATACCCTCGAAGCGGTGGCTCGGTTTCGTGATGTTGATCCAGATGTGATTGCGCAGGCTACTTATGCGAATGCCCGCCGTGTTTTTGGATTGGAAGGCGATCATGAAACGAATTAAAGAAGTTATTGTAGTGGAGGGTAAGTCAGATACCAAGCAAATCCAACGGGCAGTGGATGCTGATACTATTGAGACCCGGGGATCGGCGATTTCGGATGAAACCCTAGCTTTAATTGATCAGCTTGCGCAAACCCGCGGAGTGATTGTATTTACTGATCCTGATTTTTCAGGAGAAAAAATTCGCCGAATCATTGCACGTGAAGTTCCAGAAGCGAAGCAGGCTTTTATCCAGAAACAGGATGCCTTGCCAACGCAGCGCCACGGTTCGGTTGGCGTTGAACATGCGAGTTTGGATGCTATTAGATCAGCATTGGCGTCCGTTTATACAGAAAGCAAGCAAAATCAAACGGTGATTAGTCGGCATGATCTAATTCAGGCTCGGCTGGTCGGAACTCAGCAGGCTCGGCAACGACGGTTGCGTTTGGGCGAACTTTTGCAGTTGGGGTATGTCAACGGAAAGCAGTTGGAACGACGATTACGGATGTTTGGAATTCAACGGGCTGATTTTTGGTCAGCGGTGGCAGAAATTGATAAGGAAGAACAGAATGACTAATAATCCAGAAATTGGTAGTCAAACTAGAACACGAGCAATTCTAAATCGCTATCACTTAAGTGCTAAAAAGGGCTTGGGACAAAATTTTCTAAATGATCTAGCAGTTTTGCATGCGATCCCAGAAATTGCGGCGGTTAGCAAGACGGACGATGTGGTTGAAATTGGTCCTGGCATCGGGGCGCTGACAGAACAGTTGGCGCAACGAGCCCACCAAGTGGTGGCATTTGAATTGGATGAGGAGCTTTTGCCGGTGCTAGCAGAAACGTTGGCGCCTTATTCGAATGTCACCATTTTGCATCAAGATTTTTTACAAGCGAATCTACCGGAGCTATTGGCAAAACATTTCGATGGTGATCATCCCATCAAAATCGTTGCTAACTTGCCGTATTACATTACTAAACCGATTCTTACCAGTGTTATGCAGAGTCCGGTGTCATTTGCGGCAATGGTTTTTATGATGCAGTTAGAGGTCGCTGAGCGGGTTTGTGCTCAGCCGCAAACAACTGATTATGGGGCATTGAGCGTAATCATCCAGTACCAATATGAGGCGGAGTTGGCGTTACACGTTTCGCATAAATCATTTGTACCCGCGCCAAAGGTTGATTCAGCAATTGTAAAGTTAACTCCTCGAGCTGGAATTGAGGTAACTGCCACCCAACCGGATCGTTTGACGGGGTTTGTGCGAAGCTGTTTTGCGCATCGAAGAAAAACGCTCTGGAATAATTTGGTCGGGTTATTTGGTAAACAAGCAGCTACTAAAGCACGATTACAAGTAATCCTAACTGAGTTGAAAATTGATCCGAAGCTTCGTCCACAAGCGTTGACGGTAAATCAGTTTGTACAACTAGCTAACGCCGTGCAGGCAGCTGATTTAAAATCTGTCTAGACCGATATAATTTACAAACCAGGCGTTTCGTGATATACTGCGAAGCGTGAGGTGATAAAAATGGAAATGGGTTTGGTAGACATTAAGAGCTGGATCAAGGGTCACTTGGGCAGCAACATTAAAGTTGTCGAACAAGCAGGGCGAAAACGTACAAATGAGTATGTCGGTGTCCTGGTTGAAGCGTTCCCAGCTGTTTTTATTGTGGATTTAAGTGCTAGTGAACAACCGGCGCACGCCTCATTTACGTATACCAAGATTTTGACAGAAGACATTCAAGTTACATTTGAAAAACGACCATGAAGCAAGGACGATGGTCCTTTTTTTTTTGAAAAAGCAAGTTAAAGGGGGAACTCAGTTATGAGCGAGATTATGTTAGCTTGTCACCAACTACGCCAAGATTTTAGTGAGAAGGAAGTTCTTAATAATCTAGATTTTGAACTGCATCGTGGTGAGTTTTTAAGTATTGTTGGCGAGAACGGGGTTGGAAAAACGACCTTGATTCGAATTATTTTAGGTCAGCTCCAACCAACCCACGGACAAGTTCAGTTTTTCCCCAGTAGAAAAGATCTTCGTATTGGATATGTTCCGCAATTTCGTAACCTTGATGACGAATACCCATTGTCGGTCAGAAATTTTGTTGCCTTAAACTTTAGCGGGTTTCATTGGCCTTGGCTTAGTCATCAAGAACATCAGCAGTTACAGCGAGTGTTACAGGAAACCGACCTGGAACAGCTCCAAAATGAGCCGATGGGGCGCGCTTCTGGAGGAGAAAAACAGCGGGCGTATCTAGCGCAAGCTTTGACAAAGCAACCAGATCTGCTGATTTTAGATGAATCAACGGCTAGCTTAGATCCCATAGCCAAGGAAACCCTCCTTAAATTGGTTCGAAAATTAAACCAAACTACGCAGGTTACAGTGATTTTTGTGACCCATGATTTGCCACTAGCTCGGGCTTACTCGGATCATTACTTGTTATTGCAACCGCAAGGATATGAATACGGAGAAATTCAGCAGTTACAGGTTAATGATTACGTGGGGGGCGAACATCATGTTTAGTTTTGAGTTCATGCGAAATGCGTATCTTGCCAGTACCATGATTGCGATTGTTTGTGGCTTTGTCGGCGTATTTGTCGTTGCCCGTAACATGCCGTTTTTAACGCATACGCTGTCAGAAATTGGCTTTGCAGGGGCAGCTTTTGGCATGTTTGTTGGGATTAGCCCGCTAAACGGAATGCTGTTGTTTACCATCATTAGTTCGGTGTTAGTCGGACGAATGAGTACTAAAGCAGCGCGCCGTGAAGATTCCATTAGTGCTGTTTCAGGTTTATTTATTGGCCTGGGGGTCTTGTTTTTAGCACTTTCAAATAAGTCCGCCAGCTATGCTACTAATATTCTGTTTGGAAGTGTCGTTGGGATTAGTATTACCGATGTTTATCAGATGATCATTATGGCCGGAATCGTCTTGATTGGGATGTTATTAATTTATCGGAACCTAAAATTCGATTCTTTTGACGCACTTGGAGCACAAGGACAACAGTTAGCGACAGGCTGGTTATCAGTTGCATTTTTAGTGATGTTGGCTTTGAGCGTGTCAGTAGCTGCCCAGGTCGTTGGCTCGTTATTGATTTTTATTTTGTTAACCCTGCCGGCTGCCAGTGCCAAGTATTTTGTGCATTCAGTTAGTGGGATGGCCTTCTTAGCAATTGGATTTGGATTATTAGGAGTTTGGGTGGGGCTTTACTTAGGCTACCTGACCAATCTCCCGGTTAGTTTTTTTATTGCAACAATCGAGGCAATCATTTATTTTGGGGCATTAGGGTATAGTCGTTATCGAGCACATTAGACGATGACGGGTAGTGCTTAGGATTCGTTAAGTTGAAACGAATCCTTTTTTTTGGAATAAAGTACGAAATTAACTAAAATTAATTAAAACAAAACCCAAAAACCGAACATTTATGCTAAACTCAGAATATATTGAAAATGATGAGGTGAAAAGATGAAGGTAAAGCGTAGTGAACGACTTGTCGACATGACAGATTATTTGTTGAACCGACCGCACTGCTTGATTCCGCTGACGTTTTTTTCAAAACGCTATGACTCGGCAAAATCATCAATCAGTGAAGACTTAACCATCCTAAAACGAACATTTCAAAGGCGGGGGATTGGTTTAGTAGAAACGGTTCCAGGGGCTGCTGGTGGGGCAAAGTATATCCCTTATATTTTAAAAGAAGACGCCGACCAGTTTATGGATGAAATCGTGACGATCTTAAACAATAGTGAACGAACTCTTCCTGGTGGATATGTATACATGTCTGATATTCTAGGGGATCCAGAAAAGCTCCGTTACTTAGGTAGAATGATTGCAACTCAGTATTTAAACCAGCGGGTCGATGCCATCTTGACCGTCGCAACCCGGGGAATTCCGATTGCGCAGGCCGCTTCGTCATATTTAAATGCTCCATTAGTAATTGCACGTCATGATACGAACATTACCGAAGGTTCGACTGTCAGTGTTAATTATGTTTCTGGGTCTAGCAAAAAAATCAAGCGCATGACGATTTCCAAACGCAGCTTGCAACAAGACGGAAATGTTTTGATTGTCGATGACTTTATTCATGGTGGCGGTACAATTAATGGCTTGACCTCATTAATCACCGAATTTAACTGTAATTTAGTCGGGAGTACTTTTTTCGCTGAAGGAGCCTATAGTAATAATCAAGATTTTGGTAATTATACTTCGCTGGTTAAGATGGAAACTAATGCAGCCGGAGAAATGTTGATTATGAAGGGTAATTATGACGAACAAATTTTTAGTAGGAATGACTAGGAGAAAATGATGGGTGAAAGAAACACGATTATTTTAGCAGCGGGGAAGGGAACCCGGATGAAGTCGAAAAGCTACAAGGTTTTGCATCAAATCTGTGGGAAAACCATGGTGGATCATGTTTTGACGCAAGTAAGCCAGTTAGATATTCAGCAGATTGTGACCGTCGTAGGCTATGGGGCCACCGCAGTTGAAGCAGAGCTTGGGCAGCGTACTGAATATGTAGTTCAAACTGAGCAACTGGGAACGGGGGATGCGGTTCTTCGGGCGGAACCATTATTGCAAACAGCTCAAGGGACGACCTTGGTTATGAGTGGTGATACACCATTATTTCGTGCCCGTACGCTGGCAAAGTTGTTTGACTTTCATGAAGCCCAGCACGCTGCTGCTACCGTTTTGACATCGCAAGCGCCCGATCCGACGGGATATGGTCGGATTGTTCGCGATTCTAGCGGGAATTTAAATAAAATCGTTGAGCAAAAGGATGCAACTAGAAGCGAACAGAGTCTTAACGAAATTAACACTGGGGTTTATGTTTTTGATAATCAACAGTTATTTACCGCCCTGCATCAGGTTACTAATGATAATGCGCAGGGAGAATATTATTTAACTGATGTGATTGAAATTTTGAAAAAATCTGGAGCAGCGGTTGCTGCCTATCAAATGGATGATTTTTCTGAATCAATGGGAGTAAATACCAGAAAAGCACAGGCTGATGCTACGAAGGTAATGCAGGCCCGAATTAATAATCAGCACATGGAGAATGGAGTAACAATTATTGATCCTGCTAGTACATATATTGATGCAGGAATTGAAATTGGAACTGATACCATTATTGAACCAGGAGTCCAGTTGCAAGCCGGTACTAAGATTGGAAATGAATGTTTGATTGGGGCTCATTCTAAGCTGGTCGCTAGTACTTTGCATGATGGGGTTACCGTTACGTCATCAACGTTGGATCATGCAGAAATGGGTGATCACTCAGACATTGGTCCGCATAGTCATTTGCGACCAGGAGCTAAAATTGGTCCGCGGGTGCACATCGGAAACTTCTGTGAAGTTAAACAAGCTGAATTGGGAGCCGATACGAAGATGGGTCATCTGAGCTATGTTGGCAATGCTAAGTTAGGGCGCGGGATCAACATTGGCTGTGGAGTGATCTTTGCCAATTACGATGGCAAGCATAAGCATGAAACCATCGTTGGGGACGACTGCTTTATTGGGAGCAATGCCAATCTGATTGCGCCATTAACAATTGCTGATCACAGTTTCATTGCGGCGGGATCCACGATTACGGATGACATTGATCGTTATGAAATGGCAATTGCTAGGCAACGACAGGAAAATAAACCGAACTATTATCAAAAATTACCTTTTAATGGAACAGATTAAACTATTGCTGAATTAAAAAACTAATCATATAATTAGTAAAAAACTAGTTACTAGCAGCGAGGGATATTATGGGAATTGGGTTACAAAATTCTAACATAAAGATTTTTTCATTAGATTCTAACCAGCCGCTAGCCGCCAAGGTTGCTAAGCACATTGGAATTCAACTGGGGCAAGCTTCTGTAGATCACTTTAGTGACGGTGAGATTAAGATTAATATCGAAGAAAGTGTTCGTGGAGACAATGTCTACATTATTCAATCAACTTCAGCTCCGGTAAATGATAATTTGATGGAGCTTTTGATTATGGTGGATGCACTGCGCCGGGCTAGTGCGGCCACGATTAATGTGGTGATCCCCTACTATGGCTATGCTCGCCAAGACCGAAAAGCGCGTTCCAGAGAGCCAATTACGGCCAAACTGGTTGCTGACATGTTGCAAACCGATGGAATTACTCGAGTGGTAGCACTAGATTTACATGCTTCACAAATCCAAGGATTTTTTGATGTACCAGTGGATCATTTGATGGGGGCGCCACTCCTAGCTGATTACTTTATTCAAAATGGGTTAGCAAAGGATGCCGTGGTAGTTTCTCCTGATCATGGTGGGGTTACGAGAGCTCGAGCATTAGCCGAGTTTTTGGGAGCACCAATTGCCATCATTGATAAGCGTCGTCCTAAAGCAAACGTTGCCAAGATTATGAATATCATTGGCGATGTTTCTCAGAAACGAGCGATCATGATTGATGATATGATTGATACGGCGGGAACGATTACTAAGGGGGCAGCTGCCTTAATCGAAAATGGTGCGACAGAAGTATACGCTTGTTGTACCCACCCAGTGCTATCAGGACCGGCAATTGATCGGCTTGCTTCATCACCGCTAAAACAAGTGGTTGTCACTGATTCGATTCAGTTACCGGCGGAAAAGAAAATTGCTAAAATTAAGCAAATTTCAGTTGCTCCGTTAATTGGGGATGCGATCATGCGGATTGATCAAAACCGACCAGTTAGTCCGCTGTTCAATTCGCGCTTTAACTACGAGACGGATCAAATCAAGTAGAATAACTAAAAAAACATCCTGATGTGAGGAAAGCTTTAACTCAGATCAGGATGTTTTTAGTTGGTGTAAAAAAGTAGTTACTGATCCCTGTTTGTGACAAACTTATCAAGGGCAAAGGCAACACCGTTCTCACGATTGGTTTTGGTAATGAACTGGGCATTTTGTTTAACATCATCAATGCCATTTCCCATGGCGACCCCTAATCCCGCGTATTTAATCATACTAAGATCATTTTCTTGGTCACCGATGGCAATTACATTTTCGGGAGTTAGTCCAAGTGACTTGGTCAGTTGCTCCAACGCATTACCCTTACCAGCTCGTTTGTTCATAAACTCTAGGAAAACGGGTGTACTCTTAACCACGTTCATCCGTTCCTTGATGGATAGTGGTAAATTATGGTTGGCAGCATCAATTTTGGCTGGTTCATCAACAAACATTAACTTACAAATTTGATAGTCTCTAGTAATTTCTTCTGGAGCGCGGTAATTCATAGCGAGACTAACTAACTGACTTTCATAGCTACTGTATAAACTGATATCTCGATTGAGAACATAAATTCCATTAACAGCTTCGATCTGAAAATGAACTCCCATCTCGCGTGCCATCATCT
This sequence comes from Fructilactobacillus florum DSM 22689 = JCM 16035, assembly GCF_001436645.1. Taxonomy (GTDB): domain Bacteria; phylum Bacillota; class Bacilli; order Lactobacillales; family Lactobacillaceae; genus Fructilactobacillus; species Fructilactobacillus florum. The sequence goes on along the minus strand of NZ_AYZI01000010.1, from coordinate 27,244 downwards.
CAACTTCGAGATAATCTTCATAGTTAACATTGTCTTGGAACAGAATTTTTCCAGAAACCGTCTCTGCCACGGCGCCATTAAAAGCAATGGCATATTCTTGATCTCCGCTAATCTCTAACGGATCTAGGTAGGGATGGATGCCAGAAAGAGGGCGTCCAGAACAAATGACGATCTTGGCACCAGTTGCGCGCGCTCGTTTGACAGCAGCGATGGTTTCTGGGGCAAGTTCATTATTTTCATTGAGTAGGGTACCATCGACATCAATGGCGACTAGTTTAATTTGGTTCATTGTTCGACTCCTTTGGGCGAATGATTTGATCATTTTTAAGGTACTGCTGAAAATTATCATATACTGGTTGAAACAATTCAAGGTCTGAATGTGTTCGTAACATTTCTTTGGGAAAGAAAAAGCGACTGTCGCCTAAGTCACGCCCGGTCATTGTTCGAACTAATAAGCTAGTCTGGGAGAGTTCTAATAAGCTACCGTCCTTTTGCATGAGTTCAATCGGCGCATTTTGTTGTTGGTTTTGTGGTTGATACACATCATAAGGTTGGTTATAGCTATTGTCAGTTGCTGCATAATAGTTTGGGTTAAACCCGGCTTGATTAATTAAACTAACTAGTTTTGGAATTAAGGGTTTAGTTGCTTGTTTAAATTGAACCGATTTAAACGGACGTCGGTTGAGAAAGCGACTGGCGAGATCGGCTAGAATTTTGTCAGGGAGCTCCTGCCAGGTTGAAAAATAAGTGTTTAGCACGCCGTCATCAAGTTGCAAATATGGATTCAGATCTTGGTTTGGATCGAATTGCTCAGTTAAAAAGGGTAACAGGAGGGTCGGTTCAAACTTGAATCCAGCAGGGGGATTTTGAACTAGTTCGTAAGCCCGCTTTAATAAGTTTGCTAAAATTATTTCCATTGACCGCGATGTCCGGTGAAAATATACTTGTAGATACATTTGGTAACGACTGACAATGTAGTATTCAACGGCATGCAACCCACTCATTTTAAAACAAATTCCGTGTCGGTAGGGACGCATGACTTGTAAAATTCGATCTAGATCAAAATTTCCATATTGAGCACCAGTAAAGTAAGAGTCACGTAGGAGATAATCCATCCGGTCGGCATCACATTGACTAGAAATCATCTGAATAACTTGCTGATTGGGATAAGTTTTATTGATGACGTTAGCAACTTTAGCTGGGAAATCTGGTCCCAGTTGGCGGAGCTTTTGATTAACCTCAGTTTCTGGTGAAGTAATAATTTTTTGGGTAATTAACTCATGATCAGTATGAAAAATGTGTTCAAATGTGTGCGAATAAGCTCCGTGTCCGATATCATGGAGTAAACCAGCACACTCGGCCACCAGTCGCTCGTTGTCATCCCACAGACCATCAGTCGGAGTTTGGCTCGGATAGTTTCGTTGAAAGTGATCGCAGATTCGGCGTACAATTTCATAAACACCCAGTGAGTGGGTAAACCGGGTGTGCTCGGCTCCAGGGAAAGTGTAGGACGTAGTTCCTAGTTGGTGAATTCTTCGTAGTCGTTGAAATTCTTTAGTGTTAATGAGATCCATAATAATCTGATCTTGAATGTAGATGTGACTATGAACTGGATCACGAATCACTTTTTCCTGATTTAATTTTTCCGCACTGTAAGCCATCTGCTGAGCTCCTTTATTCAGTCTGTTTCAATTATAGCTGAACCAGCTAGATTCGTCATTACCACTAGTCCAGATAGAAGAGGTGTTTGTCGTGATAGAAAAAAACGCAACAATTCCAGTTCAAGTAAAATTAACCACTACGGTGACGCAGCAAGGAGATACCACGACCCATCATTTTGTTGAAACAGGTCAGTTAGGTCAGATTCAAGGAACTTGGTATCTGCGCTTTCAAGAGACGACGGGTCACCAGACGGTTCCGGTTTCCTTTCGCTTTGATAATCAAAAGCAAGTTCGTTTGCTTCGGAACGGCGAAAACCGGCTTAATTTTTTGTTTCGTGATCAAGCAGAAACCGAAAACCAGTACCGGACCCCGTTTGGACTAGTGAAACTACAATTGAAAACGCAAGCACTACACTTGGATTTTGATGTAGAGGCGGCCGTGGGGGCATTCGAGGTTTGCTATCAGCTTCGGCAAGGAGGCGACCCGGTCGGTGACTACCAGATTAAATTGCAATTTAATTCATAAATTAGTATGATGAGATGTAACCGTGATTAAGAAAGGCGTGTGTGATTTGGAACTAGAAAACTTGGATCAAGCAAAAAAAGACGAATTATCCATGATTGAGGTAGCGCATGCAATCCTTGCGGACCAGGGGAAGACCATGCAATTCCCTGACTTAGTTAATGCCATCCAAAAGTACACTGGTTTTAGTGATGCCGAAATCAAGGATCGCTTAGTTCAGTTTTATTCAGACCTAAACGTTGATGGAAGCTTTATTTCGCTTGGAAACAATGTCTGGGGTTTGCGGACTTGGTATCCTTATGATTCAGTTGATGAAGCTACGGCTAGTGAAGGCGACGACGAACCAAAAGTTAAAAAACGTCACAAAATCAATGCATTTCTGGCAGATGCCGCTGATGACGACGATGTAATTGATTATGACAATGACGACCCAGAAGATGACGATGTGATTGATTACGATGATCAGGACGATGCTCCCGAGGATCATGCAGGGATTGATTATCACCATGACGATTCAGAAGATGATGATTTTCATGATGATTTGGATGAGCATGCGGCAGCAGAAGATCATGATGAAGCCGATGATGACGACGATGATCTTTAGACTTGACGCCATTCTGCTTTTCGATTAAAATCCTTCTTGGGCACTTTATGGGATCATAAAGGCATTCGAAACAAGGCTCCCCTACCATTAGGGGAGCCTTTTTAATTGTTGTTGTTAGATCACAGGGGGGAATTGATTATGACCAAGTATATTTTTGTCACTGGCGGGGTGGTTTCTTCGTTGGGAAAGGGGATTGTATCGGCTTCGCTCGGACGGTTACTTAAAAACCGGGGGTTGTCTGTGACGGTTCAAAAATTTGATCCCTATATTAATGTCGATCCGGGAACAATGAATCCCTATCAACACGGTGAGGTATTTGTAACTGATGATGGGACCGAAACTGACTTAGATTTAGGCCACTATGAACGGTTCATTGACAATGATCTCAACAAGTATTCCAACGTGACGACGGGAAAAATCTATCAAGAAGTTTTAGAAAGAGAACGCCATGGGGACTATTTAGGAGCCACTGTCCAAGTGATTCCACACATTACCGGTATGATCAAAGAAAAGATTATGCGTGCAGCTAAAACGACTCAGGCAGACATTGTCATTACAGAAATTGGCGGTACAGTAGGAGATATTGAATCTCTTCCATTTCTAGAAGCAATTCGCGAGATGCGTAAAGAAGCTGGTTTTAAGAACACTTATTACGTACACACGACGTTGGTACCATATTTGCGGGCAGCAGATGAAATGAAGAGCAAGCCGACCCAGCATAGTGTCAATGAACTTCGGAGTGTGGGGATTCAGCCGGACATGCTGGTTTTAAGAGCAGAGAAACCAATTACGGAAACGATGAAACAAAAAATTGCCATGTTTTGTGATGTCCCAGAAAAAAGCATTATTGAATCAATTGATGCTCCAAATTTGTATCAGTTACCACTCAGTTTTCAGGCGCAAGATATGGATGATCAGATTTTGGAACATCTTAACGTTAAAGCTCCTGAGGCCGATATGGTTGCTTGGAAAAAAATGGAACAACACATTCGCAATTTGCACAAAACCGTGCGAATTGCGTTGGTAGGAAAATATGTCAAACTGAAAGATGCTTATATTTCGGTTGATGAGTCGCTCCGGCATGCTGGCTATGCGGCTGATGCCGATGTAAAAATTGTGAATCTCGATGCGGAAACCATCACGGCAGCGAACGTAGCTGATCAGTTGGCAGGCTTTGATGGAGTGATTGTGCCTGGTGGCTTTGGAAATCGCGGGATCGAGGGAATGATAACGGCAATTCAATTTGCCAGAGAACATGACCTGCCGTTCTTAGGAGTTTGTTTAGGGATGCAAGTTGCCACGATTGAATATGCTCGCCATGTTGCCGGATTTGCTGATGCGAACTCAACCGAGTTTGATAGTGAGACCCAGCACAATGTGATTGATCTGATGGCAGATCAAAACGATGTGGATGGTTTAGGGGGCACCCAACGCTTGGGCGCTTACCCCACAAAATTAACTCCGCACACGCAGGCCGCTGCTGCTTATGACAACCAAGTTCAGATTTCTGAACGTCATCGACACCGCTACGAATTTAATAACCAATTTCGGCAGGATTTAGAGGCCGCAGGCTTGGTTATTGCTGGGACTTCACCTGACAACCATTTAGTTGAAATTGTTGAAGTTCCGCAACACCGCTTTTTTGTAGCAGCACAATATCATCCAGAATTTCTTTCCCGACCCGATCGACCAGAAGGATTATTTAAAGCATTTGTGGCCGCCGCTACTCAGTATCACGAACAAAAAAAATAAGTGTGTGATATCCTTAACTTTTTTCGAAAATCTTAGGAATGCTATTGTAATACCGCCATTTTTTACTTATGATTGAGAGCGTGACCTATAGTGAAAACAGTGAGGATTATTATACATGAGTACGATGAAAATACAGGGAGGTCGACGACTTCATGGCGACGTTACCATTGGCGGTGCCAAAAATAGCATCGTAGCACTGATTCCCGCCGCGATTCTTTCTGATACGCCAGTCAAATTCGACATGGTACCTGATATTTTAGATGTTCATAATTTGATGCTAATTCTCAAAGCCATGAATGTACCGTCAGCTTTTGCTGATGGAGTATTAAAGCTTGATCCAACTAAAATTAAAAGCGGTCGGTTACCCAGCCGTGCCATTAAAAAATTACGCGCTTCTTATTACTTTATGGGGGCTTTGTTAGGTAGATTTCACCGCGTTGAGATTAATTTCCCCGGCGGTGATAACATTGGTCCAAGACCGATTGATCAGCACATCCGTGCCTTTACGGCTCTTGGAGCGACAGTCCGAGAACATGGTGATCAGATTGTAATTGATGCAACTGACCATGGCTTGCTTGGAACGGAAATTGAGTTTGAAAAAATTTCAGTGGGGGCTACTATCAATGCGATTTTAGCTGCCACGAGAGCCACAGGCACGACGATCATTCGTAACGTTGCGCGAGAACCCGAAATTGTTGATATTGTGTCATTTCTAAACGAATTGGGAGCTCGCATCAGTGGAGCGGGTACGAATGAGATTCGGATTGAAGGAGTCGCTCAGTTGGCTGCCCACCAAACCCATATGGTGATTCCGGATCGGATTGAAGCCGGGACTTACTTAGCATTAGCTGCGGCCATTGGTGATGGGGTTCAGATTAATAATGTAATCCCGCAACATTTGCAGGCTTTTACTGATAAACTGAACGAAATGAACGTGGCTTTGGAGATTGGATCAGACAGTATCATGGTTCATCCACACCGTCAGTTACATGGCGTTCACATTAAAACTGCGCCCTTTCCTAATTTTGCGACGGACTGGCAACAACCAATTACACCGTTACTTTTGCGAGCTCAGGAGCCTAGTTTGATTGAAGACACCATCTATCCGCAACGGAAAAAACATGTTTCAGAGTTGCAAAAAATGGGTGCTCAGATTAGTATTACTCCAGAAAATCAGATTAAAATTAATCCGACCGCTGCTTTACATGGGGCTACCGTCTCAGCTGGTGAGATTCGGGCGGGCGCCTCGCTGGTAATTGCCGGATTAATGGCCGATGGCGAGACTACCATTACTAACACCGATAATATTCTACGTGGATATGACAATCTTGCCCAAAAGCTGACTAATTTACATGCTCGAGTGCAAATGATTAATGATTTAGACTAATGCTGAAAGTTGCATCACGAAATCTTTAATGGTAAACTACAAAAGTTGAGTAATTATAATCAATCTCTGGGCTGATGAGGTTCAGGGCAAAGGAGCGATATCATGAAAAAAGGCATTCATCCAGATTTTCATCAGGTAGTCTTTCAGGATTCTAGTACGGGCTTTAAATTTATTACAGGTTCGACAGCTACTTCGAAAGACACGATTACGATGGAAGATGGTAACACTTATCCCTTGATTCGGGTTGAAATCTCTTCGGATTCGCACCCCTTCTATACTGGGAAACAAAAATCAGCTCAGGCTGACGGAGCGGTTGATCGCTTCAACAAGCGTTATGGGCTTACCAACTAAGTTGCTATCAAAATAAAAGGATTAGTCATGATTGCTGACTAATCCTTTTATTTTGGTTTAAAATTGTTTGCGTGCTTGATGGACGACGAGGCAAAGATTAATCAAGACTAATCCCGCTGTCGAAAGAAAGACCCCGGAGTAATCAAAGATTGAAGAGACTAAGGAACCAATTAGTGGTCCGGTAAAGTTTCCAATTGCCTGAAATGATTGGTTCCAGCTGAAAATTCGACCGGTAACGGCTGCAGGGGTGCTTTTAGCTAAGATGGCCTGAACTGCTGGTAGCATACAAGCATTTGAAACTCCAAGTAAAAATCTAAGGGCAATTAATTCCCAAACATTGGTAACGAATGCCATGGGGATGAATAGTACTATGGCTAGTAAAAAGCCAAAAATCATGACTTTTTGGCTACCAATGCGATCTCCCAATGATCCAAACTTGGGCGCAGCAATTAATGTTGCAATTCCTGGAACGGCTGCGACAACCCCACTAAAAAAAGTGACCGTGGGTGAATTTTGCATAATTTCTTTAACGTAGAGGGAGAGAATTGGCGAGATTGACATGTTTGAGGCTTGAATAATCATGGTAGTAATGAACATTCCAAAAATCAACTGAGGATGGGGGAGTTCCTGAATGACGGCGGCCGTGTTGAGATTAGCTTCTTTGGTCACTGGTTTGAATTTTTCTTGCACAAAAAAGAGGGTTACAAAAAATACACCTAGCATTAATGCACCAGTAATGAAAAAGGTGATCCGGTAACTAAAAATTGAAGCGAGCACTCCTCCGACTAAGGGACCGAAGAGTGAACCGGAAACTCCGCCAGTTGATAAGATGCCTAGAGCCTTACCGCTCTGGCTTTTGGGAACTTGGATGGCTAAGAGAGCGTTAGAATTTGGCATGTAGCCTGAAAAGGCCCCTTGAATGAAACGTAGCCCAATTAGCATCCAGACATTGTTAACGGTTCCCATTAAAAAGACACAAATTGACATGCCTAAGGAAGCTCGCAACAGCATGACCCGCCGACCGTAACGATCTGCCAGGCTACCCCACAGGGGAGAAACAACGGCTGCTACAATAAACGAAGCAGAAAAAGCGAGACCACTGTACAGGCTAACTTGACTACGACTAAAGTCACCCATGGTATTGATGTAGAGCGATAAAAATGGCATCATCCCGCTAAACCCCATGCTGGTTAAAAAGAGACCAATCCAAAGGGCAACGAGGTTTCGATGCCAAATTTTACTCGGGACGGTCTCGCTTGGATCGGTTGGTTCATTAGATTGTTCCATTATTAGCCTCCTGGGTTCGTTGCTGTTCCATGCTGGTTAGCCAGCGGGGCAACGACTGCTGTAATTGTTGATAAGTTAAAGTAAAGTTGTTGGTATACCAAGGATCGGCAATGCTAGCTGGATGTTCATGATTTAGAACCTCTAAACAAAGGTGCAGTTTTTGAACGTGTTTAGAACCCAGTCGAAGTTGTAAGTCGGCTAGATTTTGTTGGTCCATGGTAATTAGGTAGTCGGCCTGTTGCAGTTCTTGATCAGTTACGCGGTGAGCACGGTGAGTTGCAATGTTCAAGTTGTGTTTTCGAGCACAAGCTTGTGCTTTGAGATGAGGGGGATTGCCGGTTTCCGTGGCACTGGTAGCAGCTGAGCTAATTTGATAAAATTGTTGTACCCCGCGGTTAATGGTTAGTTGTTCAAACAACGCAGCTGCCAAGGGGGAACGACAAATATTTCCAAGACAAATAAAGATTACATTGATTTTTCTCAATTTAATCAGTCCGTTTCATAAAAGTTAATATGATTATCATAGCAAGTTTACGGCTTTTTCGCATCAATTAGCTATTTTAAGAATTACTACGCTAAAATGTTGCTGCTGAGATGGTGATTCGGTAGTATAATAAAAAACGATAGATGACGAAAAGAGTACTCAAGATGTTAACTAATTTAATCTATTTAAAGGTTAGTGTCTGGGATCACTTTACAATTTCGTGGGGGATTTCCTCTGGTGATTTTGTAAATGGAATTCAGCAACTTCCCCAGAATATCATTCTAATAAATGATGATTTTGCGTCTTCCAATAGCTATAATCCGCATTCACAGTTTCCAACAATTGTCGGTCAAAGCCAGATTCGTGAATATTTGATTGGTCCGAACGGCAGCCCTAATAAGTGGATTGATTATCAAACCAAAGACCACCTAGACTCACTGCGAGACGATGAAATTGCTGATTTACTGTATCTGGCTCATATTGGCTGGCCTAATCATCAGCGGAGCCCTTTTTCACATAAACTCGGTAATCAGTTTGTTTACTTAGGCGGCCGGAACGGTTTTAAAAAAATTTATTTTCAAAGATTTACCGCCTTTACTCATGTTTTAGAGTTAAGTATCAAGCGTCATTTGCGAAACCAGCGAAACAGCAAGCGCATTTTTGCTCGACCATTGTTTGTGAAAGACCTTGAGAGTGACTTGTTGCAGCAATTAATTGAGACCAGTTTTACGGGGCTGATTTTGGCCTTTGAACTAGCGCGGGAAAGTCAACGCCAGTTTAAAATCCCTATTTTAGCGCCAAAAGCGAATCAGGAAAAGGTGCTTTGGAACACGGAGGGGCAGTTGCGGTCACAGACTGATCAACTGGGGACCCTAACGTATAATACCCTAACTAATAAATGGTCATTGCAGTTACAACATTCACAAGAAGTCGATCTTAACAATTTTAAAATTGATAAATAACCGGGTTGGAAGTTATAACCCGGCTTTGTTTTGTCAAAAGAGGAGTCAAACTAAATGAAAATGAAAATCGAAGAAGTTGCTCAAGCGGTTAGTGGCGAGCTTACCGTTCCAGTAGCAGCGTCAGAACTGGTTACTAGCGTCGACTTTGATAGCCGTAAATTAACGACGGGAGCGCTTTTTGTGCCGCTAACTGGGACCCATGATGGACATCAGTATTTAGCTAATGCGATCGAAAAAGGAGCCGTAGCAGCTTTGTGGTCTGAGGATCACCGCGACACCGCTCCCGCTGATTTTCCAGTAATCATTGTGCCAAATCCATTAGCAGCCTTACAAACGTTGGCCCGATATTATTTAACTAAAATAAATCCAAAGGTAATTGCCGTAACTGGTAGTAATGGCAAAACCACTACTAAGGATTTGATTGCCAGCATTTGTAAAACGCGTTTTAATGTCACTAAAACGCAGGGAAATTACAATAACGAAATTGGAGTACCAATTACCGTCTTATCGATGGATTCCAGCACAGAGGTTTTGGTTGTGGAAATGGGAATGGATCGACCGGGGCAACTGACCATGTTGAGCCAGTTAACTACTCCTGATATTGCGGTAATCACGATGATCGGCGAAGCTCACATCGAATTTTTTAAAACTAGGGCACGAATTGCCGATGCAAAAATGGAGATCACTAGCGGGTTACGACCGGATAGTTGGTTGATTTACAAGGGGGATGAGCCCTTGTTGCAAAAACGGGCAAGCGCATTGCCTTTCCCACAAAAAACTTTTGGAGAAAGCGATGTAAACGATTTGTACGTGACCGAGAGCCAAACTGATGATCAAAAAACAGTATTTACGACCAATGCTTGGCCCAAGCTACCCTTTACAGTGCAACTTCCAGGGCGCTACAACGTTAACAATGCGTTGGCAGCGCTGGCTGTTGGCGATGCACTGGCAATTCCGGCCCCAGCCATGCAACAAGGACTGGAAGCGGCTATTTTTACAAAAAATCGTACCGAATGGCTGCTTGGGGATCAAGGAGAAAAAATCCTCAGTGATGTTTATAACTCTAACCCAACCGCTGTTCGAGCGGTATTACAAGCCTTTGCGGCTAGCCAACCACAGGGGAAACGGATTGTGGTGTTAGGGGACATGTTGGAACTTGGTGATGCTGCTCCACAGTTGCATGCGAAATTAGCCGAGGTGCTTGACCCTAACCAATTCAATTCGGTCTTCTTGTTAGGAACTGAGATGCAGGCTTTGAAGACGGCACTTGCTGACAAATACCAACTTGGAAATAACTTGTTTTATTATGATGGGAATCAGCAACCACAATTATTACAAGAACTCCGCCAGCATCTGACTAGTAAAGATGAAGTATTGTTAAAGGGAAGTCACGGGATGCATTTAGAAATTGTTTTGCAAGGGCTACTGGGAGAAAAATCGGCGAGATGATTTGATAAATTCTTGTTTTTGGTGTAATGTTAGATGGTTATGTTTGCCAGTATTATCAATAGAATAACAATCGAACGCGGATCCTAACGGATGAATAGAAAACGGATTTTTTCTAGTTAGGATTTCGCTGATCGGGATGTTTCATTTAGGAGGAACACATTTGAATTTTCAAGATTTAGGACTATCAGATAGTCTGTTAGCGGCGGTTGCTAAAAATGGTTATGAAGAACCTACCGCCATTCAAGCCCAGACAATTCCACTGACGCTTCAAGGCGAAGATGTGATTGGGCAGGCACAAACAGGAACCGGTAAAACGGCGGCCTTTGCATTGCCGATTTTGCAAGGAATTGATGTTGATGACCCCAATGTTCAAGCATTGATTATTTCTCCCACCCGGGAATTAGCCATTCAAACACAAAATGAATTGCAAAAACTAGGTCGTTCTGAAGGAGCTCGGGCTCAAGTAGTCTATGGTGGTTCCGATATACGGCGCCAGATCTATGACTTGAAAAAACATCCACAAGTCATTGTTGGGACTCCTGGGCGTCTATTGGATCACATCCAGCGACGGACGCTCAAGTTAGATCACGTGAAGTTTTTGGTTTTAGATGAAGCCGACGAAATGCTGAACATGGGCTTTTTAGAGGATATCGAAAAAATCATTAAAGAGACTCCAACTGAGCGGCAAACGATGTTATTTTCAGCCACGATGCCTGCCCCAATTAGACGGGTTGGCTTAAAATTCATGACTGATCCTAAACAAGTTAAAGTGAAAGCCAAGGAATTAACGACGGATTTAGTTGATCAGTATTACGTTAAGGTACGCGACAACGAAAAATTTGATACGATGACGCGACTATTTGATGTTGAACAACCAGACGTCACAATTATCTTTTGTCGGACGAAACGTCGAGTGGATGAAGTTGCTAAGGGAATGGTAGCTCGCGGCTACCAAGCTGCCGGGCTGCATGGTGATTTGACTCAAAATCGGCGAACTCAGATTATGAACGACTTCAAACGCGAACGGATCAACTATCTTGTGGCTACAGATGTTGCTGCGCGGGGAATTGATGTTTCTGGAGTGACGCATGTCTATAACTTTGATATTCCTCAAGATCCAGAAAGTTATGTTCACCGAATTGGACGAACGGGTCGGGCAGGGCGTCACGGGGTATCAGTAACTTTCGTGACTCCAATGGAAATGAATTACTTGCGTGGGATTGAGAAATTAACTAAGGTACGGATGTTGCCTTTAAAGCCACCAACTAGTGATGAAGCCCTAGCGGGTCAATTAAAAGATGCTCAGACCGATGTTGCCAAATTAGTTCAGCGGACAGAAACATCCCGTTTTAGTGAGGTAGCACAGGAGTTGTTAACTAAGTATGATAGCCTTGATTTAGTAGCAGCTTTGTTAAATGAAATGTCACGTGACCAGGTCAAAGTTCACATTACACCTGAGCGACCTTTGAAAAACCGTGGTGGTCGTGGCGGTGGTTACCGTGGCAAGAGCGGTCGTTCACATAGTGGTGGCTATCGTGGCAATCGCGATCGTCAGCATGGTGGACATAGTCGTGGTCATGATCGTGACCAGCACACCCGTAATAATAAATTTGTGATTAAGAATAAGCACTAAAAGGGGCGAAAGCTCCTTTTTGTTTCTAGCCAGCTCAATTAAATGCTATGTTATAATTAATGCGTTAAAAAGGAGCTGAGAGCATGGTAATTGGTGAGCATCGGCCGGCGGAGATCATCATTGATGAGACGGCACTATATCATAATATTCATACGGAACAGCAGCTATTATCTGCTGGTACAGAAATGTTTATGGTGGTTAAAGCTAATGGTTATGGTCACGGCGCCGTTCAGGTTGCTAAAGTAGCGCGTGCTGCCGGAGCAACTGGTTTCTGCGTAGCTATCCTAGATGAGGCGCTCGAACTACGTCGGGCGGGTTTTGTTACAGAACCGATTTTAGTCTTGGGAATAACTAGCATTTCGTGTTTACCATTGATTCTGAAATACAATATTACTGTGACAGTTAGTAGCATAGAATGGCTAAAACAAGCAATTCGACAGCTGTCAGACAAACAGCTAACTAACCAACTCCGATTTTTTTTAGCACTCGATACCGGGATGGGACGAATTGGCCTGCAAACCAAAGAAACCGTCAAACAGTTTTCCATGTGTTGGCAAGCAGCGCAGACCAAGTTAGATTTTCAAGGGGTTTATACTCACTTTGCCACGGCAGATGAAAGTGACGCGGGCTACTTTGAACAACAACAGCAACGTTTTGCCACGCTTATGAGCGCACTGCCAAAGCGACCGCGCTATGTATCAGTTGCTAACTCTGCCACTAGTTTATGGCACCAAACAGTGGAGGCAAATTTAGTTCGGTTCGGGATTGCTGGGTATGGATTGAATCCGGCAGGAACGTTGCGTAAAGCTCCCTTTCAGTTACAGCCGGCGCTTAGTTTTACCAGCGAGCTTGTATTTGTGAAGCAGGTTCAGCCAGGCACTTCAATTGGATATGGGGCAACGTATACAACTCCGAAAACAGAGTGGATTGGAACACTTCCGGTTGGGTATGCTGATGGGGTTGACCGGCGTTTGCAGGGATTTCATGTGATTGTGGCGGGTCAATTTTGTCAGATTGTTGGTCGAGTGTGCATGGATCAGTTGATGATTCGACTGCCACAAAAAATGCCGATTGGAACCCCAGTAACGCTGGTGGGAACGGAAGCTAATTTAACAATTACCCTTGACGACGTGGCTAATTATTGTCATACCATTAATTATGAAGTTGCTTGCGGATATTCCGCACGACTCCCAAGATTTTATCAGGCGTGAATCGGTTAGTTTTATTTTAGGAAGCGATTATTATGATAGCGATCATCAAATATCAGCCGGGCTTATCTAATCCAGCCTGGCATTTGGATGGTGATTTGCAACCAGTGGTGATGGTACCCTTATTTTACAATCAGAATCCTTTGAACAATCAACTAGCCTATGGCTATTGTAAAATGGCGCTCATTAATCAGGAAATTGCAAATGAGTATAGGAATTGCTAATGTGCTAAAATTGTGTAATCGATAAATTGCTTTAATTAAGAACCAAGTTTAAAACGTATAAAAACGAAAGGTCAGGCTCAATGAGAGAGTTGCAAATTAAGCGAGGCGACATCTTTTATGCTGATCTATCTCCAGTGGTAGGCTCAGAACAAGGCGGATTACGACCGGTTTTGGTGGTGCAAAACAACATTGGAAACCACTATAGTCCGACGGTCATTGTTGCTGCAATTACTGCTAAGATAGCAAAGCCACGGATGCCAACCCATGTTGCAGTTGCTGCTAAAAATACAAATATTGAAAAAGATTCGGTGATTTTGTTAGAGCAGGTTCGAACGATTGATAAGCAACGGTTGCGCGATCGGGTAACCCACCTGCACGATAAGATTATGGAAGATGTTGATACGGCCCTCACGCTTAGTTTGGGACTCCGTGCGGACATCCGTTAGTTAAATTTATGGTGAAGGAGCTCATGGGTAGCTCCTTTTTGTTTGGCGCTGGGAGTGTAGTGAATGGGCTGTGTTACAATCGAGATGATTTAGGGAATCAAAGGAGTGAGTGCGATGAAAATGATTGTTGGGTTAGGAAATCCAGGAGAAAAATACCAATCGACCCGCCATAATACAGGTTTTATGGCGCTTGAAGATTTTGCTAAAGCACATCAAATTGAATTGAATCAACACAACCAAAATGCTCAGTTTGGAAGTGGTTTGTTGGAAGGTGAGAAGGTATTATTGGTCGAGCCGTTAACTTATATGAACGAATCTGGACAGGCGGTGCGTCCGCTATTAGACTATTATAAGTTGAGTCTGGATGATTTAGTGGTGGTTTATGACGATATGGATTTGCATGTTGGTCGGATTCGACTGAGAAATCATGGATCCTCGGGCGGACATAACGGGATTAAAAGTTTAATTGCACATTTAGGGACGAATCAGTTTAATCGGATTAAGATTGGAACGGACCATCCGCAGCGGCAAAGCGTTGTTTCTTATGTGTTGGGGAGCTTTAGTTTAGAACAACAAGGACCACTAGCCGAGTCGTTAACCCATGCCACGCAAGCACTTGATGATTGGGTGGCGGGGAAAGACTTCGCCCAGTTAGAAAATAAATTCAATTAAGCACGTGAAGGAGTTTTTAGTGAAATTAACAAAACCCTTTTTACAAACTAATCAGGTACAAAATGTCCTGAAGATGTTACAGCCCCATCAGCGTCAGCTAGTTACCGGCACTAGCGGGGTAGCGCAAAAGTTGTTTTTGACAGCGCTAGTTGCCAAGCAACAACAACCGCTGGTTTTTTTAACTGATACAGAAGAACATGCTGAACAGGCATGTCAGGAATTTCAAACAATGCTCCCGAAAGACCAATTGTTTTCTTTTCCAGCAGCCGAGGGGTTAGGGGCACAACTGGCAACTGATTCCGGAATTTATCAGGCTGCCCGCGTAGAAGCATTGCATGCCCTGCAGCTTGGTAAACCGGTGGTGGTAGTAGCGTCACTGGCAGGTTTGAAACATGCCCTTGCACAACCGACGCGTTTTCAAAAGTCACAGTTACAGCTAGTACCTGGGCAACAATTTGAGCTGGGAAAATTACAGCAACAACTTGTTCAAATGGGATATCGTCGAACAAAACTGGTTGATACTCCTGGTCAATTTGCGGTACGTGGTTCAATTGTCGATATCTATCCTCTGACGGCCAAGCTACCGGTGCGGCTTGACTTTTTTGACGATGAGCTTGATTCGCTACGAAGTTTTGAACCGGGAACCCAGCGAAGCCAGCAAAACTTAACCCAGGTAACGGTTTTACCGGCCACCGACTTTTTACTCACAGCGACGGACCTTGAAGCTGGTAAGCAAGCTTTGCAAGCAGCTGTACCAAAAATGACGGATTCACCACAACGACGCGAACTGCAGCAATTGCTGAAACTGCCAGTGGCAGAAACTAATAATCAGCAATGGTCGAACTACCGTAACTTCTTTTGGAAACGACCCGCATCGCTTCTAAATTATCTGGCTCCAAAGGGAATCGTAGCGTTGGACGATTATGTTCGGATTCGTGAAACAGAGCGACAAGGACAGCAGGATCAGGCAATGTCAGACATGCTTGCTGGTCAATCAAAGGTAGGGACGTTACAAAAACTATTAGAAACTGATCAACACCCCCAACTTTTGTTATCACTATTTCAAAGGGGATTAGGGCGAATGACTCTGACAGCGGTAACGGATTTGCAGATTCGACCCATGCAGCGTTTCTTTGGTCAGTTGCCCCGGCTTAAGACGGAGTTAGAACATTATCGTAATCAGGGGCGAACCGTTATTATCATGGTCGCAAATGAAGAGCGTCGGCGTCAGGTAGCGCAAACATTAGCTGACTTTAAAATTAAGGTAGCAGCGACGACGGCCACAAACATTCAACCAGGGGTAGTCCAATTAACGTCCGGCAAGTTGACAGCTGGGTTTGAATTTGCCGCTGGTAATTTAGTGGTCATAACTGAAGCTGAAATGTTTCAAAGAGTTAGTGAACGTCCTCGACCGATTCGAACTAGACAGCCGACTTTTACGAATGCCGAACGGATAAAAAATTATACGGATCTGAAACCAGGCGACTATGTTGTACACGTAAACCACGGAATTGGACGTTATGAGGGACTCCAGACCATGGAAGTCGACGGTAAACACCAAGATTATCTCGCGCTTTCATTTAAAAACAACGCCCATATTTACATTCCAGTAACCCAGCTAAATTTGATTCAAAAGTACGTTGGGTCAGAAGAAAAAGCACCTCGGTTAAACAAACTGGGCGGAAATGAATGGGCTAAGACTAAAAGTCAGGTTTCCCAAAAAGTTGATGATATGGCCGATGAATTGGTCGATTTATACGCTAAACGTGAGCAAACGGCTGGTTTTGCTTTTCCGGCTGATGATGATTATCAAAGGGAGTTTGAGGCGGCCTTTGCCTACTCACCTACCCCAGACCAAGTTCGAAGTGTACAAGAAATCAAGCATGATATGGAGCAACCTCATCCGATGGATCGACTGTTGGTCGGAGACGTAGGCTATGGTAAGACGGAAGTAGCCATGCGGGCAGCTTTCAAAGCGGTCTGTGCGGGGAAGCAGGTTGCAATGCTAGTTCCAACTACCGTCTTAGCACAGCAACATTATGAGACCTTCCAAAATCGTTTTTCTGATTTCCCGGTCACAATCGGTGGCTTGTCTCGGTTTAATAGTGCCAAAGAAACGCGGACCATTCTCCAAAAATTGAACGATGGTCATATTGACATTATTATTGGAACTCATCGATTACTCTCAAAGGATCTTCACTATCATGACCTTGGACTTTTAATTGTTGATGAAGAACAGCGATTTGGGGTTAAGCACAAGGAAAAAATTAAAGAACTTAAAAAAAATGTGGATGTTTTGACCTTAACTGCTACTCCGATTCCACGAACCCTCAACATGTCAATGATGGGAGTTCGAGATCTATCGGTCATTGAAACGCCTCCGGCAAATCGGTATCCAATTCAAACCTTTGTTTTGGAACAAAATGATGCCACAATTGTGGATGCTAGTCGTCGGGAAATGCAAAGAAATGGACAGATTTTTTATCTGCATAATCGAGTCAAAGATATTGATCAAACGGTAATGAAGTTACAGCGGTTATTACCAGATGCTCGGATTGGTTTGATCCATGGAAAGCTGACGGAAAATCAACTGGAACAGATTTTGTTTGATTTCATTAACGGGGCTTATGACATCTTAGTGACAACGACAATCATTGAAACAGGGGTTGATATGCCGAATGTGAATACGTTATTTGTTGAAAATGCTGATCGAATGGGTCTATCACAACTATATCAACTGCGAGGACGGATTGGTCGGAGCAATCGAATTGGGCAAGCGTATTTTATGTATCAGCCAGATAAGGTGTTGACCGAGGCTGGAGAAAATCGATTAGAAGCGATCAAGGATTTTACAGAATTAGGTTCAGGTTTTAAAGTGGCCATGCGTGATTTGTCAATTCGTGGAGCTGGGAATGTTTTAGGTCGAGCTCAGCATGGGTTTATTGCTTCGGTTGGCTATGATATGTATACTAAGATGTTATCAGACGCAGTGGCTTCAAAGCAGGGGAAACCTGCGCCATTGGCCAAGACGGATGCGGAACTAGATTTAGGTATCGAAGCTTACTTGCCCAGCAGCTACATTAGCGATCAACAACAAAAGATTGAAATGTATAAGCGATTACGCCAAATTGAAAATGACTCCCAATTTAACGAATTACGTGATGATTTGATTGATCGATTTGGTGAATATCCCCAGCCAGTGGCAAATCTACTAATGGTCGACAAACTCAAAATGCGAGCTGATTATGCCCAAGTTGAGCAGATTAAAAAGCGCGCCGATCACTTAGAAGTTGTGCTTAGTCCGGCAGGAACCACGCAATATAGTAGTAAAGAAATTTTACATGCAATTGCTGCGACAAAGTTTCGATCAATCATCAAGCAGAACCACGATAAATATCAAATTGAATTAGTGATCCAGCCAACGATGGCGTCAGCCGAGTGGCTCCTAGAGCTAGATCATTTCCTACAGGCGCTAGAAGTTAGTCGTGATAAGCAGCGCCAGCAGGAATCAGCAAAGGAGAATTTGCATGCGAATTGATAAATTTTTAAAGATGGCTAGAATTATTAAACGACGACCGGTTGCAAAAAAAATTACAGATCAAGGGCGCGTACTTATTGATGGGAAAGTAGCAAAATCTGCTAGTTTAGTTAAAACAGGGGACCAGCTTACCATCAAATTTGGAAATAAGACGCTAGTTGTAAGGGTTACAGCCGTAGTGCAAACCACTAAAAAAAGTGATGCTGAGCAAATGTATGAGGTAGTTTCAGAAACTTACGAACGTGACTATCAAAAAGAATCAGAGGAACTCTTGTAAAATACAATTTGTTGTTGTAACATGACTGGTAAAGTTGCTAGGTAGTTGTGGAGGAGGATTATCGTGGAAAAGCGAACTAATGTAGCTCAGTTGCATGCAGCAATTGGAACCAAACACCAAAGACGGTTACTATCTCCACGACGGGCGCGTCGAGCGTTGATAATTAGCGCACTAATTGCGGTTATCCTAGTATTTTTGACTTTGCAATGGTTTGGTGCCCGAGTACAACTACACCAGCTCAATGCTAATATCAGTAAAGAGCAGGTTCGATTGGAACGTCAACACCAGCGCCAATCTCAGTTACAGCATCGACAAAAATTATTGAAAAATAACGATTACATTAAAAGTCAAGCGCAGACGAAGTATGGTTATACTAAACCAGGTGAAACGAATTTTCGGCTAATGAACCATAAATAAGCACAGGTTATTACCGGACGTGAAAAAACTTAAACAAGTTTTTTCACGTCTTTTTACTATGCTATAATACGGATTAAGTAATTATGAACAGAGGAGGATTAAGTTTTTGGGGCTTGCAGTTGGAGAGATTGTTACAGGAAAAGTTACTGGAATTACTGGATTTGGAGCGTTTGTTGACCTTGGTAATCGCCAGACTGGACTAGTTCACATTAGTGAAGTTTCGTCTGAGTATGTCAAAGATATTCATGACGTGTTAGCGGTGGGCGATGAGGTCGCAGTGAAGGTCACTAAAATTGGTTCTGATGGCAAGATTGCGCTTTCGATTCGCAAGGCCAACTCGCAAGATTCAGCACGAAAATCAGGTCAAACTGATTCAAAACGTCATTCAATGGGGCAACCAGCAACTACTCCAAAACCACGTGGCACTCGTGCTAATCACCAAACGACGGGCGAATTTGATGATCTACTTTCTAATTTTTTAAAGGAAAGTGAGCATCGCTTGTCAGATATTAAAAAGAATACCGAAGGAAAACGCGGTGGTCGCGGTGGTCGTCGCAAGTAAAACCAGGGTGGTTTCCTGGTTTTTTGTTTAAAGGGGGCGCAGCAGTGCGTGGATTTACAACAAAAAATAGATAAATTGGTAGCGCAACACCAATGGTGGGAGCCAGGAGAAAATGTGGTTGTAGCAGTATCTGGAGGCATCGACTCAATGGTACTGTTAGATTTGTTACAAAGACTAGGAACGGACCGACCAGCTTTAATCATAGCGCACGTTAACCACCGCTTACGCGCAAACAGTACCCATGAAGCAGCTGCATTACAAAGATATTGTGAGGTTCGCAAGCTCCCCTTTTTTATGACTAACTGGAAGCATGGAGAGCTTGATCATGGGATTGAGGAGCAAGCCCGCCAGTTTCGTTACCGTTTTTTTGCCGAAATCATGAGGACAACCGGTGCGCACTGGCTCCTAACCGCCCACCAGCAAAATGATCAGGCGGAAACCGTTCTAATGAAGTTGATTAGAACTGGCAATCTGGCAGCCGTTAGTGGCATGCGTCAGGTTCGCTTTTTTCCACCAGGACGGTTATTAAGACCGCTATTAACGGTTTCAAGAACTGAAATTGAAACATATGCCGAAAGAAGGGCATTAACCTGGTCAAAAGACGAAAGTAATGCGACCAATGCTTTTTTGCGAAATCGGATTCGTCACCAAGTATTGCCAGCCCTTGTGAAGGAAAATCAGCAAGCAGTTGCACATTTGGCAGCATTTGCCACTAACCTACAGCAGCAAAATGATCGAGAAGTGGTGTCTCTAGATCAAACCTTATCTCCATTGAAAATTACCAAGGGTTCGCAAGCAATTGGGCTACCACTTCCCTTAGTAACTACGAATGTTGCAGGAGCGGTTCGCTGGTTATTAGGGCAATTGACGAGCAAAGTGCAAATCAGTGATCGACAATGTCAAGAAATTGCAAAATTGCTTGCCAATCAAGCCAAGCCGCAGGGTCAGTTAGACTTAGGATCAGGGTATGTTTTGCAAAAAACTTATCAGCAGTTAACGATTAGTTGGCAGGGAAATAATTACGGGGAATGCCCCCAAAAAGTCCCAACTTTTGTGGTAAGATTAAACCACTGGTATCCATTAGCAGCAGGTCGTTGGTTTAAAGTATCCAAGGAGCCAGGTTCAAACCCACCACACGGGGGAACTAGGTTTGCTTTGCGAGCTGATCAGTTGCCCTTACGGGTTCGTCGTAGCCGTCCGACTGATCAACTTCGATTGGCTAACGGTGGTCATAAAAAACTTCGGCGGGTCTTTATTGACCATAAATTGGCAACTGAAAACCGGCAGCTTTCACAGACCCTGGTCACCAGTGATGGCGTAGTGCTAGCGGTTTTGGGAGTTCAGAGTAGTGTATTAATTCCCCAAACAATGGCTGATCATTATTTACTGAGGTTGAAATGAAAGGATTAATAATGGATAATGACATCCAACGAGTGTTGTACAGCGAGGCAAAGATTCAGGAAACCTGTAAACGGTTAGGCTCACAACTAACGAACGTTTATCGATCTAAACGTCCGTTAGTGGTTTGTGTGCTGAAAGGGGCAGTTCCTTTCACCGCCGATTTAATTAAGCGTATGGACGTATACATGGATCTTGATTTTATCGATGTGTCTAGCTATCATGGGGGAACTAAATCTTCTGGAACGGTAAAACTGCTCAAAGATTTAGATACATCAGTTGCTGGTCGGGATGTTTTGTTTGTCGATGACATTGTCGATACTGGGAAAACACTGGTGTATTTGCAACGGCTCCTAAGAAATCGGGGAGCAGCTTCAATGAAGGTTTGTACTCTGATGGATAAACCTGAAGCTCGTCCCAATGATGGAGTCAAGGCTGATTACGTTGGTTTTCAAGTTCCCAATGAATTTTTAGTTGGGTATGGTCTAGATTATCAAGGCAAATATCGAAATTTGCCGTATGTTGGAATTCTAAAACCAGATATTTATCAAGCGTAATCAGTCGTTTACCATTTAAAAAAGTGATAGAATTTTAATATTAACTAATAATGTAGCGTGGAGGACTTAAATGAAAAACAATCGAAATGGGCTGTTTCGTAGTAGTCTGTTTTATATAATCATGTTTGTATTAGTGATGGGTGTCATTCTCTTCGCCACTGGCGGGAGCGGAACAAAACCAGCGCAGACCCAAAAGATTCAATCTAGTCAATTTGTTAACGATTTAAAGCAAAACAAAGTTAAAAAGTACGGGATTGAATCTGCTAATGGTGTTTATAAAATCACCGGTGAATATCGAAAGCCACAAGAAGTCAAGAATAACAACAATAATAACGGTTTTCCGTTTAAGTTTGGGAACAAAGGTCTAGTTAAACAGAATACTAAACAGACCAAAACGAAGCAGTTTTCGACTAACCTGGTCAAAAGTGATGCAACGGTTCGTGAAATTAACGGTTTGTCCAAACAGCATCAAGTTGAAGTAAATGCAACTCCTACCCAGTCAAATGGGTTTTGGTTAAATCTGATTGTTTCAATTTTGCCATTGATTATTTTCATTTACTTATTTTATATTATGATGCGACAAGCTGGTAGCGGAGCTGGTGGTCCGGGCGGAGTCATGAAGGTCGGGAAGAGTCAGGCCAAGCCCGTTAAAAGTAAGGTACGCTTTAGCGATGTTGCTGGTGAAGATGAGGAAAAACAAGAATTAGTTGAAGTGGTTGAGTTCTTGAAAGATCCTAAAAAATTCACTAGTCTCGGAGCGGTGATTCCTAAGGGGGTCTTGTTAGAAGGACCTCCAGGAACTGGAAAAACTTTATTGGCAAAAGCAGTGGCAGGAGAGGCCGATGTGCCTTTTTACTCCTTATCAGGATCTGATTTTGTGGAGATGTTTGTCGGAGTTGGTGCTAGTCGGGTTCGTGATTTATTTGCTCAAGCAAAGAAAAACGCTCCAGCCATAATCTTCATCGACGAAATTGATGCAGTTGGTAGAAGACGTGGCGGCGGTATGGGTGGCGGTCACGATGAACGTGAGCAGACTTTGAATCAGCTGTTGGTTGAAATGGATGGTTTTTCTGGCAATGCTGGAGTAATTGTAATTGCTGCAACCAACCGATCCGATGTCCTTGATCCAGCCTTGACGCGTCCAGGTCGATTTGATCGGAAAATTTTGGTAGGTCAACCGGATGTTCGTGGTCGAGAAGCAATTTTAAAAGTTCACTCAAAAGATAAGCCAATTGATTCCTCAGTTGATTTGAAAGAAATTGCGAAGCAAACTCCTGGTTTTGTAGGAGCAGATTTGGCGAACCTCTTGAATGAAGCGGCGCTTCTGGCTGCACGTCGAGATAGTAAGGTAATTACTGCTGCTGATTTAGATGAAGCCGAGGATCGGGTAATTGCCGGACCAGCCAAGCGGAATCGAATTATTAGCCAGCACGAACGTGAAGTAGTTGCAAATCATGAAGCCGGGCATACGATTGTGGGATTAGTCCTGAATGATGCACGGGTTGTTCATAAGGTGACAATTGTTCCTCGTGGTCGCGCTGGTGGTTACGCTATCATGCTTCCTAAAGAAGATCAGCAACTCTTGTCGAAAAAGGATGCCATGGAACAAATTGCTGGAATGATGGGTGGTCGCAGTGCTGAAGAAATTGTGTTTGATTCCCAATCATCGGGAGCTTCCAATGATTTTCAACAGGCGACGCAAATTGCCCGCGCAATGGTTACGCAGTACGGAATGACGGATGAATTAGGAACGGTCGCTTTAGAGGATCCTAATGCTGATCCGTATGCTGCTCGTAAATATTCTGAAAAAACTGCTGCTGAAATCGATAAAGCAGTCAAAGATTACACGGCTGCAGGTCATGAACAAGCCTTGCAAATTATTTCGGAGCATCGCCAGCAACATAAAGCAATCGCTGATGCATTATTGAAATATGAAACTCTAGATGAGAAACAGATTTTGAGCTTGTACAAGACGGGAAAATTACCTGCTACTGACCAGCATGATGAAGATGATTCTGAGTCGTTCAAACAGGCTCAACGTCATGCTGAAACTCACGATAACGAGGAAAACCGCGAGATTACTGATGACATTAAAGATGATCAGGGTCAACCGGACGATTAGTTCAATAGTCGCAAAAGAACGTAAGCATTGTGCTTGCGCTCTTTTCGAATTGAAGGGAGTTAGATATGGCGATGGATCAAGAGTTAGTCAAGGCAGTTACTACTGACAATAATTTTCGCGTGTTGCTGCTGAATGGTCAATCCGTAGTTGAAACTGCTCGGCTTAGTCATCATTTGACGAAAACAACAACTACCGTATTAGGACGGGGATTGCTCGCAACGCTGTTGCTTGCAAGTTCCGTTTTAAAGGGAACAGAAGGGTTGACGGTCAGGTTAAACGGACAAGGACCGGTTGGTGGTATGTTGATTGATGCTGATGCGCACGGGACGGTTAAAGGTTATCTTCAACACGGTCAGGTCGAATTACCCCTCCTGGCTAATGGCGACGTTGACGTTGCTAGCGCAGTTGGAACCGATGGATTTTTAGAGGTTTTAAAAACCCAAGGAAATTTAGATCCATATACAAGTACGGTTCCGCTAGTCACTGGACAGATTGGCAGTGATTTTGCATATTATTTGGCCAAATCAGAACAAATTAACTCAGCAGTTGGAGTTTCAGTCGTGTTAGATGAGCATGGTCAAGTTAAGACGGCTGGTGGTTATTTGATTCAAACATTACCAGATGCTGATAATACAGCAATTGCTGCGTTAGAAGAACGACTGCCAACGCTTCCTTCGATTGCAACTATGCTAACTACTGCTACGGATCCAGTTAAGTTAGCGGCGATGTTATTACCCGATGAACCAGTCAAAGTGTTGAGTCAAGAGCAAGTCGCTTTTGCATGTGATTGTTCAAAAGCTCAGTTTGCACAGAGTTTAGCAGGACTTAGCAGTTCTGAATTACGGCAATTGATCACGGAAGATCATGGTGCTGAGGTTGTTTGTCATTTTTGTGGGGCACGATATCAATTTTCAGCAACTGAATTACAACAGATTTTAGCTGAGAAAGGAAAATTATGAAAACAAATAGAGCTTGGAAAATCGGTGATCTAAAGATTGATAATCCGGTTGTCGTTGCTCCGATGGCGGGAGTAACTAACTCAGCCTTCCGGTTGATTTGTAAGAATTTTGGTGCGGGACTTGTCGTTTGCGAAATGATTTCTGATCGGGCGTTGATGTACAATAACAAAAAAACCCTCCAAATGATGAATGTTGAAGCTGCTGAACATCCCATGAGTATTCAGATTTTTGGCGGGAGCAAAGAAACTTTAGTTGAAGCTGCTAAGTTCATTGATCAAAAAACGGCGGCCGATATTATTGATATCAATATGGGTTGTCCGGTTAATAAAGTGGTCAAGACTGATGCAGGGGCTCGGTGGTTATTAGATCCGCAAAAAGTTTACGAGATGGTTTCTTATGTTACAGATGCAGTTTCCAAACCGGTAACAGTAAAGATGCGGACGGGATGGGATGATGATCATTTATATGCCGTTCAGAATGCATTGGCTGCTGAAAAAGCTGGAGCTAGTGCGATTGCTATGCATGGTCGGACTAGAGAACAGATGTATTCGGGACACGCTAATTGGGAAATCTTAAAAGAGGTTGCTGACGCGTTGACGATTCCATTAATGGGAAATGGTGATGTGACTAGCCCCCAAATGGCTGCTCAAATGTTAGATGAAGTTGGTGCGACGGCCGTGATGATGGGTCGGGCGGTTGAAGGAAATCCATGGATTTTACGGCAAACGGAACATTACCTATCCACGGGAGAATTATTACCAGTGCCAACGGTTGCCGAACGCATGCAAATGGCCAAGGATCATTTGCATGGCTTAGTACAATTAAAGGGTGATCGGGTTGGTGCGCATCAATTTCGTGGGCATGCGGCCTATTATCTGAAAGGAGTTTCACACTCGGCGCGAACTAAAGTGGCTCTTTTTAATGCTGATAGCGAAGCCCAAATGGATCAGATTATTGATGATTTTGTTGCAAAAACAGAACAACGTCAGAAAAAAGACCTGCTGACGGCGCAGCACTAGAAATTTCTATGATAAAATTATGTTACTTAATTTAGTTTGGAGGAGAAACGGTGGCACAAGATCCGAAACAACAACGCAAGCAAGCTCGCCAGATGAATGATCAAATGCGGGTTCGTCGTGAAAAAATGAATGATTTGTTAGCAGAGGGCATCGATCCTTTTGGTCATGAATTTAAACCAACTGCCTTAGCAGCAGAATTGGATCAAAAATACGATCAATTCAGCAAAGACGAGCTAGAGAATAAACACATTGAGGTAACAGTTGCAGGTCGGATGATTGCTAAACGGGGAAGTGGAAAGGTTGGTTTCGCTGACTTATTAGATCGTTCTGGCAAGATTCAGATTTATGTGCGAAAGGATGTTGTTGGCGAACAAGCTTATCATATTTTTAAGCGAGCTGACATTGGTGACTTCTTAGGTTTTACTGGAGAAGTGATTAAGACTGATATGGGTCAGTTGACGATTCGTCCTACTAAGGTCACCTTTTTGTCTAAAGCATTGCGACCACTACCCGAAAAATATCATGGGCTTCAAAATAAAGAGCAAAAGTATCGGCAACGATATCTAGATTTGATTTCTAATCGGACTAGCTTCGACCGCTTCCAACAACGGGCACAGATCATTAAAGCGGTGCGTAGTTATCTAGATAATGATTTGGACTTTACTGAAGTTGAGACACCAGTTTTACATTCCTCTGCTGGTGGTGCCTCGGCTCGCCCCTTTATTACCCATCATAATGCGTTAGACATTGATTTATACCTGCGAATTGCGCTAGAGTTACATTTAAAGCGTTTGATTGTCGGGGGAATGGGTCGTGTCTATGAAATTGGGCGGGTCTTTCGTAATGAAGGCATGGACAAAGAGCACAATCCGGAGTTCACAGAACTTGAAAGTTATGCGGCCTATTATGACTTTTATGATGTGATGGATGAGACTGAGGGAATTTTTCGCAGTGCTGCCAAAGTGGTTAGTCCTGATTTGAAGATTGAATATCAGGGACAACCGGTAGATTTGGGGCAACCATTTAAGAGAATTCACATGGTTGATGCGATTAAAGAAAAGACGGGAGTCGACTTTTGGCCCAAATTATCAACAGAACAGGCTCGCCAGCTTGCTGATCAACATCAGGTTTCTTATGAAAATTACTGGCAAACCGGGCACATTATCAATGCCTTTTTTGAAAAATTTGTAGAACCAACGATTAAAGATCCGACGTTTGTTTATGGTCATCCAATTGAGATTTCACCGTTAGCTAAGAAAAATGCTGATGATGCAAGATTCACTGATCGATTTGAACTTTATATTTTGGGAAATGAGTATGCAAATGCCTTTTCTGAATTGAATGATCCAATTGATCAACGACAACGGTTTGAGGCTCAGGCGCAAGAACGAGTTGACGGAAACGAAGAAGCGCAAGGAATTGATGATGATTATGTGAAGGCTCTCGAATACGGGATGCCTCCTACTGGCGGACTTGGAATTGGGATTGATCGGTTAGTGATGTTGCTAACGGATGCTCCTTCTATTCGTGATGTTTTGTTATTTCCAACTATGCGACCAGAAGATTGATTTTGGTAAGCCCTTTGTTTTGAAAGGGCTTTTTTTTATGAATAATTTGATAAGCTATTGACAAGCGCCATCAGAGAAGCTAAGCTATTACTTGTGCTTAAAAGGAAGTGATTCCTTGTTAGATTTTTATCAATGATTTATTTGATTAAATTCATTGACAAATATTTACTAACGCGCTATGATA
>NZ_AYZI01000001.1 GCF_001436645.1 Fructilactobacillus florum DSM 22689 = JCM 16035 | reverse complement strand
CGCCCCCTGCGAGGATAGGAAGTTGCCACGCGTTTATTCCGACATAGCTCAGTTGGTAGAGCACCTGACTGTTAATCAGGTTGTCGACGGTTCGAGCCCGCCTGTCGGAGTCAATCAATATTATTCCGCCGACTTAGCTCAGTTGGTAGAGCATCGGCATCGTAAACCGGGGGTCGGAGGTTCGAATCCTCTAGTCGGCATAATACTATTAAAACTTTTTAAAAAGACCAGTTCATTTGAACTGGTCTTTTTTTAAAACAATGGCATGGTTAAAGCATCTAGGGCATATGTAACGTTTTGTAACACATGTCATTGACGAAATCTGCTCGGGTCGTTAAAATAAAACCAATGAGGAGCTGTTGGCAGATGAGTGAGAAAGTAATCAGACGATCATTAGCAGTTTTACCGATGGGAACCGTGATGAAATTAACTTCATTGACGGCACGTCAAATTCGTTACTATGATGATCATGGTTTGGTTCAATCACAACGAACTTCTACTAATCGTCGGCTGTATTCGCTTAATGACATTGATCGAATTTTAGAGATCAAAGATTATCTGGCAGAAGGTATGAACATTGACCAAATTAAGCGAGTTTATACCAAGCAGAGCAAACGAAAAAATCAGCAGCAAAAACGAAAAGCTGGACAAGTTAGTGATAATCGAGTTCGTGAGTACTTGCGAGATGATATTTTACGTGCAGGTGGCTTATATCCCAACAGCAATTCACAATTTTAATAGAACTGATCTCAAAGGAGAGTGGAAATGACACAAACAGAAGCCTATACACCTGAAAAGATTAAACAAATGATTAAAGACGAGGACGTGCGGTTCCTTCGTTTGATGTTCACTGATTTATTGGGAACGGTTAAAAATGTGGAAGTCCCCATTAGTCAATTAGATCAGCTGTTAGCTGGTAAATTGATGTTTGATGGCTCCTCAATTGATGGATTTGTGCGGATTGAAGAAAGCGACATGTATTTACAACCGGACTTGTCCACCTGGATGGTGTTCCCTTGGGGAGACGAGCATGGAAAAGTAGCTCGGTTAACGTGTAGTGTTTATACCGCTGCTGGCGAAGAATTTTTGGGAGACCCGCGGAATAATTTAATGCGAGTTTTAAAAGAAATGCGAGCGATGGGCTTTAGTGATTTTAATATTGGACCAGAGCCGGAGTTCTTCTTGTTTGAAATGGATGAAAAGGGTAATCCGATTAAAAAGCTTAATGACCATGGAAGCTATTTTGATTTAGCTCCAATGGACTTAGCAGCTAATATCCGTCGGGACATGGTTCTAGAATTAGGTCGAATGGGCTTTAACGTGGAAGCATCTCATCACGAAGTTGCTCCGGGTCAACATGAAATTGATTTTGAATATGATAATGCCATCTCATCGGCTGACCACATTCAAACTTTTAAAATGGTTGTGAAAACAGTTGCTCGTCGATATGGTCTTTACGCAACGTTTATGCCAAAACCACTGAACGGTGTGAACGGATCAGGAATGCACATGAATATGTCGCTCTTTGATAGAGATGGCAAAAATGCATTTTTTGCCGAGGATGGTAAGGATCAATTATCACAAACGGCTTACTATTTCTTAGGTGGTTTGTTAAAACATGCTAAAGCACTCACGGCTGTCTGCAATCCAACGGTTAACTCATACAAACGATTAGTACCTGGTTTTGAAGCTCCAGTTTATATTGCTTGGTCTGGCGCCAACCGTTCACCAATGATCCGAGTACCAATTTCACGCGGTAAGGGAACCCGCTTAGAACTTCGGAGTGTTGATCCTTCGGCTAATCCTTATTTAGCGATTGCAGCTATGCTGGAAGCAGGACTAGATGGAATTAAGAATAAGATTATTCCAGATGACCCAATTGACCGCAATATTTATAGCATGGATGGTCAGGAACTCAAATCAGATCATATTGAAAAATTACCAGCAACCTTGCACAATGCCTTGGTTGAATATGAAGCAGATCCACTAATGGAAAAGGCATTTGGAACGCATATTTATCAGAACTTCTTAGATGCTAAAAAATTAGAGTGGACATCTTACAGTCAAAACGTTTCTCAATGGGAACAAGAACGATATTTCCACTTATTATAAAATGGTCAACATAAACAAAGCACTTAAAAAAACCTCGAGACTGGTTTAATTTAAAGGAGCTCGAGGTTTTTTATATTGATAGAAAAATAAGCAGAGCTCTTAAGATGGTTTATTAAAGGAGGAACTCCAATTGGGACATAAAAAGGATTCTGACCATGCATTTTTTGGTCAACCCCAAGGATTAATGTACTTGGCTGGGACTGAATTTTGGGAAAGATTCAGTTATTACGGAATGCGTGCGATTCTACTGTACTATATGTTAGCAACGGCTGCTAACGGTGGCTTGGGATTAGCCAAAACTACTGGCCTATCGATCATGGCGATTTACGGAGCCTTGGTATATTTAGCAACAATCACAGGTGGGTACATTAGTGATCGAATTTTAGGTAGTCGACGTACGGTTTTTAGTGGTGGGGTCATGATTATGTTTGGTCACATTGCCTTATCACTCCCCTTTGGGTTATGGGGGTTATTAATGTCGATAGTGTTAATTACCACGGGAACCGGGCTCTTGAAGCCTAATATTTCAAATATGGTTGGTAATTTATATAGTACTGATGATCAACGAAGTGAAAGTGCGTTTACGATTTTTACTTTTGCAATTAATTTTGGAGCCTTTATAGCACCACTGATTTGTGGTTGGACTTCAACGAATTATAATTATCACGTTGGCTTTTCGTTAGCAGCTGTCGGAATGTTGATTGGATTGATTTTTTACTACATTGGCGGTAAAAAACATCTTGGTGAAATTGGGCTGCATCCCACTGATCCGATTCGCCCCCGCGAATTAAAAACAATTTTATTCCGCATGTGTGCTGGGCTATTCGCCTTTGTGCTAATTCTACTGGTAATGGCTGGTTTTAGGATTCTGAGTTTGGATAGTTTTGTTAGTCTGTTGAGTTTAATTGCAGTGATTACGCCAGTTTGGTACTTTATCATGATGTTACGGAGTAAAAAGATCACAGCGATTGAGCGCTCGCGGGTACTTGCGTACATTCCTTTATTCATTGGAGCGCTGATTTTTTGGGCCATTGAGGAATCTGGATCAAGTATCTTGGCTAGTTTTGCGCAAAGTCAGACGAACAATGATCTTGGTTGGTTACACATTGATCCGAGCTGGTATCAGTCATTAAATCCGTTATTTATCATGCTGTATACCCCTCTATTTGTTTGGCTTTGGACAAAATTAGGGAAGCGGCAGCCAAGTACTCCACGAAAATTTGCTTTGGGAATCTTTTTTGCGGGACTGTCCTTCCTATTTATGGTGATTCCTTTGTTACTATTTGGATCCGATGCAAAAATCAACCCGCTATGGTTAGTTGGTAGTTGGGCGATCATTGAAATTGGGGAAATGCTAATTTCACCAATTGGTTTATCAGTGACGACTAAATTAGCGCCTAAAGCATTTGGTTCGCAAATGTTAGGAATGTGGTTTTTAGCTGATGCTGCTGGTCAAGCAGTCAATTCTCAAATTGCCCGTTTTTATCAACCAGGCACAGAAGTTGCTTATTTTGGGATCATTGGGATTATTGCAATTATTGCTAGTTTAATTTTATTGTTTTTTGTTAAACCAATTTTAAAATTAATGGATGGCGTTGAATAAAAAAAGTTCCGAAATTTCGGAACTTTTTTTGTTTTTTTCTTGACGAATAAGTTGTAATCCAGTAATATAATATATGTTGATTCGGTGGTTTGAATCATCTTGGAGGGGTAGCGAAGTCTGGCTAAACGCGGCGGACTGTAAATCCGCTCCTTCGGGTTCGGTGGTTCGAATCCACTCCCCTCCATTTATTTTTGGGCTATAGCCAAGTGGTAAGGCACCAGGTTTTGATCCTGGTATGCGCTGGTTCGAACCCAGCTAGCCCAATTATTATCTTTTATAGAGTTTGATTAGTCGCTATAACACTGGTTATGACGGCTTTTTTATTAGGTTTATCATGCCAAAAGCCCCAGTAATTGTGATAGATTATCAGCAGATGTGGTGATTTCTAATGAGATTCAGGACACTTGGGTTAACCGACGAGGAGAAAGTCATGACCGTACCAGTTTACATTCAAATTCATAACGATATGAAGACTAAGATTACGACGGGAGCATGGCAAGTTGGTAGCCGGATTCCTTCAGAGCGAAAGCTTGCCGAGGATTATGGAGTCAGCCGAATGACCTTACGCCAAGCGGTCCAAAATTTAATCGATGATGGATTACTCCGGCGCGCAGTCGGTTCGGGAACCTATGTTACCAGCCAAAAAATTAGAGAACACATGGCGAACATCTCGAGCTTTACGGAAACAATGTTAGCTCAAGGAAAACAACCTGCTAGTCAGACGTTATCGTATAAATTTAGTGAACCATCATTTCGCGAAGCAGAATTATTAGCGCTACCGGCGCATGAACGAGTTTTACGGATGGAGAGATTACGATTTGGAGATCAGGTACCAATTTGTCTAGAAACCACCGTAGTGAATGCCACTTTTTTAAACGGTCTGGATCAATCAGAAATAACAGAATCTCTATATCGCTCGTTAGAACAAAAAAAGGGGCTTGTGCCGGCTCGGGTGAAACAATCAATCTCAGCTGGATTAGCTTCCAAAGAAGTTGCGTCACTATTGAAGATCAAACTGCATGATCCAATTTTGAAATTACGGCAGCAGTCTTATTTGAAAAATCACCAGCCGTTTGAGATTGTTGAATCAGAATATGCTGCTGCACGGTATGAATTTTATCTCAATCAAGCATAGCGCTTATGAAAAACATAGATGTGGTAAAATAATGGCAAGCGATCGTTAGTTACGGCTGGGAGGATAGGCATGAAAAGGGATGTTTCGGATAATCTAACGCTGCATACGGATGACTATGAACTTAATATGATGGCGACTTATTTTGAAAAGGGAATGCAGCAACGTCGAGCCGTTTTTGAAGTATATTTTCGAAAGCTACCGTTTCAAAATGGCTATGCAGTTTTTGCGGGCTTGCAACATGTAATTGAGTATCTTGAACAACTTCATTTTTCTGCAGCTGATATTGAATATTTAGCTGCCAACCAGGACTATTCGGCAGCTTTTCTAGACTATCTCAGCCAGTTTGAATTTCATGGCAATATTCGGAGTGTTAAAGAGGGCGATTTAGTTTTTAATAATGAGCCAATTTTGCAGGTTGAAGGAACCATTGCGGAATGTCAGCTGATCGAGACGGCCTTACTTAACATTGTTAATTATCAGACGTTAGTTGCCACCAAAGCCGCTCGGATTCGGAGTGTCGCTGGGAATGATCCGCTCCTTGAATTTGGCAGTCGGCGGGCTCAGGAAGTTGCTGCGGCCGTCTGGGGAACCCGTGCGGCTTACATTGGTGGTTTTGATGCGACGTCCAATGTTTTAGCTGGGAAAAAATTTGGAATTCCGATTTCAGGAACCCATGCGCACTCATTAGTTGAGGCTTTCGGTAATGATTATGATGCTTTTAAAGCTTATGCTGAGACACATTATGAGTGCGTTTTCTTAGTAGATACTTTTGATACATTAAAAAGTGGAGTTCCAACTGCTATTCGAGTGGCTCAAGAAATGGGAAATCGAATTAATTTTAAAGGGGTTCGAATTGACTCTGGAGACATGGCATATCTTTCTAAGCGCGTGCGAGAAATGCTTGATCGGGCAGGTTTTCCAGCAGCAAAAATTTATGCCTCTAATGATTTAGACGAAAATACCATCAGTAGTTTGAAAATGCAGGGAGCAAAAATTGACACCTGGGGAGTAGGAACTAAGTTAATTACGGCTTTTGATCAGCCAGCGCTTGGTGCTGTATATAAACTGGTATCAGTAGAAAATGATCGAGGGCAAATGATTGATACGATTAAGCTCTCGAATAATGCTGAAAAAGTATCGACCCCTGGGAAAAAACAGGTATGGCGGATTACGGAAAAACAAGATGGAAAGTCAGAGGGTGACTATGTCGCTTTGGCAACCGAACATCCTCAGGATGCAGACCATCTTTACATGTTTCATCCGCAGTATACGTACATTAATAAAACAATCCATGATTTTAATGCCGAACCACTCTTAAAAGACATCTTTATTGATGGAAAATTAGTTTACCAACAACCAACCTTGCTGGAGATTAAAAAGCATGCCCAGCGGGTTCAAGAACAACTTTGGCCTGAGTACAAACGGATGTTAAATCCACAAGAGTATCCAGTTGATTTCTCAAAAAAATTATGGGATCACAAAATGAACTTGATTACAGAAATTCATAATGGGCAGGAACATAAATTACAGTAGGTGATAATTTTGCAACTAGCACAACGACAACAGCAAGAAAAAATTATTGCGGCGCTCCGAGTTCAGCCAAAGATTGACCCACAGGCTGAGTTACGGCGAAGCATTGACTTTATTAAGGAATATGTCAAAGCAACTGGAATGCAGACGACAGTTTTGGGAATTTCTGGCGGGCAGGATTCGACCTTAACAGGGAAATTAGCTCAGCTGGCAATGAATGAACTACGGCAAGAAACTCACTCGACAGCCTATCAATTTATTGCAGTGCGGTTGCCATATGGAGAACAGGCGGACGAATCGGATGCGATGGCAGCCATTGAATATATTGGAGCGGATCAAGTGGTTCGGATAGATATTAAGCCAGCCACTGATGCTGCTGTTGCAGCGGTCACAGCCAGCGGGGCAACCGTTTCTGATTTTAATAAAGGAAATATCAAGGCTCGCCAGCGGATGATCGCTCAGTATGCGATTGCAGGAGCGCAGCGTGGACTGGTTCTTGGAACCGATCATGCAGCCGAAGCAGTGACAGGCTTTTATACCAAATTTGGTGATGGAGCCTGCGATTTAACTCCGTTATGGCGGTTGGATAAGCGCCAGGGAAAAGAGCTGTTGCAAATGCTTGCGGCTCCTGAACGGTTGTATAAAAAGATTCCGACGGCAGATTTAGAAGATCAGCGTCCAGCGCTTCCCGACGAAGCAGCACTGGGGGTAACTTATCAAGAAATTGATGATTTCTTAGAGGGACATGACATTGCAGAGCGCCCGGCCGCAATCATTGAAAATCTTTACCAAAGGACGGCACACAAACGCCACGCACCGGTTACTGTTTTTGATACCTTTTGGAAAACCCGCTAAAATCTCGGAAACCGAGGTTTTTTTGTTAGCGTTCTTGGGAGGTTACGTATTCTAACTAGTAGCGATGGTCGGAGTAACGGATGCCAAGTTCGGCGGGAGGAACTAACCATGAGTAATCTAGAATTGCAACAGTTAGTAGAAAAAATTTCTTACACATTTTTTAATAAGCCGTTTCAACATCGCGCATACTTTAATCAGCGGTTACAAACGACTGGTGGTCGTTATCATTTACGCAGTCACGATATCGATATTAACCCTAAAATGGCCGATTCAATCCCCAATTTAACTGGGATTATTAAGCATGAACTGGTTCACTATCATTTGCATCTGGCCGGTTATTCTGGAAAACACAATACACCGGAATTTAAACACCTGTTGCAGCAGGTTGGAGGGAGTCGCTACGCTCCTCGTTTAACTAAAAATTATCGGTATTGCTACCAATGTTCTGATTGTGGTCGACAGTATAATCGCCAACGACGGTTAAACGTTACAAAATATGTTTGTAGTCGCTGTCGGGGAAGGTTAGTTCTGCTGCCAGCAGCAAAATTTTAACCTTGTGTTTTTGCCAAAAGACTGATATAGTTATAAATGTTGATTTGCGGCCATGGCGGAATTGGCAGACGCGCAAGATTAAGGATCTTGTCGGGATTATTCTCGGTGGAAGTTCGAGTCTTCTTGGCCGCATTAAAAAATAGCTTAGTAATTTTTAGTTACAGCGATTGAATAGTTAGATTCGAGGGATGTCTGCTGACATCTCTTTTTTTTGATAACTACTGGCGACTATGGAGCTGTTAGCAAACTAAAACCCCTGCTAGGTAGAATTTTATCTACTTAACAGGGGTTTTAATTGCTAAATTATTTGACTAGTTCCTGATTTTTGGTAACTGATTCGCCATTGGTGAAAAGACTGTCTCCAGCGGAGGCTTCCTCGTTGGAATTGATCGCCCGTTGCTGCTCAGTTAATTTGTCAGCGGTGGGGAGATTCAACGAACTTCTGACGTAGTTAGAAACTCGCAGGAGTTCATGGTCAGGAGCAACTTGATAACTAATACCATCGACAGTTGCGTTGTCACACTGAAGGGCGTTTTCAACAACGTGTTTGGTGGCATCTCGATAATTAAAGCCAACCGTCATCATGTCATTAAACGTTAAATCAGTTTTGAGATTTTTGCTCATGGACTTGAGAATTTCGCTATAACGTGGTGCAGAAGAAATTGCGAGTCCTTTTTTCAAAACGGCTTGTAAAACTTGTCGTTGTCTGATTTGGCGTCCATAGTCACCTAAGGGGTCTTCGTGCCGCATACGCGTGTATTGTAAGGCAGTTTGCCCGTCCATGTGAACGGTTTTTCCTTTTTTAACACTAATTCCTTCATATTGGAAAGTTAGATTAGGAGTAATATCAACACCGCCAACGGCAGACACCATCTGTTTGATGCCTTTCATGTTAACCACGGCATAGAAATCAACGGGAACGTTTAATAGTTTATGAACGACTTCTGTTGCGCTGCTAGGTCCTCCAATTGTATAAGCAGCATTAATTTTCTCATAAGGTTGTGAGTCACCTGGAACAACGACTTTAGTATCTCTAGGAATACTAGTGAAATAAGTCTTGTTGGTTTTTGGATTAACCGTTGCGAGAATCATCGAATCAGTTCGACCTTTATCGTGACGACCAAGCTCACCGGTATCGGTCCCCATCAAGAGAATGGAAAAAGGCTTTTTATTTTTCAAGATGGAGTTAACGTCTCTAGAATCTTTACCTCCGGCCATGTAAGAATCATTAAAGGACGATTGTGCGTTATTGTATTGGCTGTACGCAAAGCCCACGCCACAAACTGAAAGCAGTAACATGACGGCCATGATCGTCCAAGCCAGCGGATGATGTTCGCGCTCATTTGGGGAAGATGTTTTAGATGGATTTGATTGGTCATCATGATTATTTTTGATGAAATGATTTTGACCAGTTCGACGGTTACTTTGCTTTGGATGCTCCTGATTTTCCATTATTTAACCTCATTCTTAATTAGTCTATTTACCATTATAAACTATTCCTAGAAACGTTGGCACTAAAGCCTTTAACTTAACTTTATCTTAACAAATTGCTTTTAAAAAAAATGCTCGAAGATATGCTAAAATTAATGGGATTGAAGGGAGTGAACGGATCATGAGTCGGTTAGTTCTAGTGCGGCATGGTGAGAGTACGGCTAATTATACGAAGACCTTTACGGGGTGGAGTGACGTTGCTCTGACTGAACGGGGGCGGGCAGCGGCCTTTACTGCTGGGCAAAAATTGGGACGGTTACAAATCCAGTTTAAAGCAGCACATACTTCCTATTTAAAACGGGCGATTGAATCTGAGAATCTAATTTTGGAAGCTATCCACCAACTTGAGATTCCGCAATACAAGACTTGGCGCCTAAATGAACGCCACTATGGAGCATTACGGGGGCAAAAAAAAGCAACGGTGCGTCAAGCGGTTGGCGATTGGCAGTTTCAACAGTGGCGAAGAAGTTATGCGGCGGTGCCACCGCAGTTGGATCAGGTTCCTCGATTGCGACGTTATCAGATGGCAGGCATTCGCGAACCCCGGGCTGAAAGTTTAAAAATGGCGTCAGATCGACTACTACCTTATTGGCAGGATCAATTAGCCCCACGGTTACGTGCAGGTCAGGATCAATTAGTGGTGGCCCATGGGAGCTCATTACGGGCCTTAGTAAAATGGATTGAGGAAATTAGTGATTGCGGGATTGATGGAGTTGAAGTGTTGAATGCAGTGCCAATCGTGTATACTTTTGATCCTCAGCTCCAAATTCTAGATAAACAGGTATTATCATAAAGGTAGCAATGCCATTAGGATGGTTAGTTTGTCAACGGAACCGCAAAGTTAAATGGCTAACTTTGCGGTTTTTTATGACTTCAAAAAACAGGCGACTACTTATCGACGTAATGTCAGTAAGCAGCCGCCTGATTGCGGTTAACCTTAATTTAATTTGCGAAAAATTGCTTAAAAACTGATAGCGTTAGTTAAGCGAGCGTTCCCATTGGATCCCAAGGGGCAAGCACCGTTGGTTCTTGCTGCTGAGCAGCTTGTTCGGTAGCACTTAAATATTTTTTGTTAATTACAACTTGGTAAACAAATTGCTCGAACCACTGATCGCTCATTACGAAGTAGCCCTTGGTTCCAACTTTGGGACCCCAACTGTTTTCGATTTTCCACTTGGTGGGTTGACCATCGACCAGGTCAACCCCAGTAATTACCATGGCATGATCCATAACACTTTCGCCGTAATCTAATCGTTCTGCCTTTGAGAGCGAGAGATTTGTCCCCATTAGTTCGTCAACCTGGTATAGTTCGGGATCCAACAGTCCGGCTTGTCGATCAGATGCTTGAGTAACGTCACTGCCAAACCAGACCGTTTCATTAGCTTGGAGTTGTTTGATGGTAAGTTCTTTGAGTCGTTCGATACTGAGGTTGAAATGTTTAACGGGACGACCACCGACGACGTTACCTAATAACTCAACCGTGTAAGTTTTTTCAAATGGTTTGTCGGCGGTTGGTGAATTAATAATTGAAAGATAATCCTCTAAATCAAGGTTAATATACTTTTTAAAGAAAGTTTTGGGAGTCAGATGACGATCAATCTGGTAATGATTTTGTTGATCACGATATTCAAAATCAAAGCTTTCGACCGGCTCGCCAAATGCTAGAACCAGCATACGATAAACTTCGGCCAACATACTTTCTTGTTGATGTGCAATTTCTGAAGCAGTGGCATTAGCTGCCTGCATCTTTCTTAAAATAACAGCATCGTGGCGCAACTTGGTATTGAGCGTTCGGTTAATTTCGCTGGAATTAGCGCTGTTAGCAGTTTCTGGCATGGCATCTTTGGGAACAATGCCATACTTTTCAACGAGAGCACATAACATATCCCACTGACCACCATCTTGTTGTGGTTGTTGCAAAAGAAAGTTGACTTTGCGATCAGTCAGTGGTCGATCAGCAGTCGCAAGCACGTTATTTAAGAAATAATTTGCTTTTTCAAATTTATCCCAGAAGAATACAAATACTTGAGAAAGTTCGAAGTCTTTTGACACATTAAATTGGTTTTCAATTTGGCTCCGCATCGTATTTAGTGCAGCAAATAGCCAGCAACGCCCACTGCGTTTTTGATCAGAAACGCTTTGATTAGTCACATCAATTGAAAAAACAGGAGTCAGGGCGGGTTTTCGGCGCTGCTCTACCGCACTTTTTAAGATGCCATTTTGGGAAACAGCTCGGCGCACGAGGTTCGCTGTGGGATCCTGACGAAGCTTTTGGGCATACTGCTTAATTTGGTCGGGTTTAATTGCTTTCTTCATAGATATTTCCTCCTGAA
Organism: Fructilactobacillus florum DSM 22689 = JCM 16035; assembly: GCF_001436645.1. GTDB lineage: Bacteria > Bacillota > Bacilli > Lactobacillales > Lactobacillaceae > Fructilactobacillus > Fructilactobacillus florum. The sequence continues at coordinate 197,061 of NZ_AYZI01000001.1, read as the reverse complement.
CTAACGAACGTTGATGATCTGCGGACCGTCTTCATGTTGCACAATAATGGTATTGACCATATCTAAGAAAAGTCCGTGTTCAACAATGCCAACTAGTTGATTGAGCTGGTCGGCTAAGGCTGCTGGATTAGGAACGGCAGTTATAGATAAGTCAATGATATAGTTGGCAGAGTCGGTAGTAACAAATTGCTGATCAGTTGTTTTTCTGATTTTAGCATGGAGACCTAGGGCTTGCAGCCGTTTTTCCAGCTGGCGACTACCGTAGGGGATGACTTCAAGTGGAACAGGATAGGTTAAGGTGGGGACTAGTTTGCTTTCGTCAACAATCCACATGTTTCGTTTGGAATTAGTTGCGACAATTTTCTCCATTAAGTGGGACGCTCCCCCGCCCTTAATTCCCTGATAGTGATCATCAATTTGATCGGCACCATCAATTGTGAGGTCAATTTGATCAATCTCATCAAGGGTTTTTAAGGGGATATGAAGTTTTTCAGCATGCGCTTTGGTGGCAATCGAGGTGGGCACTCCCGTAATTCGGAGTCCGGCTTGCACCCGTTTGCCGAGTTCTTCAATTAGGTACCACATGGTTGAACCACTACCAATTCCAATTACCATGTCGTTTTGGATATATTTGACGGCGGCTTGTGCAACTTCGGCCTTTTGTTTTTGTATGGTTTCGCTGTCCATCGATGTTTCCCTTCAATGATAAATGATTAATAATCTACAGAAGTTAATTTTGGCTGGATTTTCGTAGTTTGTCAAGTCGTGTTAATCGATGGCAAATACTGGTAAAATGGCAATATCAAATTGTTGAAAAAGGAGGGATTTAATCGTGAAACGTGGGTTTGAAATTGTTACCAAGGCGCTTCCCTTGGATTTAGAACTACCCCAACGAGCTACCCAGCAAGCAGCTGGCTACGACTTGGCAAGTTCAGTTGACATGACACTACCTTCCATTTGGAAGCGCGGCTTTTTTCGAGCAATCCGATTACTGGCCCAAGCTCGTGCATTAGACGAAGAGCAGCTTGAAAACGCTCAAAAAATTCTAAAACCAGTTTTGATTCCTACGGGGATTAAAGCTTATATGCAGCCAGATGAGGTGTTAGTGGTCGCCAATCGTTCCAGCAACCCGTTAAAACGGTCGTTAGTCATTCCTAATGGGATTGGAATAATTGATGCGGATTACTATAATAATGAAAAAAATGAGGGTGAAATTTTTGTTCAAATGGTCAACGTGGGTTTAACTGATCGAAAAATTAAAAAGGGAGAACGCATTGCCCAGGGAATTTTTATGCCGTATTTGCGAGCAGATCAAGAAAAATTTCCGACTAAGAAGCGACAAGGTGGGTTTGGTTCCTCTGGCAAGTAAGTTAGGAGCTTAGATGAGTAAGGCAAAAACACAATTTAGTTGTAGTAATTGCGGCTACATGTCACCGACTTATTTGGGACGGTGTCCCAACTGTGGTGAATGGAATACGTTTGTAGAAGAAACGATTGCCAAGGAAAATACAGGTGCAGTTAATCCAACTCGGGTTAATTTTTCTGGTAAGCAGGTTCAACCCCAGTTAATTGATCAGGTTAATGCCGCAGCAGCGCCTCGGTTTACAGTTGGTTCTCAAGAACTTAATCGCGTATTGGGAGGTGGAATTGTTCCTGGTTCACTAGTCTTAATTGGTGGAGACCCGGGGATTGGGAAATCCACCTTATTACTGCAGGTGTCTGGTGAACTAAGCCAACTGCAAAAACGAGTGCTCTACGTGACGGGAGAAGAAAGTGCTGATCAAGTCAAAATGCGGGCAGATCGCTTACAAATCCCCCAGAATGAAGACCTGTATGTTTTTCCAGAAACTGACATGACAGCGATTCGCGATGCAATTGCCGATCTGAAGCCAAACGTTGTAATCGTTGATTCCGTACAAACAATGCAGGAAAGTACCGTCACCTCAGCGATCGGATCGGTTGCACAAGTTCGTGGAGTAACCAGTGATTTGATGAACATTGCTAAAACGAATAACATCACAATTTTTATCGTGGGGCATGTGACCAAGGGCGGAGCGATTGCCGGACCGAAGACGTTAGAACATATGGTTGATACGGTGCTGTATTTCGAAGGAGATCAGCACCATGCTTATCGACTATTGCGGGCGGTTAAAAACCGATTTGGGTCGACTAACGAACTAGGCATTTTTGAGATGGCTGATCACGGCTTACAAGAAGTGCAAAACCCATCAGAGATTTTTTTGGAAGAGCGGTTGAAAAATGCAACTGGTTCCGCCATCGTGGTAGCTATGGAAGGCACACGTCCAATTTTAGTGGAGTTGCAAGCCTTGATTACTCCGTCGGTCTTTGGAAACGCACAGCGGACGGCTAGCGGGGTCGATCGAAATCGAGTTTCATTGATTATGGCAGTCTTAGAAAAGCGGGCAGGACTGCTATTGCAGAATCAAGATGCTTATTTAAAGGCTGCGGGCGGCGTTAAACTAAATGAGCCGGCGATTGATTTAGCGATGGCAATCAGTATTGCATCAAGTTATGAAGATATCAGTACCGATGTAAAAGAGTGCTATATTGGTGAACTTGGTTTGACTGGTGAAGTTCGGCGGGTTGATCGAATTGAACAGCGTTTGCGAGAAGCAGCCAAATTAGGATTTAAACGGGTGCTGGTCCCTAAGCATAATTTAGATCTGGTGGAAATTCCTCAGGGGCTACAAGTTGTTGGAGTGACAACCCTTAAAGAAGCCCTCCAGCTAAGCTTGAAAAAATAGTAGTTCCTAACTTTATTTTTAGGGCTGATAATTGTAAAATGAACTGAAAAACTAAATTTAATGATAGAAAAGAGCGAAAACTGTGGCAGATGAAAAAATTCGCGTTCGGTATGCGCCTAGTCCTACGGGACATTTGCATATTGGAAACGCTCGGACGGCAATCTTTAACTATTTATTTGCACGGCGGTATCAAGGAAAATTCATTATTCGGATTGAGGATACTGATACCAAACGAAACGTTGCCGATGGAGAAAAAAGTCAGTTAGATAATTTGAAGTGGTTAGGTCTCGATTGGGATGAAGGTCCAGATGTCGGTGGTGATTATGGTCCGTATCGGCAGTCAGAGCGACAAGCTACCTACCAACCTTTGATTCAAAAACTGTTGGATGAGGATTTGGCATACTATTCTTATAAGACTGAAGAAGAACTAGAAGCTGATCGTGAGGAACAAAAAGCCCGTGGGGTCATGCCTCATTATGAATATGAGTATGCTGGTATGACTCCAGCTGAGCAGGCTGCAGCTGTTACTGCTGCCAAAGCTAAGGGGTTAAAGCCGGTAATTCGATTCCGTGTCCCTAAGCAGCGGACATATGAGTGGGATGATATGGTAAAGGGACATGTCTCTTTTGATTCTGATACCATTGGCGGAGATTTTGTTATTGTGAAACGAGATGGCATGCCAACGTATAACTTTGCGGTGGTGGCTGATGACCATAACATGCAGATTAGTCATATTTTCCGTGGTGATGATCACGTTGCCAACACGCCAAAGCAACTAATGATTTATGAAGCTTTTGGTTGGGAGTCACCTAAGTTTGGGCACATGAGTTTGATTGTGAGTGCAGATACTGGCAAAAAACTCAGTAAGCGTGATGAAACGGTATTGCAGTTTATTGAGCAGTATCGCGAACTTGGATACTTACCAGAAGCACTGTTTAATTTTATCGTTCTGCTCGGCTGGTCTCCAGTCGGAGAAGATGAATTATTCACCCAAAAACAAGTTATCAAAATGTACAATGAAAAACGGTTGAGTAAGTCACCCGCAACTTTTGATGGGAAGAAACTGGAATGGATAAACAACCAGTACGTTAAAAACTCTGATGAAGACGTGATCGTCGATTTAGCTCTCCAGCAATTGATTAAAGCAGGAAACCTTCCCGCTGATCCAGATGCACCTACCATCGAATGGGCCAGAAAATTAATTGATGTCTATCGACGCCAAATGAGTTATATGGCTCAAATCAACGAGATGGCGGCTGGTTTCTTTACCGAACCAGAACAAATTTCTGGAGCAACCCTCGCTGAAATTCAAAATGACACTGCGCCCATTGTGCTACACACTTTTCGTGACAAGATTCAAAAATTACCAATTTTTGACAAAACAGCAATTCTGCAAACGATTAAAGCAGTACAACAAGAAACGGGGATTCGGGGTCGCAAACTTTGGATGCCGATTCGGATTGCGGTTTCTCATGAAATGGAAGGACCAGAGTTGCCAGAATCAATTGAATTGATTGGTCGAGAACAAACGATGCAGCATTTACAAGAAACCCTGGACCAAATTGAAGCATAATTAAAATATTTTTAAAATAATTGGTCTAGTGTTAGCACTAGACCTTTTTCTTTGTGGCGGGTCAATTGTGGTAGAATGGCAGGACAATAAGGGGCGGGATAATTATGGTATTGAAAGTATTTAATTCATTAAATAATCAGCTAGAAGTTTTTGAACCACTTGAAGCTGGAAAAATCAAAATGTATGTCTGTGGTCCGACCGTTTATAACTACATTCATATTGGCAATGCCCGTAGTGTGGTAGCATTTGATACCATTCGTCGTTATTTAGAGTATCTCGGTTATCAGGTGGACTTTGTTTCTAATTTTACTGATGTTGACGATAAGATGATTCAAGCGGCTACGGCAGATCAGACCAGTGTGAAGCAGATTGCTAAAAAATACATCGAAGCTTTTTATGCTGACACTAAGGCACTGAACGTGAAACCGGCGACTAATAACCCGCGGGCAACTGAAAATATTCCTGAAATTATCACCTTCATCCAATCATTGTTGGACAAGGGCTATGCATATGTGGTTGACCAAAATGTCTATTATAGGGCGCGCCGTTTTCCTAGCTATGGACAATTGAGTCATCAGGCATTGGCGGATTTGGAAACGGGTGCTAGTCAACATGTTTCTAAAACGGAATTGAATCAAAAAGAAGATCCGATTGACTTTACGCTTTGGAAGGCAGCTAAACCCGGAGAAATTTCCTGGGAAACGCCGTGGGGGACGGGCCGGCCAGGCTGGCACATTGAGTGTTCGGTAATGGCAACTAAATATTTAGGATCGACAATTGACATTCATGGTGGTGGAATCGATTTAGAATTTCCGCATCATGAAAATGAGCGGGCGCAAAGTGAGGCCAAAACGGGTCAGCAATTTGTGAAATACTGGTTGCATAATGGTTTTGTCACAGTGGGAGCAACCGATGAAAAAATGAGCAAATCATTGGGAAACTTTGTTACAGTGCATGAACTTTTAAATAAAGTGGACCCGCAAGCGTTACGGCTAATGATGTCAACTACGCAGTATCGCCGGCCAATTCGCTTTTCACAAGCGGCCCTGGACGAAGCTTCGATCAATTTAAAGAAATTGCAAACAGCATATCAAAACCTCCACTACCGCTTAGCAGGAGCACTGGTTGGAACCGATTTCAAATTTGATCAAAAGGTTCGTCAGTTGCAGGCAGATTTTCAGGATGCCATGGATCTGGACTTTAATGTCCAAAATGGAATCGCAAAGGTTTATGAATTAGCTAAATTAGGCAACGTGTACGCTGGTGAACCAACTGTGTTTGCAGATAGTCTTAATTTAATCTTGCATGATTTGGCTTGCCTGGCTGGCATCTTTGGGATTCAGTTAAAAATTGATCAGATTGATGACGAAACAATTACAGAGTTACTGAAAGAAAGAGAAGCAGCCCGAGCCCGCCATGATTTCGCCAAAAGTGATCAAATTCGTGATCAATTATCCAGTCAGGGGATTATTTTAGAAGATACTGCGCAAGGGACCAGGTATAGAAGGGAATTTCACTCATGAAAAAAGGCACGACGCCGGACTACAAGCAATTAAATGGGATTGCTTTGGCGTACTTTGGTGATGCAGTTTATGAAGTCTATATTCGGAAACATTTGTTAACAACGGGGCTCACGAAAGCAAACCAGCTACAGGGGACGGCCACGAGATATGTTTCTGCCAAGGCACAGGCTGGATTGATGAAGCTCATGGAGCAGGATCAACTCCTGAGTGTAACGGAGTGGGATTTTTTTAAACGAGGACGCAATGCTAAAAGCTATACCCATGCTAAAAATACGTCAGTAGTTACTTATCGGGTATCGACTGGGTTTGAAGCGCTTTTTGGGTACCTTGAACTTAGTAATCAACGGCAACGGGTGGCAGAACTTGCACATTGGTGTATTGAGCAAGTTGACGCAGGAAGGGTAGAATATGGAAAATAAACATGATTTCATTATGGGAAGGCATCCGGTAGTAGCCGCCTTACAGAATCAGGAACAGTCAATTAACAAATTGTTCTTACAGAGCGGGCTTCACCAACAGGATGCGACGCTACGCCAGATTGTGCAACTCGCTAAAAAGCGGCAGTTGGTGGTTTCAACGGTGCCAAAGTCTAAATTAGACCAGCTAACCAATCATCAAAATCACCAGGGAGTGGTGCTAGCAGTGGCGGCGTTTCGGTATGCGACCCTTGACGATTTGTTCGCTCGTGCGGCAGCCCTTCACGAACCTCCCCTTTTTTTGTTACTGGACAGTATTGCTGATCCACACAATCTAGGATCGATGTTGCGAACGGCTGATGCAGCTGGGTTTCATGGGATTATCATCCCTAAACACCGGGCGGTTGGACTGACCGCAACCGTGGCTAAAACGGCAGCAGGAGCCATTGAACGAGTGCCAGTTGCACGGGTAACTAATTTAGTGCAGACGGTTAAGGAGCTTAAGGAACGGGGAGTATGGGTGTTTGGTACCGATCTTTCAGGGACGGACTATCGGCACTGGGATGCCAAGGGAGCTAGTGCGTTAATCATTGGTAGTGAGGGTAGTGGCATGGCGCCCCTGTTGAAGAAACAGGTGGATGAAATGTTAACCATCCCAATGATTGGAAAGATTCAGAGCTTGAATGCTTCTGTAGCGGCTGGCTTGGTTATGTATCGTGGCTATGATTGTCGGCACCCGTTAGCGGGAGAAATGTAATGGAAAAGCCCTTATTAGTCGTTGATGGCTATAATATCATTGGAGCGTGGCCGGAGTTGCAACGATTAGGGAAGCAGCATGGTTTGGCTGCAGCTCGACAACAATTACTAGAAACTCTTTCTAATTACCAAAAGTATAGTGAAAAAGAGATTGTGGTGGTTTTTGATGCCATGGATGCTGCTGGACCGGTTCAAAAACAGCAAGAACGTAATCTAATGGTGGTTTTTTCAGCCGAAAATCAAACAGCAGATAGTTACATCGAGGCGCTCATAGCTAAAATTAAAAACCAGGATCGGCAAGTTGAAGTAGCAACGAGTGACCATGCAGAGCAATGGACGATTTTTAGTAATGGGGCGCTGCGGACTTCTGCCCGTGAATTAGCAACCGCAATTCGCATGGAGCAGGCTGACATTAGGCAAACGGTGAGAGAAAAGCATCGATTTTTATCGGGGAATCGACTGCAGTTTACGTCAAAACAGCTAGAACAGTTGCAGGCTTCCTTTCGAGAAGATGATAACTAATAATATAAGACCAGCTGAAAGCAGGTCTTATTTTTTTTGCAATAAAAAATAATTTGGAAAAACATAAGATTTAATTGGTTTGATAAAAAATATGTTAATAGAACAATCGTTCTCTTGTGAGCTAGCTTTATTTGTCGCTAAATTGTTATGAAATTAGTTTTAAAGGAGCACGGAATGAAAATAAAAACAAAGCACAATTGTAAGTGTAATCCGCAATTAATCATTGCCGCTCAAACGGATGATGAGGCGTTCACAAAGCTGTTTCAACAATTTGCTCCAGTTTATTTAAAGTTGTGGCATGATTTTTATTTAACTGACATGGAACTTTGCGACTGGAGTCAGGAAGCAGCGATTGTTTTTTATCATGCAATTCGAAAGTATGATTTAGCCAAGCAGGTGACATTTGGCAGTTTTTATAAAACCAGCTTGCGCAACCATTTGTTTGATATTTTGCGAAAAAAACGGGCCAAAAAACGAATCCCGGCTCGTTGTCAGGCCTCTTTTAGTGCTTATGCGGAATACTATGCAGAAACTGTTCAGGATGATGGGGCTCCTGATCCATTATTGTTGTATGAGGCCTATGAGGACTTACAAACGGTATTGCTTCGCTGTTCACAGTTTGAGCGCAGCGTGCTATCCGGGGCACTGCGACAGCAGACGGCACAACAAATTGCGACTCGAACGGCGACTAGTGTTAGTCAGGTTAGCAGTGCACTGTTACGATGTCGCAAGAAGTATTTTCAACAACATTGTTTGACGTGAGCTTGAATTAATGGTAAAGTAGCCACGATTAGGGGTGGTTTTATGCGAAGTCAGCGGGCAGTTTTAGCCTGTTCGATATGTGGAATGCGTAATTACCGAATTCGTATCTCGTCTAGGACTACCCAACGCTTGGAGTTAAAAAAGTATTGTAAGCATTGTCGTCGGGTAACGCTTCACCACGCATCGATTTAGGAGAAAACGAATGAAAAGATTATTTAATTTTATTAAAAGTGTTGGGCGGGAAATGAAACTAGTTACCTGGCCAAATGTTCGACAAACGAGAAATGATACTTTGACGGTGATTGGTACTACGATCTTCTTCACGATCTTTTTGGGAGTAATTGATTGGGTGATTCAGCAAGTCTTACTTTAATCTGGTCATTCGCATTTTCATAATTAATTTGTTATAGTATGGATACTAACTTCGTTGCGGCGAGGTTTTTTATTTTGGTTTTAAAGCAATGCTTCCACAAGGAGATATGTACAAATGGTAGAGTCAGCAGAAAAACAGTGGTATGTATTACATACTTATTCCGGTTATGAAAACAAAGTAAAGGAAAATCTGACTTCTAGAAAAGATTCGATGGGGATGCAAGACTACATTTTTGATGTGGTAGTTCCCGAACAAGAAAAACGCGAAGTAAAAAACGGCAAAGAAAAAGTCGTAATGGATAAAACCTTTCCCGGATATGTCTTGGTTCAGATGGTGATGACCGATCAAGCGTGGTACGTGGTACGAAATACTCCAGGAGTGACCGGATTTATTGGTTCACATGGACAGGGTTCTAAGCCGAACCCACTTTTGCCAGAAGAAGTTGACCAAGTAATGGCAAGCCTTGGGGTTAAACAAAACGTGACGCCACTGGAAAGCCAAGTTGGTGATACGGTCACAATTACTGAAGGAGCTTTTAATGGTCTTTCAGGTAAAATCACCAGTATTGACAACGAAAAAGGAAAGCTCAAGGTTAATATTGACATGTTTGGTCGAGAAACCAGCACGGAACTAGACTTCCACCAAGTTAAACCACTAGCTATTTAGAGCAGCAACAGTTGTTAAATCACAGTGATTGTGTTATGGTTGTCAAGTGTATTTTGCATGATCAACGTGGGAGAAGAAAATTTATCTTCATTGACCACACACGGACTCAGAGGAGGTATGTCTCGTGGCTAAAAAAGTAGCTGATATTGTCAAATTGCAGATTGCAGCGGGGAAAGCAACCCCTGCTCCTCCAGTTGGACCCGCTTTAGGGCAAGCTGGAGTTAACATCATGGAATTCACGAAGGATTTCAATGCTCGGACAGCCGAGCAAGCTGGAATGCTGATTCCAGTTGTCATCACAGTTTATGAAGATCATTCCTTTGACTTCATTACTAAAACTCCACCAGCCGCTGTTCTGTTGAAAAAAGCAGCAGGAGTGGAATCCGGTTCTGGCGAACCTAACACTAAAAAAGTAGCTACGGTAACTAAGGATCAAGTAAAGGAAATCGCCGAAACTAAAATGCAGGATCTAAACGCAGCTGATGTTGAAGCAGCAATGCGGATGATCGAAGGAACTGCTCGCAGCATGGGCTTTACAGTTGAAGGCTAATTTTAACTGAGAGTAGTCGCGGTATTATCAAAAGATAATATTTGAAAGTGGGAGGATTTTCTTTCCGTCAACACCACATTTGCAAGGAGGAAAAACATGAGTCGTAAACGAGGAAAAAAATACAGTACAGCTGCAGAGCAGGTCGATAAAAACAAAGCTTACACAGTTGAAGAAGCAGTTGCTTTAGTCCAAAAATTGGATACGGCTAACTTTGATGATTCAATTGAAGCAGTTATTAAATTAAATGTGGATACCAAACAAGCTGATCAACAGCTGCGTGGTGCTGTCGTTTTACCAAACGGAACTGGTAAAGATCAAAAAGTAATTGTTTTTGCCAAGGGCGATAAAGCGAAAGAAGCAACTGCAGCTGGTGCTGACGTGGTTGGTGAAGCAGATTTAGCTCAAAAAATTATGGATGGTTGGCTTGACTTTGACGTTGCCATTTCAACTCCAGATATGATGGCTCAGGTTGGTCGTTTGGGACGAGTATTAGGACCTAAGGGTTTGATGCCAAATCCTAAAACGGGAACGGTTACTATGGACGTTACTAAAGCGGTTCAGGAATCTAAAGCCGGCAAAGTTACGTACCGGACTGATCGAGACGGCAACGTTGCCGCTGCGATCGGGAAGGCTTCTTTCTCAGCTGACAAGTTAGTAGAAAACTTTAAAACCATTCAAGATATCATCATTAAAAATCGTCCTGCATCAGTTCGTGGAACGTATGTGCAAAACATCTCAGTTTCATCAACTTTTGGCCCTGGAGTTAAGGTCGCACCAGAATCTTTTTAGCGACTAGTTACAGAGTTTGACGGTTGATCACTAGTGTGATAGATTATTAATATATGAATCGCCTAAGACTCAGGTGACCGATTGGTCTTAATTTTGCCTGCCGAGGAGTTTAACGACTTTTCCCTGTGTTTTAGCGAGCATGGGGATTTTTTATGCGATTCACTAACTATACAGGAGGTGAATGTGATGCCAAAGAAAGATGTTATTGCTGCTAAAGCTGCCCAAGTCGACGAAGTTGCCAATGATTTTAACGCTGCTATTTCCGCTATTGTAGTTAACTCTCGTGGTTTGACCGTAGCTCAGGATACCGAGCTTCGTAAAGAACTTCGTGCCAACGATGTTAAATTAGTAGTTATTAAGAACAAAGTTTTAGAACGGGCTGCTGACCAGGTTGGTCAAGCAGATTTGAAATCAATTTTCAAGGGACCAAGTGCCGTTGCCTTTTCTAAAGAGGATCCGGTTGCCCCCGCTAAAGTATTAAAGAAGTTTGCTTCAGAGCATGAGGCTTTGGAGATTAAGGGTGGAATTATCGAAGGTGAAGTTGCTTCCCTTGATAAGATTAATGAGTTTGCTACCTTGCCAAGTCGAGAAGAATTACTATCAACGCTTGCCAATATTTTACAAGCTCCAATCCGCCAAGTTGCATATGCTGTTAAGGCAGTTTCTGAAAAAGATGCTGATTCTGATGACGGCGACGCTGCTTAATTATAATTTAAAAACGTCCTATTAGGAGGAATAATCATGGCTTTTGATAAAGATAGTATTATTGCACAATTAAAAGATGCTTCGATTACCGATTTAAATGATTTGGTAAAAGCAATCGAAGATGAATTCGATGTATCAGCTGCTGCTCCAGTTGCTGCTGCCGGCGCTGCTGGTGGTGAAGGTGCTGCTAAGAGTACTTTTGATGTTGAATTAACTGCTGGTGGTTCTGGTAAGATTAAGGTTATCAAGGCCTTAAAGGATATTACCGGGCTAGGTCTTAAAGAATGTAAGGAAATGGTTGATGGTGCTCCATCAATCGTTAAAGAAGGACTTTCTGAGTCAGATGCTAACGACATCAAGGAAAAGCTTGAAGCCGAGGGCGCAACTGTTACTTTGAAGTAGTTTTCTTAGCAAAAGGACGTGTGGTTTTGGCCATGCGTCCTTTTTGCTTTTCTTGTAGAATAACGAGGAAATTGAGATAATAAAAAGGACCTAATCAATTGGAGGCAACCTTTGAAAAATTTTATTAAGCGCTTGGTGAATCTATTTAATCGATATTTGAACTGGATTAAGGCCATTTTTTTGTTAGTCATTATCATTTTTGTGATTATTGAAGGTCGTGAAATCATTCATGAGATTAATGGACAGCAGATGCGCCAAAGTTTAGCATCACAGTCCCCTAGCAATTTATTGTGGATGACTATTTTAGGATTTTTAGCAGTCACCCCCATGTTGTTTTATGATTTTACGTTTACAGAATTCTTGCCAACTAAATTCAAATCACTGTATGTAATAAAAAGTGGTTGGATTACGAATTCTTTTACGAACATTGCTGGTTTTGGAGGCTTCTTGGGAGCTAGCTTACGGGCCAGCTTTTATAGTAAAGGAGCGACTAAGAAGCAGATTTTATATGCGATTTCTAAAATTGCTTTGTTCTTATTGGCTGGATTATCGATGTTGTGTTTGTTAGCACTTATTTTGTTGTTTGGATTTGGCATTGGTCGCCAATATGCCGGTTACTGGTTTTGGTTAGCAGGCGGTGGTGTTTATTTTCCAATTATTTTTATGGTTACACGGTTGAACAACTCTGAATTTTTTGCAGATTTAACCATTAAACGGGAATTAAAATTGATTGTGGGTTCTTGTTTAGAGTGGAGTTCCTGTGCGAGCCTATTTTTGATCATTGGAAGTTTTATGTCGTTGCCAATCAATGTTTTTAATGTCTTTCCGCTCTTTATCGCAGCAAACGTAATCGGAGTTGTTTCGATGCTACCAGGGGGACTTGGGACCTTTGATGGCACCATGATTATTGGCTTGGGATTGTTAGGAGTATCACCGACATTAGCAACTGTCTGGGTGCTACTGTATCGGATTTTTTACTACTTTTTACCGTTTGCAGTTGGGGTATTCCTTTTTGCCCAAGAGTTGTTGGCTCGGGTTAACCATTTTTTGGATGACATCCCAATGAGTATCGTGCAACGGTCAGCTCAGATTATCATTACCATTTTTATGTATTTTTCTGGGATTATGATGATTTTACTGGCCACGGTTCCTAATGTGGTCTTAACCAACCGATTATATTTATCGCTAGCTCCCTATACTTTGTATTTTCTGGGACAACTTTCAAATGTGGTAATTGGTTGTTTACTAGTTGGCTTGGCGCGCGGGGTTGGTTCACAGGTCAAAAAAGCCTTTTGGCCAACGGTTGCGCTACTAGTCTTTGCGATTGGAAATACTTTATGGAAGGAAGATTTCCCCAAGGGTCTAGCAATTTTCTTGTTTGTGATTATGGTTTGTTTGTGGTTTGCCCGGAAAGGAATGTATCGCGAGCGCCTCACCTATTCGTGGGGGGCACTACTAACGGATGCCGGGATTTTTATTGCTACTTTTGTGATTTATGTTTTGGTTGGGTTACTGATGGGAAATGGACGGTCGGTTATTAAACTAACCAATGCCTACCTATTACCTTCCCAACAAGTTTGGATTATTGGTTTAATTGGCTTTGTGATCGCAATTTGTATTCTATACGGTCTCTATCGCTATTTAAGTTACTCTAGTCCAAGTAAGACGGCCTGGCTTTATCAAAAATTTGATGCCGAGCGCGTGCGCACAGTGATTAATAACTTCGGTGGAAATGAAGATAGTCACCTGGCTTTTTTACGGGATAAGAAATTATATTTTTATCAAGAGGATCATCAAGACCAAATGGTGTTTATGTATCGCCAAAAAGCGAACAAGCTAATTGTAATGGGAGAACCCTTTGGTAATCAGGAAAAGTTAGAAGCAGCTATTGATCAGTTTATGTTAGATGCTGATAATGTTGATTTGACCTTGGTTTTCTATGAGGTGAGCGAGTCGCTGACGATGTTGTTACATGACAAGGGCTTTGATTTTATCAAGGCTGGAGAAGAAGGATATGTCAATCTGAAAGACTTCACCCTTGTCGGGAAGCGACATCGTGGTGAACGCGCGTTGATGCATAAATTTAGTCGGGATGGATACCACTTTGACATCTTACAACCGCCCTTTTCAGAGAACACGCTTGCTAAACTACGGTTAATTTCTGAAGAATGGCTCGAAGGTCGGGAGGAAAAAGGCTTTTCACTTGGGTTCTTTGATGACTATTATTTAAATCAAGCTCCGATTGCGGTAATTCACGATCAGGATGATGAAATTGTGGCCTTTGCTAATCTGATGCCAACTGGTGATCATCAAACGACCTCGATCGATTTAATGCGGTCAGGGGGAACAGCACCTTCTGGAATTATGGATGCAATTTTCATTAATTTATTTAACTACTCAAAAGAAGTTGGCTACCAGTGGTTTAATCTTGGGATGGCACCGCTAGCCAACGTTGGGAATTCACGGTTTAGTTTTATTAACGAAAAAATCGCGCATTTAATTTATGAATATGGCGATGCGTTTTATAGTTTTCAGGGATTACGGTCCTATAAGCAAAAATATGTTGATCGCTGGGAATCAAAGTACTTCGTTTATCGTCGACATAATTCGTTGGTCTTTACCATGTTACAACTATTGGTAGTAGTCAACGAAAAACCACAGCGGTTAAATTAGGTAAAAGCCTGCAAATTTTTATTTGCAGGCTTTTTAATTGGGTTAAATTAGTGAGGAACATAATTTATTTGCTATTAATCAAGATTAACTAGGAAAACAAGTTTGTAACTGTTACAATATTTACAATTATGAGGAGGTCTTAAAATGACAAGAAAGATTGGAATCATTGGCGTTGGTCATGTTGGGAGTACCGTTGCCCACTATTTAGTTGCAAATGGATTCACTGATGAATTAGTTTTGATTGATACTAATACAAAGAAAGTTGAAGCCGATGCGCTTGATTTTCGTGAAGCGATGCCAAATTTACCATTCCATACGGAAATTATTGTGAATGACTATGGTGCTTTACGTGATGCAGATATCATTATCTCAGCCTTAGGAAATATTCGGTTGAATGATCAAGCTAACGAGGATCGGTTTGTCGAATTGCCGTTTAATAGTGAGAACGTCAAACAGGTGGCTGCTCGAATTCGTGATGTCGGTTTTAATGGAATTATTATTGCGATAACTAATCCGGTCGATGTCATCACTCAAATTTATCAGCAAGTGACGGGATTGCCGCAAAAACATGTTTTAGGAACGGGAACCTTACTAGATTCAGCTCGCATGAAACGTGCGGTGTCCGAACGCCTGAAGCTTGATCCACGGGCAGTGAGTGGCTATAATTTGGGTGAGCATGGCAATTCTCAATTTACGGCCTGGTCCACCGTTTATGCTCTTGACCAACCCTTAACAAAGTTAGCGCCAGCTAGAGGACTAGACTTAGCTGAGCTTGATAGTGAAGCTCGTCGAGGAGGTTTTGCGGTTTTTAAAGGGAAAGGGTACACTAGTTACGGAGTGGCAACGGCTGCGGTTCGGCTAGCGCTAGCGATTATGAGTGATGCGCATCTGGTTTTACCGATTTCTAATTTTCGATCAGAATACCAGGTCTACTTATCATATCCAGTTATAGTTGGACGTGATGGAGTCTTGCAGGATAATCCGCTACAGTTAACGAAACAAGAACTAGAACAACTACAACATTCTGCTGACTTTATTAAGAGTAATGTTGCAAAATATTTAGGTTAAAAAAAGGATTTGTACTTGAATGATTCAAGCGCAAATCCTTTTTAGATAACGTTATTTTTTAGGTTGGTGATGAGCTTCCCAGGAACTAAGCTGATAATCTTGATCACTCATTGCTTCAACATTACCAAGACGATAACCATTGCCAACCTCAGAGAAGAAGTCATGGTTAACGGTTGCAGTTGAAATTCCATTCATGACGACGGGGTTTACGTCGGCAGCAGTGTCTGGAAACATAGGATCTTGACCTAAATTCATGAGTGCTTTATTGGCATTGTAGCGAATGAATGTTAAAACTTTGTCAGTTAGTCCAACTTGATCATATAAGAGGTGGGTATATTTTTCCTCATTATCGTACAAATCATACAAGAAATTGTACATCCAATCCTTCAAAGCTTGTTGACGCTGGTTGTCAAGTTTGTTGAAAGCAACCTGAAATTTATAGCCGATGTAAGTTCCATGAACTGATTCATCACGAATGATTAGTTTGATGATTTCGGCTACATTTGTGAGCTTATTGTTTCCTAGGTACCAGAGGGGAGTGAAAAATCCGGAATAAAAGAGAAAGGTTTCTAGGAAAACGCTTGAAATTTTCTTTTTTAATGGATCACCTTCGCTATGATATAGTTCATAGATGCGCTTAGTTTTATTTTGCAAAAATTCCTCAGAATCACTCCAAGCAAAGATTTCATTAATTTCACTCGGTGTATTTAATGTTGAAAAAATAGTGGAATAACTTTTAGCATGAACTGATTCCATAAATTGAATATTATTAAGGACTGCAATTTCATGTTGGGTAGTGGCATCATTGCGTAGGGCGGCCATGCCATCTTGTGACTGGAGTGTGTCTAGAAGGGTTAATCCTCCAAACACATGTCCGACCAACCACTTATGATCATCATCTAATTCCCGCCAGTCTTTTAAATCATTAGAAACTGGGACTCGAGTGTCCAGCCAAAATTGTTCAGTTAACTTGTGCCAAGTAGCTTGGTCGATCTGATCACTAACCTGATTCCAATTAATGGCTTGATATGCGCCAGTTAATTTGCCAGTTAAGACCTCGTTTAAGTTCATGGTAAAATCCTCCTCTAAATGACACAGCTTTCACATTCATTAGCACCCACCGTATCGTTGTTGTCCGTAAAAGTTCTGACATAATAGATGGATTTAATCCCTTTTTGGTGGGCATAGTTGCGTAAAATGGACAGGTCTCTGGTTGACATTTTTTCCGAACGTCCATTTTTCCATTCGTACAAGCCCTTCGGAATGGTGGAACGTAAGAACATCGTCATGCTGAGACTTTGATCGACGTGCTGTTGTGCTGCGGCATAAATATCAATTTCCTTGCGCATGTCAAGATCATAGGCGGACTGATAGTATTTGAGAGTTTCATTCGAAAGGTAAGGCGCAGGGTAAAAAATAGTTCCAATTTTGGCTTCTTGGCGCTCCTCAATCCGGCTAACGATCGGAGCTAAGCTAGCGGTGGCATCACCAATGTAGGCTGTCGAACCATTAGGAGCAACCGCCATGCGGTTTTGATGGTACAGACCAAATTCTTGAACCGCTGCTTGGAGTTGTTGCCAATCGTTTGGGGTTGGGATGTCGATGTTCTGAAATAGTGATTTAACCCGCTCGGAACGTGGTCCCCAGTCTTTGCTAGTATATTTATCGAAATAGCTACCGTCAGCATATTTACTATTTTCAAAATTATCGAAGGTTATGCCCCGTTCTTTTGCGAGCTGGTTAGAAGCGACGAGGGTCCAGTAATTAAGTAACATAAAATAAACACTGGTGAATTCGACGGAGTCAGGCTCACCATAGTATAAATGATGTAAGGCAAGATAGGAATGGAGTCCCATAGCGCCGAGTCCAATCGAGTGACTGAGGTCATTCCCATGGCGAATCGAAGGGACAACGTTGATTTTACTGGAGTCAGAGACAAAGGTCAGGGCGCGCACCATGGTGGTAATTGATTTGCCAAAGTTAGTTGAGCGCATCAAGTTAACAACGTTAGTCGAGCCTAGATTACAAGAAACATCGGTGCCGAGTTTTTCATATTCCTGAAGATCGTTGATAATCGAGGGGGTTTGAACTTGCATAACTTCGGAACAAAGATTGCTCATCACGATCTTACCCTCGATTGGATTATCACGATTAGCGGTGTCAATGTTCATGACATACGGATATCCTGATTCTTGTTGGAGTTTACCTAGTTCAGTTTCTAGATCTCGAGCCTTGATATATTTTTTGTGAATTGCGGAGTTGTTCACCATTCGGTCGTACTCGGTGGTGAGATCAACGTATGAGAAAGGAACGCCATAAACTTTTTCTACATCATAAGGGCTAAATAACGCCATTTGGTCATTATGCTTAGCTAACTCATAAAATTTATCTGGAATGGTAACGCCTAACGAAAGGGTATTAACCCGGATCTTTTCATCGGCATTTTCTTGTTTAACAGACAAAAAGTCGATAATATCGGGGTGAAAAACACTAAGATAAACGACGCCGGCTCCCTGACGCTGCCCTAGTTGATTGGAGTAACTAAAGCTATCTTCTAAAAGTTTCATGACGGGTAAAACTCCGCTAGCAGCACCTTCAATCTCTTTGATAGGATCACCAGCCGAGCGGAGATTAGATAAGTTGATTCCAACCCCACCACCGATTTTTGAGAGTTGCAGCGCTGAATTAATTGTCCGACCGATACTATTCATGTCATCGGTTGTCTGAATTAAAAAGCAGGAAATTAATTCACCACGCCGTTTCTTACCGGCATTTAGAAACGTAGGAGTAGCGGGCTGAAAGCGCTGGTTGATCAGTTCGCTAGCCAAGTCCATGGCTAGTTGTTGATTACCATCAGCCATGTATAGGGCATTAAGAGCCGTTCGGTCGAGATAATTTTCGAGGTATTGATTGCCATCATTGGTCTTTAATGCATACTGAGCATAAAACTTGTAAGCTGCCATAAAAGAATGGAAGTGAAAGTTTTGGGTTTCGAGATACTGATAGAGTTGTTCGATAAAGGTAAACGGGTAATTTTTGATGGTACGAGCCTCAACGTAGTCATGCTCAATTAAGTAATCGAAGCGTTCTCGTAAGGAATTAAAGTGCATGGTATTGGGGCGTACGTTCTCTGCTAGAAAGGCTGCTAGTGCCTCGCGATCTTTTTCCAATTGGATTTTTCCATCGGCAGTGGGAATGTTAATTTCGTTGTTTAAACTGAAATAAGAAACATCCTGGTGGTCTTTTAGTGACATGATTCTGAATTCCCCTCAATATTTTAATCTAGATAAAAAAATCCGCGTTAGTAATTACTAACTTCAGAAATTTAGAAGTGATATTTACGTGTATAATGAAGTCAGGACTAGGCTGATTGAAGGGCGGCTAGTAATTTGTTGAGATTAGCCGGCTGAAATCCGCTGAATGATTCGATGAACTGACTTTCAACGACTGGAACCGCTTGAAATCCTTGCTTTTTTAAGTGTCCAATTAGCTCCGGATTAGTGGAGGTGTTTTTCTCCGTAAAGGTCACATTGTGTTCCTTTAAAAAACGTTTTGTCAGTTTACATTGAATACAATTATCTTTTGTGAAAACAGTAACTTTTTCCATAGTAATCAGCTCCTTTTTACTTACTGTTTTAAAGTTTACTACGAAAAGTGAATCTTTCAACTACTGAACCCCTACATGTGGGGTCAAGTATTTGAGAAACACGCTATATATGGTGTGTGAAACACAAAAAAATTTTTGAAAGGGATGAGATTTTGAATAGTTTCTACTATAGTACTAATCCGACGGTTGCGCACAATGAAAAGCACTGGGATTTTACGCTGAAGCAAACCACGTTAAGTTTCATCTCAGACAACGGAGTGTTTTCTAAAAATACGATTGATTATGGTTCCCGACTGCTGATTGAGAATACCAATTTAGAACAGATCCCCGCTGGACCAATTTTGGATTTGGGTTGTGGTTATGGGCCAATTGGGCTTTTCTTGGCGCGGCAAGCCCCTAATCGGCAGTTTTTGTTAACTGACGTCAATCAGCGAGCGCTTAGTCTCGCAACAAGAAATGCTCGGGCAAATCAACTGGAGAACGTTTTAGTGAAGCAATCCGACGGTTATCAAGCGCTTAGCGAGCAATTCGCCGCCATTGTGACGAATCCACCAGTGCGGGCTGGGAAAGCGGTGGTAACACGGATGCTTGCAGGAGCCTATGATCATTTGTTGCCACAGGGAACGATTACGGTCGTTTTGCAAAAAAAACAAGGAGCCCCATCTGCTCAGCAAACGTTGAAAAATGTCTTTGGGAATGTCCGGATTGTTAAGCGTTCCAAGGGTTATTATATTTTAGTGAGTGAGCGCCGGGATGGTTCTAAAAATGAATGATGATTATTATATGAGGCAGGCATTAAAGTTAGGAGAATTTTCTGGTCAGGTTGGAGAAATACCGATTGGAGCAGTGGTCGTTTTCCACGACCAAATCATTGGAACGGGACATAATTTACGGGAACATAGCCAGCTAGCAACTCAACATGCTGAACTGATCGCTTTGGACATGGCCTGTCAAAAACTTCATAGTTGGCGGTTGGATGAATGTACTTTGTACGTCACGATTGAGCCCTGCTTGATGTGTGCGGGAGCAATCCTGAATGCCCGAGTGGCACGGGTAGTTTATGGAGCAATGAATCCTAAAGCGGGAGCGGTAAAGAGTCTGTACCACTGCTTGACGGATCCTCGCCAAAATCATCAAGTGAGTGTGCGCAGCGGGGTTCAGACGATAGCAGCCCGTCGATTGATGCAGTCATTTTTTAAAAATAAGCGCCAACGAGGCTCTAGGGACTAGACAAGCTAGTCGAAATGGATTATAGTATTAAGTGCCGTAAGGCCTTGAGGCAAGGATGGACTTACGAACCGTGTCAGGTCCGGAAGGAAGCAGCACTAAGTTTGTTTCGTCCTGTGCTTCTCGTTATAGTTAACTAACTCTCGATCAAATTGATCGAGAGATTTTTTTATAGAAAAATTATGAACGTGTTAAAATGGAGCTAGTGATTAACTTATCTGTGATTTTACAGATGGAAAGGAGTGCTTTTTGAGCTATCAGGCTTTATATCGGGTTTGGCGACCACAACGTTTCGATGAGATTGTCGGTCAGCCGGTGATTACCAAGACTTTGAAAAATGCATTGATTACAAAACAGATTAGTCACGCCTATCTCTTTAGCGGCCCTCGAGGTACTGGTAAGACCTCGACAGCTAAAATTTTAGCCAAAGCGGTTAACTGCCCAAAACAGCAGGATGGGGAACCCTGTAACCAATGTCCGATTTGTTTAGCAATTAATCAAGGAGCACTCAATGATGTGATCGAAATTGATGCGGCTTCTAATAATGGGGTTGAAGAGATCCGTAATATTCGTGATAAGGCAAAATATGCTCCTACTGAGGCAGCCTACAAGGTTTACATTATCGATGAAGTTCATATGCTTTCTACAGGAGCGTTTAATGCGCTACTAAAGACACTGGAAGAACCGCCGGCACAGGTGATCTTTATTCTAGCTACGACGGAACCGCATAAGTTACCTGCTACTATCATTTCACGGGTTCAGCGTTTTTCCTTTAAACGAATTTCAGCAACCGCAATTGTAGCGCAGTTGGAAAAAATTTTGGCAGCTAAACAAATTACTTACGATGACCAAGGTCTTAAAGTAATTGCTCAAAGTGCTGAAGGTGGTCTTAGAGATGCGCTCAGCATGCTCGACCAGGCGCTAGCTTATCAGCAAGATCGGGTTACGTATGAGAATGCGTTACAGGTCACTGGGAGCGTCGCTCGGGTGGAATTGCAAAATTATTTTGTGGCTGTCTTTAGGCATGAGGTGGCCACTGGGTTAGCGATGGTGCAGACGATTTTAAGCCAAGGGAAGGATGCCCACCAGTTTATTGAGGATCTAATTGATTATGCGCAAAAAATGTTGCTGTACCAGCAGGATCAAACGATGATTCCCGCAAACGAACTAGCAATGCTCGGGGAACGCTTCCCCACAATGGCGCAAGCGACGGATGCAACATTGATTTATCAGGCAATCGAGACCATGGGGCAGGTGCAACAGCAGTTGCGTGCAACCTATCAACCGGATGTGTATTTAGAATTATTAACCGTTAAGTTAGCACATCCAAAACCAAATGATTTAGTAGCCGAGGTGCACCAACTCCAACAGCAAGTGACGACTTTACAGCAGCAACTTAAACCTGATTTGCAAAGAGAAAAACGAGACGAGCAACCGGCTACTTCAACTACAGCAACGCCCGCTCCACGGACGACTGTTTCTGAAAAACCACGCCCGCTTAAGGCAGATCTTACTGCAATTTTTCAGGTCCTCCAAACGGCAACGCGCAAAGCGTTGACAAATTATCAGCAACACTGGGAGCAGCTGTTAGGTTCCTTATCAGTAACACAACGGGCAGTTATGCACGTTTCTAAACCGGTAGCTGCTAGTGATCAGGGGGTTGTCGTGGCATTTGATTATGACTTTTTGTATGAAAAAGCTGGGCATGATCAAGAATTGCAAACAGCCCTGCAAACTGGTTTAGAGCAAGTGTTTGGCACGACCGTTCCGTTATTATTTGTGGCCCAAGCTGAATGGCCCAAGATCAGACAAGAATATCTTGATCGAAAGCAGCCCAAGCAAGCGATTCCGACGACAGAAAAGACGGTAGAAACTCCGCTTGTTACAAAGGCTAAGGATTTGTTCGGTAGTGAATTAATTAAAATTGAAAATAACTAAGATGGAGGAATTACACAATGGGAATGAATGGCATGAACATGGGAAAATTGATGAAGCAGGCGCAAGAGATGCAAAAAAAATTAGCTTCTGAACAGGAGACGATTGATCAGACAGAGTTTGTTGGCAAGGCACCAAAGGAACTGGTTACAGCAACTTTTACTGGTGATCGCCAATTGAAAGATCTACAAATTAAGCCAGAGGCCATTGATTCGAGTGATACTGAAATGTTGTCTGATTTAGTTATTAGTGCTGTAAATGATGGCTTAAATCAGATTGCAGAAACTACAAAATTAAAAATGGGTAAGTATACCCAGGGAATGAACATTCCCGGAATGTAGGGAGTGATTTATATGCAGTACCCAGAACCAGTTGCTAAATTGATTGATAGTTATATGCATCTTCCGGGAATTGGGGAAAAAACAGCCACCCGGCTGGCGTTCTTTACAGTTGATATGGATGCCGATGTTGTTAAAAATTTTTCTCAAGCGTTATTGGATACAAAAGATAAACTGACATTTTGTTCGATTTGTGGTAACTTAACTGAACATGACCCTTGTGCAATTTGTTCTGATCCGACTCGAGATCAGAGTCAGGTGGTTGTGGTCGAACAAGCTAAAGATGTGATGACGATGGAGAAAATGAAAGATTACCACGGTTTATATCATGTCTTGCATGGAGTAATGTCACCAATTGAGGGTCGGGGTCCAGAAGAATTGAACATTAGTTCATTAATTCAGCGACTGCAGAAAAATGAAGCGATTAAAGAAGTAATCATTGCAACAAATGCCACTCCCGAAGGAGATGCGACGGCAATGTACCTAGCTCGGTTATTAAAGCCAGCAGGATTACGGGTAACCAGACTAGCGCGGGGGCTTTCTGTAGGAAGTGATATTGAATATGCTGATGAAATGACATTATATAAAGCGGTGGAAGGACGCACCGAGATGTAGGTGATGTATGTTCAAATTTAGACAAAAAAACTTCAAACAAATGTATGATGAGTCATTGTTAACTTCAATTAATCTGCTCAAGCAGGACTGGGATCAAGCTCAGCAAACAGAACAGGCGGTTGCTGATGTTGATCCGCAAGTTATTGCTCAGACGGAACTCGCCAAACAAAAGTACGAATTTATGTACCGACAATCACGTAAACGACGTTTAAAAAATACTCGGATTCAACCCAGTGTCTACGATAATTAAAGGAGCAAGTAATGGCGTATCTAGAACTAAAGGATATTAAGAAAAGTTATGAAGTTGATAATCAACATTTTCAAGTTTTAAATGGAATCAACCTCCAGTTTTCTAAGGGAGAATTTGTTTCCATCTTAGGCGAATCTGGTGGGGGAAAGACCACTTTAATGAATATCATTGCTGGTCTCGATGGTAACTATCAAGGAGATGTGCTGTTAAATGGAAAGTCGCTCAAACGCGAGACTAGCCAACAGTTGGATGAGTACCGGCGGAGTACCATTGGGTTCATTTTTCAAAGTTTTAATTTAGTTAGTCATCTAACGGTTAAAGAAAATGTAATCGTAGCGCTTGAGATGACTACGATGAATAAACAAGAACAAGAACAGCGGGCTCGTGATTTGTTAAAACAAGTTGGGCTGGCTGATCATCAAAATAAATATCCTAACCAGCTTTCGGGAGGTCAAAAGCAACGAGTTTCGATTGCGAGAGCGTTAGCAGCAGATCCTGAAATCATTATCGCAGATGAACCTACTGGAGCACTCGATGCCCAGAATACTGATGAGATTTTGAAGCTGATGAATGACATTGCTAAGTCTGGCAAGTTAGTCATTGCGGTTACTCATTCACAAATCGTAGCCGACTATGGGACGCGAATTGTCCATCTGGCAAATGGAGTGATTGATAGTGATCATCAGCTAAAAGATCCATTCCCAGTTGTTCAAGAAAACAACTCATTCCATTCTAAGGTAGCTAGCTCATTCGCCATGTTCAGGATGGCCTGGGAACATTTTTGCTATAATCTGAAACGAAATATTTTGATTATGATTGGTGCAGCCATTGGTATTTTTAGTGTGATTATCATGTTGGGGCTGGGTAATGGAGCAAAGGGATATATTAACCATGAGATTTACTCGCAAATCAACCCTAACACGATTCAAGTGACTAAAAAAACGGGGGACGATCAGACAAAACAGATCAAACTAACCAACCAGGACCAGAAAAAATTAGAAAAAATTAAGCATGTAAAAAGTGTTTCAAAGGGTTATTTTGCAGTCACTGGTGGTCAGCTTCGCCAAGGCAACAAGAATATCCATCTGCAAACCATTCAAACTTACGATCACACCATCAAGACGAAGAATATCAAGACGGGGAAAATCCCCGGTAAAAATGAAATTCTCATTAGTAAGGGCGACGCCCAAAAAATCAACAAAAAGAATCCATACGCTGTTAAAGGAAACAAGCTGATGCTGTACATTAATGCAGGGGGCAGTCAGGCGCAACCTAAAATTTTACAGCAAGAAGTTACAATAAGTGGCGTTTCTGATAGCTTAAGTGGCACGCCAGCAGTGATTTCTTATGATACGTTGGCTTCGATGTATCGTGCCGGTGGGGTGGACTTTAGTCCAAACTTTTTGTCGGTTGATATTGCCGGCGGAGTAAAAAATGTGGAGCCGGTTCAAAATAAAATAAAAGCTTTACACAGTAGTACCGGCAAAGCTGATTTTCAAATTACTGGAGCTGGTAGCATTGTATCGACTTTGAATACGTATGTTAACATTGCAGTGGGAGTGTTGACTTCAATTGCTGCGATCTCATTATTAGTTTCTACCATTATGATCATTGTAGTTCTATATATCAGTGTTTCTGAACGAACCCAAGAAATTGGAATTTTACGGGCTTTGGGCTTTACTAAACGAAATATTCGGCACCTCTTTATTTTTGAGGCGGCCATCCTAGGATTTTTTGCATCACTTATCGCAGTGATTTTAGCCTATGTCTTAGAATTGGGGATTAATCATCTCACTAATTCTGGGATTCACTACTCACTAATGCAAATTAGTGTTGGAAATGTACTCTTTGGAGTAATTGTTTCGGTGGTAATTTGTTTACTGGCAGCGTTAGCACCTGCATTAAAGGCTGCGCGAGTTGACCCAGTGGTAAGCTTAAGTGCAGAATGATTTTAAAAAGGCTGAGATTAATCAGCCTTTTTTGTTTGGAAACAGTTTAACTAGAATAGACAACGATTTTAAAGTACAATTAGATTAGATTAATGATTGGACGGCAAAACAGATGACAGGGAAGCTTATCACATTTGAAGGTCTCGATGGCTCTGGAAAAACGACGGTAATGCAGCAGGTTGTTCAGGATCTAATTCCCCGATTGGGGGCGCAGCTGGTCACCACTCGGGAACCTGGCGGAGATCAACTGGCCGAACAGATTCGCTCTTTTATTTTTGATCACAATAACGCATTGGATCCACGGAGTACGGCACTCCTCTTTGCAGCAGCTCGCCGACAACACCTTACACGGCGGATTTTACCAGCGCTTCATAATAATCAACTGATTTTATGTGACCGATATCTCGATAGTTCACTAGCGTATCAAGGCGGTGGTCAGCAGCTGGGAATTGAAAATATCCTGGAAATGAATCAGTTCGCGACGGAGGGAGTGCTACCAACCTTGACTTTTTACTTAAAATTACCCGTTGCGGTGGCACTGGAACGCATTCAAACCCGAGAAACAAAGCAGCAAAATCAATTAGACCAGCAACAACGTGATTTTTATGTGCGGGTTCAGACAGCCTATGATAAAATTGCCGCTAATAATCCCCAGCGAATGGTTGTGATTGATGCCACGCAGCCAGTTGCAGTAGTAACTCAAAAAGTTTTAGCGGTAATTTCGCAACAGTTTGCATCCTATTTTTTGTAAAGGAGACGCTTATGAAACTTGTGGTAGCAATTGTTCAGGAAAAAGATTCTACCAAGCTACAAAATCAGCTTAACCACCAAAAAATCATTGCAACGCAGTTAGCAACTAAGGGTGGTTTTTTGAAGGCTAAAAATATCACGTATTTAATTGGAATTGAGGATCAACGGGTTAAGGAAGTCCTAGATACCATTAAGGAAGTTTGTCAGGCACGCTCACAGTACGTGACCCCACCGATTAACCTAGTCGGAAGTATTAGTGATACGTCATACCCGGTTGAAGTACAAGTTGGCGGAGCAACAGTCATGGTGCTGCCCATGGATAATTTTTATCATTTTTAGGAGACGAGACCATGAAAGCGGCTCAAGTGTTGACGGCAGTAGAAATGCAACAACCGGAGTTAGAGCATCACTTCTTACAAGTAATTGCTAAGCATGAGTTAAGTCATGCTTATTTGTTTAGCGGAACTAGTGGCGTCGGTAAAAAAAATTTAGCGTTGCTACTCACCATGCGACTATTTTGTAGTAATGTGCAAGCAACTGGGGTTCCTTGCGGTAAATGCAACGAATGTTTGCGAATTGCAGCCGGGGAGCATCCGGATGTTTTAATGGTGAAACCAACCGGGAGCAGTTTGAAAGTTGACCAGATTCGAGAGGTTCGCCGCGAATTTTCTAAGAGTGCGGTTGAAGGACAACAAAAGGTGTTTATTATTTCTGAAGCCGAAACCATGACGACGGAAGCGGCTAATAGTTTATTAAAGTCATTAGAAGAACCCCCCACGCACGTAACGGTCTTTTTGTTGACAAATAATTACCACCGCTTATTGCCAACCATTATTTCACGGACACAAGTAGTGGAATTAGCTGTTCAAGATCAAGCGGAGCTAAAAACTAAGTTAAAGCAGGGTCCCTTACCTCACAGTACAATCCAATTACTGTTAAACTTGACTAGTGATGCTCGACAAATTGAGCGACTCACAGAGGACGACTGGATTGTAAAGAGTAAGCAGGGGTTAGAGCGTTGGTTTCGCTGGCTGCTCCAGGGTGATTGGCAGGCTTTTTTAACGGTTCAAACCAATCTGGTGCCGCTGATGAGAGATCGTAATGATCAAGACGTTACAATTCAAATGATTTGTTTCCTCTTTCAAGAGGTCCTTCAAGTTAAATATCAAGGCACTGGTTCGGAACAGCTGGCTTTTGGTGATGATTACAAAATGATGCAGCAAGCAGCAAACTCCTTGTCTGATCAGCAACTAATCGCTATTATTGAAAATGTTTTAACCATTAGTCGTTTTCAGCAAAATAACGTTAGTTTTCAAAATATTTTAGAAGCAATTACGCTTAAAAGCCTTAGGGAATTTCAGTAATGTGAAAGGAATGACCAATTTTGCCGACTGAAAACACTGATGATTTAATAATGGAGTTCAAGCAGTTGACTGCCAATCTCGCAACCATGCAGCACCAGGTGGTGAAGATGTTGGCAGAAAATGAGGAGCTTCGGATTGAAAACCAGCACCTGCATGATTTATTGGATGCCCATGAAAAAAAGCATCAGGGTGTGCAAGTACTTTCCAAATCAAAGCAAAATTTAGAGAAACTTTATAATGACGGTTATCATATTTGTAATCAGTATTATGGTAAAAGCCGATTACAAAATGAAAGTTGTATCTTTTGTACGGAAATTATTTACGGGGAGCGATAGCTGATGACGCTTCAGACGCAATCTAGTTTTAAGTCCATGACGATGGGAACTTTATATTTAGTCCCCACTCCGATTGGCAACCTCGAAGACATTACCTTGCGGGCTTTACGGATTTTAAAATTAGTAGATTTAATTGCTGCAGAAGATACCCGCAACACGCAAAAGCTATTAAATCATTTTGAGATTAAAACTAAACAAATTAGTTTTCATGAGCATAACGCAACCACACGAACTCCAGAATTAATCCAAAAATTGAAAATGGGGCAGACGATTGCCCAAGTTAGTGATGCAGGAATGCCCTCAATCAGTGATCCAGGGCAGGATTTGGTGCAGCAATGTCTAACGCACCAAATCCCAGTGGTGAGCCTGCCAGGAGCAAATGCTGGATTAACGAGTTTAATTGCTTCCGGGTTGCCGGCGCAACCGTTTATGTTTTATGGTTTTTTAAAACGGAAACCCCGAGAGCAACGAACCGAGTTACAACACTTACAGTCGATTACAGCAACTTTGATTTTTTATGAGGCTCCCCATCGACTTAAGCAAACATTAAAGCAACTTCTGCAGGTTCTGGGAGATCGGGATGCAGCGTTGGGACGTGAACTTACTAAGCGGCACGAAGAATACGTGCGGGGAACCTTAAGTGAGCTCGTGGTCTGGAGTGAAGCGACTAACATTCGGGGTGAGTTTGTGATTTTGGTTGCAGGTAATTCTAATCAAGAACCGGATCAGCCGGTTAACCCGATGGCTAAACTGACCTTGAGAGCACAAGTGCAAGCATTAATTAACCACGGAGCAAAACCAAATGAAGCCATTAAGCAAGTAGCAAAGTTAAACCAGGTAGTTCGACAAGATGTATACAATGAATATCATCAGCTTACTTAGGAGCGTTAATGTATTATGGTAGCAAAAATTTTTTCAGAACCGGTTCAGGTTGCAAATTTTGAAACAGATCTTCATGGTGATATTAATCTGCAGTATTTAATTGATACCATTGTGCAAGTTTCTGAGGATCAGTCTAATGATTTGGCAGTTGGAATTAATCGAGTCCAACAAGCGGGGGCTACCTGGGTTGTAATTCAATACGACGTCACTATTATGCGCTTGCCACGCGCCAATGAACGCCTGGAAGTTTCAACCCAAGGCTCTGAATATACCAATAATTTTGCGCGGCGTAATTTTTGGGCTCGTACTACTGATGGTCAGTTGTTAGTTTCAGTTACTAGCCTTTGGGTAACGATGGATTTAAAAACTCGCAAGATGGTAAAAATAAATCCGGAGATGGTGACGCCATACGGCAGTGAACGAGTTCATCGAATTGGGCGGATGCAAAAGATCCAAAAATTACCTTCAGAAGAGGTTATTAGTACTAATTATCCGGTTCGATTTTCGGATATTGACTTTAATGGACATGTTAGTAATACTCATTATATTGGTTGGATGGTCGATACCCTACCGTTTTCATTTTTAAAAGCGCACCGGGCGGTCGGATTTAGCATTAAGTTTGCTGATGAAGTTCGTTATGGTGACGCGGTTACCAGCCGAGCAACAGTCCTTCCTGCTGAAACTGGTTATGATTGGTCGGTTCACCAAATACTAGTCCAAGAACAAGTTTCTGCGACAGCCCAAATTAAATGGGAAAACTTAGAATAAGAAGTGATAATGATGAAAGTATTGGCACTGGACACCTCCAACCGCCCGCTAACCGCGGCGGTGTTGGACGGCAACCAGCTATTAGCAACGACGACTATTACAACGGAACGAAAACATGCCGCATTTGCCTTGCCCTTAGTAGCAGAGTTGTTAGAGCGGGCGCACTTGCAGCCAACCGACCTTGATCGAGTCGTCGTAGCTAATGGACCGGGTTCATATACCGGTCTGCGGGTTGCAGTTACGATTGGGAAAGTACTAGCGACCACCCTTAAGATTCAATTAGTTGGAATTTCTAGTTTAGCCACTTTAGCGCTGAACTTTAGTGATACTAATCGTTTGATTGTTCCATTATTTGATGCGCGTAATGACTTGGTATTTTCGGGAGTTTACCAAACCGAACCAGCTGGTTTGAAAACGGTACTCCCTGATCGACATGTGGCATTCTCGCGGTGGATTTTAGAACTACAAAAATTCCATGATAACTTGTTGTTTGTCGGTCAAGATACGCTACATTTTGTGGATCAGATTAAGGAATCTTTTCCTACGGCAGTAGTAGTATCAGGACCAAAAGCCCTTCCCCAAGCTGGAGAATTGGGATTAGCCGGGCAGAAACAAGCAGTGGTTACCGATGTAGATCATTTTGTGCCAAGATACTTGCGATTGACCCAGGCGGAAGCAGATTGGCAACGAGAACATCCAGGAGAGGAACAGCACAATTATGTGGAGCACCTTTAAAGAATGGTATCGTAAAAACGTTAACGATCGTTTGGAAAACAAGATTGATAATGCGCTAGTTTTTAAAAATCGTCAGGTTGAAATCTGTGGGAATCATTATTTTTTAGGGAAAGGAACGCTAACGGATCTTCCAGACATTGTTAAGGTTAGTCGGGCAGCTGGCCGAGGACGTTTCAAATGGAGTCGCAAACGGTTTCAACTTGGATTACGTAACGATCATGATCGCTTTTATTTCATCTTACGGTATCATGATGAATTGGTAGGCTTTATCGATGCTGTGATCAAACGGGACCAACGGCTTTGTATCATTGATTCGTTGGCAATCTTACCAGAGTTCCAGCACCATGGCTTAGGTTACTTTTTAATTACCACTTGCATTGAACGCGCGCGTGAAATGGAGTTACAACAAGTTTTAGTTTGTTGTTCAGATGATGATGACAAAACTCAGGGTATTTTGACTGATTTGGGCTTTGTGACCAAGGAAGAAGCTAAACAGGATCGGGCTGAAACTGGGCTGACTGAATTTCAGTTGAACTTGGAAAAACGGAATGTTTTAGCTTCTAAAAATTTTGGTAGATAATGATTGTGAGTTGAAAATGAAGAGCAAAACAAGTTTAATTCTCGCCTTTGAAACAAGTTGTGATGAAACCAGCGTGGCCGTAATTCGTGATGGTCGAAAAGTGCTTGCTAACGAAGTGGCAACGCAGATTAAAAGCCATCAACGATTTGGTGGAGTAGTTCCAGAGGTCGCTAGCAGACATCACATCGAACAGATTACAATTTGTCTAGAGCAGGCGTTGCAAACGGCTCAGGTAGACTATGCGGATTTGAGTGCGGTTGCAGTTACATACGGACCGGGATTAGTGGGATCTTTGCTGGTGGGAGTTACAGCAGCTAAAACGGTGGCTTGGGCGCACCATCTACCACTTTTACCGGTAAATCACATTGCTGGGCATATTTATGCAGCTCAGTTTGTGCAACCAATTAAATTTCCTGCCATGGCGTTGGTGGTTTCTGGTGGGCATACGGAATTAGTATGGATGCCAACCGAGAACCAGTTTGAAATCATTGGTGAAACCAGAGACGATGCAGTTGGCGAGACCTATGACAAGGTTGGTCGGACGATGGGGTTGGCTTATCCAGCCGGACCCCAAGTCGATCAACTGGCACAGCAAGGTCATGATACTTTTGCTTTTCCGAGAGCAATGCAGGATGAAGCTGGCTATGATTTTAGCTTTAGTGGGCTGAAAAGCTCCTTTATTAACCGAGTTCATCATGCAGAACAGGTACACGAACAGCTTTCTCAAGTCGATTTGGCAGCTAGTTTCCAAGCAGCTGCAGTGGATGTCTTGGTTGATAAAACTGTCCGCGCACTCCATGAATATCCAGCACAGCAGTTGATCCTGGCTGGGGGAGTTGCGGCTAATCACGAATTACGTCAACGTCTCGCTAGCGCGGTAGCCAACCAAGTCCGATTGGTAATGGCGCCAGCACAGTTTTGTGGTGATAATGCTGCCATGATTGGTGCCGCTGGTTGGATGTTAGAAAAGCATCAGGTGCGAGCTGATCTAGACTTAAATGCTAATCCTAGCTTAGAATTTGAACGAATCCAATTAAAAAAACACTAGTCCAGCGGCTAGTGTTTTTCTTACGGAGGTTCAGAACGGCAGTAATTTTTTGAAAATATTTTCACAAAGAATTGTTTTATGTTAAAATAATTCTTATCAGGCTTTCGATAATAGTCAGGTGGAGGAAATTAAATGACAGAAACAAAGATTCCGCGTGCAACAGCCAAGCGGTTACCATTGTACTATCGCTACCTTAATATTTTGCATGATGGTGGGAAAACAAGGGTCTCATCGAATGAATTAGCAGATGCAATTCGAGTTGACTCAGCAACCATTCGGCGCGATTTTTCGTATTTTGGGGCTTTGGGCAAGCGCGGTTATGGTTATGATGTTGATAACTTGCTGGCATTTTTTAAGGATATTCTCGATCAGGATCGACTAACCAATGTTGCACTCGTCGGGGTTGGTAATCTGGGTCATGCTCTACTTAACTTTAGCTTTCATCAGGATAGTAACATCCGCATTTCGGCCGCTTTTGACATTAATTCTCAGGAGATTAATACGGTTCAGAGCGGGGTTCCTATCTATCCCATTGAGCAACTAGTGACGCAGTTACAGGATCAGCAAATTACGGTTGCAATTCTCACAGTTCCTTCGCGAGTAGCACAGGAGGTGGCGAATCAAGTCGCTGAAACTGGGGTGAAGGGGATTTTGAATTTCACGTCGATCCGGTTGTCAGTTCCAGATCGAATTCGCGTCCACAACGTTGATTTAACGAACGAGCTCCAAACTTTAATCTACTTTATTGACCACTACGATCAGAAATAAAAGGCGAACTGTCAGAGACAATTCGCCTTTTTTACTGAACAAAGTTCTTGCAATTTTAAGAAAAGCAGACTATATTAGAAAATGTAATTAGCACTTGAATAGTTTGAGTGCCAAAATTAATTTGTTGGAGGGATTAGCATGTTACAGCCAATTGGAGATCGAATTATTATTAAGGTTCAGGAACCAGAAAACCAACAAGTTGGTGGGATTGTTTTGGCAGATAATGCCAAAGAAAAACCGACGGAAGGCGAAGTAGTTGCAGTCGGAGCTGGAAAAGTCCTTGATGATGGGAAGACCGTTGCACCAGTTGTTAAAACTGGTGATCGGGTAATGTTTGACAAGTATGCAGGGACTAACGTCGACTATCAAGGGGAATCATACTTGGTAATGCATGAGAATGACTTGTTGGCAATTTTAAAATAGATTAAATCAGACTCAAAATAAATTTTTATGAGGTGAATTAAAATGGCTAAAGAAATTAAATTTTCTGATGACGCACGTAGCAAGATGCTAGATGGTGTTGATCAGTTAGCAGATACGGTTAAAACCACGATGGGACCAAAGGGTCGAAACGTAGTTTTAGAGGAAGCAGCTGGGGATCCAACGATTACTAATGATGGAGTAACGATTGCAAAAGCAATTGAACTTCCAGATCATTTCGAAAACATGGGAGCTAAGTTAGTTTCCGAAGTTGCTTCTAAAACTAACGATGTTGCCGGTGACGGAACTACGACAGCGACGGTGCTAACGCAGGCAATTGTTAAGGAAGGTATGAAAAACGTTACTGCCGGTGCGAACCCCGTTGGCGTTCGTCGTGGAATTGAAAAAGCAACTGAAGCAGCTGTGGCTGGATTACACAAAATGAGCCATCAAGTTGCTAGCAAGGATGATATTGCACAGATTGCTTCGATTTCATCTGCTAACGAACGAGTTGGTAGTTTGATTGCGGATGCAATGGAAAAAGTTGGTAACGATGGAGTTATCACGATTGAAGACTCCAAAGGTGTTGAGACCAGTCTTGATGTTGTTGAGGGAATGGAATTTGATCGTGGCTACATGTCACAATACATGGTAACCGACCAAGAAAAAATGGAAGCAAACCTTGATAATCCATACATTTTATTGACTGACAAAAAGATCAATAATATGCAAGACATCATGCCATTATTGCAGTCAGTTGTTGAACAAGGTCGTTCACTTTTGCTCATTGCTGATGATATTGGTGGTGAAGTATTGCCTACCTTAGTTTTGAATAAAATGCGGGGAACTTTCAACGTTGTTGCGGTTAAAGCACCTGGTTTTGGTGATCGTCGCAAAGCGCAACTAGATGATATTGCTGTTTTGACTGGCGGAACAGTAATTAGCGATGATTTGGGTCTAGATCTAAAAGACACGACCATTGATCAGCTTGGTCAGGCTAACAAAGTTAACGTGACGAAGGATAACACGACCATCGTTGAAGGCAAAGGTGGTCAGGATGCTGTTCAACAGCGTGTATCAGAAATCAAGAATCAGATTGCCGCTTCTAGCTCAGACTTTGATAAGGAAAAATTACAGGAACGGGTTGCTAAATTAGCTGGTGGCGTTGCTGTCATCAAAGTGGGAGCAGCTACTGAAACTGAATTGAAAGAACGTAAATACCGCATCGAAGATGCTTTGAACGCTACTCGAGCTGCCGTAGAAGAAGGCTTTGTTCCTGGTGGTGGGACTTCCTTCATTAACATCTTGGCAGATGTTGCAAACCTTGATGCTACTGGCGATGAGCAAACTGGAATCAACATTGTGCTGCGAGCTTTGGAAGCACCAGTTAAACAAATTGCAGAAAATGCTGGTGTTGATGGGGCAGTCGTGGTTGATCACCTGAAGAAAGAACAAGCAGGGATTGGTTACAATGCTGCCACTGGTAAATATGAAGATATGATTAAAGCCGGAGTGGTTGACCCTACCAAGGTTAGTCGTTCGGCACTACAAAATGCTGCTTCTGTTTCATCATTATTATTAACAACGGAAGCGGTAGTTGCTGACAAACCAGAAGAAAAAGCAGATGCCGGTGCTCCCGGACAAATGCCACAAGGAATGCCAGGAATGATGTAATTTAAATTAAGAAAAGCTCGCAATGGCGGGCTTTTTTTATTTTCTAAGCTTGTTGCCGCAAAATGAACGTAGTATAGTACAATGGAAAACAGGGATTAACCCAATTTAAAGCTAAAGTTATGGGAGTAAGGTTCATGTGGCGATATTTAAAAAGACTTATTATTGGTAGACCGCTCAAAAGTAGTGATGTTTCGGGACAATCACTAACTAAATTCAAAGGATTAGCATTATTATCATCTGATGCGCTATCTTCGGTGGCCTATGGAACTGAACAGATTACGGCGGTGCTGATTACGCTTTCAACTGCAGCATTGATGTATCAGATGTGGGTTGCTTTGCTGGTGCTCATCTTGTTAGCCGCCATTACCCTTTCTTATCGACAGATTATCTATGCCTATCCTTCTGGGGGTGGTGCATATGTGGTTGCTCGGACGAACTGGGGTGAGGGGGCTGGATTGGTAGCCGGCGGTTCATTGCTAGTTGACTATATGTTGACGGTTGCTGTGTCAACGACTTCTGGGACGGAAGCAATTACCTCGGCGATTCCGTCGTTGTATGCTTACCAGGTTCCCATTGCCATTTTTATTGTGCTCTTTATTATGGTCTTAAATCTTCGTGGAATGAGCGATTCAGCCTCTTTTCTAGTGATTCCAGTGTATCTATTTATTTTAATGATCCTGGTAATGATTGTTTGGGGTGGTTACAACATTCTGAGTGGAAATATTACTTATCGGGCAACTGCACCAGTTACTTCATCTGTCCAGGGAATGAGTTTACTACTCTTTTTTAAAGCATTTTCATCGGGGTCAGCTTCGTTAACTGGGGTGGAAGCGATTAGTAATGCGGTTCCCAATTTTAAGGATCCAAAGCGAAAAAATGCTGCCAATACGTTGGCGTTGATGGCAATTATTTTGGCGCTTTTCTTTGCTGGAATTACGTTTTTGAGTTATTACATGGGGATTGTACCAAGTGCGAAAGATACAGTTTTATCTCAAATTGGGATGGGCGTTTTTGGACACGGCTTTTTCTACTATGTATTGCAAATGGCAACTGCTTTGATCTTGGCAGTTGCTGCGAACACTGGTTTTTCGGCCTTTCCAATCCTGGCTTTTAACATGGCAAAGGACAAATATCTTCCACACGCATACCTTGATAAGGGTGATCGGTTGGGCTATTCCAACGGAATCATTTCTTTAGCAATTGGTGCGATTGTACTGATTTTAATCTTCAATGGGAAAACTAATTTATTGATTCCGTTGTATGCGGTCGGAGTCTTTGTTCCATTTACTTTGTCACAATCGGGAATGATTGTTCATTGGTTGCATCATCGAGATGGTTTTTGGCCCGGGAAAGCTCTGATTAATTTAGTCGGAGCTGCCATCTCGGCAATTTTAGTAGTCTTCTTGTTTATTCTTCATTTTGTAAACGTGTGGCCTTATTTGATCATTATGCCACTGATTCTCTACATGTTTAACTTGATTCATAATCATTATAAATTGGTAGCCGCACAGCTTCGAATTCGGAATTTGGATAGTAAACAGTTAGAACATCATTACGATGGTTCAACGGTAATCGTTCTAGTTGGCAACGTCACGCAGGTTACTCGTGAAGCGATTAGCTATGCCAAATCAATTGGTGACATGGTAATTGCCGTTCATGTCTCTTTTGATTCCAATCCAGAGCATGAGGTTAAAATTGAACAACGATTTCGGGATGAGTATCCGGACATTCGTTTCGTTAACTTGCATACTTCTTATCGCTCAATTAATGATCCGGTGTTGAGATTTTGTGATGTGATTTCACGAAAGGATACGGAGCAAAACTATTCCACAACGGTTTTGGTGCCACAGTTTGTTCCAAGACGACACTGGCAACATGTTTTGCATAATCAAACTGCTTTGCGGTTGCGGGCGGCCTTAAATTCACGCCAAGACATTATTGTTTCAACGTATAACTATCATTTAGATAATTAAAAAGTAGATAATTAAAAGGGGCTTGTTTAAACAGTAATCCTGTTTAAACAAGCCCCTTTTAATAATGATTACTTGTTTTTTATTAGTAGTAATGGTATAGTGACCTTAATTATAGAAAGATTAATGTTACTATGAATGTCTTGTTTTTTCGAGGTGATAAACATGAATTTTCAAAATGATAAAATCCATTACAAAATGTATAAAGCTAAAGGTAAGTGGGTTTATGCCGGGATAACTACCATGGTAGTAACTGGTGGATTTCTGTTTTTGAATCAGGGCGCCAAAGTCCATGCCGATCAAGCAAACCAAGCAACTGCCACCCAGCAAGATCAGTCTGATCGTAGCACGGTAAGCAATGATAGTTTAGCATCCACAAGTGTTGCGGCGGAACCTGATTCAGCAAATTTGTCGGTTCAATCACAAGCAACCACTTCCCAAGCAGCTACCTCGGAAGCAACCACTTCACAAACGACTGATTCAATTGGAAACTCGACTAGTACCGAGACTTCGTCCGTGTCAGCAAGCAAACCAAGCGAACAAGTTTCAAATGCTCCGGTAGAATCCGCACAGGTAGCACCGGTTTCACAAACTACAAGTTCACAAGCCTCAGTTGCTAGTGCCACTCAGTCAGAAGCGACGGGTTCGCAGGTAGTAACTTCTCAGCAACCACAAGTCAGCGAGAAGTCAGTAATGCCGTCGACAATGACCCTCGCAGCTGAAAATGGGGAAACCTTTAATGCAAATGTCACCGATCCGGATTATCCGGCAGGAAAGTGGCAGGATCCGAATTCAGATCATTATACGTTCGGTTATTTAAAAACTGATGGTACGAGTCAGCCGGTCGAAAACGTTGTCTTTTCGACCAATCGCAATGGTGATGGAACTGTTTATATTTATGAATTTGATGCGCAAAATAATTTATTAAATTCATATACACTAACTGGTGAAAAGGATTCGGTCACTTCAAAGAGTAATCCTGGAATTACTTACACAAAGTATAGTGAATACAGTGTTACTGCTAGTCAATCTGGGAGTGGTCGGTTTTCCAAAGACTGGTTTTATGATGATAACGTGATTAGTCCGCAGTATAGTAACATTGGTTTTTTCGTGCCTAAACGAATTAATCAAAAAGTTACGTATATCGATAAAGATACGAACCAAGTTGTTTCAACTCGAGATATTTCGGGGATGTCTGGTCAGGATTACTTGATTGACGGGATTCCAAAAGAAATTGTGGCGCAGGATTATGTTGTAAGTATTCCTGATAATCATCAGGGGTTAGTGTCTTCTTTTGGGATTCCAGGGACTAAGTGGACCAAGACCTTTGTAGGCGGAAAGTATACGTTGGTATACACCGAAGTTGACAGCAAGGGAACCATGGATGTCAATTTGTATGATGATGCCGGTAATAAAGTGGGGCAAACCTATCGAATTGATGCTAACTACCAAAAGAATGGGGATACTACTAATTATTACTATGATACCCCGGAAGGTCCAATTAACGTTCGATCAATTTACGTTCCCCAGTCTAATGACATCGTCTATTATGTAAATCGGCTGGCCAAGCTAGTCCCAGTGAATAAAGCGACCGGTGAGCCATTTAACAATGGTGATGACGACGTTCTCTATGAAACGGATCCAAATGATCGCACTAAAATTGTAGCACCAAAAATTCCGAACATTCCCGGTTTCTTAGCCTTAGATCCTCGCGATCCGTCAGGAAAAACGTACTTAAAACCAGGTGATCCCTATCCAGTTGCAATTGATGATCCCGGTACTGATACGCAGGTCCAGTATATTGAAGATCAGAGTAGTATTAGCGGTAATAATAAAACAATTACGGTTGGAGATGCGGTACCGACGGCTGAAGAATTAGGAGCAGCAGCGACTGACCCTGAGGGCAACCCAATTGCTGTAACCGTTGATACTTCACAAGTCAATAACCAAGTTCCTGGCGATTACCCCGTCACGATTACTTCAGCTGATGGTCAAACCAAGACGGTCACAGTTACGGTGGTACCAAATGAGCAAACCATTGACGGCAATAATGCTAAGATTGCAGTTGGCGATCGGGTGCCAACGGCTGCTGAGTTAGGGGCATCCGCGACTGATAAACATGGGAATCCGATTGATGTAACGGTGGACACTTCGCAGGTTAACAATCAGGTTCCTGGCGATTATCCGGTTACGATTACTTCAGCGGATGGACAAACCAAGACGGTCACGGTTACGGTGGTACCAAATGAGCAAACTATTGACGGCAATAATGCGACAATTACCGCTGGCGATCGCATCCCGACAGCTAGTGAGCTGGGTGTTTCAGCAACGGATAAATTTGGGAATCCGATTGATGTAACGGTAGATACTTCGCAAGTTAATAATCAGGTTCCTGGGGATTATCCAGTCACTTTAACAACCGCGGACGGACAAACTAAGACAATCACGATTACAGTGTTGCCAAATAAACAGAAAATTGACGGCAATAATGCGACAATTACCGTCGGCGATCGCATCCCAACGGCCAGCGAACTAGGTGTTTCGGCGACGGATAAGTTTGGCAATCCGATCGACGTAACGGTAGATACTTCGCAAGTTAATAATCAGGTACCTGGTAATTACCCAGTGACCCTAACAACTGCAGATGGACAAACCAAGACAGTGATAGTTACGGTGCTTCCCAAAAAGAATGATGTTAATCGTAACGGTCTGATTATTCATGGTAATAATGCTGTGATTAATGTTGGAAGTCGAGTGCCAACAGCTAGTGAGCTGGGAATTTATGTAACCGATCAATTTGGGAACCCGGTTCGATTTACCGCAGACTTTTCTCAGGTAAACCCATTAGTTCCAGGAACCTATCCAGTAATAATTACAACGGCTGATGGTCAAGTGTTCACGATTATGA
This sequence comes from Fructilactobacillus florum DSM 22689 = JCM 16035, assembly GCF_001436645.1. GTDB lineage: Bacteria > Bacillota > Bacilli > Lactobacillales > Lactobacillaceae > Fructilactobacillus > Fructilactobacillus florum. The sequence goes on along the minus strand of NZ_AYZI01000001.1, from coordinate 157,395 downwards.
TTACAGTAGTGGGCACGACACCGGCGACCATAAATTCTAGTTTGCCGGTAAATCAACGCTTAGTAGCTCCAACAGCAACAAAATCAGCTTCAGGACAACAGCACTTACCACAGACTGGTCAAACTAATCAGGCTAGTCTCTGGCAACTATTGGGAACTGGATTCATCACGCTGGCTTCTTACCTCGGCTTTAGAAAACGGAAACATTCATAAAAATGAATTAATTAACAACAATAAAAGAGTCTCGATGATTAATCGAGACTCTTTTATTGTTGTTTGGTAAAAAATCTAGAGACCGACAATCTTGGCAAAAATTGGTACGATGACATCAACGACAATGGAAATAATTACAACGGAGATGGCAGCCATGGAACCTTCAATAGGTCCTCGCTCGAGTGCCTTGGCAGAACCTAAGGTATGCCCAGCTGTTCCCAGCCCAAGACCAATCCCGATCGGATTTTTTAGGTGGAAAATTTTAATAATCCAATCGGCTGCGGCATAAATAATGACGGCATTTAAGATGCAGGCCATGGCAGTGATGGCAGGAATCCCTTTGATCCCAGTAGCGATCGGCATAGCAACCGCTGTTGTTGCTGCTTGTGGTAACATCGATGCAATTGCCGCATGATTTAGTCCAAGTAATTTTGAAACGTAGTACATAATTATGAGTGAAATTAAGAGACCAATAATCAGTGCTAAAAGAATTTCAAGCCAATACTTTTTGACAACATCGTTTCGCCGATAGAGTGGCAGGGCAAAAGCAATGGTTGCTGGAAATAGAAACCAAAAGATGATGTCGCCACCAGGCTTATATAAATTTTTGTAAATCCAAGTAATTGGGAGGTTACTGCCCTTAGCTAGTAGCCAGAGTAAAAAAATACCTAAAATCATGCTGACAAATAATGGTTGAAAAAGAAAAAACCCATGTGATTTTTTGAACAACCACGTTCCAATTAGATAGACTACGAGGGAAAGTGCAATTCCAAACATTGGGGTGCCCAAAAATTTTAATAATTCTACCTGCATTTTAGTCCTCCTGCTGATCTTTAATTGGGAAGAATCGTTGTCGTAACCAAATTAAGCCGGTGGCAACCAGCGCTACCGAAACTAACATAACAACGGTGGAAATAATAATCATTACCACCAGTTGTAAGCCACTGTGCTTCATAATATCCAGAGAAGTGGCTAACTGAATTCCCGATGGAACAAAGAGAAAGGCCAGTAAGCTGATCAAAAAATTGCTTAGCGTTTCAATTTGTTGTGGTTTAATCAGACCGATGGTTAATAAGAAATAAAGGATTAGCAATCCAATTACGGGAGCCGGAACGGGGAAAGTAGCCGGAAATAGGTTTGACAAGCAGTATGACACGAATAAAATCACGGCGAAGATCCCCATTTGAGTGATAATAGGTGTTTTTTTCTGAGGATCTGACTGAATGTGCATAAAAATTACCTCCATATTGTGATGTTTTTCACTATGTATTATAGCAGAAACACCGCAAAATACAATCGGATTTAAGGTTGTGGAGGAGAGGTTAGATAACATTTCGCTCCCAGCTGGTAGTGGGCTTGACCGGTTAAACTTTCTGTGACACGGGCTTGAAATGTTGAAACCTGCGCAATGGGAACGGCAGTGGTGATCGTCACTTGTTCGGTATAGGTAGTCTTTAAAATCGGCAATTGTTGCTGGTTTAAAAATGAACGTAATTTATTAAGTTGTGGATAATCCAGACTGATGATAAGTTGCCGAGCTAAGGTTTTTTGGAATAGGGTTGTTTGAGCAACGGCGGCATTAGCAGCTTGCGCATAGGCACGAATTAATCCGCCAGCCCCCAGCTTAATTCCACCAAAGTAACGCGTTACTACAATCAAAGTATTTTCTAGTTGGTGATGGTGCAGAATTTCAAGCAGCGGTTTGCCAGCAGTGCCCACCGGTTCTCCGTCATCACTAAAGCGTTCTGCGGGTGGATTTTCGACCAGACGATAGGCATAGCAATGATGATTCGCCTTAGGAGTTGCAGCCGTTAACTGCGCTAGCATGCCCTTTGCGGTTGCTGCATTGCTGACGGGAGCAATGTCAGCAATGAACTTTGATTTTTTGATCACGTAGCTGGCACGCGCAGGTTGGCTGATCGTTAAAAACGTTGATTTCATAATGAGCTCCTTTTTATTTTGCGTATTATAGTGCGAGGTGAAAAAGATGGAACAAGAGTTGGCGTATGGGCGTTTGGTCCCTTGGCGAGGAACGGTTCCAGCTGATTGGGTAAACGTACAGTTGCAACCGGCACTACAAGTTAGTCAGCAGTCTGTGTACTGCAATCGGTGTCAGCAAGCGAGCGACACGAAGCTTACCCAATTGCCGAACGGCGCTTATTACTGTTATCAGTGTATTCAACTAGGACGACTTGATTCGCATATGCAATTGTTAACCATTCCTGAACCAAACCACTTTACCAGTTCACGGCAGCCGTTGAGTTGGTCAGGGCAGCTAACTAAAATCCAGGCTCGTGTGGCTGCAGAGGTTTTAACTGCGGTTCAGCAGGGACAAAACCATTTATTGTGGGCGGTTACTGGAGCTGGGAAGACAGAGATCACCTTTCCCACAATTGCTTGGGCGATGACGCAAGGATGGCGGATTGCAATTGCTAGTCCCCGCGTCGACGTATGTATAGAACTATTTCCGCGCTACCAAGCCGCCTTTCGTTCCATTGAAATGGTACTGCTTCATGGCACTAGTCCATTGAAGTATCGTTATTGTCAGCTAACGATTTGTACAACTCATCAGTTAATGCGGTTTGTTGCGGCATTTGATTTGTTGATTTTAGATGAGGTAGATGCATTTCCCTTTGCTAATAATACCATGTTAGAACTAGCAGCTCAGCGCTCGTTAAAAGCGACCGGGGTTCAATTATGGCTGACAGCTACGCCAAATCGCAAACTGCAACGGCAGAAATCCATTAGTTATTTGCCACGCCGTTTTCATGGAAAACCGTTACCGCAGCTACACTTAGAATTCTGCTGGGGTTGGAATCGTTGTCTATCTCGCCACAAGATTCCAGCCCGCTTGTTGCGCCTGATTCGGAAAAAAGTTGCTGCGGGACAGCGTTTTTTACTATTCGTCCCGCGAATTAAGGATCTTAGCGTTGTTGATCGAGTTTTGCGAATGCGCTTGAAAACGACCGCAAAGTGGGCGACCGTTTATGCCAATGATGAAGAGCGGGGGCTTAAGGTAGAAAAGATGAGAAGACAGCAAGTTCTGTTTTTAATTACCACTACCATCTTAGAACGCGGGGTAACTTTCCCTGGGATTGATGTAATTATTTTGGGTGCAGATGACCGGGTGTTTACGGCTGCTACCCTAGTTCAAATTGCAGGGCGAGTGGGACGTAGCAGCAGTCGTCCTACTGGAATGGTTCATTGTTTGTTGGGACATTACTCAACTGCACTTTGTGAAGCGACCGCCCAGATTGCATTTTTAAATCGAAAAGGGGCTCATTGTGAATAAACTTCAGTGTTTATGGTGTCAACGGTCGTTGAACTATGATTTCTCAGTTCACTTTTTAGTCAGTTTTAGTAGCGTAGCGCCTACGCGCTTATGTGCAGGATGTCTGGACCAATTTACACCGGTTGCCGCCCCGCATTGTCCTAAATGTGGTAAGTTTCAAGCTACTACGCAGCAATGCTCAGACTGCCGGCATTGGAACGATCGGATGAAGGCTCCTTTAATTAGTAATCGTGCTTTTTTTCCATATAAGGATCAGATCAAGGAATATATTAAGCAGTACAAACTACGAGGGGACTATCGGTTGCGCTTAATTATGGAACCGTTGTTTTCAAACCTAGCTCGAACCAATGAAATGCTGGTTTCTATCCCGGTAACAGCTACGACAATCGAACAACGGGGGTTTAACCAAGTTAGCGGTTGGTTTGGCTCGAACCAGCTGTTTCCAGCGCTACTGGCCCTGCCAAAAGATCGACCGCAGGCTGCCAAGGGACGTCATGACCGTTTAAGTGGTCCCCAACGGTTTGTCGTCAATGAAAAATTGCGGTCGGCGTGCTTAAACCGCGATATTTGTCTTGTAGATGACATCTATACGACTGGACGAACATTACATGAAGCTGCCTGGTTATTGCAGTCAGCGGGGGCTCGGCACATTCGAAGTGTAACCCTAGCTCACTGAGTAATTGTTATTTGGCGAATAATTCATTATAATGAAAATAATGATGGCAATAATTGGAATCAATACAAACATTTGGCAGTTAGCCAACTAGCAGGATGTTTGTCACCACAAATTAATGATCTCAGGCAGAGGTCATCAATCGGCTAATTGGTAAGCTAATAATCACTATATGAGAATTAAACAAGGAGAATTTCAGGAATGCCAACGAACGTTTTAAAGAAGTGGGTGGAGAGTGACCAGCGTCGGATTAAGCAGCTGGGAAAACTAGCTGATCAAGTTAGTGAGTATTCACAAGAATATCAAAAGCTCAGTGACACTGACTTACAAGCCAAAACACCAGAATTTCAACAGCGCTACCAAGCTGGAACCACGCTAGATGAATTGTTACCAGAAGCTTTTGCAGTTGCCCGTGAGGGAGCTCGTCGGGTGTTGGGACTGACGCCTTTTCGCGTTCAAATTATGGGAGGAATTGTCCTCCATGAAGGGAACATTGCGGAAATGAAGACCGGGGAAGGTAAAACTTTAACCGCGACGTTACCGGTCTATTTAAACGCCCTTTCAGGTAAAGGGGTGCACGTTGTAACCGTTAATGAATATCTTTCCGAGCGAGATGCCGAGCAAATGGGACAACTCTATAACTGGCTGGGACTCTCGGTTGGAATTAACAAGGCCGATCAAACTCCAGAAGAAAAGCGGGCGGCCTATCAAGCTGATATTACGTATTCGACAAACAGTGAGATTGGATTTGACTATCTTCGTGATAATATGGTGGTCTACAAAGAAGACCGTGTTCAACGACCGCTAAATTTTGCACTGGTAGATGAGGTTGATTCGATTTTGATTGATGAAGCAAGAACCCCGCTGATCATCTCTGGTCCCGCGCAAGGGTCTAACCAGTTATACCAACAAACAGATCAATTTGCTAAGACGCTTAAGCCAGAGACGGACTTCAAAGTTGATTTAGAAACTAAAACGGTTTCGTTGACGGAAACTGGAATCAACCGAGCCGACAAGTTCTTTAATCTAAAAAACATCTATGATACTGATAATACGGCGTTGACTCATCATATTGATCAGGCGCTTCGTGCGAATTATGTAATGGAGCGGGATAAGGATTATGTGGTTAAGGATGACGAGGTTTTAATTGTCGATTCGTTTACCGGACGAATTATGGACGGTAGGCGGTTCTCAGATGGGCTACACCAAGCTTTGGAGGCAAAAGAAGGTGTTACCATCCAGGAAGAAAGTAAAACGATGGCCAACATTACCTATCAAAACTTGTTTCGGCGGTATCGAAAACTAGCTGGGATGACCGGAACTGCTAAAACCGAACAGGAAGAATTTCGTGAGATCTACAATATGAACGCTGTTTCGATTCCAACCAATAAACCAGTGATTAGGTTGGATGAGGCTGACATCTTATATCCGACGTTACAAGCTAAGTTTGATGCGGTGATCGATCGGGTTAAGGAATTACACGAACGCCAGCAACCGATTTTGTTAGGGACAGTTGCGGTTGAAACTTCAGAATACTTAGCACAACGATTAACTCAGGCTCATATTAAACATGTGGTCTTAAATGCTAAAAACCATGCTAAAGAAGCGGATATTGTTGCAAATGCCGGTCAAAAGGGTGCAGTCACGATTGCTACTAACATGGCTGGACGAGGAACTGACATTAAATTGGGACCAGGAGTAGTTGCACTTGGCGGTTTAGCGGTTATTGGAACCGAGCGACACGAGTCCCGACGAATTGATAATCAGCTGCGAGGACGGGCTGGTCGCCAGGGTGATCCGGGATACTCACAATTCTACCTATCGCTGGAAGATGATCTGATGCGTCGCTTTGGTTCTGATCGGATCAAGACCATTTTGAAACGACTCCGAGTTGAGGATGATGATGCGGTGATTAGGAGCCGAATGATTACCAAACAGGTTGAATCCGCACAAAAACGGGTCGAAGGAAATAACTACGATTCTCGAAAAAATGTTTTGAAATACGATAATGTGATGTCAGAACAACGAGATGTGATTTATGGAGAACGAAACCGGGTCATTGAGGAGAACGAATCCCTGAAATGGGTAATTATGCCAATGATCAAACGAACGATTTCTCGAATCGTTGATTTGCATACGCAAGGTGACCAAAAGCATTGGGATTTAGATACGATTTTAGATTTCTCTATTAGTGCCCTAGTGAGTCCTAATGAAATTGGGTTAAGTAATCTTAAAAATAAGAGTGCGGCAGAAATTAAGCAATTTCTGAACTCCTTGGCTGAAAAAAATTATGATGCCAAGGGTCAAGAACTGGGTGATCCACAACAATTGCTAGAATTTGAAAAGGTTGTTGTCTTACGCGTGGTTGATTCCCACTGGACTGATCATATTGATGCGATGGATCGTCTGCGCGAAGGAATTGGGTTACGTGGCTATGGTCAACTTAATCCGTTGGTTGAGTACCAACGGGAAGGCTACCGAATGTTTGAAGAAATGATTGCGGATACGGATTATGATGTAACTCGTTTATTTATGAAAGCAGAAATTCGACAAAATATGCAACGGTAATTACGACGAAGGACTTCGGTTCTTCGCTTTTTACTAGTTAGGAGTAATTAAAATGGAAATTAATGCAGTTCAAGCACAGTTAAATAAATTACAAACCGCAATTGACGGTTTTAGGGGGTCTCTTTGACTTAGATCAGCTGCAAGAAAATATTGCGATCAACGAAGCAAAAATGGCGACACCTGATTTTTGGGAGAATCCTACCCAGGCGCAAGCACTGATTGCTGTCACTAATCATGATAAAGAACGGTATAATCAGTTGCAGTCCTTAGCAGAGAACTTGCATAGTTTGCAAGACACTTTGGAGGTCTTGGCGGAGCTTCCGGATGCAGAATTAGAGGCTGAATTTAACAAAGAGTTAGCAACAGAACAGGAAGCGGTCGATCAATACCGCCTCAGCTTATTATTAAATGGAAAGTACGATGCTAACAATGCAATTGTAGAAATTAATTCAGGAGCCGGGGGAACAGAAGCCTGTGACTGGACTGCCATGTTGTTGCGTATGTATACTCGCTGGGGGGAAAAAAATGGGTTTCAAGTTGCCGTGGTCGCTGATCAGCCCGGAGAAACGGCTGGTATTAGTCAGGTAACGCTCACAGTTACTGGTCATAATGCGTACGGCTATCTAAAATCGGAAAAGGGGGTTCACCGGTTAGTTCGGATCTCACCGTTCGATGCGGCTGGTCGGCGACATACTTCGTTTGCCTCGGTTGACGTGTTGCCGGAGTTAGATGAGACAGTACAGGTAACGATTAATCCGGATGATTTGCGAGTTGACGTGTTTCGTTCAAGCGGAGCGGGAGGACAACATATTAACAAAACGTCCTCGGCGGTTCGAATTACACATTTACCGACCGGGATTGTTACTAGTAGTCAGGCTCAGCGTTCCCAATTACAGAATAGAGTCACTGCAATGAATATGTTAAAATCGAAGCTGTATGAACTGGAACTGGAGAAACAGGCCCAGGAAAAAGCGCAACTAGAGGGGAAACAACTCGAAATTGGTTGGGGTTCACAAATCCGTTCCTATGTTTTTCATCCGTATACCTTAGTTAAGGATCATCGAACTAACTATGAAACTGCCAACGGAAAGGCAGTTATGGATGGGGACTTAAATCCATTTATCACGGCATATCTACAGTGGAATTTACAGCATAAAAATTTAAAATAGGTGAATAATTATGCAAGAAATATTTAATTTTGGTTTTTTTATAATTTCTCCGCTCTTTTGGTTAGGACTGCTTCATACGCAATATAAATACCGTCAGCGAGTTAAGCGGGAACGTCACTTGTATGAAAGTGCTATTAATCCTAAAAATTCCGAAATGCGGACGTTTTTTATTGCGATGATAGTATTAGGGATTGTTGGTTCACTGTGTTCGCTTGCGGTAGGGGTTGAAGTTTCATATACTTGGATTGTTTTTTATGAGCTGCTAGCAGTAGTAGCTTTGTTCTTACCAGGCACGACGCTTCCTTTTTTAGCGCTCTTTTTACCCATGATAATTGTGCAGTTGTTTGGAGATAAATTCTACACGCTATCTTTTATTGGTAAAAAACACATGGTTTTACAAAATCCCTTACCAGAAGGGATTGATTTTTTAGCACTTTTGACGATTTTGCTATTTCTACAATACCTATTTATTAAATTTAACCGTAAATCAGTTAATTCACCTGTGATTGGGAAAAATATTCGGGGGAACCGGGTGGCAACTTATTTGTTTGATAAGGTCTCGGTGGTACCGTTAGTGCTATTAGTTCCAGGTGATTTATTTGAAACCACCAGTCCTTTTTGGCCGGTTTTCAAAATTTTTGGAGTAAAGCTTTCGATTTTGATTGTGCCATTCTTAATTGGACTGAACTTTCGATTCATTGGCGAACAACCAGCAAAAATTATGCAACGGTTAGCAAATGCAATTGGTTGGTTAGCCCTTGCTTCTCTGGGAATTACCATCGATGCTTTTTTCTGGAAGAGTCCTTTATTTGAAGTACTAGCAATCGGATGTTTGGCAGTTGTTTATTGTTTAATTATGTATCATTTTCGTAAGGTCGATCGCAAGGATCAAAACCAGGTGGAAGAGGCCTTGGATGGCGTACGAGTGTTGGCAGTGAAACCACAAACCCCAGCTAGTAAAATGAAGCTGGAAATTGGAGATCTGATTCAAGTGGTTAATGGGATCCACGTTACCGATGAACAAAGCCTCTATCGAGCGTTACAGACCAGTCCAACCTTCTGTCGGCTAAAAATCAAGAATCGTCGGGGGGACTTGGAGTTAAAAGAGTCTTCGATCTTTGCTGGTGGACCCCATGAAATCGGGATTGTTACTTTTCCTAGTGATGAAAAATAGGAGGGTCTATGTGGTTATTTGGACGGATCTTACTTAATTTTTTGCTATTTATGGCATTTTCTGGAGTGTTTCCCGAAGCCTTTTTTGTCAGAAATTGGCAAACTGCTTTGCTGGCAGCGGTCGTATTGGTGATTTTTAATTTACTGGTTAGACCACTGTGTTTACTTTTGTTTTTACCGTTAAACTTGTTAACCGTTGGTTTGTTTACATTTGTGATTAATGCGGGAATGCTGTGGTTGACGTCCTTCGCTCTCGGCGATAAATTCCAGTTTTCATCACTGACAGCATTAGTGGGTATTTCATTATTGATGTCTTTATGTACTACCTTGTTTACTAAGGGATCATGGCAGAATTAAACTGCTAAAAGAAGAGGGGTTCGCATGCATAAGAGCGTAAGTGTTAAAGAATTAGTAGCAAATACTCATTTGAGTGTTTTGGCCGGTGGCGATAATCTTGACCGCCCGATTCCAACTAGTGATATTTCTCGACCGGGACTGGAGTTAACTGGCTATTTTTCTTACTATCCCTCAGAAAGAATCCAATTACTAGGGATTACAGAGATTTCTTTTGCCAAGCATTTGTCTGATCAAGAATTGGACGATTATATGACACGTTTGTGCCAGCCTGATACACCTGCCTTTGTGATATCGACAAGTCTAGAGCCGCCAATTCAGCTAGTGAAGGCCGCCCAGCAAGCGCAAATTCCAATCTTAACATCGAAATTAAATACATCACGGGTGCTGAGTAATATGACCGACTTTCTAGAAGCACGGTTAGCACCACGTAAATCCCTTCATGGGGTATTGGTAGAAGTTTATGGACTAGGGGTGCTGATTACTGGTGATTCCGGCATCGGAAAAAGTGAAACAGCGCTAGAGTTAGTTAAACGAGGTCATCGACTAATTGCGGACGATCGAGTTGATGTCTATCAGCAAGACGAACAAGCCTTGATCGGGCAAGCCCCCCAAATTTTAAATCACTTGTTGGAAATTCGCGGGATTGGAATTATTAATGTGATGACTCTGTTTGGGACTGGGGCAGTTCGCTCAGAAACCAAGGTTGATTTAATTGTTCATCTAGATATTTGGGAACAGGGAAAGAAATATGATCGTTTAGGAACTGGAACGGATGCAACCGAAATCTTTGATGTTCGCGTTAAAACGATTAATATTCCGGTTAAGCCCGGTCGAAACATGGCCGTTATCATTGAAACTGCGGCAATGAACTTTCGAGCCAATAGCATGGGCTATAATGCGACGGACGATTTTGATCGGCAATTAAATGGTTTGATTAAAACCAATTCTGAGCATGATCAAGAACATCCAGATCAAACTAAGAAACAATGAGGTACTTATGGTAATTAATAGCATTCTTAATCCGATTGCAATTAAAATCGGAGCGTTGCAAATTCGCTGGTATGGAATTTTTATTGCTACTGCTGTTTTATTGGCGGTATGGTTATCATTGCGAGAAGCACGTCGGCAAAAGTTAAACGAAGACCTACTCTATGACTTGATTCTGTGGTCGATTCCGCTGGCCATTATTTCGGCGAGAATCTATTACGTGGTTTTTCAATGGTCATACTATCAACATCATTTAGGTGAAATTGTTGCCATCTGGGATGGAGGCATCGCTATTTATGGCGCCTTGCTTGGCGGCGGCACCTTTATTTTCTGTTTTTGTCGGCGACATCAGCTATCGATTTGGCAAATTTTTGATATTGCCGCTCCAACGGTTATCATGGCCCAGGGAATTGGTCGCTGGGGCAATTTTATGAATCAAGAGGCTTATGGTGCCATAACATCACGAAACTTTCTTCAGCGATTACAGTTACCTAGTTGGTTAATTCAGCAAATGGAGATTAGCGGTTTTTATCGCCAACCTACCTTTTTATATGAATCCATGTGGGATTTGACAGGATTTGTATTATTGATGGTAATGCGACATTCTAACCAATTGTTTAAACGGGGAGAAGTTTTCTTAGCATACGTAATGTGGTATTCGTTTGGTCGGTTTTTTGTGGAAGGAATGAGGACTGATAGTCTCATGTGGGGTAGTTTACGAGTTTCCCAAGGGCTCTCAGTTTTACTGTTTATCGGGGCACTTGCCTTGATATGTTGGCGAAGAAGGCAACAACCCACATTGAATTGGTATTGGCCCAGCAAGCTTAAGGAGTAGAAAATGACAGAGAAAATTGCAGTTCTTGGTGCCGGTTCATGGGGGAGTATGCTGGCTAATATTTTGACTGAAAATGGACACGAGGTTCGAATCTGGTCATATAATCCGGACCAAGTTCAGGAGTTAAATGAACAGCATACTAATGGAAAATATTTAAAAGGTTTTCGGTTCTCAGAGCGTCTGCGGGCTGACACTGATATGAAAGCAGTGGTACAAGGAGCAGATGATGTTTTGCTCATTGTTCCCTCTCAAGTGACTCGGGCGGTAGCGAGTGATTTAAACCAAGTCCTGACAGAGCTAAACAGCAAGCCGGCTTTAATTCATGGAAGTAAGGGCTTAGAACAGCACACTTTCAAACGCATGTCAGAGGTAATTGAAGAGACGATTGCTAGTCAGTACCGTGCTTCTATTTCAGTAATTTCAGGGCCCAGCCAGGCCGAGGGAGTTGCTCGAAAAGACCCCACGTTGGTTACTGTTGCCAGTGAAGATTTACAGGCAGCCCGCCATTTCCAGCAATTATTTATGAATAATTATTTTCGCGTTTATACAAACCATGATATAATCGGGGTTGAGCTTGGTGGGGCGTTAAAAAATATTATTGCACTTGCTGCCGGGACGCTAGCTGGGCTCGGCTATGGCGATAATGCCAAGGCGGCGTTAATGACGCGTGGGCTTGCAGAGATTTCTCGCTTAGCGGTGTCATATGGTGCTAATCCGCTCACATTTTTAGGATTGTCTGGGGTTGGTGACGTGATTGTAACAGCGACCAGTCAAGACTCTCGTAACTGGCGAGCGGGCTACCAGCTTGGTCAGGGAAAAGCATTAGAAACAGTCATTAATAACATGGGAATGGTAATTGAAGGCATTGCAACCAGTCAGGCTGCTTATGAAATGGCACAGTTGACGGGAGTTGAAATGCCGATTACAGAAGCAATTCATGCTGTTCTGAACGGTGAAGAAACAGTAGCAGTTGCTATTCAAAAATTAATGACTCGCGAAGGCCGCGCTGAAATCGGCTAATAATACAGGAGATTCAAATTACGATGAAAAAAGTTACCAAAGCAATTATTCCGGCTGCCGGATTAGGAACTCGCTTTTTGCCAGAAACAAAGGCGATGCCAAAAGAAATGTTGCCAATTGTTGATACACCTACGATTCAGTATATCGTTGAAGAGGCCAAAGAATCAGGCATTACTGATTTAGTGATCGTGATTGGAAAAGGCAAGCGGGCGATTGAAGATCATTTTTCGCCGAACTATATGCTAGAGGCCAATCTAAAATCAAAAAATAAAACAGAAATGTTAGAAATGGTTCAAAAATCGAATGAAATGAATATTTATTTCATTCGGCAACCTTATCCCAATGGGCTTGGTGATGCTGTTTTAACTGCACAGAGTTTTATTGGCAATGATCCGTTCGTGGTGATGTTAGGTGACGATCTGATGCGTGATCAGGTGCCTTTGACGAAGCAACTAATTAATAGCTACGAAAAATCAGGAAAATCGACATTAGCAGTCACCCGGGTACCCCATCAAGAAACTTCAAAGTATGGAGTCATTGACCCAGTTAGTGAGATTGAAACGGGCTTGTATGATGTAAAGAGCTTTGTCGAAAAACCAGATCCAGAGGTTGCTCCTAGCGACTTAGCAATTATTGGACGATATCTTTTCACTCCCGAGATCTTTTCCGTGCTAGAGCATACGAAGCCCGGTAAGGGAAATGAAGTACAATTGACTGATGCGATTGACACGCTCAATAAAAGTGAAGACGTTTATGCGCATGAGTTTAAAGGACAACGATTTGATACTGGAAACAAGTTAAGCTGGCTTGAAACCAATATTGAATATGGGATTAACCATCCGGAAATCAAAGCTGATTTGCGGGCATACCTGCTAGAACTGGCGGAGCAGCTGAAAAAAGAAAACTAATCGATTATCGGGCGCCTGTTGTGCATGATGATTGAATCGAGCTTCATGAAGGCTAGCAATTGCTGGTCCATCATGGGCTTTTTTTTACGGCGGTCTTCGTCTTCTAGAGAGCCAATAAGCAAAATTACTGACTTATAGTAAGTAAGATGTTAGGATGAAAATACTAATTTATACATGAGAGGTGACTTAGATGACAATTAAGCTAGGTGGAATTCCAATTCAATGGCTAATGGGAAACCAGCAACCACAAGTGGGAGAAGAACTACCTAATTTCACTTTGCGTGATCAGGCGGGGAAGCAGCTTACAACGACAGATCTAATTGGGAAACCATTATTATTGAGCGTTGTCCCTGATTTGCGGACGAAAGTTTGTAGTTTAGAAACCGCCCAATTTAATCAAACGGCCAGTCAGTTTCGTGACGTCCGATTCGTGACGGTTTCTAACAATCCAGTTAAGTATCAAAAGAACTGGTGTGCAGCGCACGACGTTACGCAGATGGAAATTATGTCAGATGCCGAGGGGTCGTTTGGAAAAGCGACTCACTTGTATATTCCAATTTTTCGTCATCTAGCACGGGCGGTTTACTTAGTTGATGCTACTGGTAAGATTACATTTTGCCAAATGGTGTCAGAAATTTCTCATCAACCAGACTATCAACCGGTTATCAAAGCGCTACAACAGCTTTTAACTAATCCAAAATAATGAGGTAATCCTGATGACAAAAAAATATGATGTGATTGTAATCGGCGCGGGTCCAGCTGGGATGACAGCAGCCTTATATGCCTCTCGAGCAGAACTTTCGGTTCTGATGTTGGATCGGGGTGTTTTTGGTGGGCAAATGAACAACACAGCTGAAATCGAAAATTATCCTGGCTTTAAATCGATTTTGGGTCCCGATTTATCACAAGCAATGTATGATAGCAGCACCCAGTTTGGAGTGGAGTATGCATACGGTGAAGTAACGGGGATCACGACCGATGGCGCGACTAAATTAGTGAATACAGCTGATCAGCAATATGAAGCGGTCGCAGTTATTTTGGCAGCAGGGGCGGAGTATCGCAAACTTGGAGTTCCTGGCGAAGAAGAGTTCGGAGGACGAGGAGTTTCCTACTGTGCTGTTTGTGATGGGGCCTTCTTCAAACAAGAAGATGTGATTGTTGTTGGTGGGGGTGACTCAGCAGTTCAAGAGGCAACTTACCTATCAAACATCGCTAACCAAGTGACCGTAGTTCATCGTCGGGATCAATTACGTGCCCAGCCAATTCTGCAACAACAAGCATTTTCAAAAGACAACATTGATTTTGTCTGGAATAGTACGGTACAACACATTGATGGTGATGACAAAAAAGTCACAGGCGTAACGATTAAAAACCAACAAACCAATGAAGAGCAGCAGCTGGCAGCTAGTGGGGTATTCATTTATGTAGGAATTCTCCCGCTGACTACGGCCTTTCAGCAGTTAGGAATCACTGATGACCAGGGTTGGATTGAAACCAACGAACAAATGGCAACCAAAGTTCCTGGAATTTTTGCGGTGGGTGATGTGCGCCACAAACCGCTCCGACAAATTACCACGGCAGTTGGTGACGGTGGCATTGCCGGTCAGGCCGTCTTTGATTATGTTGAAGCTCAGAAATTAGAAAAATAATGGACGCTGATTAATTAAAATACCTTTAAAGTTACTGGTTCAAGTTAACTTTAGTGGTATTTTTTTATTGACTGTAGTTAACAAGTTATATCAACAAAATGGGTCTAAAAACCGAGGGATCAGCGAGCCTTTTCGAAAGTATGTTCGTATGCTAAGATTAATGTTATTACGAGGAATTACATCAAGAACTGGGGACAGGAGTTATCATGGTAACTAAATTAGAGAAAAAATTTAACTTGGTGTCTGATTATCAACCGACCGGAGATCAACCGGAAGCAATTAAGGCGCTGGATGCGGGGTTGAATGCTGGTGATAAAGAGCAAACCTTGCTTGGAGCAACCGGGACAGGAAAAACATTTACGATGGCTAACATTATTCGTGATCAAAATCGTCCCACGCTAGTGCTAGCTCACAATAAAACCTTGGCCGGACAACTCTATAACGAGCTAAAAAAATTTTTCCCGCAAAATGCGGTTGAATATTTTGTCAGTTACTATGATTTTTATCAACCCGAAGCCTATGTTCCTTCCAGCGATACTTATATCGAAAAAGATGCTTCGATTAACGATGAAATCGATCAATTGCGACATGCAGCGACCGCGGCGCTTCTAGCTCGAAATGATGTAATTGTAGTTGCCTCAGTTTCTTCAATTTTTGGACTAGGAAGCCCAGTTGAGTATCAAAATCATACGATTTCTTTACACGTTGGGCAGGAATTAGAACGAGATGTTTTACTGCGGCAACTAGTAAACATTCAATTTGAACGTAATGACATTGATTTTGATCGCGGTCGTTTCCGAGTCCATGGCGACACGGTCGAAGTTTTTCCCGCTGCCGGAACGCAGAATGCTTACCGCATCGAATTTTTTGGGGATGAGATTGATAAAATTACGGAAATAAATACCCTGACTGGGGAAGTGCTTGGACAGCCCGAAGTTGTGACGCTATTTCCCGCTACCCACTTTTTGACGAACGATGAGATTATGAAGGTGGCTTTGCCAGAGATTAAAGCAGACATGGACACTCAAGTTAAGCAACTAGAGCAGCACGGGAAGTTGCTAGAAGCCCAGCGCCTCAAGCAGCGAACCACTTATGACATCGAGATGATGCGTGAGATGGGATATACCAACGGAATTGAAAATTACTCGCGTTACATGGATCGGCGGCAGCCCGGTGAAGCTCCCTACACCTTGCTAGATTTCTTTCCAAAAGATTTTTTGATGTTTGTCGACGAATCGCACCAAACCATTCCGCAGGTTCGTGGGATGTTAAAAGGTGATCGAGCCCGTAAGACCCAGCTCATCGATTACGGATTTCGGTTGCCAAGTGCTTATGACAACCGCCCATTAAACTTTTCAGAGTTTGAAGGGCACATTCATCAAGTTATCTACATGTCTGCAACGCCTGGGGACTATGAATTAGACCATAGTAGCCAAGTGGTTGAACAAATTATTCGACCAACCGGTTTGTTAGATCCTACCGTGGAAGTCCGACCAACTAAAGATCAGATGGACGATTTAGTGGGTGAAATCAATCAACGAATTAAAAACCAACAGCGAACTTTTGTGACGACGCTAACAAAGAAGATGGCAGAGGATTTAACCGATTATCTTAAAGATTTAGGCATTAAGGTCCGATACTTGCATAGTGATATTAAAACGTTAGAAAGAACGAGAATTATTCGTGATCTGCGGTTAGGTAAATTTGACGTGTTAGTGGGGATTAATTTATTGCGAGAAGGCATTGACGTTCCCGAGGTTTCTTTGATTGCAATTTTAGATGCCGATAAAGAAGGTTTCTTACGAAACGTGCGCTCTTTAATTCAAACCATTGGTCGTGCTGCTCGAAATGCTGATGGACACGTGATTATGTATGCGGATCACGTGACCGATTCAATGCAGGCGGCAATGGACGAAACTAATCGTAGACGACAGTTGCAGTTAGACTATAATCAAGAACATCATGTGACGCCGAAGACGATTATTAAAGCGATTCCAACGGCAATCTCTGCCTATAAAGCGGATACAATTGAGCAGCCTGCTGATTCAGAGCATCCCTTTGCAGAATCAGATTTTGAACAGATGTCTGATCATGAACAGCACGAGATGCTTCAGAATCTTAGTGATGAGATGCAAACAGCAGCTCGGCAACTTGATTTTGAACAGGCAGCGGCGCTTCGGGATACGATCAAAAAGTTACGAAAACAAATGAAGTGAGGCATACCCAGTGCAAAATGATGTAATTAAAATTAGTGGGGCTCGAGAGCACAATCTTAAGGATGTAAATGTGGAGGTCCCCAAAAACAAATTAGTAGTGATGTCCGGGTTATCTGGATCCGGAAAAAGTTCATTGGCTTTTGACACTTTATACGCTGAAGGGCAACGCCGATATGTGGAAAGCTTATCTTCGTATGCTCGGCAGTTTTTGGGTCAGATGAATAAACCAGATGTTGATTCGATTACAGGACTTAGTCCGGCGATTTCGATCGATCAAAAGACGACCTCTAAAAATCCCCGATCGACCGTCGGCACGGTCACAGAAATAAATGACTATTTGCGGCTACTGTGGGCTCGGGTGGGAACGCCAATCTGTCCTAATGATGGGACCGTTATCAAGAGCCAGTCCGTTGACCAGATGATTGCTCGGATTAATGAGTTGCCAGATCGGACCAAAATGCAAATATTGGCGCCGATCGTTCGTGACAAACGAGGACAACATAAGAAAATATTTGCCCAGATTAAACGCGAAGGCTTTGTACGGGTGGTGGTCGATGGTAACATGGCGGACATTGGGGAAGAGTTTGATCTCGATAAAAACAAGCGCCACAGCATCAGTATTGTGATTGATCGGATTGTTGTGAAAGAAGGAATTAATGCGCGCCTATCAGATTCTTTGGAAACGGCGTTACGGCTGAGCGAAGGCTATGCCACAATTGATTTTCTGGGGGAAAGAGCGCCGTTGCTATTTTCTGAGCACTATGCTTGTCCGCGTTGTGGTTTTACTGTGGGTCAGTTAGAACCGCGCCTATTTTCGTTTAACTCTCCGCAAGGTGCTTGTCCGGCTTGTGATGGGCTGGGAGTGAAACTTGAAGTTGATGAAGACCTTGTTGTACCAGATCCCACTAAATCCTTGCGTGATGGGGCGTTAGAACCATGGAATCCCATTAGTTCCAAGTATTATCCCGAGATGTTAGCGCAGGCAGCTCAGGCTTTTAAAATTAATCTAGATACGCCTTATCAAAAACTTTCTCAATCGCAACGGGAGCTATTGTTGTACGGTTCTGGAGAGCGAACGTTTCATTTTCATTATGAAAATGATTTTGGTGGGGTTCGGGACGTGGATGCAGTTTTTGAGGGCGTTGTTAAGAATGTGGAACGTCGTTTTCGAGAGACCAATAGTGACTTTACTCGTGATCAGATGCGGAAATATATGCGCGAATTAACTTGTCAAGTTTGTCACGGATATCGTCTAAACGAAAAGGCGTTGGCAGTTCGGATTGGTGACCAGCACATTGGCATCGTTTGTGCCCAAAATATCGCAGCGACCAAGCAATTTTTCCAGCAACTAACTTTTAGTGAACAAAATGAGTTGATTGCCCGACCAATTTTAAAAGAAATTACAGATCGGTTAGATTTCTTGGTTAATGTTGGTCTAAGTTACCTGACTCTAGCTCGAGCAGCTCGGACCCTCTCTGGTGGGGAAGCCCAACGGATTCGATTAGCTACCCAGATTGGGTCTAATCTTTCTGGAATTTTATACGTTTTAGATGAGCCGTCGATTGGTCTGCATCAACATGATAATGCGCGTTTGATCAAATCTTTGAAACAGATGCGTGACCTTGGAAATACGCTTGTAGTTGTAGAACACGATCGGGATACAATGCTTGCTGCTGACTATTTGATTGATGTTGGTCCCGGCGCTGGTCAAAATGGAGGGCGGATTATGGCGACGGGAACTCCCGCACAGGTAGCTAAAAATCCAGCTTCGCTTACGGGACAGTACCTTGCTGGGAAAAAATTTATTCCGGTACCCCTCCACCGGCGCCATAGTCGAAAAAAATTAACCCTCAAAGGAGCCGCTGCTAATAATTTAAAAAATTTAACGGTTAGCTTTCCGCTGGGAGAATTAAATGTGGTCACAGGAGTTTCCGGGTCTGGCAAGTCAACGTTAGTGAATGATATTTTAAAGCGGGTGTTGGCGCAAAAATTGAACCATAATTCTGAAAAACCGGGCAAATATCGCTCCCTAACGGGCTACCAAAACATCGAAAAATTAGTGAGCATCGATCAAAGTCCCATTGGCAGAACTCCACGGAGTAATCCAGCAACGTATACGGGTGTTTTTGACGACGTTCGAACGTTGTTTTCTCAGACTAATGAAGCCCAGCTGCGGGGCTATCAGAAGGGGCGGTTTAGTTTTAATACGAAGGGTGGTCGTTGTGAAACTTGCCATGGTGATGGCATTTTAAAAATCGAAATGGACTTTTTGCCGGATGTATTTGTTCCTTGCGAAGTTTGTCATGGTAAGCGATATAATGCCGAAACTTTAGAGGTTGAATATAAGGGTAAAAGCATTGCAGATGTTTTGGATCTGACGGTTGCCGAAGCGCTAGAATTCTTTGCAGCCCTTCCCAAAATTACACGAAAATTGCAGACAATTGTTGATGTCGGACTTGGCTATGTAAAGTTGGGGCAACCAGCGACTACCTTATCTGGTGGTGAAGCTCAGCGGATGAAACTAGCGTCAGAACTGCATAAACGTTCTAGTGGAAATAATTTTTATATTTTGGATGAGCCAACTACGGGGCTGCATAGTGAAGATATTAAGCATTTATTAGCAGTGCTGCAACAGCTCACGGATGCGGGGAATACCGTTTTAATCATTGAACATAATATGGATGTGATTAAACAAGCAGATTATTTAATTGATCTAGGTCCAGAAGGCGGAGCTGGCGGTGGTCAAATCGTGGCAACGGGGACGCCCGAGCAGCTGGTTAAGGTAGCTGCTAGTTATACTGGACAGTATTTAGAGCCAATTTTAGTTGCTGATACGGCTAAAACTAAAGCAATGGCGAACCACGATCACGTTTAGTAGTGAGATGCTACTAGGCGTTTTTTAGTCGTTTGATTTATCGAATTAGCCGGGTGTGCTATACTAAAATAACGTTTGGAGGGAGTGCTTATGAAAAAAGATGACCGGTTTGTAGTAATTACCGGAATGAGTGGTGCCGGAAAAACAAAAGCAATTCAGACTTTTGAAGATTTAGGTTATTTTTGTGTCGATAATTTGCCAACCGCGCTCCTCCATAAATTTATTGATTTATTGCAGACTTCAACTGAAATTAATAAAGTTGCAGTGGTTATTGATTTACGATCACCAGGAACTAACCAAGAATTTGTAAATTCTTTGCGTTCACTGGCACGCAATCAACACGAACAAGAAAATGTGATTTTTTTAGATGCGGCAACCAACGTTTTGGTTTCCCGCTATGAGGAAAGCCGCAGAAATCATCCATTGGCTAGAAACGGTCGCATTGTTGATGGAATAGAAAAAGAACGTTCTGAGATGGCGGCAGTTAAGGCGGACGCCAATTTAGTGATTGACACGACGGATCTAACTTCGAATCAATTACGAGAAAAAATTATTGCGAGTTTTGAACAACATGGGTTTGATCCATTTCATGTTGAATTAATGTCGTTTGGGTTTAAATATGGGTTACCACTTGATGCTGACATGCTGTTTGATGTGCGATTTCTTAGTAATCCGTACTATTTGCCTGAACTACGCAACCAAACCGGTCGGGATGCGCCAGTCTATCAGTATGTAATGAATCAGCCGACGGCAGAAGGTTTCTTCACTAGATTAGCAGCACTGCTGGATTTTCAGCTTCCACAAATTAAAAATAGTTCTAAAGCGAGTGAGACGATTGCGATTGGATGCACGGGTGGACAGCACCGGTCGGTGGCAATGACGGAACGTTTAGCTCAGAACTTGCAACAAGCGGGCTATACTGTGAATGTTACGCATCGAGATATTGATAGACATGAGGGAATTGGTAAATGATAGCACGAAAGCAGCACCAATCTCGGCGACCTCGAATGGTAGTAATTGGTGGAGGAACAGGTCTCCCGGTTATTTTACGTAACTTAAAAAAACGTGCCGTTGACATTACTGCGATTGTGACGGTTGCTGATGACGGGGGCTCATCTGGGATCCTACGAAATTATATTAATGTTCTGCCCCCCGGGGATATTCGTAATGTTTTAGTAGCTCTGTCGAACTTACCCCAAATTGATCTGGATATTTTCCAATATCGATTTAAGTCTACAGATCGGTTCTTATCCGGTCATGCCATTGGTAACTTGATTATTACGGCGCTTTCTGAAATGGAGGGAGGATTTTTTGTAGCGGTTCAGGAGCTTGCCAAGATGATGCGGGTTCAGGGACATGTCTTTCCAGTTTGTGATGAAATTCTTGAGCTGCATGCCGAATTTCAGGACGGTACTCAACTTGCCGGAGAAGCCGAGATTACGGCTGCTGATAAAATGATTAAGCGCGTGTGGGTTGAATCAGCCGAAAAGCCGCACCAACCAGCAGCAGTTCCTGCAGTCGTTGAGGCAATCATGAATGCAGATCAGATTGTCCTGGGACCAGGAAGCCTGTATACCAGTATTCTACCGAATTTAATGGTCGGCAATGTTGGGCAAGCGGTTCGCACGACCAAAGCAGAAGTGATTTACATTTGTAATATTATGACCCAAAAAGGGGAAACAGATCACTTTACAGATGCTGATCACGTCCGCGTCCTCGATCGCCAACTGGGTAGTTCTTTTGTTGATACCGTATTAGTTAATGATCGACCGGTACCAGCGACTTATATTGACCATCAGCGGTGGGGGGACGAAGCTCAGCCAGTGGCAGCTGATTATCAGGGCTTACAAGAGCTTGGGTGTCGAGTGATTCCTTCCGATTTTCTTGAATTACGTGATCATGGTGCGTTTCATAATGGTAAATTAGTGACGGATGAATTGATGCGATTATTAAAACGAGCTAACAATCCTAATGAGGAGTGATTTTTCACATGTCATATGCCAGCGAGGTAAAAAAAGAGCTGACCCAGTTGGAGGTTCATCGACTAAACGCACAGGCGGAGTTAATGGCCTTGATTCGGATGAATGGTAGTCTAAAGCTAGCTAATGGTAATTTGACCTTGGAAGTCCAGTCGGAAAACTCTGTAATTGCGCGTCGTATCTACCAGCTTCTGCTTCATTTTTATCATATTGAAACCCGAGTGTTAGTGCGACGAAAAATGAAGCTACACAAAAATAATTTTTATGTTGTCCGTTTGCGTTCCCATG
This sequence comes from Fructilactobacillus florum DSM 22689 = JCM 16035, assembly GCF_001436645.1. Taxonomy (GTDB): domain Bacteria; phylum Bacillota; class Bacilli; order Lactobacillales; family Lactobacillaceae; genus Fructilactobacillus; species Fructilactobacillus florum. Next base: position 135,194 of record NZ_AYZI01000001.1, on the reverse strand, counting down.
TATCAGAATTGTTGCAAGATTTAGGGATTTTTGCTGACAATCAGATTAAGGAGCGGGTTCCAGTTGAACTGCTTAAAAATGATCTGCAGGTGCGGTCTTACTTACGGGGAGCTTTTTTGGCAGGGGGTTCTGTTAATAATCCAGAAACATCGCGCTATCATTTAGAGATTTACTCTTTGTATCAGGAGCACAATCAAATGTTGTTGGAGATGATTAATCGTTACCAACTAGGGGCTAAACAAACGCAACGGCGGAGCGGGTACATCGTCTATCTGAAAGAAGCGGAAAAAATCGCTGATTTTTTGCAACTAATTGGAGCAACAAACGCGATGCTAAAATTTGAAGATATTCGAATTATGCGTGATATGCGGAATTCAGTTAATCGCTTAGTTAATTGTGAGAATGCTAATCTGAATAAGGTCGCTAATGCGTCAACCAAACAATTAGAAAACATTAAATTTATTGCAGCGACCGTTGGGTTAGCAGCCCTCCCAATTAAATTGCGAAATGTTGCGGAAACGAGACTCAAACACCAGGAAGTTAGTTTGAAAGAATTAGGTGAGTTAGTCGCAGATGGACCGATTTCAAAATCAGGGATTAATCACCGGTTGCATAAAATTAACGATTTTGCCCAGCAACTTCGCATTGAAAATCAGACTTTCCTCGAGCGTTAGTTAATTGAAGAAATAAAAAAGACGGATTCTAAAGAATTTAGAATCCGTCTTTTTTAATCAGGCACTAATTATTTTCGATCAGAACTGTTTTTCATAATTCCATCAATTAAACCATAGTCAACGGCGTCTTGCGCTGTTAGGTAATTGTCTCGTTCCGTATCGCGATCAATTTTTTCAAGTGGTTGTCCAGAATGTTCAGCGAGTAACTCGTTAATCATCTTGCGAGCTTTGAGAATCTCTTTTGCAGCGATCTCAATCTCCGTTTGTTGACCCTGTGCTCCACCGGAAGGTTGGTGAATCATGATCTGAGAGTGAGGTAAAGCAAACCGCTTCCCCTTGGTCCCGGCAGTTGCCAAGACACTGGCCATTGAAGCAGCCATTCCCATCACAATTGTTTGAACGTCAGATTTAATGAAGTTCATAGTATCATAGATAGCCATTCCGGAAGTAATTACCCCGCCGGGAGAATTAATGTATAAATAAATATCTTTATCTGAGTCTTGAGCATCCAAGAATAGTAGTTGGGCAATGATGGCGTTAGCCATATTGTCTTCGATTTGACCAGACAGCATGATAATCCGATCTTTTAGTAATCGAGAATAAATATCGTAGGCACGTTCACCTTGGGGCGAGTTTTCAACAACTGTAGGAACTAAAGGCATAATAACTTCGCTTCTTTCATAATTAGATTGAATTATTAAATTCGTATTCTTATCATACAACCTTGGTCAAATAAGGTCAATTTATTGGCTTGTTTTAGATAATTTCCAATGGGACTAGTTTTATAGTAGTTAATATATTAAAATATAAATAGTACTTAAGCTATAAATAGTATAATCAAATCTATTGTAAGAACGGAGAATAAATATGATTACATGTTCCAAGTGCCATACTCTCAACAATCCGCAAGCAAAATTTTGTAAGAATTGTGGAGCATCTTTGGATTTAAGTCAACAATCAGATAGTGTCAAAACAAGTACGGCAGTTAATTCGCAAGCAAGTCTTGCTGCTAGCCAATCAGTCAGTTCGATTAGTAGTTCTGAAACCAGTGGTAGCATGGTAAGCTCGGCAACCTTGAACGAATCCATGGAGCCAAGCAAAACTAAGGTAACAAAATGGTGGAATCGTTGGTTTGCATCTATTAAGCACCCGCTAAGCTATCAGCCGAATTCAAAGTCTAATTTTGGAATTATTGCATTAATCATTAACGGAATACTGATTTTTTCAATACTTATGTTAATTATGCAAGTTACTGTTAATAAATCGCTTCTGCGAGGATTAGATGATCAACTGACTAAAATGCTTGGTGAGTTTGTAATCATTATGGTGGTGGGTGCCCCACTACTTTTATTTGTGATCCTTCGCTTAGTGATGAAAAATCAGTTATCACTTTTGGCTATGCTTAATCAACTCGCAACATTTTTGAATCTTTCTTCCTTGTTGTTTGTTGTATCGCTGATTTTTCTGATGGGACCGATCGGAATAAATGTTTTATCTATAAGCACCCTATTACTGATGATCGGTTTGGGGGTTAACTTTTTAGGTGCGGTTAGCATGTTGTTTACAAATAAAAATTATGGTCGCCTCGACAAGTTTTACGTAACGGTTGGGTTTTGGTTATCATCGTCCATATTATATTCAATGGATTTTTATTATGTAATTTATAGTCCAATTTTTAATTATTTTAAGAGACTATTTTTTTGATAAAATAAATCCAGTTGAGATAAATGGTTACAATAAAAAAGAGGCGTTGGTGATTATCAACGCCTCTTTTTTATTGATGCACTCCCCCGGAGTCGAACCGGGATCTCAAGAACCGGAATCTTACGTGCTATCCATTACACTAGGAGTGCAAACAAACTACGGTTAATACTATACAGGAAACTTGATTATCTGGCAAGCAGTTTTTGCTAGATTGAAACAATGCTAGTGGTTCGAAACGGGTGGGCAACTAAGTCGATTGAAATCACTGACAAATCGGTTGCGAAGTGCTAAAATAACTACTGTATTATATTAAAGTATTTGAGGGAGGAAACCTTTTATGACTACAAAGATTGGTATTAATGGTTTCGGAAGAATTGGTCGTCTAGCATTTAGACGCATTAGTCAATTAAACTCCGAGGGGATTGAAGTTGCCGCAATTAACGACTTAACGACCCCTTCAATGTTAGCTTACCTATTGAAGTATGACTCTGTTCATGGTCGTTTTCCTGGCAAAGTAGAGTCCACTGAAGATGCAATCATCGTTGATGGCAAACGAATTCCAGTTTATGCTGAACGTGATGCCAAAAACATTCCATGGGTTAAGAACGATGGTGTCGACTTTGTTCTTGAATGTACTGGTTTCTACACTTCTAAAGACAAGGCACAAGCACATTTAGATGCTGGTGCTAAACGGGTACTAGTTTCTGCTCCAGCTGGTGCAATGCGGACGGTTGTTCCTGGCGTTAACTTAGACACTTTGGAACATGATGACAAGATCGTTTCTGCTGGTTCTTGTACTACGAGTTGTTTAGCTCCAATGGCATACTGGTTGAACAAAGAATTTGGGGTTAAGCTGGGTACGATGACTACGATTCATGCCTATACTGCTTCTCAGTCATTACAAGATGGTCCTCGCAGTGGCAAGTTCCGTAACAATCGGGCTGCTGCTGTGAACACGATTCCACATTCATCAGGTGCTGCCAAAGCTATTGGTTTGGTTATTCCAGAACTTGACGGTGTTTTACAGGGACACGCACAACGTTCTCAAGTTGTTGATGGTTCTTTGACGGAATTAGTTTCCGTATTAGACAAAAACGTAACTGCTGATGAAATCAATGAAGCGATGAAGAAACACGAAAGCGATTCATTTGGTTACACTGATGATGAGATTGTTTCAAGCGACATTATCGGCGACGATCACGGTTCTGTCTTTGACCCTAGCCAAACTGAAATCACTGAAAATGGTGATTTGCAATTAGTTAAGACAGTTGCTTGGTATGACAACGAATGGGGCTTCACTTGTAACATGGTTCGTACGTTACAAAAATTTGCTACAATCTAAGTTTTTGAATCTTGATTTGAGAAGGCGGAGGAGGGAAAACCTCCCCCGCCTTTCTTATTTAGCAGAGAAGTTGGAGGAACCACGATGGATAAATTAATTGTTAATGATTTAGATGTTAAGGATAAAAAAGTCCTCATGCGGGTTGATTTTAATGTTCCCATTAAAGATGGGGTAGTTGGTGACGATAATCGAATTGTTGCTGCGATTCCGACGATTAAGTGGGTCACTGATAATGGTGGGAAAGCGATCCTGTTTTCACACTTAGGAAGAATCAAATCTGAGGCCGACAAGCCGGGGCTATCCTTGCGTCCCGTTGCTGAAAAATTAGCCAAACTAATTAATAAACCAGTTACCTTTGTGCCGGTGAACGAGGGTCCTCAGCTCGAAGAGGCCATTGCTCAGCTTCAAGATGGACAAATCTTGCTAGCTGAAAACACGCGGTATCAAGATGTGGTTGATGGTGAACAGGTTAAGCGCGAGTCTGGCAACGATCCTAAGCTTGGGGCTTATTGGGCTTCACTTGGTGATATGTTTGTTAATGATGCTTTTGGGACTGCGCATCGAAGTCATGCTTCCAATGTCGGAATTGCAACTGCCATGGAACAGGAACACAAACCAGTTGCTGCGGGCTTTTTAATGGAGAAGGAAATCAAGTTCTTAGGGAATGCTGTTGATCATCCCAAACATCCCTTTGTGGCAATTTTAGGTGGTGCCAAAGTTTCTGACAAGATTGGCGTAATCGACAACTTACTTGAAAAAGCTGACAAAATTATTATCGGTGGGGGAATGACCTACACTTTCTACGCTGCCAAGGGGATTGGGATCGGAAATTCATTGGTTGAAAATGATAAGATCGCAGTTGCAAAAGAAATTTTGCAAAAAGGTGGCGATAAGATCGTTCTACCAGTTGACTCCGTCATCGCTGATAAATTTGATAATGATGCCAACCCTGAAGTAGTCGATGGTTCAATTCCAAATGGAATGATGGCGCTTGACATCGGACCAAAATCGATTCAACTTTTTGAACGAGTGTTGGCAGATGCTAAGACGGTCGTTTGGAATGGACCGATGGGCGTCTTTGAAATGCCAAAATTTGCTGAAGGAACCTTATCAATCGGTCGTTTCTTAGGAACGCTCGATGATGCCACGACGATTGTAGGTGGAGGCGATTCGACAGCAGCAGTTAAACAGTTAGGGGTGGCTGACAAGTTAACCCATATCTCGACTGGTGGGGGAGCTTCTTTAGAATATCTTGAAGGAAAGACGCTTCCAGGAATTGCTTGCATTTCAAATAAATAGTAACAAAATAAACTGTCAAAAAGTTGGCAGTTTTTTTGTTAAGACTGGTACTTTTGGAAGCAATCAATTAGAATTAAGTTACTAGATGTGGTCAAGAGGTGAGCTTGCAATGACAAGAATTCCGTTTATTGGTGGCAATTGGAAAATGAATTTAACTCCGACAGCTGCTGTTGCCTTTGTGCAAAAAATTCAACCAAAATTACCGCCACGTTCGGCGGTTGAAACCGTAATTGCGGCATCTCCGCTTTTTTTGACTTCCATGCAGGCAGTTCAAGGAGACGGTCCGGTACAAATTGCTGCGGAAAATTGTTTTTATCGTGACGAAGGGGCCTATACTGGAGAAGTAAGTCCCAAAGCTTTACGAGAACTTGCAATTCCCTATGTGATTGTTGGTCATTCGGAGCGGCGTAAGTATTTTAATGAAACCGATGATATCATTAATAAGAAAGTCCAAGCGGTGTTTAAAAATCAAATGACGCCAATCTTGTGTTGCGATGAAACGATGGGCCGCTTTGAAAACGGTGATCGGGTTTCATGGGCAGTTGGGCAAGTTACAGCAGCCCTTCGAGGAGTGTCAGCGACGGATGCTAGCAAGCTAATAATTGCCTATGAACCGAGCTGGGCAATTGGTACTGGTCACAGTGCCCCTAGTCAAGAAGCGGAGGATGGTTGCTACTTAATTCGGCAGACGGTAGCGGATCTTTATTCGGATGAAGTTGCTGATCAAACTCGAATTCTGTATGGCGGTAGCGTTACTGATGAAAATATTAAAGATTTGATGGCTGAACCCAACATCGATGGAGTACTAGCAGGAAAGGCTAGTGTGAATCCGGCTGAGTTCTTAAAATTAGCCAACTTTGAAACGCTGAAATAGGCGGTTTTAGATTGCAAAGCCGTTTTAAAAAATGTAAAATTAGAGTGGATTTAGGAAAAGTTTTAAAAAACTACTAAGGAGACGTACTTATGTCAATTATTTCTGATATTTATGCCCGCGAAGTTTTAGATTCTCGTGGTAACCCGACGGTTGAAGCTGAGGTTTATACTGAAGACGGAGCGATGGGTCGTGGCATTGTGCCATCTGGAGCTTCGACTGGTGAGCATGAAGCCGTTGAACTACGTGATGGCGATAAAAGTCGTTTCATGGGAAAGGGCGTTACCAAGGCCGTTGCCAATGTAAATGACAAGATTGCTAAAGAAATCATTGGCTACGATGTTACTGATCAATTGGGAATTGACCAGGCAATGATCAAATTGGATGGGACTCCTAACAAAGCTAAGTTAGGCGCTAATGCAATTTTGGCAGTTTCCATTGCAGCTGCACGAGCTGCTGCTGACGAACTAGGCACTCCTTTGTACAATTATCTTGGCGGTTTTGATGGTCATGTTTTACCAACCCCAATGATGAACGTTATTAATGGTGGGAAACACGCAAATAATAAAGTTGATTTTCAAGAATTTATGATTATGCCGGTTGGTGCTGACTCGATGCGCGAAGCTGTTCGGATGGGTTCAGAAACTTTCCACAACCTTAAAAACATTTTGAACGAACAAGGTTACTCAACGGCAGTTGGTGATGAAGGTGGTTTTGCTCCTAATCTAAAAAATAACGAGGAACCATTTGAAATCTTAGTTGAAGCTATTAAACGAGCTGGTTATGTTCCTGGTAAGGATATCTGCATTGCCTTTGATTGTGCTGCTTCTGAGTTTTATGATGCTGAAACTAAAAAATATAACTTAGTTGGTGATGGTAAATCATATAGTGCTACCGAATTCATCGATTTGTTAGATTCGCTCGTTGACAAATACCCAATCATTTCAATCGAAGACCCGCTAGATGAAAACGAATGGGCTGATTGGCAACTAGCAACCGAGAAGCTGGGTAAAAAGGTTCAGTTAGTTGGTGATGATTTATTTGTTACCAACACTTCATATCTTGAAAAGGGAATTGATATGCACGTTGCCAACTCCATTTTGATTAAACTTAACCAAATTGGAACTTTAACCGAGACTGTCAATGCGGTTAACATGGCGAAGGAAGCTGGCTACACTGCAATTATTTCCCATCGTTCTGGAGAAACCGAAGATACGACGATTTCCGACTTGGTAGTGGCCATGAACGCTGGTCAAATCAAGACAGGCTCTATGAGTCGTGGCGAACGAATTGCGAAATACAACCAGTTAATGCGGATTGAAGATCAGTTGGGTTCAGTTTCTGAATACAAAGGAATTCATTCTTTCTACAATCTTGATCGGCAACAGCGAGAAAACATCATCAAGAAATAATTCAAAAAGCCTTCAGAACTGAAGGCTTTTTTATTTTGAATAATTATTAACATTTGGGCAAATGAGAGAAACCGTAGAAGAAAATAATGGGTTGTGTTACAATCATAGACAGGAGTTGTATGGTCTTTGACTAAGTAGTTAGGAGGAATATTGTGGCTAACTTCTTAATGGTGGCACTTTGGATTGTCAGTGTTTTGATTATTATGGCAGTGCTAATGCAGCCTTCTAAAAATAACGATGCAATGTCATCTTTTTCGGGTGGAGCAAGTGATTTGTTCTCGGAGTCAAAATCACGAGGCTTTGAGTCCTTCATTCAAAAAGTTACGGTGGTACTGGGTATTTTGTTTTTTGCAATCGCATTACTGTTAATGATGATGGCACAACGCTAATTATGAAACTCCTGTAACTACAGGAGTTTTTTTTATTAAAAGTAAAACATGATAATTGGAAAATTAAGAATAATAAGAGGAAATAATTGTGCATGATAATGAATTAAAGTATGAACTAGAAACGGAGCTGCGGGCTCATCCTGAACGAAGTTATACAGTGGAAAAATTGGCGGACGCCCTTGGATATCATGGATCAGCGGCCTTCAAACTGATTATTCAAGAACTGGCTGATTTAGAGCGTCAAGCACTTGTGCTAGTTACAGGTGATGGAAGTTTTAAACTAAATCCGGCTGAGCTGAAATTTGAAGGAGTCTTTCATTCAAACCCTAAAGGCTTTGGGTTTGTGGCATATGACGAAGAACAGCCGGATGCTTTTGTTGCCCCTGATTTGACGTTACGGGCAATGAACTTGGATCGGGTTGCAATGCAAGTGCTGAAACCAGCTGATCAAAAAACGGATCGCGGGCCTCAGGGACAGGTAGTTAAAATTCTGGAACATCACTACGATCACGTGGTGGGCGAATTTTTTAAAACCAATAACGACCTAGGTTTTGTGGGTCAAATTAAATTAAAAGATAAAAAACTAGCTGGTTATCGCTTTTACGTTGCCGATGCTGGTTTGCATCCAACTCCTGGTGAGGTAGTTACTTGTGACATCACTGAGTATCCAAGCAATGAGCATCCAGAATACCTAGTCGGGGTGGCTAAACAAGTTATCGGAAGTGTCGATGATCCGGGAATTGATATTTTACAGATTGTTTATGCTAATGATGTTCCATCCCAATTCCCTGAGGATGTCATGGAGGAAGCCGATGCCATTCCTGACCATGTCTTACCAGAAGAAATGAAAAACCGCGAAGACATCACTGACCAGCAATTGGTGACGATTGATGCTGAAGAATCCAAAGATTTGGATGATGCGGTCACTGCGTGGAAATTACCGAATGGGAATTATCATTTAGGAGTTCACATTGCCGATGTGAGTCATTATGTTAAACAAGGGAGTCTGTTGGATCGCGAAGCCTATAAGCGAGGCACGTCGGTTTATTTAACCGATCGAGTGATTCCAATGCTCCCGCGGCGCCTCTCAAATGGAATTTGTTCGTTAAATGAGGGTGAATTACGTCTCTGTATGAGTTGTGAGATGGAGATCAATCCTCAGGGGAAAGTGATTCGATCACGAATTCATCCTAGTGTGATGCGTTCGACTAAACGAATGACTTATAACGCTGTTAATGCCATCTTGGAAACTAAAGACGCCGCTGTTCGGAAGCAATATGAAGATTTGGTGCCAATGTTTGATGCGATGGGTGAGCTTCATCGCATCTTATATCGTTCACGCCGACGTCGAGGCGCCATTGATTTTAATGATGATGAAGCCAAAATTATTGTCGATCAAAATGGTCATCCCATTGACATTCAGTTACGGAATCGTGGGGTAGCTGAGCGCTTAGTGGAATCATTCATGTTAGCTGCTAATGAAACCGTGGCCGAGACTTATCATAAGGCAAAGGTTCCGTTTATTTATCGAATACATGAAAATCCAGATGCAACTCGCGTCAAGTCATTTTTTGAATTTTTAACTGCATTTGGGATTAACGTTAAGGCTGATCCTGATCATCTGCAACCGAAGACGTTACAAAATGTGTTGACTAAGGTTGCCGGGACACCGGAAGAAAGCATGGTATCCGTGATGTTATTACGGAGCATGCAACAGGCTAAATATGCCGACAAATGTGTAGGTCATTTTGGGCTAGGGGCTCAGTACTATACGCACTTTACCTCACCAATTCGGCGGTATCCGGATATGTTTATTCATCGTCTGATTCACTATTATTTGGATCATGGAATCAACGATACTACGAAGCAGACCTATGCAGAGGTGGTAAATGAGATTGCCGCCAACTGTTCTGATAATGAACGGCGTGCGGTTACCACAGAGCGCGACGTTGATGCCATGATGAAAGCCCAGTACATGAGCGATCGGATTGGAGAAGAATTCGACGGAGTAGTCAGTTCTGTGATGAAGTTTGGAGCTTTTATTGAATTGCCAAACACGGTTGAAGGTCTGGTGCATATCAGCCGAATGAAAGATGATTACTATCAGTATGTTGATAAATATATGGCATTGGTTGGTAGTAATACCAAACGAACTTATAAAATTGGTCAGGATATCCAAGTGAAGTGTGTGGCGGTGGATGTTGATCAAAGTACAGTTGATTTTGAAATCTTACACCCCGAAAACACCCCGAAAACAGATTTATTACCAACGCGCTCGCATGCTTCTCATCATGGAAGTCAAGGCGAACGGCGCCATCAATCGCCAGTTAAGCAGAAACATGGCAAACAACTTGGAACTAGACACCGTTTTACTGTTCAAAAAAGAAAATAAAAGGGTGAATTGGAATGGCGAAAAAACGTCACAATCAGGCAGACACCAATGTGATGGCAACCAATCGCAAAGCGCGGCATGATTATTTTATCGAACAGACCTATGAAGCCGGAATTGCGCTGACTGGAACTGAGATCAAATCAGTTCGTAATCGACGTTTAAATCTTAAAGATGGGTTTGTCGCAGTGCGGGCTGGGGAAGCTTATTTAATGAATGTTCACATTAATGAGTACACCGAAGGAAATCAGTTTAACCATGACCCGCTCCGGCGAAGAAAGCTACTCTTACACAAGCAGGAGTTGAAGCGGTTGGCAACAGCGGTTCAAACCAAGGGTGTAACAGTGGTTCCGTTAAAAGTATACCTCAAGCACAATTTTGCAAAGGTTTTAATTGGAGTTGCCAAAGGAAAACATGTCTATGACAAACGAGAAACGCTTAAAAAGCGTGATCAAGAAAGACAAATTGAGCGTGTTATGAAACATTATTGAGCAGATGCGGAAACTCGCACTGCTTTTTCTTTTGATATGATAAAATATGCACGAGGTGAAATCATGAAACAATTTATTGCTAACGACTGGTGGCCGGTGCTCGAGCCGGAATTTGAAAAGCCATATTATCAAGAACTCCGGCGTTTTTTGGTTACTGAGTATAATCAGCACCAAGTTTATCCAGCTATGCAACATATCTTTCAAGCGTTTGAGTGGACACCCTTTAGTAAAACAAAGGTAGTTATCCTGGGGCAGGATCCCTATCATGAACCACAACAAGCAATTGGGCTTAGCTTTGCTGTGGCACCGGGAGTTTCGATCCCGCCATCGTTGCGCAATATTTATCTCGAACTTGAACATGATTTGGGGATTAAGCCCGTTCAGCATGGTTATCTAAAAAGTTGGGCGGAACAAGGAGTGCTCCTCTTAAATTCGGTACTCACCGTTCGTCAGGGACAAGCCTATTCTCATCGCAATCATGGCTGGGAAGCACTGACTGACTATGCGATTGCCAAATTGTCACAACGAGCTGAACCGGTAGTCTTCATTTTATGGGGACGAGCGGCACGTGCTAAGATCAAACTAATTGATACAAAAACCAATGTCGTCATTCAATCGGCGCACCCTAGTCCGCTATCAGCTAATCGTGGTTTCTTTGGCTCCCGCCCCTTTTCAAAAACAAACGCCGCGCTGACTGCAATGGGGGAAACTCCGATTAATTGGCAACTGCCAGCAACGATTACTAAGCAAGCATAGGAGAAATAGTATGGATTTATTTGCAGGACTACAAAACAAATTACATGGTCGTGAAATTAAGTTGGTGTTTCCAGAGGGGAACGATCCTCGCATCATTGAAGCAGCCAGTCGCCTACAGCAGGAACAGCTAGCGCTACCAGTATTATTGGGAAAAACAGCTGAGATTCAGCAAGCTGCTGCAAATGGCAACTTTGACTTAACCGGAATCAAGTTAATCGATCCAGAAACTACTGACGCAGAGCAATTACAAGCAATGGTACAGTCAATTGTTGATCGGCGTTCCGGAAAGACGGATGCCATGCAAGCCTTAGAGTGGTTAAAAGATGCTAATTATTATGGAACGACGATGGTTTATCGAGGCGATGTCGATGGGATGGTTTCTGGGGCAGTCCATGCAACTGGTGAGACGGTGCGACCAGCGCTTCAGATTATTAAAACGAAGCCAGGGGTGCAACTGATTAGTGGTTCATTTGTCATGCAACGCAATAACCAACGCTACTTATTTGCAGATGCAGCAATTAATATTGATCCAACTGCAGAACAGTTAGCAGAAATTGCTTTACAAAGTGGAGAAACAGCTCGACTCTTTGGCATTGATCCCAAGGTAGCCCTTTTGAGTTTTTCTACCGCTGGTTCGGCAGCAGGAGCAGCCGTTGAAAAAGTGCAACAAGCAACACGGGCAGCTCAAGCAGCACACCCAGATTTTCCAGTTGATGGTGAATTACAATTTGATGCAGCCTTTGTACCAACGGTTGCAGCACAAAAAGCACCTGATTCACCCGTTGCGGGGCAGGCTAATGTGTTTGTGTTTCCGGAACTACAATCAGGGAACATTGGGTATAAAATTGCGCAACGTTTAGGCGGATTTGAAGCAATTGGTCCAATTTTGCAGGGTCTAAATAAACCAGTTTCTGACTTGTCACGGGGCTGTAATAGTGAAGATGTCTATAAAGTGGCTTTGATTACGGCCGCTCAGGCACTCTGATCCGATGAAAAGTAAAGAAATTATCACGCATAGTGCTGCGGAAACTCAACAAGTGGGGGAACAGTTAGCTCAGCGACTCCCCAAGGGAACCGTTATTTTACTTGATGGGGATTTAGGTGCCGGAAAGACCACGTTTACGAAAGGATTAGCAACGGGCTTAGAAATTAAGCAACTGGTTCGGAGCCCAACCTTTACAATCATGCGAGAATACCATGATGGACGCCTGCCACTTTATCATATGGATGCTTATCGGTTGGAAAACGGAGGCGGGGCTGATTTGGGTCTTGAAGAATACTTTGACAGCGACGGAGTATTAGTCATCGAGTGGTCGCAATGGATTGCTGACTTGTTACCAGCTGATTACTTGCGGGTAAGTTTAAAACGAGCTGATCAGGAAGACGAAGCGACCCGTACTCTAACCTTGACTGCGCATGGAACCTTGTTTGTCCAGCTAGTTGCGACTTTAAAACGACCAGCTGATGAGTGAAGTTACGTTGCGCGCCGCCGATGCCAACGATGCAGTAGCAGTATTGAGTTTACTTAAACAACTTACAGCAGAAACTTCCCAATTTCGAGTGGCTAATCTGAACCAGTCAGTAGCGCAACTAGCGGCTGATTTACAAACCATTAAATATTCTAGCAGGGCGGTATTGATCGTGGCCAAGTGCTCAGATCAGTTTGTTGGGCTAGTTTCAATTGTGGCGACTACTCCTACCAGCGGTGAGCTGGGCATTGCAGTCCGGGCGGTTGATCAGCAACTTGGCATTGGAACGGCGTTGATGGCGACCGCGCTCGATTGGTTTTTTTCCCAAAGCATGCTTACTTCTGTTTGGCTAGAGGTTTATCGAAGTAATCAGACTGCTCGGCATCTTTACGAAAAATTTGGATTTCAAATTACGCAAAGCACGCCTACCACGGTCGTGATGCAAATAAAAAAACGATCCAGTGGGAACCAAGCAAAGAAAGTTCGCTAATTAGGACTTTGCAATTGGAAACCAGGATCGTGATTTAGATATTGGTGATGAAAGTGGCCAGCGTCGGGCTGCTAAACTGGTGTTCTTCTTCTAATAAGATTTTGGCACAAGCTCGACTATCATCAAGGGCGTTATGATGGTGGTGTAACTCGATTCCTAAGTGCTTGCTGACGGTGTCTAGTTTATGATTTGGAAGTTCAGGATAAAATTTCTGAGAGGTCTGCACGGTGTCAATGGTTTGATAGTGAACGGCTGGCAAGTGATAGCGTTTTAGACTGCTAGTCAAGACACTGTTATCAAAGCGATTGTTATGGGCAACGATTAGCCGATCCGGTCGAAAAAGCGGGCGAATAATCTCCCAGACGGCGGGAAATGTTGGTGCTGTAGCTACGTCAGTTGCGTGAATGCCATGAATCTGAACGTTGCGCCAGAAAAACTCTTGCTCTGGATTAATCAATGAATAAAATTCATCGACAATCTGATCTTGACGGACAACGGTTAGGGCGATCGAACAAGCACTAGCCCGTTGCCCAGCTGCTGTTTCAAAGTCAATAGCAACGAAGTTCACGATTAAAGGCCCCCTTAGGCAGATAGTTTGATAGACAATTAAGTTGGTCAAGTTGCTTTTAGTATATCATGATTTCGTGGTTTTCATGGGGTTCGCGTGCTAAAATAGGGGTAATGCGTGAAAGGAACTAATGACAATGACAACAGATATCGCGACCTTACTACCCACAATTAAGATTTTAAAAGATGAGCCGTTATCACATTACTCGTGGACCAAAACTGGTGGTCCAGCTGATTTTTTAGCGTTTCCGCGTTCGGTTGCGGAAACTCAGCAACTCATAGAAACTGCACGAAACTTGGAACTGCCAGTGACCGTCCTGGGAAACTCCAGCAATTTGATTGTTAGAGATGGTGGCATTCGGGGGTTAACCATGATCTTAACCAAGATGGATCAGATTAAAACTACTGATGAACGGGTGATAGCTGATGCAGGGGCTGCTTACATTGCAGCTACTAAGGCGGCGCAACGAGCAGGATTGACTGGATTAGAATTTGCTGCAGGGATTCCCGGAAGTGTTGGTGGAGGGGTCTACATGAATGCGGGAGCTTATGGTGGTGAAACCGCACAAGTGTTAGAAAGTGCTCTGGTGTTAACTGAACAGGGCGAACTTAAGCGGTTAGACAATGCCGAATTAGATTTTTCATATCGCCACAGTGCAGTGCAAGCCTCGCAAATGGTGGTTTTGCAAGCAACCTTTCGCTTGTGGTCAGGAATTCGGAACTTGATTCAGCAAGAAATGGATCACCTAAATTATTTGCGAAAATCAAAACAACCACTCGAGTATCCTTCATGTGGCAGTGTTTTTAAGCGCCCGAAGGGGTATTTTGCGGGAAAACTTATTCACGAAGCTGGATTACAAGGATATCAGTCGGGAGGAGCAGCGGTATCACGAAAGCACGCAGGTTTTATTGTGAATGTTAACCAAGCAACTGCCACAGATTATCTGAACGTGATTGCGCATGTCCAACAGACCGTCTATAACCAGACTGGGGTGAAGTTAGAAACAGAAGTCCGCGTGATTGGTGTAGAACCAGAGTAGTACTCGTGATTTGATCCGATAGTTAAATTTAAAAAACTAACAGAGCCGTCTCACTGGGATTAATCTCCAGTGAGACGGCTCTTCTTTAAGCAAATTAATCTTGTTGGGCAGCGGTAATGAGAGTATAGATCCAGTAAATTACTAGTTGAATAATGGTCATCATGATGACGAAAATAATCATTTGCCGGTTCCACATGTTAAGAAAGAGGTCGACGTAAAATTTTGGCTTGATAATTAAATAGACCGTATGAACTCTCAGAAAACGACCAATATAAAGTCCAATTGAAGTTAGAAAGATCAAACCACAGGTGGTAAGAAAGCCAAATAGCTCTGAGCTTAAGTGCAAGCGATTGTCCAGTGAGCGAGCAACATGGAGTAATCCCCAGAACCCGATAAAGGCACAGGTGAGAGCACTAATTAGCAAGCAAGTATATAAGAACCAGATGTGACCATCAAGTTTTAACATCCCGTTTAAATCATTTGGATTCAACCAGGATAGGTGTAGGAGATCAGTTAGGATGTATGGAGCATTAGGATAGAATAACAGCCAAACAATGGTTAGGGGCCAAAAGACCAGCGCTGATTGTTGTTTAGAATTGGTTTTAATGTGAAAACTCAGTTCGATTGGAATGTAACCTAGAAACGTATTTAGCAACAGAAATCCAAACAATGACTCTCTAATAAACAGTTTGATAAAAATGAGCCAGATAAGAAAGAAAATTCGGATCTGCCACTTTTTGCTAATTGTCATTTTCAGCACCTCATGATGTTTTACTTAAATTAAACCGCAAAAGTTAATAAAAAACTATCATTTTATCTAATTTATTCTGATTGAGCTCGCTCGCTTACCTATAAATCAATGGGTCGGGCGTGCTATAATAAACTGAGAAACTAGTTGAAAGGAAACTTTGGAATGGGAATTGCATGGGATCGACTCCTGACACTACATAACTTAAGCAATTTGATTGATATTTTAGTAGTCTGGATTTTAATTTATGAACTAATTATGTTGCTGCGCGGAACCCGTTCAATTCAGCTGTTGCGCGGAATTATTATTTTAATTCTGGCGCGGGTAGCAAGCTGGTATCTAGGACTCACCATGACCTCATGGATTTTGGATCAAGTGATTAATTGGGGAGTTATTGGCTGTATCGTGATTTTTCAGCCTGAAATCAGACGGGGCTTAGAGAAATTAGGACAACGCTCCGTGTTTAATCAGCTGCAACAAGAACAGGTTCAGACGGAAAAAATGATTCAAGCTTTGGATAGTGCGATTCAATATATGTCAAAACGACGGATTGGGGCCTTGATAGCGATCCAGATGAAAACCGGGTTAGAAGAGTATATCGAAACCGGGATTCCATTGGATGCTGATATTTCAAGTCAGCTTTTGATCAACGTTTTTATCCCGAATACCCCACTACACGATGGCGCAGTGATTATTCAAGACGGTCGGGTGGCGGCGGCCGCAGCCTATTTGCCACTTTCTCAAAGTAATTTAATTCCAAAGGAACTTGGAACGCGACATCGAGCAGCAGTTGGTATTTCTGAGGTGACGGATGCGATTACCATTGTAATTTCAGAAGAGACGGGAGAGGTTTCAATTACGCGAAACAACGAATTATTGCGTGGCATGACGCAAGCTGATTATCTAAAATATTTGCGTAGTCAACTGATTCGAAAAGCGCAAAAACCCCATCGTTCGCTGCTGGCAGAGGCCGTTGATTTTGTCCGCACTCATTTTCGGGGTGATAAGCAATGAAGCATTTTTATGATAGCAAGACCTTTGCATTGATTGTATCTTTCTTAATTGTAATGGGTCTGTTTTTTATGGTACATGATGATAAGTTAGGAAATACCTATCATACCCCGAGCCAAACTAGCAGAAAGATTTCTGCAGTGACTCGGAAAACGGTGGAGGTACCATTGCAATTAAACGTAAATTCCGACCACTACTTTGTGATTGGCTATCCAGACAAAGTCAAGGTAACTCTTCAAGGGCCAGCAGCTTTGGTGACAACGACTGCCAACACCCAAAACTTTAAAGTTAATGCCAATTTAGTTGGTTTGACACCAGGAAAGCATGTTGTTAAACTGCAACCAGCTGGGCTTAATTCAGAGATTAATGCTAAAATTAATCCAGATAAAATTAAAATTAACTTGCAAAAACGAGCAACCAAAACCTATGCGGTTAAACCTGCCTATGATAAAAATCAAATTGCCACGGGACATCACGTTGTAAAAACCAGCCAGCAGGTCCAGCAAGTTCATATCACGGGACCGATCGATGAAATCGAACGGATTAAGCAAGTGGTAGCACAGGTTAACCTTCAAAAACCAATTAATAAAACAACGCTGACGACGGCGGTAATTGATGCCCAGGATCTTCATGGAAAAACGGTGAACGTTGTGATCTCGCCCTCGACGACCAAGGTGAAACTTGAAATCGCTAAGGATGATCAAACCACAGAAGTCCCCAAACAAGCTGAAAAAAATGAACAATAATTCGAATGGAGAGCGACTATGAAGTATTTTGGAACAGATGGAATTCGTGGAATTGCCAATCAGGATTTAACGCCCGAACTGGCTTTTCGAGCCGGACGAACGGGAGGATATGCACTGACTAAGCGGAGTGCCACTGACCACCAGCCCCGAGTGTTGGTCTCTCGAGATACCCGAATTTCCGGACAGATGCTTGAAGATGCTTTAGTCGCTGGATTACTATCGGTTGGAATCGAGGTTATTCGGTTAGGAATCATCACGACTCCAGGAGTTGCTTATCTCGTTCGGGATCAAAATGCTGATGCGGGAGTAATGATTACCGCCTCACATAACCCGGCAAAATACAACGGTATTAAGTTTTTTGGTGGAGATGGTTATAAGTTATCAGATGAGATTGAAGCAGACATTGAAGCGATGTTAGAGAGTCCCACGGATGATTTACCGCGTCCGGCTGCAACCGGATTGGGAGTTGCCGATAATTATACGGAAGCTGGACAAAAATATTTACATTTTCTAGCCCAGACAATCCCAGATAATCTTAAGGGTCTCAAAGTGTGTGTTGATGCAGCTAACGGGGCTGCTAGTGCGCTTGTTCCTCGTTTGTACGCTGATGTTGATCTTGATTTTACGACCAATGCCACGACTCCTGATGGGATCAACATTAACCAGCAGGTTGGATCCACGCATCCAGAACAATTACAAAAGCAGGTAGTTGCCGAAGGAGCACAGCTGGGCATTGCTTTTGATGGTGATGGTGATCGATGCATTGCCGTTGATGAGCAGGGAAACCTTGTTGATGGCGACCAGATTATGTACATTTGTGGGAAATATTTTGATGATCATGGTCGACTAAAACAAGATACGATTGTGACTACGGTAATGAGCAATCTCGGGATGTATAAAGCCATGGAAGCCCATGGTTTGCAAAGTGTCAAAACTAAAGTTGGTGATCGGTACGTAGTCGAGGCGATGAAAGCTGATGGATATAACTTAGGTGGGGAGCAGTCAGGACACATTGTTTTCCTCGATTTTAATACTACAGGCGATGGAATGCTGACCAGCTTGCAATTAATGTCCATCATGAAAGAGACGGGTAAATCCCTATCTGAACTGGCAGCCGAAGTACAAAAATATCCTCAAAGTTTAGTAAACGTGACGGTTACTGATAAAGAACAAGCCCTGCACCATCCAGAAGTCCAACAAGCAATTGATCAGGTTGAAACTGAAATGAATGGTAATGGTCGGGTTTTGGTTCGCCCGAGTGGGACGGAACCATTACTGCGGGTTATGGTTGAGGCGCCAACTCAAGAGGAAAGTCAACGGTACGCTGAAAAAATCGCACAGGTGGTTAAACAATTAAATTAGCTTTTTGGAGAACAGTTTTTTAACTGTTCTTTTTTAACCAGTAGACCAATTTGGCAAAATGTTTGACAACAATCTCACAAAATACTACCATTGTAGTGGTTGTTAAACTTAAAAATTAAAATATACATCTATACCAATTTGAAATGAGGATACAATTATGTGTGGAGTAGTAGGCGTTGTCGGCAATCAAAAGGCGACTGATATTTTAGTGCAGGGACTGGAAAAATTACAGTACCGGGGCTATGATTCTGCGGGAATCTTTGTTGAAACGGCTGATCAACAGACTCATCTAGTTAAAACTACTGGTAGTATTAATGATTTACAAAAAAAACTCACTGCTGCTGATCAAGGTTCTACTGGGATTGGTCATACGCGCTGGGCAACGCATGGTGGCGTTACGGTTGAAAATGCGCATCCGCAGTATTCTGACGATGAACGATTTTATCTGGTACATAATGGAGTGATCGAAAATTTTCAGGAGCTCAAAGATCAGTACCTACAAGGAGTGAGTTTTAAAAGTCAGACTGATACCGAAGTGGTTGTACAGTTGGTTGACAAGTTTGTGACGATCGATCACCTATCAACTAAAGATGCTTTTTTTAAGGTAATTAGTTTGTTGAAAGATTCATCGTATGCAATGGTAATGATGGATCGAAAAGACCCAACGGCTCTTTACGTGGCGAAAAACAAGAGCCCACTGTTAATTGGACGGGGAACCAATTGTAATGTGATTTGTTCTGATTCGATTGCGATGCTGGATGTAACGCATCAATTTGTGGAAATTGAGGACGGAGATGTTTGTGTGGTTAAAGCTGACCAGCTGCAAATCTATGATTCAAAGCGGCAACTGGTTACTCGCCGGGAATTTACGGTCAATGTTGATCCAAGTGCTTCTGATAAAGGGACATATCCTTATTACATGTTGAAAGAGATCGATGAGCAGCCCAACGTGATGCGACGTCTTTCCGCTAAATACCTTAGTCAAGATGGACAAACAGTCCTTGACCCGAAGTTACTGAAAGCAATGGCAAATGCCGATCGAATCTACTTAGTAGGAGCAGGGACAAGCTACCATGCAGGTTTAGTCGGGAAAATGCAGTTAGAACGGTTGACCGGGATTCCAACGGAGGTTCGGGTGGCTTCTGAGTTTGCGTATGATGAACCCTTACTTTCTGAGCATCCCTTCTTTATCTTCCTATCCCAAAGTGGAGAAACTGCAGATAGTCGCCAAGTATTGGTAAATGTTAACCAACAGCACTATCCAAGCTTAACGATTACAAACGTTGCCAATTCAACGCTTTCCAGGGAGGCAACTTTCACGCTACT
Source organism: Fructilactobacillus florum DSM 22689 = JCM 16035 (assembly GCF_001436645.1). Lineage (GTDB taxonomy): Bacteria > Bacillota > Bacilli > Lactobacillales > Lactobacillaceae > Fructilactobacillus > Fructilactobacillus florum. The sequence goes on along the minus strand of NZ_AYZI01000001.1, from coordinate 115,108 downwards.
ATTAGATGCTGGACCTGAAATTTCGGTTGCCTCAACCAAGGCTTATACTGCCCAAATTGCCTTAGAAGCCATTTTAGCTAAAGCAGTCGGAGAACACCTTAATCGTGCAGTTGCACGTCAATTTAATCTGAAACAACAACTTGCATTGGTAGCGCAGGGGATGCAAATGATTGTTGATGAAAAGGATCAGATTGAAAAAGTAGCCCAAGATGCTTTTGTTAACGCTCAGCAGGCCTTCTATATCGGACGAGGCATTGATTATACGGTCTCTATCGAAGCGGCGCTCAAATTAAAGGAAATTTCGTATGTACATGCAGAAGGTTTTGCATCCGGAGAACTGAAGCACGGAACGATTGCTTTGATTGAAGCCGGCACGCCAGTGATTGGGATTATTACTGCTAGTCGGACTGCCAGCTTAACTCGAAGTAATCTGGCTGAGACGGAGGCGCGGGGAGCGAAGACGTTTGTAATTGCGCGAGCAGGTCTCTCAGAAGCAGGGGATACGTTTGTGATCCCTGATGTTGACGAATTATTAACACCACTTTTAAGTGTTTTGCCCGCTCAATTATTGGCATACTATACCAGTCTTAATAAGGGACTTAATGTTGATTTGCCAAGAAATCTTGCAAAAAGTGTGACGGTAGAATAATTATGAAAAGAATTGTTAGTGCAATTCTTTTTTCGTTTAGGAAGTAGTAACTATGAAATACACAAAAAAAACGAAGTTTATGAAGCATGATCGCAAGGAGAGCACGTGGGAAAAATTCAAAGATCAGCAGAATCGCCTGAGTGCTAAACGTCGGGGAGCATCTGTAGAAAAAAACAGCAACGGGAGAAATCAGTATGTCACTAAAAAGTCATGAAACCTTGACCTTGATTGAAGAAATCACCCGGTTGGATGGGTCTAAGTATTTAGAAATCAGTAATATGGTTCAAAATGGGCGAGCTGAGTTAGCGGTGGAGCGCAAACAGTTGCAACAGGTTCGAATTCTACAGTTAAACATCCCGCATTCAATTCACGTCCAAAAATATGAGCACTATCTGAACGCTAACTTTACAATGCCAACGGAGCAAACTCCCCAGTTTGAGGAATGGAAACGGACTCCTGAGATGGAGACTGAGGTTGCCCAGATTTTAAAAGAAAACCACATTGGTTAGTAAAATTGCTAACTTTACCACACGCTGACTTTATGTAATAATCAAAAAAAGATCGCGGGAGGCAACTGATGACGGAAAAATTTTTAATTGGGACTTATACGAGAAAAAGTAGCGAAGGAATTTATCAAGTAGAATTAGATACGCAAACAGAACGACTGCAAAATCTGACCCTGGTCGGAAAAGCGGGTTCACCGACTTATCTGGCAGAATCTAACCAGCATGTCATTTATGCTATCAATCGGGATGATTCACAAGCGGAACCGTATGGTGGTCTGGTGGGGTTAGATGGTAATACGCTACCAGCATCTAGCTTGCAACAGGTGATGGAACCTGGTAGCAGTCCGGCATACGTAACGGTAGATGAGACGCGTCAGTTAGTACTGAGTGCAAACTATCATTCTGGAGTGGTTACGGTGTATCGAATTAATTCAGATCAGACCCTGACAGAGACTGATCGAGTTCAGGATCAGGGAATGGTCGGACCACAACCAGAACAGGCAGATGGTCCGCACCCTCACTATGCGGATAGATTGTTTGACCAACGGGTGCTAGTCTGTGATTTAGGACTCGATCGCTTATATTGCTATGATCTAGATAATACTGGCAAGTTACACTTGGTTAACCAAATGCAGACTAGTCCCGGTTTTGGTCCTCGTCATGCCGATTACGTGGAAGAACTCGGAAAAGTTTACCTAGTTGGGGAATTGAGTAGCGAATTAGCCGTGTTGGATTATGATGAGGAAACGGCGCAGCTAACGGTTCAACAAGTTGTTTCGACGATTCCTACCGACTGGACGACGCATAATGGTGCTGCAGCCATTCACATCTCTGCAGACCATCGCTTTGTTTACGTTAGCAATCGAGGAAATGATACGTTGGCAGTGTTTGCGATTCAGCCTGATGGTAGTGTTAAGCAGGTGCAACTAATTTCGACTGGTGGTGAATTTCCGCGTGATTTTAACTTTAATTGCGATCAGCGTTACGTGGTAGTGGCCAATCAAGAGAGTGATAATTTATCGTTATTTGCCAGAAATCGCGACACAGGTAAGTTAACAATGTTACAGGATAATTTCAAGGTCCCAGAGGGTACTTGTGTCGCTTTACGGAAAAATTAAGTTGCTTTTTATAAATAAATCAAGTACACTTGCTTTTGAAAATGACTAATCAGGAATAGTAGTTCGATTAACAAATGATAGCGAGTTTCGGATAGTGCGAGCGGAACTGAGTTTTCGAGTGAAAAACACCCTGAAGTTGTGGTTAACTAGACCGCCGGCTTTTGACCGTTATCAAAAACTGAGCTGGCTTATCAGTTGATAGGCAATTTTGGGTGGTACCGCGAAGACCTCGTCCCTAGTGATGAGGTCTTTTTGTATCCAAAAAGGAGAGTAGCAAATGGCTAATGTTTTAGTTAAAGATTTATATACAACGAACGAGGGGCAAAAACAGCATCAAATTCAAATTTCTGGTTGGATTCGAACTATTCGTTCCTCTAAAAAAATTGCTTTTTTAGAAGTTAACGATGGTTCTTACATTCGCAATATACAAGTGATTGCCAAAGCCAGTCAGCTTGAAAATTTTACAGAAATTACGAAACTTTCGATTGCTTCGGCAGTGACGATTTCAGGGGAGCTGGTGCCAACCCCAGAAGCTCCGCAACCGTTTGAGCTACAGGCTCAAACGATCACGACTGCCGGGGTTGCTGCCAATGATTATCCGCTACAAAAAAAACAACATTCATGGGAATATTTACGCACAATTGCGCATCTGCGCCCTCGCACGAATACTTTCTATGCGGTTTTTAAGATTCGCTCGCAGGCGGCGTTTGCAATTCATGAATATTTACAACATCATGATTTTGTGTATGTCAATACCCCGATCATTACTAGTAGTGATACAGAGGGAGCCGGGGAGATGTTTCGGGTAACGACCCTTGATCCGAATGATCCCCCCAAGACGGCCGATAAAAAACTTGATTTTAACCAGGATTTCTTCGGTCAGGAAACTAATTTAACGGTTAGTGGACAGTTACCGGTAGAAGCATTTGCGATGGCCTTTCGTAATGTGTATACCTTTGGTCCAACTTTTCGGGCTGAAGATTCTCATACTAAGCGACATGCTGCTGAGTTTTGGATGATTGAACCAGAGATGTCTTTTGTTAATCTAGTTGATATTCTCGATGTATCGGAATCCTTATTGAAATACGTCATTGAATATTTATTACAACATGCCAGTGCAGATCTCCAATTTTTGAATGATAATGTGGATGACCAATTGTTAGCCCGACTACAAGCAACCCTTCAAAACTCATTTGCTAGGATTACTTATACAGAAGCAATTGAACGGTTACAAGCGGCTCCCGTTGACTTTAAGTTCCCAGTGGCATGGGGAATTGATTTAAAAGCAGAACATGAACAATATTTAGCTGAAGAAATCTTTAAGCGTCCCGTCTTTGTGACTGATTATCCACGTGGAATCAAGGCATTTTATATGCGCGATAACGATGATCAACGGACGGTGGCCGCCGCCGATTTGTTAGTTCCGCGGATTGGAGAGTTGATCGGTGGTAGTGAACGCGAAGAACGGACGGATGTTTTAGCAGCCAAAATGAAAGAGTTTGGGTTACCTCAATCTGAATATGAGTGGTATCTTGACCTTCGTCGCTATGGAGCAGCCAAACATGGTGGTTTTGGGATTGGCTTTGAGCGGTTATTGATGTACGTAACGGGAATGGATAATATTCGTGACGTGATTCCCTTTCCACGAATCCAGGGAAATATTCAATTTTAAAGGTGTTAACTGATGACCACAAGCCCCCCAAAATCATTTTTAGGGGGCTTTTTTGATGGTTAATTGGCTACCAGGATTACGATTATTTAATGATTAGTTGCAAGCTAAATGATTGTGCGATTGATAAAGTCTCCTTTTTTTAAAGATCAACATGGAGTATAATTAACTTTGGAAAAATTCAAAAAAGGAAGGAACTTGTAAATGGAAACGAAACAGGCAATGAGTTCCGGTTGGCGATTTTGGTTTATCGTTACAATGCTGATTGGAACGTTTACGATGTCGATTAGTCAGTCGTCATTATCAACGGCTTATCCGACGCTTATTAATTATTTTGGGATTTCTGCAGATACGGTTCAGTGGTTAACCACTGGTTTTATGATTGTAATGTGTATTACGATGCCGATTAGTCCCTGGCTCTTGAACAACTTGAGCTTTAAAACCTTGTTTATTAGTGTTTTAGTACTCTTTGATGTCGGAACTTTGATTATTTTGGCAGCTCCCACTTTTTGGGTAATGCTGGTGGGAAGAGTGATGGAAGCAATGGCCGTTGGTGTCTTATTTCCTTCCTATCAGACCGTTTTATTAGAGATTACGCCAGAAGAAAAGCGTGGGACCATCATGGGGATTGCTGGTTTAGTGATGGGATCGGCCCTAGCATGTGGCCCAATTATTTCTGGGATTGTGTTGAATTACACGACGTGGCGGGGATTATTTGTCTTTTTTATGGTGGTGATCACCTTGATTTTAGGTGTTTCATTCTTGGTCATGCGCGACGTGATGCCTCGAATTGCCACTAAGTTAGATTGGTTATCGATTTGCTACTCGCTTGGTTTGATTGGAGTACTGTATTGCATTACGGAGATTGGCAAATTAGAAGCTAACGGGGCGGTACTACTAATAATTATGCTTGGTTCGCTAATTTTGCTAACGCTCTTTGTGCGTCGCCAGTTATCGATTAGTAATCCATTACTAGATTTGCGGGTGATGAAGGTTTTTAATTATGATTTAGCAGTCTTACTAACTGGATTTTCATATATTTCGCTGATTGTAGTGACCATCATTTTCCCACTTTACTATCAAGATGTGCTGGGCGTTACTCCCTTCATTTCTGGTATGGCGTTAGTGCCTGGTGCGGCGCTATTGAGCATTTTAAATCCAATTACTGGGACACTAGCCGATAAAATCGGTTTCAAACCAACGATGTTGATTGGAATGTTGATGATTGTAATTGGTTGGGGCTTACTAGCCCTATTAACGATTCACCAGATTTGGATCATGATTGCGCTTGCTATGTTAATTGAGGGTGGGAATGCCTTTGTCATGATGCCAGCGGTTACGTTAGGTGCTAATTCGCTCCCAACTCAATTAATTTCACACGGAACGGCGGTCATCACTACCGTGCGACAAGTACTTGGTTCCACTGGAGTTGCGGTTGCGACCCTGATCCTAGTTAACTTTACAAAAATGGGAACGGCGGCTGGCAAATCACTGGCAGCTGCTAATCAGGCTGGTTTCCATGCGGTGTACTGGACGTTCTTTGGAGTTGCGCTGGTTGGATTACTGATTGCCGGATTACTTCGTAATACGCAAGATCATAGTAAATAAACCTAGTTATATGCTAAGATAACGAGTAAATGCAAAGTCATTGAATATCAATGGCTTTTTTGCTTGGAGGGCGCTTATGAAACGAAAACAGCAACATCATTGGGTACGAAGAATATTAAAAGATCTCTTGATCACGATATTATTGCTGATTGGTCTGGGCTTAGTGTTTAATTCCCAGCTACAAAGCTGGTGGATTAGTCATCAATCACAACAGAAGGTCGAAAAAATCTCTCATGCAGAGGTGAAACGGGGGCAGCAACAACGCGCTGAATATAAATATGAGAATGTTAAGGCCGTCTCTGATGATTCATTTTTAGAAAGTCAAAAAGCAAAACAAACTGCGGCGATTGGCAAAATTTCAATCCCGGAGCTTAACATCGAACTGCCCATCTTTAAAGGCTTAAATACGCAAAACCTCACTATCGGAGCGGGCACCATGAAAGCGTCACAGAAAATGGGCCAGGGAAACTATACCTTGGCAGGCCATCACATGAAGGATCCAAACGTGTTGTTTTCACCGCTTTCTCGAGCTAAAAAAGGGCAGATGGTCACAATTACGAATCTTAAGCATGATTACCGTTATCAAATTAGTCAAATTAAAGTTGTTCCTGAAACTGATGTTTCGGTCTTAGATGACCATCCAAATCAAAAACTCTTAACTTTAGTGACATGTGCATCAGGTAATCCGGGAGAAACTCGGCGGTTAATTGTAACTGCAAAGTTGATTGAGTAACCTAGCAGCAATTTTGGTAGTGTGCTATGCTTTTGACCAGATTTAAAAGGAGGATGATTAGATGAATAAGTTACAAGAGTTACAGCAATCACTACAGCAACACGAAGTTGATGCAGCTTATATCAGTAACTTTGAGGACATTCAGTATTTTACTGGATTTGGTAGCGATCCGATTGAACGGGTTCTAGCATTATTTGTGTTTCCCGATGATGATCCCTTCCTTTTTGCGCCAGCGCTTGAGGTCGAGGACATTCAGAAGTCAGGGTGGCCTTATGCCGTGGAAGGTTATCTCGATCATGAGCACCCATTTCAAAAGATTGCTGATCACTTGCGTAGTCGGCACCGAGCATTGCACCACTTTGCAATTGAAAAGGCTAATCTAACAGTGGGGCGGTTGCAAGCGCTGCAAGCAGAATTTCCGGCAGCAACTTTTGAATTTGATTTGACCCCGTTAGTAGAGCAACTCCGCTTGGTTAAAACCTCTGATGAACTTGAAAAGTTGCGAGCTGCGGGACAGGAAGCCGACTTTGCATTTCAAGTCGGTTTTGAAACCGTGCGGCCAGGGATTTCTGAAGCAGACGTTGCTGCTGAAATTGAATATCGTTTGAAAAAACGGGGCGTGATGGAAATGAGTTTTCCAACGTTAATCCAGGCAGGAGCCCATGCTTCCCAGCCACATGGTGATACGAGTGCTCGCAAGATTCAGGAAAACGAACTAGTGCTTTTTGATTTAGGGACAGTACATGAAGGATATATTAGTGATGCTAGTCGAACTGTTGCTGTGGGAAAACCAACGAAACAACAGCAAGCGATTCATGAAGTTTGTTTAGAAGCCCAATTGGCAGCTCAGGCAGCAGTGCGACCAGGAATTACGGCAGCTCAATTAGATCAAATTGCTCGTGATGTAATTATCAAAGCTGGCTATGGTGAATACTTCATTCACCGATTAGGGCATGGTGTTGGGATGAGTGAACATGAATTTCCATCTATCATGGAAGGCAATGATTTAGTATTACAAGAAAACATGTGTTTTTCGCTGGAACCGGGGATTTATATTCCAGGCGTGGCAGGAGTGCGTATCGAAGATTGTGTGCGGGTGACGAGCGCCGGCTGTGAACCATTTACGCATACAGCCAAACAGCTACAAACATTTGGCTAAGTAATAATAAGGTCATATTGATTAAAAAAATAATTAAATTTCTAGCAATTCTATTGTACGCTTTTTCACAACGTGCTATGATATAAATGTAAACGATTACACTCAATTTGAGAGGGGTAGAAATCATGAAAGTTATTGCTGTGGGTTGTACGCACGCCGGAACCTTTGCCGTGAAACAAACGTTAGCTAACCATCCAGATGCCGAAGTAACGATTTATGAAAAAAATGATAATATTTCATTTTTATCTTGTGGGATTGCTTTATATCTCGGAAAAGAAATTAAAAATAACGATCCTAAGGGTCTTTTTTATTCTAGCCCCGAAGAACTAAAATCCTTGGGTGCAAATGTGCAAATGGAGCACTTAGTTACAAAGATTGATCCGGACCAGAAAAAGGTGACGGTTAAGAATTTAGAAACGGGAACTGAAACAGAAGATACGTATGATAAATTGATTATGACTTCTGGTTCTTTACCAATTGTTCCACCGATTCCCGGAATCGAGAGCAAACGGGTTTACTTGTGTAAAAACTGGCACGATGCACAAAAATTATTCCAAGAAGCACCTAAAGCAAAATCAATTACTGTGATCGGTTCTGGTTACATTGGTGCTGAATTAGCAGAGGCTTATTCAAAGCAAGATTACGAAGTTAATTTGATTGACGGAGCTAATCGGGTGCTTTACAAATACTTTGACGAGAAATTTACTGACATTTTGGCTGATGATTATCAGCAAAACGGCGTTAAATTAGTACTTGGAACTAAAGTTTCTGCTTTTGAAGAAGTTGATGATGGGATCATTGTTAAAACCGAAGACCAGCGTTCCAAATCACCTCATGGATCTTTTGTAAATCCGGATAATGGGATCCCTGGGTTACCCGTTAAGTCGGATATTGCCATCTTGTGTATTGGTTTTAAACCCAACACCGAGTTACTCAAGGGTAAAGTGGAAATGATGCCTAACGGAGCCATTATCACCGATGACTACATGCATTCTTCCAACCATGATATCTTTGCCGCTGGGGATAGCGCTGCCGTACACTACAATCCAACTGGAAAGAATGCTTACATTCCGTTAGCTACGAATGCTGTACGACAGGGAATGCTAATCGGAGAAAACTTGACAGAAGATAAGGTAAAATACCTCGGTACGCAATCTTCATCAGGCTTGATGTTGTACGGACGGACATACGTTTCAACTGGTTTGAACATGGCTGCTGCAAAAGCACAAGGAATCAAGGCACACCAGGTAATCGTTGAGGACAACTATCGTCCCGAGTTCATGTTGACCACGGAACCAGTTTTGATGTCCTTGGTTTACGATCCAGATACCCGTCGCATTTTGGGGGGCGCTCTGACTAGTAAATACGATGTTTCGCAATCTGGTAATGTACTATCGGTCTGCATTCAAAATCACAATACTATCGATGACTTAGCAATGGTTGACATGTTGTTCCAGCCACAGTTTGACCGACCATTGAACTATTTGAACATCTTAGCCCAAGCAGCTCAGGCAAAAGAAGCTAAGTAACCATAATTTAAGCGCTTAGCAAAAAAGACACTCAATTAATTGAGTGTCTTTTTGATTTTCTTGGTTGAAAGGTGATTCTCAAATGAAAAACCAACCAAGGAAAAGAACCTTGATTGGTTTTAAAGCGACCAGATTAGTGTGAGTATTCGTGATCTTGTTTTGGTTCTTTGAAAAAGCAGAAGTACTCAAAGCCAGCTAGTAAAATTAGCGAAACAACTGCTCCGATGATCCCCATAGATGAGTATAAACCTAAAACAGCGGTGATGCCGATTGTAGTAGCAGTAATAATGATGGACCATTTCTGAACTTTGGACAGCTGGTTTAAATGACCGGCGAAGCTAATTGACATTACCCCAGCACCGGCAAAGGCGATGATTCCAACTAAAGCATGTAAAATTATCATTATTATTTACCCCCTCATAAGTGTTATGATACTACCCTAAGCATACCGATTATGAATTAAAAAGACAATCAGATTGAATGAGATTTAATCTTTTTTTAGGAGCTCATAGTCCATAAAAAGGTGAGCTGCAAGTAATCCGTTTGTAAAAACGAACGGTGATTGGTTGGTAACGGTTTGGTTACAAAACCCCGCTTCATCAATAAAATTAACAGCAAAAGCTCAGGTGAAGTAACTTTTGTAATCTGGTCGCTGCACAGGCTAAGCTGAACTCTTAGAAACAGGAGCACTGATGAAATAGGAGTGTTTCTGAAATAATGTTGAGCCACTTTGAGGGGTAAACTGACTAGGTCGTCGTTGCTTAACGGCGCTCAAATTTTACAAAAGCAGTTTGAAGGGAAGTTAAGTACATGAGAATTGGAATTACCGCAAATTTAAATTTAGGAGCACCAAACCGCTACTGCCAGCCACTTGCTAATTGCTTACCAAAGACGTTTATTGATGTAATTACCAAACATCAGCAGCTTCCCGTAATCTTACCAGTAGTGCAGGCGGATATGACAGAACAATTAGTTGAAATGGTCGATGCGGTGATAATTCCAGGTGGTCAGGATATTTCGCCCAGTTTTTTTCATCAAAAACAGCATCCGTTTGGGCAACAAAATAACTCGCAACATGACCAGTTTGAATTTGCCGTTGCCAAAAATGCTTTACGACAGCACAAGCCAGTTTTAGGGATTTGTCGAGGTTATCAGCTTTTAAATGTGGCTTTTGGAGGGAGTCTATATCAGGATTTGCCAGAAGAGTTTCCAGGGCATCCAACTAACCACGAACAACGAGGAACAAAGGTTGCGCGTGAGGTACATCAAATCGAGGTCGATCATCACAGTGAACTGTATGCGTCCTTAGGTGAGCGGACGAACGTTAATTCTCGCCACCATCAGGGTCTACGTAAAATTGCGCCTAATCTACACGTGGTTGCTCGAGCCAATGATGGGGTCCCTGAAGCGATTGAAGATCGTAATGGACTACTGTTGGGGGTGCAGTGGCATCCTGAAGATTTATGGCAGTTTGATGCTGGCGAAGATCAGTTGTTTGCAGATTTTTTTGCACGGGCTCGCAGGTAACCGATTTGATTTGAGTTAGTGTGGAAAAACTTTTTTGTGGCAATCTTTAAAGCGATAGTATTATCTTAGTTTGAAAAACAAACTTCCCACCCAGAGTTCTCCTAAACTGACTAAGAGACAGCTCAGAATCAGGATAAGTAAAATAATCCATAGAGCTGCAATCATGATGATAAGATGAACCAATTGGAGCAAGAAAACAGGATTGATTATGGTTGCCACAGCACTGACAATACTCAAAATAAAAACGATAAACATGTAACTGGGTAATCCCGTATAGGTAGCTTTTAAATCAGCATCTGAAAGACTAAAAACGGTGGAACTAATCATGCCAACTAGGATAATTAGCAGAAGTTGTTGGCCACTTCCAGTGTTTAAAAAAGCCTGATAAATATTTTTGAGCCAATTAAAAGTACTTTGCAACACAATGATGGCAAATTTTTTCATGGTTAAGTTTGTTAGCGGTATGGTTGGTAATTTGGTATAGGTGGGGTGACAGAGCAGTTTAACTAATAACCAAAATGTGAAGAGACCGCTGAAAATAGGCGCCAACCCAATGAAAAAGTTGCCAATGGTTTGGTAGCGACTAGAGGGATTATAGCTACTAGATACGCTACCAAGCGTACCGTCTTGGTTTTGAAAATTAAGTAGTTTAATAGCGCCGATTTTATGACCAAAGATGACGGCAAAGAAAGCATGTCCCAGTTCGTGGATAATTACTCCCAATCCGCCAAACCAGTACTGGGATTTATTTCCAAATTTTTGCACTAGATAAATCTTTAAATTATTTCCAAGATAACGGCTAATAATTCCGTCTAAGAGAGGTAATCCAATCAAGGAGACGGTTAACATAATTAACAAATCAAAAGCACGGGTTGTAAAAGTGATCAACATTTTAATTCCTCACAGGATTTTTTAAAATTATTACACTGGTGTGTGTTGAATATAAAAATATAATTAAATTCTCATAGCATCACTAAATATCTCACTAGTTTTAATTTTGTCTTTTTACCGTAACATGAGTATATACCTGCAAGTTAATCTTTATATTATCGGGCTCTAATCGGTCTTGTGATTTTTTATCAATAACTCCGTCTTGTGTTTAAAACCACGAATTTTTGTTTTCTTAAGTCCTTTATCTTTAATGATTTTGTTAAACTATTTCAATTGTGTATTAATCGATTTGAGTTTGTTATTACTATTTGCAAAAAAATAATTGTGAATTATCAAAGGTATTAGGCCATTCATTAAGTATCACAAGGTTACCATGGTAACCTTGTGATACTGTATTTATTAATATTAATTGTAAAACGCTTAACATCTATATGTTTTCCCATTAAAGTTAGTAGTTTGTCCTGTTTCATATCAGAATAAGCAAGAACATTTAAACAATGTATATTTTTCAGGTTTAACATACTTGCATTAAGGAAAATCATAAATTATTTAATTTGCTTAGAATTTCAATAATTCTCGGGTTTTCTCACATTTTGGTCTTTTCTAGGTAAATTGATCTTGTTACAAGGGTTATCTGCTATTAATTCAATTTTAATAGCAGATTTAAAAATAAATTAGTATAGTTGTATCATTTTTTATAGTTAATTTCAGTGTGCTTATACCATTTATTAAGGATTGTTTGATATCATCCATCGTAATCATATTAATATAAATATCGCCAATGCTTTTAAAATATGATTGTTAAATATACACGGGATTCTTGTTATTGTACTTTCTCGTAATGTATCTTTGTAACTTTCTTACCAAGTATTATAATTATTTTCAAAAGTTCCGTTATGGGGGATTACCATTAATAAAATTTAGCTTAGATTGCATAAAAGATCTATTAGATGCCTGCTTATGTTTGAAGACTTTATCTTTCTTATAATTATTTTCCCAGCTGTCAAATCTAGTCCTAAATAAATGTGATAGTGCCAAAATTTATTAGCATTTTATCTACATAACCTTTGAATGTTGCAATTATATTAATTTTGTAGCTTAGTGGCATTTGTAGATATGTATTAGAAATATATGTGACGTCTGAAAATTTTAGTAAAAGGTATATGAAAATAGCAATATTTTTATTCCAATATAAATTGGCTAGCACATTTACAATGATTAAAATGCATTATTATGTACTTAGTTGTAGTGGTATTAAGATTATTCAAAGCTAATATAAGAAATTTCACTTATTATAAATTGAAAAATAAAGAACTATTAGTAATTGAGGACAAATTTATAATTGTTATTTATTTGGCTGTATACGATTAAGAATGTTTTAGAGAGTATTTTAACAACTGAAATTGATTTCAATAATTGGATAAATCATTAAGTATTATGAAAAGACTAACCATTTATTGAAGTATTAAACAGATTTTATAATTCAAATGTAGCCGATGAGCTACTAAAAATAATATACGCATTATCATTTTGGTAAAGTTCAAGCAAGTTCATTATTTTTTGATTTAAAATGCTTGGATACTGTCATTGGGTGTCATCTAGTGGCAAAAATTTCGTTTTTGTTACTAAAAATTGCTGTATTGTTATATAATGTATTTTAAAAATCAATAAGGAAGTGAAATGTTATGAATAAAATTGATGTTTTGAAAATTGTTAACTGGTTTAGAGTTAAAAACAATGCAGACATACGAGAAAACCCCGAAAATGTAGACGAATTAACACAAATGAAAGTAATGAAATTATTATATTATGTACAAGGTGTATATTTAGCTATTAATGGCGAGAGAGCGTTTGACAATGAAATTCTGGCTTGGAAATATGGTCCCGTTGTTAAAGAAGTCCATGATAAATATCGTGGTAGAAAATCTATACTTGGGACTATTAGTTATGACGACCTAAACGATTATGACTTAGTAGATAATGATGATAAATTATCTAGTGTTATAAATTCGGTTGATGATGCTTATGGCGATATGTCAGCAATCGAACTAATGAAACAAACACATAGCGAAACGCCTTGGATAGAAACTTGGAAAACTGAGAAAAAAACTAATAGTGACGTGATTAGTGATGATTTGATAGTAAAATACTTTAAAGAACACATTTTAGGGTAATTGTAATTGGGAAAAAGAAAAATTAATTTAAATAGATCAAACGACCGAGAAAAGATAAAAATAGAACAAAAAGAACGTTACCATGATTTGTTAACATTTAACTTGTCATATATATCAAATGATAAAAATTTTAACTTGAAGCATTGCAATAAAATTCAAAAATCAGCTCTTTTAGATTCAATATTTGAATTATCTTCAATGTCAAAAATTAAGATTTTAGGATTAGATAAGTTTAAAGGGTTGGAAAATTTAGATGATAAATTGGTTAATTTTAGTATGAGTAATGAATTTAAAAAGAATCGTCTGAGAAATTGTGAAAAGGGTTATTGGATTTTTAGATTTAAAGGGAGTGATTGTAGATGTATAGGTAAAATAATTGATAATGTATTTTATATATTATGTATTGATACACAATTAAAAGCTTATAGTCATGGTAAATAATCCAAACTAAACAATTAATATTGTTTTAAAATAATTAGATTAATTTAAACTCCTGAATAATATAATTAGACATCCAAAAGAAACTAAAAAAAATTAAGCTTACAGGAAAATATTGAAAAAGCTGATCATATTTTAAAAATTTCAACTTTTAGTAAAAAATAAAAATATTCAAGCATTTTAGCTACTTGTTTATATCGGATAAAATAATTAGTCTACTTTATCAGTAGTCTTTTTTATTTGAAATAAACTTAAGCATCAGGTAAATATTACAATAAAACACTGCAAAGCTTTGCCATGTTTTTTCGTCAATTATTGCACACCTGAAAAAGTTTTTTTGACATGTTAGTTAATGATTATTATATAGATGTAAGTGTCGTAAATGTGACGTTTGAACCTGGCACTCGAAACATTGAATGGAGCTACTAAAGATATCTGGTTTTCACATATTTCGATTACCGAAGGAAAATCAAAATTATTAGAACCGGTTTCTGATGAATAATATAATAAATTAGGGGAATAGAAATGGTTAAAAATAAATAGCGGTACATGATAATTTTGATGAGTTTGCACCTAAATTTGCTGAAACGAATGATGATGTTATATTTGGTCAAATTATGGTCAAGAGAAGATAAGTTATCTCCCAAAAATTGTATTTTAGTTACTGTTACAAGTTTAATAAGCCAAGAAATTTTGGATCACTTAAATTCCGTATACAAAAGGTTAAAGATAGCGGTGTATCTAAAGATGAAATGGTTGAAGCAATTACAAAGTTAGCTTTTTATTATACTTGTACTAAAACGTGGACAGCTATGTGAATTTCTAAAGAAATTTATGATAGTTGATTTTCATGTAAATATAATAATTATCAATAGTACCCATTCATACGCAAGTTATATAAAGAAAAAAATACTAAAAAATAATTTGATATAATCGTTTTAGAGGTGATTATATGAATGAATTTTGGCAAATTATTATTGGAAGTGGATTATCAACAGCTATAATTAATGGAATTTTTTCATTGATTAGGCTCAAACAAGACGCCAAAGATAAAAAAGAACTTGAAGATATTAAAGAACAATTTGTAAGCCAACAAAGCAGTATAAAACAAGATTTAGCAAATATAGGTCATAATACTCAATACATGTTTGACTTTAAAGTGAAAATTTATTCAGAATTAAACGAAAAATTAATAATTGCTGTTGATATGTCTACGTTGATTGTTCCCACTGTTGAAAATAATTTACCAAAAGACGAAAAAGAGAAAAATAAGGAAATTAATCGAAGAGACGTTGATTTTTGTGAAGCATTTAATGAGTTTACGAAAGTTCAAAGAAAGTACATGCCATTTTATGATGACAATATTATTGTAGAAACAGATAATATGATAGATGAAATGGGAAAACTAAGAATATTTTTTAGATATAAGTATGTAGACACTAGTATGAGATCATTCGTTGATAGTCAAATGAAAGAAATTGAAATGATCCATAATAATTTGACTGATAATACTAAAAAAGTATCAAATATGATAAAAAATATCTTTGATAATGAATTAGATAGTAAATAATTTTGAGAATGCTGGAATGCATTCTTTTTTTAGTGCTTGTGTTCTATTAAAATAGCGATTATAGGTCTTTGTAATTCTGTTAAACAAATAAATAATAACATGGCTTTATGTCCTTGCAAAACCTGACTTTTTTGGCAACAAAGTGCTTAACAATTACAGATGTTTTATTAGTTTTGATGTTGCAAAATGTTGTGATTATTTAAGCACATCAAACGATATAATTGCACACTATAAAAAGCGCGATTAAATTTAAATACATGAATGTAAATTCATACATTTAATGGGTAAATAATTATTAGGCTTTAATAAGCGATAAGGGCAGATAGAACAGGTATTAAAAAGTATGTATTACTGTATACCCATAATTAGCTAAGTGATTAATACTCTGCTAAAATTTCGTTATCTCTTGATTACTATTTTGAACACTATTTAATCCTAAATGTAGATATTAGCAATAGCCAAAGTTAAAAATAAGCTAGCTATTACGGATTAAATAGTAAATAAAACAAAATAATTTAGAAAATGTTACCGCCTTTGTTATGGGTTGAAAAATTCCAGTAACATTAATTAAGCTTGTCATACCAGTAGTTTTAAGCGTTGTGCTACTCGTTACTTATTTTTTTAAGTTTGAAATTCAAAATAAATAAAATAAGTAAACATATACGTAAAATAAAAAACACTACTCAATTAAGAATGGTGTTACAAATTCTTGACCGTTGCTATGTATTTATTGTTATTAAGTACTAAAAGTTGTCATTTCGTATGGTTATATAAGTATTAAATAAAAAAACCTATCATACCAGCATTTAACGTGCTAATAATGATAGGTAAGATGTAAAAAATGGAGTCGGCGGGATTTGAACCCGCGTCCGAAAATGTCGCCCCTTGAACGTCTACACTCATAGGTTAATAACTTGAAGTTCACTTTTCAGTGCGCCACCAACCACGGCTAACCTGAAAAGCTAGCCTGATTAAACTCTTCTAATGAACCTCAGGTGGAGGGTCATTAGCGTATCCCACTAATAGGTAGGACCCAGGGATAACCCGTGGGAAAGATTAGCTGGATCTACGTCGACTGCTGTTTAGGCAGCTAAGGCGTAAGAATTGTTATTATTTTTAGCAGTTATAATTTAAACTGGACGGTGTATCGTACCGCCAACCGAAGTGCAGTTCAAACTCGAACCATCTCCGTCGAATCCATAACGACCCCAGACGAGACAATAATAATTATAGCATATGCGGAAGTTAAATTAAATCAAAATGTTGTAACCCCTTGACAATGCCGTGGTTAGTATTGGCTGTCGTGATAAATTCAGCATGTTCCTTAACGTTGGGCAAGCCATTGCCCATTACCACCGGATGATCAACGTAGTCTAGCATGGGAATGTCATTATTTCCATCACCAAAAGCATAGGTTGGAATTCCAGTTAGCTGTTCCGTGCGAATGAGTTGTTCAATCCCAGTTGCTTTTGAGGCTCCGTGGTCAACAACATCAATGCTAAAGGGTGAATTTCTGTAAAAGGATAAGACCGCACCAAATGCTTCTTGATAGGCTTGATCAAGGTTAGTATTAGTGACAAACATCATATCAATTGGGCGCTGATGCCAATAATTGGTAGTTACTAACTTTGGCAGGGGGGCATGAACATGTTTACAAGCTTTGATAAGTAATTCATCATGCGCTGTTGATCCCTTGCCTCTCTGATCCAGAACGGTAACCGAATTACCAAACTCAGCAGCAAAGGCTGCAAGTTTATCAATGGTATCCGGATTAATCCGACGGGAAAAGGCGGTTTGGTTTTGGTACATCCCATAGTCACCATTAGAGGCGATTACCGTGTCAATCTTAGTTTTTTGTAAGGTTACAGGAATCTCATACAAAGTACGTCCGGAAGCAATAATTGGTAAACCACCGTTTGTTCGGATTTGATCCATGGCGGTCGCAATTTCGGGGGTGATTTCAGAATTATTATCAAACAAAGTTGCATCAAGATCGAAAAAAACCAAATAGTTATACATAATTAAACCAACCTTACTAGCAATAATTATTTAATTATAGCATTTTTTGCCCCAATTCTCCTATTTTGCCACTGGCAACGATATAATATAAGTGACAACTAATTTATGAGGAGAAATTATGCAGGAAATTGAAATTACAGGTGCCGCCGCTAGTAAATTTGAAGGTGGCTATCCGCTGATCCAAGCCAAGGATTTGGTAGCGCCGATTACAAAACCACAAGTTGGGGACTTTGTTATCCTAACTAACCACGGTCATCCGGTAGCGAGTGCTTATTTAGCAACAACTGAACACAAGCTTGGCTGGGTGCTCAGTAAAAACAGTCAACAAACGCTCGACCAGCAGTTCTTTACAAGGTGTTTCAAACGGGCTTTTCGAAAACGCCAACCGGTTACTGCTGAGGAATCTACTGCAGTTCGCTTATTTAACGGTAGCGCTGATGGAGTCGGTGGGATGACGGTTGATAACTTTGCCGGTGAAGTTTTGGTAACCTGGGAAAATCCGGGAATCCAGCAACAAAGTCACCTTTTGTTAGCGGCGCTTGAGGAGGCATTGCCTGAGTATCGAAATTTGTACGAACTGCGCCATTTCGACGCACAGGCGGTAATCACAGCGGTGCCGGGCGCAGCTCCGCAGCCGCAAACGACGGTCAAGATTAGTGAAGCAGGAACCAATTATTCCATTCAATTGCTGGGGGCTGCCCGACCAGGACTATACTTGGAATATCGACCAGTGCGCGAGCAGCTAAAGAAGAACACGCAGGGAAAAGCAGTCTTGAATTTGTTATTCTATCAAACTGGCATGGTAGCAGCTGCTGAACTGGGTGGGGCGATTCAAACAGAAAACATTGAGATGAAGCAGCGCGCTCAGACAGATTTGCTAGCAGAAATGGAAGTAAATCAGCTTGATGGAAGTCGACAGAAGAATCGAATTATGGATTTACGTGGTTACCTAAATTATGCGCAGAAACATCAGCTTCGGTTCGAAGTGATTACAATTAACTTACCAGCATATTTTCGTAGCAAAAAAGGTAATTTCAATATTCGAAAAGATGCGGAGGCTTTGCTGGCGCAACTGGCAGATTTAGCGGCTGCTCAAGCAGATATTTTCATTACGACGCCGACCAACCAACTTAGTTTAAAAGAGCTCCGTCGCCAAACACAGTTAGCTTTTAAGCAACAAGGACGTTCCATCACCGAGCGGGATCATTTTTCTAGTCCAGCTGATTTCCCAGTTGATCATGAGCTAGAACGAGAAAGTGCCTTTAAGGGGCTGTGGGTAAAAATAGTTGATTAATTATTCAAAGTGTGTAAACGGTTACAAAGGTTATTGCATTCGTGTTTGCCCCGTTTTATAATTAGAATAATCACTTAGTTCACATCCAAGGAGGATGAAGTTATGTTATATGGAAGTATTGAAGCCGGTGGCACCAAGTTCGTTTGCGCGGTTGGGGATGAAAATTTCAACGTCGTTGACCAAACCCAGTTTCCAACGACTACGCCGGACGAAACGCTAGCGCGAACCATTAAATATTTTAAGAAATTTGATCATATTGATGCGTTTGGGATTGCATCATTTGGTCCGATTGATGTTAATCGGGATTCAGAAACCTATGGATGGATTATTAAAACTCCTAAACAAGGTTGGAGCAACATTGATTTCTTAGGCAAAATGAAAGAAAACTTCGATGTTCCAATGTATTGGACCACAGATGTGAACGGGTCAGCATATGGTGAATACATTAAGGCACGCGAAAATGATGAAAAGATTAAGTCGGTGGCCTACGTTACGATTGGAACTGGAATCGGGATGGGAGCAGTAATCAATGGCGATTTTCTTGGAGTGACCGGTACTCCTGAATTTGGTCATATTCGGTTAAAACGGCACCGTGATGATCTTGATTTCCCAGGAACTTGTCCTTGGCACGGAGACTGTTTAGAGGGATTGGCCTCTGGTCCAACGTTTGAGGCCCGAAACGGAGTTAGAGGGGAAGATACCCCTATCGCAGATCCAACATGGGAAATTGTTTCTTACTATATTGCTCAGGCCGTTGTTTCATTGACAGTAACTTTCCGACCTAACAAAATTGTTTTGGGTGGTGGAGTTTGTACCCCAGAAGTATTAGGCAAAGTGCGGGCATACTTTACGCTGTTGTTTAATAATTATCTCAACGTTGGTTCGTTAGAACAATACATTACGCGTCCAGAAATTCCTCATAATGGGTCTGCCACTTTTGGTGACTTTGTTTTGGCACAAAAAGCAATTGACGAACAAAAATAAAATTAATAGCGAGGTAATCTAGATGTCTTACATTAAATTTGACGATTCTAAGGTCAAAAAATTTGTTCATGAGAATGAACTTCCTGAGATGCAAGCTTTAGTAACGGCAGCTGATCAGGAATTACGACAGGGAACGGGAGCTGGAAGCGATTTTCGTGACTGGCTTGATTTACCGTCCACATATGATCAAGATGAATTTTCCAGAATCCAACGAGCCGCTGAAAAAATCAGAAAAGACTCCGAAGTCCTAGTAGTAATCGGAATCGGTGGTTCTTATCTGGGTGCGAAGATGGCAGTTGATTTCTTAAATGGGACTTTCTATAACACGCAGCCTAGTTCAAAACGTCGGGGTGTGCAGGTTGTTTTTGCCGGCAACTCACTCAGTGCTTCGTATTTACAGGAACTAACTGATTTTATTGGTGATCGTGATTTTTCTATCAACATCATTTCAAAATCTGGAACCACGACGGAACCCTCCATCGCCTTTCGATTATTAAAGGCAAAATTAATTAAAAAATATGGAGAAAATGAGGCTAACCAGCGCATTTATGCCACAACGGATGCTAAACATGGGGCTTTACGCCAAGAAGCTACGGCCAGCCAGTATGAAACGTTTGTAATTCCAGATGGAGTTGGCGGTCGGTATTCGGTCCTAACTCCAGTTGGCTTGTTGCCAATTGCAGCAACGGGTGCGGATTTGAATCAGTTGATGAAGGGAGCCAGCGATGCAGCCAAAGCATATGCGGTAACCGATTTAAAGGAAAATCCAGCTTACCGGTATGCTGCCCTGCGAAACATCTTGTACCGCAAGGGTTATTCTACGGAGTTGGTCGAAAATTATGAGCCCAACTTACGCATGTTTGCTGAATGGTGGAAACAGTTGATGGGTGAGTCAGAGGGGAAGGATCAAAAGGGGATTTATCCTTCTTCTGCGAACTTTACTACTGATCTACATTCTTTAGGGCAGTACATTCAAGAAGGATTGCGTGACCTATTTGAGACGGTGATTAAGGTCAAAGAACCACCTTACAATTTAGATGTTCCCATGGACGAAAAGAATTTAGATGGTTTGAATTACTTGCAGGGGATGTCACTAAATGAAGTCAATGAGCGTGCTTATGAAGGAGTCGTGTTGGCGCATAATGATGGTGGAGTTCCTGTTTTGACGGTTGAAATCCCTGACGAGTCTGAATATAGTCTCGGTTATTTAATCTACTTTTTTGAAGTTGCAGTGGCAATTTCTGGATACCTAAATGGGATTAACCCTTTTAATCAACCAGGAGTTGAGGCATATAAGAAAAACATGTTTGCGTTACTCGGCAAACCAGGTTATGAAGAGCTCGGACAACGTCTAAATCGCGAATTAAATCAATAATTTAAGTGCTAAAGGTAAAGAACTGGGAATTTTCCTAGTTCTTTTTAGTTTGGCGAAGGGAGGTTATTTGCTGACAACTGGGAACTTTCACCGACTGTATGATGCGCGTCGAACCACAGTTATCGTAAAATGTTGGTTAGCTGACCTTGGTTTCCTTGTGATTATTAATACAAACAAGAAGCTTAATGCTTTTTTAAATTATTTCATTTAGATGACAATTTGGTTAAAACAAGTTATAAAGACCGCTTTGATAGGTTTGAAGTGGTATAGTAATACTTGTAAGTCAGTAAATAAATAATGTGAATATTCAAACAAAAAGGGAGCGATTTTTTCATGAACAACGAAAAACTACACTATAAAATGTATAAGGCAGGAAAACGGTGGATGTTTGCGGGAATTGCTACTCTATTGGTAAGTGGTGGTGTATTATCTGGAGCACGACCAGTTGCCGCTGATACAGCAGTTGCTACTACTTCAACCCAAGCGACAACTGAACAGTCACATGCTGATAGTACGTCAGCAGCAGCAACTACGAGTGACTCAACAGCACAAGCAACCAGTGAAATGCCTGCTAGTGCAACGATCACTAGTGAGGCGGCTACTTCAGCAACGCCAACGGAAAATACAGCAGTGGCCACCACTACGGAACAAACCGAGAACAATCAGCAACCGGCAAGTGAGACCAGTACTTCATTGACGGATGCTAGCACGGCGATCCCCGCTAGTACGGCAAGTACTGCTAACCAAACTCAAGTTGCCAGTGCAGCAGTTAGTACTGATGCCCCCGTTAGCTCATTAGCGGATGGTGCAGTTAATACGCAAAGTCAAGCTCAACCAGCGAGTGAGACTAATGAACAAACGCAACCAGCTCCAGTTAATTCTGAACCTGAAGCAAATCAACAGTCAGTGGCTGCTAAGACTACCACTACTCCCGCTGCAGACGAGCCGGTCCAACCTGCTAGACCAGCAGCTGTGGCTGCGCAGACGATGCTTGCTACAGTTCAACCGGCAGCAGCTCCAACGGTGGCGTTAGCAAGTACCAACAATGTCATTAGTACGGGGAAACAGTATGTGGGAACTCCTTACGTTTGGGGTGGTTCAACACCCGCAGGCTTTGACTGCTCAGGTTTTACACAATACGTCTTTGGTAAGAATGGAATCTCCTTACCAAGAACCGCAGAAGCACAGTATGGAGCCGTGCAAAAGATTAGTCAGGCACAAGCACAAGCTGGTGATTTGGTCTTCTTTAGTATGGGAGGCATTTATCACGTGGGGATCTACCTTGGTAATGGACTAATGCTGGATGCTCAAAATCGTGGCGTTGTTTACAATGACTCGATTAGTTACTTTAGTGGTCAGGCACTCTTTGGACGAGTTGGGGGTGGCTTTGCAGCAACGAATTCAATCAGTAGTGGTTTGCCATTTGTATCATTAGCAAGCACTAGTTCACAACCAAGAAAAGCGATTGTTGAAAAGTCAGCTCAAAAATCAGATCGTGGTGCAACTCAGCAACTTGCTGCAATTCAAACTAATTCACCCCAAGGATCAGATACTGAAACCAGTACGGATCAACCGGCAGCAACGGACGGTCAAGCAACCAAACAGATGGCGCTTGGACAGGCACCAGCAAATGGTGAAAATACCCAGCAGCAAGCGCAAGGAGAGCAGGTCACTGATAACGGCGCTGGTGAACAACCAGCAGGTCGCTCTCAACAACCAGCAGGAGCAGCTTCGCTAAAGACAGTTGCCGGTGCCAAAAACGAACAAACCACCGATGGACAGACCAATAAATTGCCTCAGACTGGTCAACAAACTAACTTGTTGGTTAGTGCTTTAGGTAGTATCTTAGTGGGATTGAGTGCTGTACTCGGTTTTCGCAAAAAAAATAACTAAATCATTATAAAAAAGAACCTCTGATCTTGGCTTAGCCAAATTTGGAGGTTCTTTTAATTGCGGACAATGCGATTAGAAATTGAGGGGATTTCTTGCTTTTAAACAACATTTTTCGATTTTAATGAGCAGCTTTAAGTTGGTTGCGAAATGTTGCTAGTGATGGATAGTGCTTTTGAACCATTAGTTGAATAAGTTCATCTTGCAGTTTAGTAAATAATTGGGGACCGGCTTGCATCAATGTAGTTCCAACTGAAACAGCATCGGCACCACACAGGATCAACTCGAAGACATCAGTTCCGTTGCGGACTCCACCGGTGCCAATGATTTTAATTGTGGGCTTCAAACGGCTACGAAAGGCATGAACGTTCGCGAGGGCAACTGGTTTAACGTAAGCACCACCAATTCCACCAAAGCCTCCCTTTGGTTCGATTAACGTTCGCTCGGAAGCAGGGTCAACCAGCAACCCGTTGCCAACACTATTAATCGTATTGATAAAGGTTAGTGGAAATTGATTTAAGATGTCCGCAACAGCGTCAAATTGTTGTAAGTCGAAGTACGGTGGAAGTTTAATCCCCAATGGCTTAGTGAAAAGCTTGAATGCCTGTTGCAGAATCTGTTTCAACGCTGCTAGGTCATAACCAATTTGTGGTTTGCCGATGACATTGGGACATGATAAGTTCAACTCAGTGAGCCCCTGAAAACTACTGTCTTGAATCATCTGTAGGGCTGTCAGATTATCCATCGGGTTGGGATTGGCAATCGAGAGGTCGATGGGTTTAGATGCGTCGTGCGTTGTAACGTAATCCAAGTAGTACTTCAGTCCTTGGTTGGGTAGCCCCATGGAATTGATACTACCAAGCGCAACATCTGCATAACGGGGACGTTGATTACCAGACCGTGGTTCCAAAGTAGCGCTTTTGGTAGTAACCCCACCGGCAGTTGATGCAACTAGTTCGTCTAATTCGAGCGCCGTTTCGTCCCACACACCAGCGGCATTAATGAGTGGATTTGAAAACTGGTTGGGACCAATGGTTGTACTGAGATCAATTTTCATAAAAAACTCCTTAAAAAAGGCTCAATCTGAAAAGCCGAGAATTTTCAGATTAAGCCGTAATTAGATATTAGATTAATTAAGCAACCTAGCGGCTTCTCGGAACCGCTTTAAGATTGCTCTTAGCATACTGAATCCATTCTTAGATGTCAATGGAGCTTTGGTTGACAAGCCTGAGCTAGTTCGGTATGGTGAACAACAATAACAAGAAGCTGCTTTAATTCAATCCAGAGAGATTGACAAGTTAACTAGTGATGTTGGATGAATCTGGCATGCTGCGTTAATGGCGGCATGCCTTTTATTATGCAAATTTTTGGTAAAGATAGGAGGATCAGATGGACGCAGAGATTCAGCATGATACCGTTTCGGTTGCAACGATGACCAGTGCAACGGTATTACAAAAAATCCGGTTGGCTGAGCAATTTCGTCAGGGTAAACAGGTTCGGTTGCTAAGACCATCTTATGCAATGAACCTATTCTTTGAAAATAGTACCAGAACGCACACTAGTTTTGAGATGGCTGAACGGCGCCTAGGTTTACAAGTTCTAGACTTTAATGTTAATTCGAGTTCGATTTCAAAGGGAGAAACGTTAGAGGATACCGTTAAAACTCTTCAGGCGATTGGAGTTGATATTGCGGTCATTCGTCATCCAGCTAATGATTATTACCAACAACTTTTAGATGATCGATTAGAGATTAGTATTGTAAATGGTGGAGATGGTAGCGGTCAGCACCCCTCCCAGTCATTGCTCGATATGATGACAATTTACCAAGAATTTGGACATTTTTCTGGGCTTAAAATTGGAATTGTCGGTGATTTAAAACATTCTCGAGTTGCCCGTTCCAACATGGAGTTGTTGACGAGATTAGGTGCAACCATTCGTTTTGCTAGTCCAGATGAGTGGTATTCAGCCGAATTTGCTAAGTATGGCAAACGCTTAAGCTTGGATGAGTTGGTGACACAATGTGATGTCGTGATGCTTTTGCGCGTGCAAAAAGAACGTTTAGGCCAATCATTGCCGCATTTTGATCAGAAACGCTATCATGATCAATTTGGGCTCACCCAAGCCCGCTTTAAACGGCTCCCTCCCCAAGCAATCATCATGCACCCGGCACCGGTTAATCGCGGTATTGAAATTGATTCGGAACTGGTAGAAAGTTCGCAGTCACGAATTTTTAAACAAATGAGTAACGGCATGTACATGCGAATGGCCATTCTGACAGATATACTAGTTGCCAAGGGATTACTTAGTCAAAAAACATTGGAGGGTACTGGTGAGTTTGAAATATCTAATTAAAAACGTTTGGTTGCCGACGACAAAGCGACTCGGTCGACAAGATATCTTAGTGCAAAATGGGATTATTACTAGGATTGCCCCCAAAATTAATGATGCGAAAGCTACGAATATTATCACGGGAGCTGGTAATTATTTATTACCAGGTTTCCTTGATGTACACGTTCATTTTCGAGATCCCGGACAAACCGCAAAGGAGTCGATCGAAACAGGCAGCAGGGCGGCAGCCCATGGTGGTTATACCATGGTTTGTGCAATGCCCAATGTAACTCCGGTTCCTAACACACCACGCGCACTGGCGCAGTTAATCCAGAAAAACCAAGCCGCTGGAGTGGTTCCCGTCAAACAGATTGCGCCAGTAACAACCAATGAACGAGGTAATACGTTAATAGATTTCAAGGGAATGCAGCAGGCTGGTGCGGTGGCTTTTAGTAATGATGGAATTGGGATTCAAAGCGCTGGAACGATGTATGCGGCAATGCAGCAAATCCAAGCAACCGGGCTCCCGTTAGCAGCACATGTTGAGGAGCAATCTTTGATGCATGGGGGAGTGATTAATGCGGGGACAGCTGCTAATCGCCTCAACCTCCCCGGAATTGATGCCGTGGTCGAGACTAGCCAGTTAGCTCGTGATCTTGAGCTGGCTCGGTCAACCGGAGTCCATTATCATGTTTGTCATGTATCAACGGCCAGAAGTGTAGAACTGATTCGACGGGCTAGGGCGGAAGGGATAAATGTTACCGCCGAAGTCACTCCCCACCATCTCCTTTTAAACGATACGATGATCACTGCCGATAATCCGATGTATAAGATGAACCCGCCCTTGCGGACAGCAGCCGACCAGCAAGCGCTCTTAGGCGGATTGTTAGATGGAACCATCGACATGATTGCGACCGACCACGCTCCCCACACTCGTGCAGATAAGGGTAACTCTTTTTTAGATAGTGCTTTTGGGATCACGGGGTTAGAAACGGCTTTTCCCTTGCTCTATACAAAATTAGTGACAACTAAAACAGTTACATTATCCCAGCTCATAAACTGGATGAGTACTCGTCCGGCTGAGTTATTTCAACTTCCGGTTCCTGAATTAGCAGTTGGGAAAAAATTAAATGGAGCACTTTGGGATTTAACTAATGCGCAAACTTTGAAGCCCGCAACGCAACTTTCAAAGGGAACCAACAGTCCGTTTTGGGGCACGGTGGTGAGCGCCACCCAGATACAAACATTTGTTAATGGGCATTTGGTGACGCTTTGATAGTCTCTGGAACTCACTTAGGATTTCATTGTATTTTGACAGCCACGAATTGCTCTACTAAACTAGTGATATTACGAAAGATTTGGAGAGAAATTCATGAAAAAGATAACCCCTTGGTTAGCAGCAGTGGCAACCAGTGTCACGCTTTTCTTAGGCTTTTCTGGTTTGCAAGGGACGAAACCCGTGCAGGCGGCAGTCCCTGAAAGTACCACCACGTATCAAAATTTACAGCAACAAGATTATCAACCAGGGACGGCTGCCTATCAGGTCTTAAATAATGATCAGCCAGAAACGATTACGGCCCAGAGCTTTACGAGTAATCGGATTGATTATCATGATTTAGATCAGTATAACCGAGCACAGACAGCCACGGCGTATCTAACTAGCAATAATTTGGGGAAATCCGAGGGGCGAGCAGCTCAGATTTTTAAACCGACTGGTTGGCATAATCAACCAAAACAAGTTAACGGCGAACGAGTTTTTCCTGTAAATCGTGGGCACCTGATTGCCTACACTTGTACATTTAATTTAAACCAAGCTGGTCAGCCCGAGCCAGGAGCACTCGGCTCAATTGATAATCCTAAAAACCTATTCACGCAAACGGCCTTTTCTAATCAAAAGGTAATGACCATCAATGAGCAAGCGGTGCGGGATGCATTAGCCGCTGGTAAACAAGTTATCTATCAAGTAACGCCGGTTTATCAGGGCAGTGATTTGATGGCAAAAGGGGTGTGGGTCCAGGCGATTAGTTCAGACGGTGCAATGCATTTTAACCGCTATCTGTATAACGTACAACCAGGTCTAAGATTCGATTATCAAACGGGTCGTTCGCAAATTGATGCGGCCATGACCGTTCCTACCCCACCGAGTGCCGTTCATCGGCAAGCCACCCGGCTCAACCTCTTTTCAAGCCATCATCGGCGCGTTACCAATCGGCATCATCGAGTTAGGCATCAATTTTAGGCTAAGAAAAACCGCTCACAAACAATGAGCGGTTTTTTAATTGCTTGAAAAGGGATGGTCAGCCAATAGTTTGGTATAAAAAGCAGCTTCTTGAACGGCGGTACTAATTCGGTGTTCAAACACTGCTTGTTTCGGATCGTCTGGCTGCCACTTTCCGTCTGGTTGCCAGTGAGTAGCAACTTTGGCAATTGATGTTAGATGAGGGAGAACAAAAAAGTTCATTCTAGTTAAGACCGGGAGTAAAGCATTAAAAGCCCACTGACCACCACGGGCATTATCAGCATAGGTAATGACTTTAGTTGCTTTACCACGAGGCTCTTCTCCGAGAAAATCCAAGGCATTTTTCAAAACAGCTGGGAAACTATGATTGTATTCAGGGGTTAGGATTAGGTAACCGTCCGCAGCTGCCATTTGATTTACCCACTGAGCCTCATTTGGGGGAAGGGTTCGATTTTGATTACCAAGTGGAGGCTCATCTTCATAAAAAAAGGGGAGATGCAGTTCCGAAAGCTCAATTAAATTAAGGTTGACTTTAAATTGTTGCTCAAATTGCTCTTGCTGCAACCTGAAATAATTAAATAGATTTCGACCTCGGGCAGCTGGTCGACTGGTTCCTAAAATGACATTAATTTTGATCATGGGGGCTCCTTTGGGGACTTGATTTGCGATTAACTGGGTTTTTATCTATACTTACCAATGCATGTAAAAAACAAGAGGTGGCACTTTGAAACAAAAACATGATGAAAAAATTGGAAGATTAGGACTAACAGCCTTTGTGCTTTCGGCGATGGTTGGTGGGGGGATCTATGATCTTCCACAAAATATGGCGATGCATGCTGGAGTGATAGGGCAAGTGGGAGCCTGGTTAGTTACTGGTCTAATTATCGGTCTGGTTGTACGGTCGTTTTTAATTCTCTCACAAGTTCGTCCCCAATACACGACCGGACTTTATCATTATGCCCAGGCGGGCTTTGGTAAGTTTACCGCTTTTTTTGTGAGCTGGGGTTATTGGATTTGTCAGACCTTTGCAATCGCAGCCTATGCGGTTTTGCTGACGGCTACTCTAAACGTGTTTTGGCCAGGAATGTTTAGTGGTGGAAATAACTGGCAAGCAGTCATTGTTGGTAGCGTAATCTTGTGGACGATGATTTTTTTGATTACTCGCGGGATTCAGACCACCAGTCGGATTGACTTAGTGGGAACTGTTTGTATGTTAGTCATTGTAGCGGTCTTTATTTGTAGCATGCTAGTGGCATTTCATTGGAAAATTTTTTGGCAAGATCCATTGGGAACTGCGCCACATAGCCACTTTAAATTGGGTAATCCCTTACAACAAGTGCAACATTCTTTACTAACTACTCTGTGGGTTTTTTCTGGGGTAGAGAGTGCTGTCGTTTTGTCAAAAAAATCAAAAAGTCAGCAAGCGGTTCGTCATGCTACTCGTGACGGGTTTCTGATTTGTTTGGGTCTATATGCAGCAGTTTCAATTTTGCCATTAGGAGTGCGTAGTTATGAACAAGTAGCAGGAATGAGCAGTCCGTCTACCGCAGTTTTGTTAGGAATGGTGTTGGGGACAACGGGTCGTCTATTGATTACTTTTGGTGTCATTATTGCCGTATTGGCGAGTTGGTTAAGTTGGATTTTAGTGCTAGCTGAAATCCCGATGGCAGCGGCAGTTTCTGGGACCTTTCCACGGTGGTTTGGAAAAATCAATCACCGACGGGTTCCAATACCTTCGTTGTTGGCAACAGGGGCAATCATTCAGATCATTATTATCTTTACACATTTTTCCACCGCAGCTTTCAACACGACCTTGACAATTGTAGCGACCATGACCATTCCGCCGTACTTAATTTCGATGTTATTTTTAGTTAAAATTAGTGCACATGAGCGGACTTTTAATCCCCAGCACGAACAGGTCGGAGTTTCACGGAAAACGGCTTTGATAACAGCCGTGCTGGCTAGTTTGGGAACATTGTTTATGGGATATACAGCTGGCCTTTGGTACATAAATCTGGCCTTTATTATTTATGCCTTGGGAATTCCATTGTTTATCTGGACTCGCCACCATGATGACCCCCATCAGCCCATTTTTGGTAAGTTCGAACGCTGGTTTGCTTTACTGATTGTGGCGGTCGCTGTTGGTGGTCTCTTGCTGTTATTGGAGGTAGTTTAAAAATGATTTTTAATTTTTTCTTGACAAAAACTTAATTATCCTATAAATTGGCTTCAACTAAAAATTAAGAAAACAATGCGCAGAGGATTAGTTTTAGTAACCGTCTAGAGAGTTTCCGGTAATGGTGCAAGGAAACCGAAGTGCTAAAACGAAGGTAGGCTGCAAGTTACGGGTTCGATGCTGATTAGTATAGGGTTCGTTGGGAGTGCCCATTATTGCACAATAGTATCGCTGCGAACGCAACGGCGAACTTACTGAGCCGACCGTTTGGTTGGAAATTCAAGGTGGTAACGCGTTTTAAACGTCCTGGACTGTGTATGACAGTTTGGACGTTTTTTTAATAGAAGCGTCGCTAGCGATACTTACTGAGCTGATTTTTGTGAGAGAATCAGAAAATCTGGTGGTACCCCGCTGTTGGCGGCCAGTGCAGCGATTGGTTAGTTGTACAGGAGGGTATCATGGATAAATTACCGAGTAAGTTAAGCTTTAGGCAGTATTTGTTATTGGCATCATTACTATTTGGTCTGTTTTTTGGGGCGGGTAATTTAATTTTCCCGATTCATTTAGGTCAAGTAGCTGGCCCAAATTGGTTGCCAGCGGTGATTGGGTTTTTGTTATCGGCAATTTTACTTCCGCTGGGTTCGATCCTAGCGTTAAGCATTACTAAAAGTGCAAGTATGTATGATCTGGCATTGCCAGCTGGGAAATGGTTCGCGATGCTTTTTCTAGTTTTGACGCATGCCTCCCTCGGATTGTTGATTGCAGCACCTAGAACTGCAACGGTAACTTTTTCCATGGGAATTGCACCGTTTGTACCGGCTGGTTGGGATGGCATGGCTTTGCTAATATTTTCACTCCTCTTTTTCTTGGCTGTTTGGTGGTTGGCTTTTCATGAACAAAGCGTGACGAGAAATGTTGGGAAAATTTTGAATCCGTTATTTCTATTTCTACTGTTAATTTTGTTTGTGATTGCTTTTGTTTTATACGATGACATGCGTCGCCTGCCCATCGTTCCCCAAGCAGTAAAAGCGGCGCCTACGTTGATTAATGGTTTCTTAGAAGGTTATAACACCATGGACGCACTGGCAGGATTGGGTTTTGGAGTAACCATTATTGCTGCTTTACAGGCTTTTGGACAAACTGCCAAAGAACGGTCGTGGTCGGTAATTAAAGTTGGCAGTTTGACCATGGGTTTTGAAGCTCTGATCTATACATTTTTAATTGCTTTGGGGGCTGGTAGCCTACAATTTACCAAACTTAGTGTTGATGGTGGGACTGCTTTTGCGGTAATTATGAGACATTATACTGGGGTTGTGGGAGCTGCCATGTTGGCCGCTTTAACCCTACTGGCCTGTCTGACGACGGCGATTGGTTTATTGACGTCATTATCACAAGATTTGGGTCGCCGCTTTCCTCGGATTGGGTACCATAAATTTTTAACGGGAGCGACGTTCATTTCGTTTTTAATTGCTAACTTGGGTTTAACTAAGATTATTTTGTATTCGGCTCCGTTACTAAGTTTTTTATACCCCCTAGCAATTAGTTTGATTTTGCTAGGAATTTTTCAACCATTATTACGCCAACGCACGCGTTGGTACCGAATTACAATCGGCTTAGTGTTGATTCCAGCGGTTCTAGATGCATTACATGCTCTGCCAGCTGAGCTAGCCAGCTGGGCCCCGATTGCAGTGATTAATCAACTAGCTGGAAAATTGCCCTTATATCAAGTTGGATTAGATTTTATTCCCTTTTTGGTAATTGGATTATGTAGTAGTTTTATTTTAAATCGCATGTTTAAATCGGCTTAGAAGTTCCCTTGAACGATATGTTACAAAAAGTAACACAACAGGTTTACAGAAGCTACTAATCGCCCTATAGTTGGGAATAAAAACATGGGGGATGGATTTATGCAGAAAATAGGGCAACAATTGAGTCGACCTGTAAAAGGGATGTTATTAGCAATCTTTGCTTCTTCATCATGGGGATTTTCAGGGGCATTGCAGCAGTTTGTTTCACAAACTGAAACCATTCCAGCTGGCTGGTTTTTATCAGCTCGAACCACTTTTACCGGATTGATTCTCTTGACAGCTTGTGCTGTGATTTATCGAGGAAAGATTTTTAACGTTTTTAAAAGTTGGCGTTCAATCGCTTGGCTGATAGCTTACGGGTTGCTGGGCTTGGCCGCTAATATGGGTAGTTTTTATGTGGCAATTCAACAAGGTGGAGCAAACGGGGCTAGTTCAGCAACGATTTTGCAATACTTAGCGCCATTGTTCATCTTACTAGGAGCTTTTTTATTTCAACATAAAAAACCACTTAAAATTGATTTGATTGTGTTCCTAATTGCGTTGTTAGGAGTTTTCTTATCCGTAACTCGGGGAAATATTCATGAACTTTCAATTCCGATTATTTCCTTAGTGATGGGGATTGTATCAGGGATTACGGCGGCTTGCTACGTAGTCTTACCAAAAGAAATTGGACGTGACAACCCACCAATGGTGATTTTGGGATGGGGGACACTAATTGCAAGCGTAGCCTTTAATTTGCATCAACCAGTGTGGGTTGATGTTCCTCACTTGAGTACAGGAGGGATTTTGGGGATTGCTGGAATTATCTTTTTTGGGACGATTTTAACTTTCCCATCAGTCATCTATGCGACTCGATATACTGACTCGGCGACGATTAGTTTGATTGATGCTATTCAACCGGTCATTACCTTTGTGATTAGTATTTTTTGGTTTCAGGCAGACATTAGCTGGCCAGAAATCATTGGGGCTGTTTTGATTATTGTTGCGATCTACATCCTACAGGCAGCTCAACGTCACCCAGAACGTTTGAATAATAAAAGTTCAGGAGAGGTGTAATGTCACCCATTAAAATAGATCATGAATTGAGTTTGCGGTTACCCGACGTTGCTAGCGATGCACCGGCGCTTTTTGCTCAATTAGCTGCTTCTAGAACGACCATTGCTAAGTGGTTGCCGTGGGCTGATCAAATTACCAGTCCGGAGCAGGAGGCGACTTTTTTGCGAAGGAGCAAACAGGATCGGGGCTTGCTGTTGGTTATTACTGCTGATCAGCGTCCGGTCGGAATGGTCAGTTTTAATCGATTTATGAACGAGCAACGCGAAGCAGAGGTCGGCTATTGGTTAGGTAACCAAGTTACTGGCCGAGGAATTATGCATAGGTCATTGCAAGCTTTGTGTGAGTATGGATTTGCAAATTATCCACTAGAAAAGATTTGGGTGAAAGTAGCGGTTGATAATGTTGCTAGTAATGCAGTTGCCCGTGGCGCCGGATTTCAGCTAAAGACCGTTAAACCACAAGCGCTTGAATTGCATGGTCGATTTCATGACGAGAATTGTTGGTTACTGCAAGCGACCGATTTTAAACCAAAACGTGTGAGCGAGAAAGGATAGAAATAACGTGGAAACTAATTTAATCGTCAAGCCTTTTGCTGAACTAACTAATTCGGCATTACTAGCCCTTTTATTTGCCCGAAATCAGGTCTTTATTGTTGAACAAGGGATTCAGGAAAATGAGATTGATTCCCATGACTTAGTTGCTTATCATGTCATGCGTTTTGACGAGAAAGATCAAATTGTTGCCTATGCTCGAGTCTATCAGCAACCACAAGGGGTTACTTTTGGACGGGTGTTGACTATGAAAGGATTTCGAAAGCACGGGCTTGGTCGACAAATTGTTAAGGATGCGATTACAACAGCATTGCAAAAATTCCCGCAGCAACCATTGACCATTTCAGCACAGGCGTATTTAAAGAAATTTTACCAATCACTGGGCTTTGTTCCGGTTTCCTCAGAGTACCTCGAAGTCGGAATTAAGCATCTTAAAATGCAGTATGCCCCCACCAATATTGGTGAAGCTTAACTGCTTGCTAATTTTAGATGGAAAAGCAACGCAAATGGGGCTTATTGATAATGGTGATTGTTAGACAAAGAAAAAATGAGACACATCCAATAATTTATAAGATACGGAGGGCTCCGATGCAACCCACGACCTTTTTTAAAGAAGCCCAAGCAGCGGGCGCAATTCCCCAAACTGCTCGTTTGCAAAGTAGTTACCAGTTTGGAGATGAAGCTGATCAACTTGCCCAATTAATCATAGCTGGGGAAAAAACAGCTACTACTAGTCTCTATGAATTATATGAAAAAGATGGCGATGAACTGCCAACTAAGCATGCTTATGATGTTATTTTAGATGGACGACAACAACCAGTTGCGATTATCAAAAATGATGATATCCAGGTGGTTGATTATTTAGCGGTCGATGCCGCCCATGCCTTTGCGGAAGGGGAGGGCGATCGAACCCTGCAAGCTTGGCGGACGGCGCACGATCGATTTTTTGCGGAAGAATGTCAAGCAGAAGGCCTGCAATTTGACCCAGCAACTGCACGAGCAGTCCTAGAGACTTTTCACGTAGTGTACGTCCGCTAAGGCACGTTTAAGCGCAATTGAATTGCTGGTTTTAATCAGTAGCTCAGACAGAGTGACATTTGCGAAGTTTAATAGCTCAACTGGGTCACTCCGAAAAAGCAAGGTAATTAGCAATGAGATTGCACGAAAACAGCTGACAATTTATTTAGGCAAGAACAACAAAAAAGCCGCCATAACAAGCGTTATGACGACCAATGAAACTAATAGATTGGGTATACTGGACTCGAACCAGTACATTACGGATTCAGAGTCCGCTGCCTTACCAGTTTGGCTAATACCCAATAAGTACAATAAATATATTACATTGATTGCCAATAAATGTCAAACATTATTTTTAGTTGACAGACAAGGCGGAACCAAGTAGAATTACATTGTTGTGTTATTGCCCGTTGGTCAAACTGGTTTAAGACGTCGCCCTCTCAAGGCGGAGCTACGAGTTCGAGTCTCGTACGGGTAACTATTAAAAAGTCGCTAACTAGCGACTTTTTTTGTTGGTAAATGAAAGTGGGGGATCAGCATGAATTTACCAAAAACCACGGGGGTTTTAGCTGCTTTAACCGCAGATCAGTTGGTTCCAGGGGTTTCGTATGCTTTCATTCAAGGTCAACAGACGTCGCTGCACTATCATGGGAAGAAAAGTTGGGATCCGGTGGTAACCAAACTTCTCCCGGAGCAATTATACGACGTTGCTTCATTAACTAAGGTGGTGGGGACGGTTCCGGTTATTTTACGGCTAATTGAGCAGAACCGTTTACATTTAGACGATTCATTGACTACTTATTTACCAGAATGGCATGCGCCACGGGTCACAATCCGCCACCTCTTAACGCATACGGCTGACATCCGTGGCTACATCCCGAATCGAGATCGCCTGAATGCGCAAGAATTAAAAACAGCGCTGTTGGGTCTGTCAGCAGGACCATTGCTAGGGAACCAGATGCATTACCAAGACGCTAACTTTATTTTTCTAGGATGGGTGGCAACTAAAATAACGGGATTGCCGATTCAGTCGTTGATTAGTCAAATGGTATTGCAGCCGTTAGGGATGCATGATTCAACTTTTCAGCCCGATCCCAAGTCCTCGGTTCCGACTACCTACGATCCGCAGACCCATACTAACTTAGCGGGACGAGTGCATGATCCCAAAGCAAGGGTACTAGGGGAAAATTGTGGTTCAGCGGGCTTATTTAGCTCGCTGTGTGACTTGGTTCATTTTATGCAATGGATGTTACAAATTAGACAACCAGGAGTCGTTTTAACCCCAGCAACTTTGGATCGTCTGAGCCAAGATCAAACACCGATGCAAGATGGGGGTCGCTCCTTTGGATGGCAGTTGAACAACTTTAATGGCCAAGAATTTCTGAGCCAAACTGGTTATACTGGAACAATGCTGGTATTAGTCCCGCAACTGCAAAGTGGTTTGGTTCTGCTTTCTAATCGGGTCCACCCAGTTGTTGGAGAACGCTATTTATGGGCACGAGAACGACTCTTGCAAACCTATTTGGCAGAGATTTGGTCAAAAAAATAAACATCCGTAATTTCGGTTCGAAAATAGTGCTTTTTCGGTCAGAAAGTCGATAATTTACTTGTCATTTTCTAAAAAAACTTCCTGTTAGCTAACAGGAAGTTTTTTTATTAATATCCAGAAATTTGAACCTGGTTTTTCATTTCCGTAAAGTCTGTATCAGGATATTTGGTTTCTAACGCTTGAAACATCATATGGACAGCGAAGTTACCATTGCGAGCCATAATGGGACCGTGAAAATAAGTTCCAGTAGTGTTTTTGTAGACAGCTCCCTCGGTTCCGTCGGTTCCATTATTTCCATAGCCCTTGAGAACCTTTCCTAATGGGTGCTCATTTTCACCCAAATAAGTAACTCCTTGGTGATTTTCAAAACCATGATATTCTTGGCCCGTGGCAGCATTTTTAATGAGAATATCACCGATAAACCGATGTTCATGTTGCTGTTCGGTATAGTGATTCATAGCACTGATTCCTGGAAGCTTACGTCCTTCGGCATCAACGTAGTACTTTCCTAGCATTTGGTAACCACCACATACCGCTACGAGGGGTTTGTTTTGTTCAATAAATTTAATTAGTTCCTTTTTTTTGGTTTGTAAATCTTTAGCAACAATACTTTGTTCAAAATCTTGTCCACCACCAAAAACCGCAAAGTCATATGCATCTGCCTGAAAATCTTCCTCGAGGCTAACTACTTTTGAAGTAACGGTGACTCCGATTTGTTTAGCATAAAATTGCAAAACTAGGATATTACCAATATCTCCATAAGTGTTCATTAGATCACCATATAAATGGGCAACCCGAATTGAGAATGACATTATTTTTTCACTCCTTTGATATAACCTTTTTTAGTGAGGATTGCGCGAACCTGCATCATGGCGGTGTAGGTAGCTAAGATATAAACTTTTTTAGTAGGCATATTAGGAATATCTGCTACTACTTTTTCTAAGTCCGGTTGAATGCGATGTTGTTCAGCTGGCACTCCAGCAACTTGCAACCGTAAAGTAATGTCTCGATAACGTTTGCCACCAGTTTCAAACTGTTTGATGTTCATATTAGGGAGTCGTTCGAACTCGCCGTCCCAGATCCAACTGGTATCGATACCGTCAGCGTAGTTGGCATTTAAGAGGCCAATAAATGAAAAGGGTTCCGATTCGGTTGCGAGGAGGTCGATGACCTGATTAGTTCCAACCGGATTTTTAACCAAAATGATAGTGACTTCTTTGCCAGCAACATTAATTTCTTCCTGACGACCAAAGATTCGTTGGTTAGTCTCAAAAGCATGTTTAATCTGAGTGGGATTAATTCCGACTTCGCGACCAACTGCATAAGCAGCTAAGGCATTATAGATATTGTAAGTTCCACCAATTTCAATTTGATAAGCA
Organism: Fructilactobacillus florum DSM 22689 = JCM 16035; assembly: GCF_001436645.1. Taxonomy (GTDB): domain Bacteria; phylum Bacillota; class Bacilli; order Lactobacillales; family Lactobacillaceae; genus Fructilactobacillus; species Fructilactobacillus florum. The sequence goes on along the minus strand of NZ_AYZI01000001.1, from coordinate 77,872 downwards.
TGGCCATCAATCATAAATCGCGAGTTAGTTGGAGTTTTTGCACTGATTTCATTCACGCTAAATTTAAGGTCCGGTCGTTTGAAACCACAGTGCGGACAGAAGTAATCTCCCAAGTTGGCATAGGTGATGTAATGAAAATGGATAATGTGCTGACAAACGGGACATAGGACTCCGTCAGTATTTGGAGCAGCTTTCCGGTCGTCTGTGGCCGCTTGGTGCTTAATTCCATAGTAAACTTGTGGATTAGGTAAATCTTTGGAGTTAAAGATGGCTTCATCACCGTTAGCAACAACCAATGCATCAGGAGCCAGTTTGATACCATCGATGATTTTTTGGTAAGTAGTGTAGATCTCGCCGTAGCGATCAAGTTGATCTCTGAAGATGTTGGTTAGGACAAACATTTTCGGGCGTAATTGCTCGACAATTGGCTTGACATTGGCCTCGTCAACTTCAAGAACCGCAATTCCCTTTTTACCAGCAGTAGGCCGGCTGCTTTCTAGAAAAGTAGAGACAATTCCTTGTACCATATTTGAACCAGTTTTATTGGTCAGAACCTTATCATATTTTTCTTGGAGGACTTGGACAATCAAAGCGGTCGTTAACGTCTTTCCGTTTGTTCCACTGACAATGATGACGTCATAGTTTTTGCCCATTTCATGCAAAACATCTGGGTCAATTTTGGTTGTGATTTTACCGGGTAAGGAGCTTCCACCCCCCATAAAATTATGCAGAAACCAATATGAAGATTTTCCTGCCATTGTTGCTAGGTTACTTTTAAACGACATGGGTGTTTCACTTCCTTTGCTAGGATTAGTAGAGTTCAATTATGTAAGATTTTAGCATAAAACCCGACTTACGCCTAAAAAAGCATTTGTAGAACTAGTAAAAAATAATCACTGCACGAACTGGGCAAATTAGCTATAATAAAACAGGAATGAACATAGAAAAAGGTGATATTTTGGCACAACTTTTTTTCCGCTATGGTGCGATGAATAGTGGCAAGTCGTTTGAAATTATCAAAGTGGCACACAATTACGAAGAACAAGGGAAACTGGTTTTTTTAATGACCAGTGCGCTTGACACTAGATCGACCGCAGGGATGATTGAATCACGAATTGGTCCCAAACGTCGAGCCTATTCCTTAGCACCAACAGCAGATGCCTATGAGATTATTGCTAATGCTCAAGAGCAGCACCACCAACGTGGTTCACATTTAAGTTGTGTTTTGGTTGATGAAGCCCAATTTTTAACTGAAAGCCAGGTCAAAGCTTTGGCGCGCATCGTTGATCAGCTGGACATCCCCGTCATGGCTTTTGGACTGAAAAATGATTTTCAAAATCAGTTATTTTCTGGTTCGCGGGCATTATTGTTGTATGCAGATAAACTAGAAGAGATGAAGACCATCTGCTGGTTTTGCGAGAATAAGGCAATTATGAACCTACGAGTCCATGACAATCGTCCGGTTTACGTTGGGGAACAGGTCCAGGTTGGAGGTAACGAAGCATACTACCCAGTTTGTCGCAAACATTACCAGGCTCCACCCCTCACAATAAATACCCCCAAAGGAGAATAGTATGGCTGATGATCAGACTAAACAAATTTACGACAAATTACAGTCCGTCTCTGATCGCTATGACGAATTAAATGAATTAATTAGTGATCCTGAAGTGATCGCTGATACGGAACGTTTTATGAAACTGTCCAAAGAAGAAGGAAGTTTGCGAGAAACGGTTGAGACTTACAACCGCTATCAGCAAGTGACGAATGAATTAGCGTCAGATCAGGAGCTTTTGCAAGAAAAGCTGGATGACGAGATGAGTACCATGGTAAAAAGTGAGCTTGCTGAATTGGAAACAGCCAAGACCGACTTGGAAAATCAGTTGAAATTATTGTTAATTCCAACTGATCCAAACGATGAGAAAAATATCATCATGGAGATTCATGGGGCTGCTGGTGGCGACGAAGCTAGCTTGTTTGCTGCTGATTTATATAATATGTACGTTAAATATGCCGAAAAGCAGCATTGGCAAGTTGAAATTATTGATGAAGCCGATACTGAAGTTGGTGGGTTTAAAGAGATCGTATTGATGATTACTGGTTCAAAAGTGTATTCCAAGTTGAAGTATGAAAACGGAGCACACCGAGTGCAACGGGTTCCAGAAACCGAATCAGCTGGTCGGGTTCATACTTCAACGGCAACCGTGGGTGTGATGCCTGAAGAAGAGGATGTTGACATTCAACTTGATCCAGCAGATATCCGTACGGATGTCTATCGTTCTTCAGGAGCCGGTGGACAACATATCAATAAGACCTCTTCAGCTGTTCGAATGACCCACCTGCCAACTGGAATTGTTGTAGCGATGCAGGATGAACGTTCTCAACAACAGAACCGGGCCAAAGCTATGAAGGTCTTAAAAGCACGAGTCTACGATTATTACAAACAAAAAGAGGAAGACCAGTACAATGCCCAGCGGAAGTCGGCTGTTGGAACGGGAGATCGCTCCGAGCGAATTCGAACTTATAATTTTCCACAAAATCGGGTCACTGATCATCGAATTGGTTTGACCCTCAATAAACTCGATAAGATTTTAGATGGCGATTTGGACGAAATTATCGATGCATTGATTGTTTCTGATCAAGCCGATAAATTGGAACATTTAAATGACAATCCCGAAGCTTGATTTTCCGGTAACTGTTTTTTCGGCGTTGAAATGGGCTACAGCCTCCTTACAACAAAGTGGACAGCAACCAACCGCTGCTAAAGAATTGCTTCAGGGACTTTTGGGCTGGAATTTAACCACCTTAGTGGCTAATTATCGGACCCAGTTGTCGGCAACTCAGCGGGATCATTTTGAAGAGGTCGTCCACCAGGCTTGTCAAGGACAACCAGTTCAGTACATTTTAGGGCAGGCGCCTTTTTATGGGCTGGAATTGCAAGTGAACCCGGCGGTTTTAATTCCTCGTCCTGAGACAGAAGAGTTAGTTGATTGGTTGTTGCATGATTATGGGACTAGTCGTCTTCGACTGCTCGATTTGGGAACGGGGAGTGGAGCAATTGCTTTGGCTTGTAAACATGAACGGCCGAATTGGCAGGTGCTGGGCAGTGATATTTCAAAAGCAGCTTTGCAGGTGGCCCGTCAAAATGCCACTGCCCTAGGATTGGATGTGACTTGGCAAGAAAGTGATTTGTTTCAAACCTTGCAAGGTCAACGGTTTGAAGTTATTATCAGCAATCCGCCCTACATTGCTAATTGTGAGCGCACGGTAATGGACCAGCAGGTGTTAGACTACGAGCCCAGCCAGGCGTTGTTTGCTTCTCATCACGGATTGGCCTTTTATCAGCGCATTGCTAATGAGATTGCCACTTACTTGACAAGACCTGGAACCCTCTATTTAGAAATTGGTTATCGGCAAGGGGTCGCTGTCCAAAGGTTATTGCAGCAGGCTAATCCAACGGCGCAAATAGGGTTGCAGCAAGATTTGGCAGGTCATGATCGGATGATTAAAATGAAGCTGAGATAGGAGCAGGTCTAAAAATGGAGACAAAGATTTATACCGCACAAGAATTATCAGCTGCCGCAGCTCAACTACGAGCAGGTGAGTTGGTAGCGTTTCCGACCGAAACTGTCTATGGCTTGGGGGCGGATGCCACTAATACGGCTGCCGTCAAAAAAGTATACCAAGCCAAAGGGCGTCCGAGCGATAATCCGTTGATTGTGCACGTAGCTGACGTTAAAACAGTGACCCAGTATGCCGCAACGCTTACGCCAACGGTTAAAAAATTAATGGATCAATTTTGGCCTGGGCCCTTGACAATTATTTTGAAATTAAAACCGCAAGCGCTTGCGGGAGTTGTAACTGGAGGACTATCTACGGCTGCTTTTCGTAATCCCCGACAGCCCATGACCAATGCATTGATTAAGGCTGCCGGCTTTCCCCTGGTAGGGCCATCAGCTAACACTTCGGGAAAACCAAGCCCAACGACAGCGGCACATGTCTATCATGATTTGCACGGTAAAATTGCTGGAATTCTCGATGCAGGACCCACGGAAGTTGGAGTTGAATCGACGGTTTTGGATATGTCAGCAAAGACGCCAACGATTTTACGACCAGGAGCGGTTACACGTGCTGACTTACTGCCGCTTCTTGGCGAAGTCTTAGAGCAACAGCCACTGGTTGGCAAAACGGAGATTCCGAAAGCACCAGGAATGAAATATACGCACTATTCACCTGCAGCGGCAGTTCAGATCGTCGATGACGATCAACAGTGGACTCCAGCCACTGCTTGGATAGCAACCCAATCCGACCCAGTGGGGGTTCTTGCGACTGAACAACAAATTAACATGCGAAAATGGCCGAAGAATGCCCACGTTATTTCTCTGGGGACTGATATTAATACAGCGAGTCAGCGTTTATTTGCGGGATTGCGCCAATTTGATTTGCAGCCAGAGATTAAACACATCTTAGTAACCGCCTTTCCTCGGACGGGACTGGGTGATGCTTATATGAATCGATTAGAAAAAGCAGCTGGTCAGAAACATTTTATTTCATTATAATTATTGTAACTACAATTGCTAGGGTTTATGAAATGAGGTTAGGACTATGGCATATGATTATCAAATCGATGATCCCGAATTATGGGATGCCATCACAGCAGAAAAGCACCGACAAGAAGATACGATCGAACTAATTGCGTCAGAAAACATTGTTTCTAATGCGGTTCGTGCCGCTCAAGGTTCCGTCTTAACCAATAAATACGCTGAGGGGTATCCAGGCAAACGTTACTATGGAGGCTGTCAAAATATTGACGTCGTGGAAAATTTGGCAATTGAGCGTGCCAAGGAGTTGTTTGGAGCTGAATACGTTAACGTCCAACCGCACTCGGGCTCTCAAGCAAATGAAGCTGCTTATGCGGCATTTTTAAAACCGGGTGATGTGATCTTGGGGATGGATCTTAATGCTGGGGGACATCTGACGCATGGTGCGAAAGTTAGTTTTTCAGGTCAGATCTATCAGTCCTATGCCTACGGATTGAATCCGCAAACGGAACGGTTGGATTATGAAGCGATTGCAGCTCAGGCTAAAAAAGTGCATCCCAAAATGATTGTAGCAGGGGCATCTGCCTATAGTCGGACAATTGACTGGTCAGCTTTTCGCAAGCTTGCCGATGACGTGGGGGCTTATCTAATGGTTGACATGGCCCACATTGCTGGCTTAGTTGCCACTGGACAACATCCAAGCCCCATTGGGATTGCAGACGTGGTGACCACTACAACCCATAAGACGTTGCGTGGTCCACGGGGTGGAATGATTTTGTCAACAGCTAAGTTCGGAGCAAAAATCAATTCAGCGGTCTTTCCTCGCACGCAAGGTGGTCCTTTGGAACATGTCATTGCGGGGAAAGCAGCAGCTTTTTATGAGGCACTGCAACCTGATTTTACGGCTTACACAAAGCAAGTGATCGAAAATGCTCAGGCAATGGCCGATGAATTTGCTAAATCGCAAGAAGTTCGAGTCGTTTCTGGAGGGACGGATAATCACCTGCTGACCATTGATTTAACGAAGACAACTCTTAATGGAAAAGAGGCACAGGCGCTCTTAGATTCAATTAATATCACTACTAACAAAGAGGCATTGCCAAATGAGCAACGTAGTCCGTTTGTTACTAGTGGGGTACGCTTGGGAACCCCAGCCATTACATCACGTGGATTTAACACAGCTGATACCCGCTTGGTTGCTCGCTTGATTATTCAAGCGGTTGAACACCCAACTGATCAAGCTGGTTTAGCTGAAATCAAGCGGTCAGTACACCAGCTATGTGCTGCCCATCCAATTACGAGATAATCGGTATGCAACCTGTGATACAATTACTAGCAGTTTAGAAAGAAAGGGGAGTGGTTTGGTTGAGTAAGTTTCACGTAATGGATCATCCGTTGATCCAACATAAGCTAAGCATTATTCGAGATAAAAATACCGGAACCAACGAATTTCGCGAGGTCGTAAACGAAATTGCTAACTTAATGGCCTTTGAGGTTACAAGAGATATGCCATTGAAGGATGTTGAGGTGGAGACCCCCATGGGAAAAGCCCGCACCCAAAAATTAGCTGGGAAAAAGGTGGCAGTTATTCCAATTTTGCGGGCTGGAATTGGAATGGTTGATGGCATTTTAGACTTGATTCCAAGTGCCCGGGTTGGTCATATTGGGATGTATCGTGATGAGAAGACGTTTGAACCTCATGAATATTTTGTAAAGCTCCCTTCAGATATTGAAGAACGGGAGGTATTGGTTGTTGACCCGATGCTAGCCACAGGAGGTTCGGCCATTATGGCAATTGATGCTCTGAAAAAGCGCGGTGCCCAAAACATTAAATTTGTGTGCTTAGTAGCAGCTCCAGAAGGAGTCCAAGCCCTAGAGGCGGCGCATCCGGATGTTGATATTTACGCAGCAGCACTTGATCAAAAACTTGACAATGGATACATTGTTCCGGGATTAGGCGATGCAGGTGATCGCCTGTTTGGAACAAAATAATTTTCTAAGGTAGAATCTTGTGATTCTGCCTTTTTATAAATGCACTCAAGTCACTGATTTTGCAAAATAATTGCTTTGTGTTTTCTGCGATTTGGTGGTATCATTCTCATTGAATTTTAGGTTTGTCTTTTTCAAGTCGAATCTAAAATAACTGACTAGTAGCATGTGAATTTGCGTGCTGCTCAGTTACTAGCTAATTGGCAAAAGAGGTGATAAATAGTGGAGGCAACTCGTACTTTTCAATTTTTAGGGCTGACTTTTAACGTTGGGAACATGATTTCCGGTGTGATTGTAGCCGCGATTGTTTTAGGGTTGGTGTTTATTTGTTCGCGTCATTTACAAATGAAACCCAGTGGCAAGCAGAACTTACTTGAGGCAATGGTTGATTTTACAAATGGAATTGTTAAATCAACCCTGCCAAGTGGTTCAACGCGCAGTTATGGTTTGTGGGCCTTTACCTTATTCTACTTTATCCTGATATCCAATTTGCTAGGATTATTCCTACATATTGAGATCGGTGGAGTGGTCTATGTTAAAAGCCCAACTGCAGATCCAATTGTAGCGATGTCATTTGCACTAATGTCACTGCTACTGGCCCAGTATTCAAGTGTGAAAAAATTGGGGTACAAGGGTCATTTTGCGACATATATGCAGCCAATTTCTTTTTTGTTACCAGTTAACTTAATGGAAGAGTTGACCAACTTCTTGACGTTGGGAATCCGGGTTTACGGTAATATATTTGCCGGTGAACTGTTGGCAGGACTAATTGCTAAATTAGCCTTTTCTGGTGGAATTTTGACCTTTGCGGTCTCAGTACCGTTAGAGTTGGCTTGGCAAGGATTCTCGGTCTTTATTGGCTGTATCCAAGCGTATGTTTTTGTAACGTTATCATGTGTTTATGTTTCTCAAAAATTATCGATTGAGGAATAAAAAGGAGGACTAACAATGGGAGCTATTGCTGCTGGAATTGCTATGGCTGGTGCCGCAATTGGTGCTGGGATTGGTGATGGAATTTTAATTTCAAAAATGCTTGAAGGGATGGCTCGTCAGCCTGAACTTAGTAACACCTTGCGAACGAACATGTTTATTGGGGTTGCCTTAATCGAAGTTATGCCAATCTTGGCCTTCGTTATTGCTATGCTAGTAATCAACAAGTAATAGCGGCGCCTTAATTAATTACAAAGGAGGTGTCAATAGATGTTTACACATTTGATTGTTGGAGCAACTTTTAACATCGGTGATGCACTTTTTTATGCAGTGCTCTTTATCATCTTGATGTGGATAGTTAAACTGGTTGCTTGGAAGCCCATCACGCAACTGATGCAAAATCGAGCTGATAAGATTTCGTCTGACATTGACTCAGCCGAGACAGCTCGCAATAATGCGGCGGCTCTTGAAAAAAAGCGGCAGGCTGCCTTACAGCAGTCCCAGGCTGAGGCAAGTGATATTATCACTCAGGCGCAACAGTCTGGTGATAACCGACGTGCAGAAATTATTAGTACTGCGCAGGCGGATGCCCAAACACTGAAAGCTAATGCTCAAAAAGACATTCAACAACAGCAACAAGATGCACTGGTTAATTCCAAAAATAATGTCGCAGACTTATCTATTGAGATTGCTTCCAAAATCATCCAAAAGAATCTTACTGCTGCCGATCAAAAAGCTTTGATTGATTCTTACATTGAAGGGTTGGGTAGTCATGAGTCTAAGTAAACTAGACGTTGCCAAACGCTATTCTAAGGCATTATATGAAACCTTGAGTGCTAACAATCAAATTTCAGCGGGGCAAGCCGATTTAAATGCATTAAAGTCGGTTTTTACAGCTAATCCAACCTTGGTACAAGCATTAACGAGTGTTGGCTTAACTCATTCACAAAAAGTAGCACTTTTAAACCCCCTGCTGACAGCAGCTGATACCCCATCTGTTTCTAAAATGGTGCAGATGTTGTTTGATTATGGTCGTATTGATGATTTGGTTGCGGTCGTAGATCAATTTAATGATCGCTATAATGACGAACACGGCATTGTCCGGGCCACGGTAGCAACGGCGGTGCCACTGGATGCTCTGCAACAGGCTAAAATTGCACAAGCGCTTTCAAAACGGCTTCAGGTGCAGCACGTTAACCTAGATGTCAATGTCGATCCAAGCCTAATTGGTGGCTTAGTAGTACATTCGGCGGGAGTAGTCTTTGATGGTAGCGTGCGGACAAAGATTCAACAAATGCGACAGTTGTTGCTGTCTTGAGATCCAGATATTAAAGAGGTGAAACTTTTATGAGCATTAAAGCTGAAGAAATCAGCGCACTAATTAAGAAACAATTAGACGGTTACCAAGATGAGTTAACGGTTGCAGAAACAGGGATTGTTACTTACATTGGTGATGGTGTTGTTCGAGCTTATGGTCTTGATAATGCGTTGTCTGGAGAACTTCTTGAGTTCCAGAACGGCGTTTATGGAATGGTTCAAAACTTGGAAAGCAATAACGTTGGGATTGTAGTGCTTGGTGATGATACCGGGATTCGCGAGGGTGATTCTGTCAAGCGAACTGGGCGCATCATGGAAGTTCCCGTCGGAGAAAATTTAGTTGGTCGTGTGGTTAATTCTCTGGGTCAGCCAATCGATGGGAAAGGTCAGATCACGACAGAAAAAACTGCTCCTATTGAACACAAAGCACCTGGAATCATGGAGCGTAAATCAGTTGACCAACCGCTACAAACCGGAATTAAAGCGATTGATGCGCTAGTTCCGATTGGTCGTGGTCAACGAGAACTAATCATTGGGGATCGAAAGACCGGTAAAACTTCGATTGCAGTTGATACGATCCTTAATCAAAAAGATCAAAATATGATTTGTATCTATGTAGCCATTGGTCAAAAAGATTCAACCATTAAGCAACAGGTTGAAACTCTTCGGCGCTTTGGAGCCTTAGATTACACCATTGTTATCACGGCAGGACCATCAGAGCCAGCACCACTGCTCTATGTTGCTCCTTATGCCGGGGCGGCCATGGGTGAGTATTTTATGAATAAGGGTCGCGATGTCCTGATTGTTTTTGATGATTTAACGAAGCAGGCCAATGCTTATCGGGAACTCTCCTTGATTTTACGACGGCCACCTGGTCGAGAAGCTTATCCAGGAGATATTTTTTACACCCACTCGCGGTTATTGGAACGAGCAGCTAAGCTGAATGATAAACTTGGGGGTGGTTCGATGACAGCGCTCCCAATCGTCGAAACTCAGGCGGGAGATGTATCAGCCTACATTCCAACCAATGTGATTTCCATTACTGATGGTCAGATTTTCTTAAATTCAGACATGTTTTATTCTGGCGACCGCCCAGCGATTGATGCGGGAACTTCCGTATCTCGAGTTGGTGGTGACGCTCAGATTCCAGCTATGAAAAAAGTTGCGGGGACCCTGCGAATTGACTTGGCTTCTTATCATGAGCTCGAATCTTTTGCACAATTTGGGTCTGATCTTGATGAAGCTACGCGCAGTAAGCTTGATCGAGGAGCCCGCACCGTTGAGGTTTTGAAGCAAAAATTGCATGATCCAATCCCAGTAGAAAAACAGGTATTAATTCTTTACTGCCTTACCCATGGATATCTTGATAAATTACCGGTGGATGACGTTTTACGTTTTCAAACCGAACTTTTCCATAATTTTGATGATTCCCATGCTGATTTGTTACAGCAAATCAAAACAACTGGGAAGTTACCTGATGAAGATGCACTGAAAGCAGCTGTTTCATCATTTATGGAGCTTTTTAAACCTTCGACACCTGCTAGTGCAAAGCAATAAGTGAAGGGAGGTTATGAAACATGGCCGCTTCAATGAATGAAATTAAGCATCGGATAGCATCGACCAAGAGTACGCGCCAGATTACTGACGCAATGCAAATGGTTCAGACGGTTAAGCTAAATCAGATTCAGGGACAGACCAAAACGTACAATGAATACGTGGCGAAGATTAAAGCCGTTGTGATGCATCTTGCAGAAACACATATGCTTGACAAGCAAAAGCCAAAACAACCGCAAACCGGACCGACTAAGACCGGCTATTTGGTAATTACCTCTGATCGTGGGATGGTTGGTAGTTATAACAGTAACGTATTACGTGGAACGAATAATTTCATTAAATCCCATACACCTAACAAAGATAATTACGTATTAATGGCCGTTGGTAGTACTGGTGCTGATTTTTACAAGAAAAATAACGAAAACGTTGTTTATGAATATCGGGGCGTTTCTGACATTCCAACCTTTACCGAGGTAAAGGAAATTGTGAAGACAGTAACTCAGATGTATGATGACGGTGTTTATACCGAACTCTATGTTTGTTACGAGCACTTTGTAAACCGAGTTCGGGCCGATTTTGTAACGGAGCGTCTCTTGCCCATGGATCGTGAATCTGTAGAGGAAAGTATGCAAGGAGCTAATGGCGCTGGATCCAATGTTCGTGCACAGGTTTTGTCGGCTGAGTACGAAGTTGAACCAACTGAGTCGGAAGTTTTACAGTCAATCTTGCCACAGTATGCCGAGAGTCTGGTCTATGGAGCAATTTTGGATGCTAAGACTTCCGAACATTCTTCGAGCTCGATGGCAATGAAATCAGCTACAGAAAATGCAGATGATTTAATTTCTAGGTTACAGTTGACCTATAACCGGGCTCGGCAAGCAGCCATTACGACAGAAATTACTGAAATTACAGGTGGTCAAGAGGCTTTGAATCACTAAAGATAGGAGGGATTAGCACATAATGAATACTGGTAAAGTTGTCCAAGTAATTGGTCCAGTTGTTGATGTTGAATTTCCTCTCGATGGCGATTTGCCAAAAATTAACGATGCATTACGTGTACAAAAAGGCAATGATCAGGTTTTGGTGACTGAAGTAGCCTTGGAACTTGGTGACGGTGTGGTACGAACGATTGCCATGGACGGAACTGATGGTTTACAGCGTGGAATGCAGGTTGATAATACCGGAGCTCCAATCGAAGTTCCGGTTGGTAAGGAGACCCTCGGTCGAGTATTTAACGTCCTTGGAGAGACGATTGATGGTGGACCTGAATTTGGACCAGAAGCAACTCGGTGGGGAATCCATCGGGATGCCCCCAAATTTGATGATATTAATCCGTCTGCCGAGGTTCTTGAAACTGGAATCAAGGTTATTGACTTATTAGCGCCCTATATTCGGGGTGGAAAAGTTGGATTATTCGGTGGAGCTGGAGTTGGTAAGACCGTTTTAATTCAAGAATTAATTCATAACATTGCCCAGGGGCACAACGGAATTTCCGTGTTTACCGGAGTCGGTGAACGAACCCGTGAAGGTAATGATATGTACTTTGAAATGAAAGGTTCGGGTGTTTTGGACCAGACCGCCATGGTGTATGGACAAATGAACGAGCCGCCTGGTGCACGAATGCGGGTCGCCTTGACCGGTTTGACGATTGCCGAGTACTTTCGTGATGAGGCTGGTAAAGATGTATTGCTCTTTATTGACAATATTTTTCGCTTTACGCAGGCCGGGACGGAAGTTTCAGCCCTCTTAGGTCGGATTCCATCGGCGGTTGGGTATCAACCAACGTTAGCAACCGAAATGGGGCAGCTACAAGAACGAATCACTTCCACTAAAAAGGGTGCCATTACCTCGATTCAAGCGGTGTACGTGCCAGCTGATGATTATACTGATCCGGCTCCTGCAACAACTTTTGCGCATTTGGATGCTACGACTAATCTGGAGCGTTCGCTGACTCAACAAGGAATTTACCCAGCGGTTGATCCGTTAGCTTCTACTTCTTCAGCGGTTGATCCAGAGATTATTGGAGAAGAGCACTTTAATGTAGCCAGTGAAGTTCAGCATGTTTTACAGCGGTATCGTGAGTTGCAAGATATTATTTCAATTCTGGGAATGGACGAATTGTCGGATGAAGAACGAACCATTGTTGGTCGGGCTCGTCGGATTCAATTTTTCTTGTCACAACCATTCTCAGTTGCCGAGACCTTTACGGGGGTTGCTGGAAAATATGTTTCTGTTAAGGATACCGTGGCTGGCTTTAAGGGGATCTTGGATGGTCAATACGACTATATTCCCGAAGATTTCTTTAGAAACTGTGGTCCCATTGAAGACGTTGTTGATAAGTACAAGGCTAGTCAACAAGCTAACCAGTAAGGAGGGATCTAATTGGCTGATAAAGCAGTATTAGCAGTTAGTATCGTTACCCCTGATGGTGAAGAATATACCAATCAAAACGTTGAATTAGCAGTTGTGCAAACTAAATCTGGGGATTTAGGAATCATGCCTAATCATATTCCGGTCATTGCGGCTTTGAAAATTGCACCGGCTATCTTCAAATTTGGGGATCAACAATCTGATATTCTTGCAGTTAATGGTGGTTTCATTGAGTTTTCAAACAATGAGTTGACGATTGTCGCTGATAGTGCGGAACCCAAGAATAAGATTGATGTAAATCGGGCTGCCAATGCTAAGGAACGGGCCGAACATGAACTCGAAAAAGCTCGTAATTTACATGATACTGATACGATGAACCGAGCTGAAGTAGCACTGCAACGGGCTTTAAACCGAATTAACGTTGCAAATCGCAGATAGGGTTTGCAATTGGACTAAAAAACACTTTCGTTAGGAATCTGATCAATGTTTAGCAGGTTCTTACAACAAAAGTGTTTTTTTGCTGTAGTTGGGGTTATTTCAGCGAGGGGCACTATCGCTAAACTCGGACAAGTGATTGATACTATGCTAAAATGAACGTTAGAAAAAGTGGAGGAATCGGCAATGAATGTATTTGGAATGCAGGCGTTAATCGGGGTTATTTGTCAGTTGTTTTTCGTAGGAATTGCTTTTTGGGCCATTCAGGGAATTCATTTTGAACGATTTTTACCCATTCAGGAACGCCAAGGAAAGATTTTAATTGTTTTATTAGCAATCGTGATTGGATTTACCTGCAGTTCATTTTTCCTCTCCTTTATCGACAATCTTAGAAATTTAACGTTATTATTTTAAGGCGATTAGGAGAAATTAATTATGGATAAAATCGTGGTGCAAGGTGGTCATCCTTTGACGGGAACCGTGAACGTTGAAGGAGCAAAAAATGCAGTTTTACCGATTTTGGCGGCCGGAATTTTGGCTAGTAGCGGTCAAACAAGTCTGACAAATTGTCCTATTTTGTCAGATGTATATGTGATGAATGACGTATTGCGAAGTTTACAGGTTCACGCAGATTTTGAAGAGGCGCAGCATCAGATTACTTTGGATGCGACTGGTCAGCTAAATTTTGAAGCACCATTTGAATATGTTTCGAAGATGCGAGCTTCCATTGTCGTCTTAGGACCACTCTTAGCCCGCTTAGGGCATGCTCGAGTTGCATTACCAGGTGGTTGTGCAATTGGTTCACGTCCGATTGACATTCATTTGCGGGGCTTTGAAGCGATGGGAGCGCAAATTGAACTTCATGAGGGATATGTTGATGCCACTGCTCCTGATGGACTTCATGGAGCTATGATTTATTTTGATTTTCCAAGTGTGGGTGCAACCCAGAATATCATGATGGCTGCGACTTTAGCTGCTGGTAAAACGGTGATCCAAAATGTTGCCCGTGAGCCCGAAATCATTGATTTAGCAGAATTGCTGACCGAAATGGGAGCTAAAATTACTGGAGCTGGGACGGATACGCTCGAAATTGAGGGGGTAGCAGCGCTCCATGGAGCTAACCATCGAATCGTCCAAGACCGGATTGAAGCAGGAACTTTTATGGTTGCTGCGGCGCTAACTAAGGGGAATGTGCTTGTAAAAGATGCCATCAGTAATCATAATCAGCCATTGATTGCTAAACTACGAGAAATGGGAGTTACGGTGACGGCAGAAGCAACTGGTCTACGGATTATTGGGCCAGATGAACTTTTACCAGTCGAGGTTGAAACGGCTCCCTATCCAGGATTTCCCACGGATTTACAACCCCAGATGACGGTTTTGCAGTTGGCTGCGAACGGAGTTAGTACCTTAACTGAAAATGTTTTTGAAAATCGGTTTATGCATCTAGATGAGCTTCGCCGGATGAATGCAAAATATGAAATTAAGGGTGATAGCGTAATTTTGCATGGACCGACGAAATTTGAAGGGGCTGAAGTTGCAGCCACCGATTTGCGTGCCGCTTCGGCGTTGGTTTTGGCTGGTTTGGTTGCTTCAGGAGAAACAGTTGTGACCAACCTACAGTATTTAGACCGCGGTTACTATCAATTGGAACAGAAACTTAGTAATTTGGGTGCCAATGTTAAGCGGATAAACGATCCTCAGGACTAGGAGGGATTGTTTTTTCGCTATGGTATAATGGTCTTGAGTAATTTTTAATGGAGGTAAATTTTAAATGGCTGAAGATATTGGGATTGATTTAGGAACGGCCAATGTGTTGGTGGCTGTTACTGGCAAGGGTGTTGTTTTGAACGAACCGTCGGTTGTTGCCGTGGACACCAAGACAAACAAGGTCTTAGCAGTAGGTAAAGAAGCCTACGAGATGGTTGGTCGGACTCCAGGAAATATCAAAGCAATTCGCCCATTAAAAGATGGGGTCATCTCTGATTTTGACATTACGGAAGAGATGCTGACTCATTTTATTAGTAAACTAAATGTAAAGGGATTTGTTTCAAAACCCAAGGTAATGATCTGTGCACCAACTAATATTACGAATATTGAGCGTAAAGCAATTATTGAAGCAGCGCAAAAAGCAGTTGGTGGCGAAGTTTTCTTAGAGGAAGAACCCAAAGTTGCAGCGGTCGGGGCCGGAATGGATATTTTCCAACCAACTGGTAGTATGGTCATTGATATTGGGGGAGGAACTTCTGATATTGCTGTAGTTTCATTAGGTGACATTGTCGCTAGCAAATCGCTTAAGATTGCTGGAGATGTGATGAATCAAGATATTATTGACTACATGAAACAACATCATAAGATTGTAGCGGGTGAGCATACGGCGGAAAAAATCAAAAAAACGATTGGAACTGCTAAAGCTTCTAGTTCAAATGACCAGCATATGGATGTACGGGGTCGTGATGCGGTCACGGGGATGCCAATTTCGGTTACGATTACTAGCAAAGAGATTGCAACGGCGTTAGCTGGAACGATTGAGCAAATTGTGAACGGGGCTAAAAACGTCTTAGAAACCATTCCACCCGAGTTAGCAGCTGATATCATTGATCGCGGTATCATGTTAACCGGTGGTGGCTCGATGCTAGCGGATCTTGATCAAGTGATCTCTGATGAATTAACCGTTCCAGTGGTGATTTCTGAGGATCCCTTAGAAAACGTCGCCAAGGGTGCGGGGGTTCTTCTAGACCATATGAGTAAAAGCCAGCCTCAAAAACAACGACGCCGATTCAATTTATTTGGAAATCGTAAAGCTTAGGTGAACTTTTGCAACCAATATTAATTAAATTGATTTCTTGGTATCAAACGGCTATTTCGAAACGAACACCAGCTCGTTGCCGTTATTTTCCAACTTGTTCGAACTACGCGCTGACAGCGATTAAACGGTTCGGAGCGTTGCAAGGGAGCTTGATGGCAAGTGCACGGGTTTTACGTTGTAATCCATTTGTGCACGGTGGTTTTGATCCCGTACCGATCACCTTTAGTTTATGTTCAGAAAAAACCCGCCAAAAACGTAAAAAGATGAAGGGAAATTAGTTTAATGTCCAAAAAAGAAAAAAAGATTGAGGTTCGCGTGCTTGCTGACCCAAACCAAGAAAACCAACAATTGGTGCAGATTAAAAATGAGACAATTGGGGTCATCACACAGCAAGCGGATCGTTTTGATTGTGTGGTTGGCGATCGTCATTTTCATGAAAAAACTAGTGCGGCAGCGCTGCAACAAGTGGTAAGTGAATATAATCTGCATCAACGTTAACCAGCATATTAAGGGGTGTTCAGTTTGTTTCGAAGAGGATCAGTAACAACTGATAATCGGATTGATTGGAGCATTATTTTTTGTGTGCTAATGCTGGCTTTGATTGGGCTAGGCTCAATTTATGTCGCCGCTTCGCATGACACAGGAACTACTTCAGTGGTTAAAGCAGTTGTTTCACAGTTGATTTGGTATGCGATTGGGACGATTGCCATCGTAGTGATTATGCAATTTGATTCTGAGCAGCTCTGGAAACTGGTTCCGTATGCCTATGGGGTGGGACTGTTTTTATTGTTTGCCGTATTATTTTTGTATAGTCGTTCGTATTTTGTGCAAACAGGAGCCAAAAGTTGGTTTGCAATTGGACCGTTTACTTTTCAACCTTCCGAAATTATGAAGCCGGCCTACATTTTGATGGAGGCCAAGGTCATTACGGAACATAATCACAACCAGCCGGTTCACACGATCAGGGGGGACTGGAAGTTAATTGGTAAGCTGCTCTTGTGGACCTTACCGATTGTCATACTATTAAGATTACAAAATGATTTTGGTACGACCGTAGTATTTTTGGCGATCCTTGGGGGATTGCTCATTGTTTCCGGAATTAGTTGGAAAATCTTAGGACCGGGGATTCTATTGTTCATAGCAATGGTCGCAACCGCGGTTGCATTGGTGGCCACTAAACCGGGACGGGTATTTTTAGGTCATTTGGGATTTCAGGATTATCAGTTTGCAAGAATTGACAGTTGGTTACATCCAGCTTCTGATTCTAGTAACCAGGGCTTTCAATTGTGGCAAAGTATGAAAGCAGTTGGTTCTGGGGGATTAACCGGGACGGGTTTTAACGTCTCAAAGGTATATGTACCTGTACGAGAATCCGATATGATTTTTTCCGTGATGGGAGAAAATTTTGGTTTTGTTGGTGGCACGTTATTAATTCTACTGTACTTCTTATTAATCTATGAGATGATCAAGGTGACTTTCCAGACTAAAAATGTCTTTTATGCTTATATTTCTACTGGTGTCATTATGATGATTCTGTTCCATGTGGTTGAAAATATTGGCATGAGCATTGACCTAATTCCCATGACAGGGATTCCATTACCATTTATTAGCCAAGGAGGATCCGCTCTGATTGGTAACATGATTGGAATTGGGCTAATTATGTCAATGCAGTATCATAATCAAAGCTCGATGTTCAGTACCGAAAAACAATTTTCTTAAAAGTAACCGCTCTAGATTGAATTGATCAATTTAGAGGGTTATTTTTTTAATGCGTCTTTTGTGGTGGGGTGGTATACTTAGGGTTCTAGAATATGCGAATGGTAAGAAGGAGAAAAGCAATGACGAACAAATTACATGTAGCATTAATTTTTGGGGGCGACTCGTCCGAACATGATGTTTCAAAGCGATCAGCTCATAATATATATGATGCTATGGATCAGAACAAGTATGATGTGAGCCTCTTTTTAGTAACTCGTTCAGGGATCATTTTGAGTGATGCAGATTCACGCAAGGTTTTTGCTGGTGAAAGTGAAGAACAGGTGATTGCTAATGCCCAGCAGGAATCAGCTGATTTCCCCCTAGCTCCGATTATGGAGCTAAACAGCGTAAAAAAGATTGATGTCTTTTTCCCCATTATTCATGGTAATTTGGGGGAAGATGGAACCATTCAGGGATTATTGCGATTGTTAAAGACTCCGTACGTTGGTAGTGGAACAATGGCTTCTGCGATGGCTTACGATAAGGATATTACGAAAAAATTATTAAATGAATGTGGAGTTCGTAATACCAAATATGTTTTGATTACGGCGGCTAACCGGCGTCAGTGGAATTATCAGCAGCTGACGGAGCACTTGAATTCAACAACCCTCTTTCTCAAACCGGCTCGCCAGGGCTCTTCCATTGGGATTCATCAGATTAATAATCAGGATCAATATGAAGCAGGACTCGAAGATGCTTTTCGTTACGATGATAAGATTCTGATTGAAGAAGCAATTGAAGGTCCAGAAGAAGTCGAGATTTCGATTCTTGGCAATGAACATCCCCAGGCTTCCAAATTAGGAGCAATTAAGGTACCAAAGGATGATGGTTTTTACACCTATGATAATAAGTTTGTGGATGCTAGCCAGGTTGAATTCACCATTCCAGTTCAATTGCCAGATGAGGTAACCGCAGAAATCACGGAAATGGCGCTTAAAGCGTACCGAGAACTCGAATTAAAAGGGATGGCCCGGATTGACTTTCTTGTTTCCAAAAACCTGACACCTTATTTTGGTGAAGTAAATACACTTCCTGGATTTACCAATATTTCACTATATCCACAACTCTGGGAGGCTTCTGGGATTAGTTACTCAGAATTAATTGATCGATTGATTCAGCTGGCTCAAGATGAGTTTGTTCGGCAACAAAAGCTTCTGCATGACTTTAAACCGTTAAAACAAGGGGACCAAAAGAAAGTCTACCGATCAAGATAATGAAATGTTTTTCAACCAAAAAAACCACTGTCTGCTGATAGTGGTTTTTTTAATAATCAGAAAGAATAATTACATCAAAGACCAGAGGCTTGGCGTAGTTATCAATAGCCAGGTTTACTTACCAAAACACATTGACATTAGTTTGAGTTACTTTCATAATTTTTGATGGAAAAATTATTTATAATTTTATAACTTTTATTGCCATCTGGCTAATTTATGCAGAAAGGAATTAAAAATCGTGCTTTTACCCTCACCAGCAGTGTTGCAGCGCTTAGGAAAATTAGTCAGGCAACACCGCCAAGAACTACACATGTCACAAGCAGAATTGGCAAAAGGGATTTGTACTCAGACGACAATCAGTGCACTTGAGAATAATGGCTGCTTTAATAAATGGACGATTGTGCCTGTCTTATTGGAGCGGCTTCAAATCAAACTGCAAGAGTTAGAAAAGGAAACAAATTATCATTATGGGGTTCGGCAACTAAATCAAATCGAGCTGGACTTGTTAACCTATCGTTTTCATCGAGCCCAACGACGGTTAATCCAGTTGAAATTTGAAAATTTAGAGGGGACCTTACTGCGAGCACGTTATTGGTGCGCTCTAGGATTTTGCCAGTTGTTTACTGACGGATCTTTAGATGATGCAACTATGAATTTTAGTCAAGTACTACAAAATCAGCAAAAGATTATTGATCAACTGCTGTTAGGCTGGAGTCATTTTGGAATGACAGTTGCTTATCAGCGGCTGGGTTTTTCCAAACAAACTCACCGATCGATTACGCAAGCAAGCCGATATTTAGAGCTCAGTTTTACCAGTTTGAAAACGCAACAGGAATTATTTGATAGCATTCGGTTGTCGGTTTCGATTGTTGCGTTTGCGCTGCAACTACAAGAACCGCAACTGGCACAGCGTGAATGTCGGTTAGCTCTCCAGTTGTTACAGCAACAATACTCGGATTATGGCTTGTCTGAGCTTTACTATTTAAGTGGGTTGAGCCATCGGCTGTTGGATCAGCAACAAGGCGCTCAGACTGATTTGTCAAGGGCAGCGGGACTTGATTTTTTACCAACAGCAGTTAATCTAAAACACCTGCAGCGTAAATTATCCAAGCTTTGTTGTGAAAGTTAAAATAAAATCCGCTTAGAGTGATTTCTAAGCGGATTTTTAACAATTATTCGACTTTTTTACTAGCTTGTTTGGCAGAAATGGAATCACCCTTCATCGTCGTCCGGACGACGAGTACATCGCACTGGGCATTTCTTGTTACATACTCAGTGACCGAACCGACTAGTAGGCGGGCAACCGCATTCAAGCCAGTTGCTCCAATCATAATGAGATCAGTTTGCATTTGCTTAGGCAGATCCTTGGCGATAATCGTTTTAGGAGCACCATACTCAATCGAATAATCAACTTGCTGGATCCCAGCAGCATGGGCTTCTTTTACATATTTTTCTAAACGTTCTTTGCTTTCGCTAGTGACATCGTTGATAATTTCGGTGTCGAAACTAGAAATATCCTGAAAAGTTCTTGTATCGATGGCATGGACAATGTGTAAATGAGCATTGTTACGTTTTGCCACGGCGATGGCTTTTTCAAAAGCAGCTTCAGCGCCGTAAGAACCATCAACAGGAACCAAGATGTTCGCGTATTCTTGTAACATGATTAATCACCTCACTATTTAATACCATCAGTGTAATGCAAATTTCGTTGCTTTACCACAATTATTTTTTGTTCATAAATTGAATAATTAAAAGTTCCGGAACCACACAACCAATACAGCCCAGGATCAAGACAATGAGAGTTAAACTGGTACTCTGCAATAGGGCAGCCAAAATTCCAATGACAGCAATCAGCAAGAGGGCACTGCCACTGATTTTTAAAATTTGTTGGAGGGCTGGCTGGTTCTGCGGATAGAATAATAAAAATGATTTGTTTTGGTGAGTAAGAAAAAAGATGCCGTTAGCGGCTAATAAAAATGAAAATAAAAACACAAGAGCATTTAAAGCCATCTCTCTATTCCTTTCGCTGAGCTGCTCGCAATTTTTGATATTGAAGCGCTAATGCTTGTTCAAATTTACCATTTTGTTTTGGTTTGTAGTACTGATCGTTTTTGATGCGGTCAGGTAGGTACTGTTGGGCGACCCAGTCGTTTGGAAAATCATGGGGATATTGATAACCGACATGTCCCAACTGCTTAGCGCCCTGAAAGTGCGTGTCTCGCAGATGAGCGGGAATCTCACCGTAGTCCCCATGCTTAATGCGCTCGGTGGCTGCTTGAATCGCTTGGATCCCAGAGTTTGATTTTGGTGACAAGCAGAGTTCAATAATGGTGTCTGCAATTGGAATCCGAGCTTCTGGTAATCCAATCCGATCACAGGTGGTAACTGCTGAGACGGTCCTTGCAGCCGCAGCGGGATTGGCCAGACCAATATCTTCATATGCGATCACTAACAGCCGTCTAGTAAGGGAGTTGATGTCGCCAGACTCTAATAACCGAGCGGCATAATGTAAAGCAGCATTGACATCGGAGCCGCGAATTGATTTTTGAAGAGCTGACAAAACATTATAGTGAGCATCTCCATTTTTATCTTGGGTTAGGGCTTTTTTCTGTAGGCAAGCTTCGATATCTGCCAATTGCAGATGAATTTTTCCAGTGTTTGTTTTAGGGGTTGATTTAGCCGCTAATTCAAGGGCATTTAGAGCGCTACGGAGATCGCCGTTAGTACTGTGAGTCAAAAAATTTAGAGCCGCTTGATCTAACTGGATCGGTTCTTGACCAAGCCCTTTTTCCTTATCGTGGAGGGCGCGCATGACTGCTGTTTCAATGTCGTGGCTTTCAAGCGGATGAACTTGAAAAATTTGAGTACGGGAACGAATGGCGGGACTAATATTGATGTAGGGATTTTCAGTCGTTGCGCCAATCAAGATGATTTGACCGCTTTCTAATAAGGGTAATAAAAAATCTTGCTTCGCTTTATCTAATCGATGAATTTCATCAAGCATTAAAACCACCGTACCACTGAGTTTTGCCTCTTCAGCAACGATCTGTAGATCTTTTTTAGTGTCAGTGGCAGCATTTAAGATGCGAAAGGCATACTTTGATGAACCGGCAATGGCACTAGCAATACTAGTTTTTCCCGTTCCAGGTGGTCCATACAAAATCATGGAAGACAGTAATTTAGCGGTGACCATCCGATTAATAATTTTACCAGGCGCCACTAAGTCTTTTTGACCGACGATTTCTTCTATCTTGTTAGGTCGCATGCGGTAGGCAAGGGGTTGTTGCATAAAAGTCCTTTCTTATTTATGAAATAAACGTTGCCAAATTGATTTATGGGTAGCAGGTTGCGCCGAAGCCGTTGTGGTAGCGGAAGCTTTAAAGGCAACTTCAGCTAGATTAATGGCATGATCTGCAGCAATTACAATTGCATTTTTATCAGGAGCAATTGCATAAATTTGATCAGTTTTGAGGGTGAATTTAACGTTATGCGTTGTTGCTAATTTCAGGTAGGGGGATTGCTGCTCAGGGGAAAGGTTTCCATTGATGAGCATGACATAGTCTGGATGATCATTAATTACCTGTTCAGCGGCGGCTAAGGCTTGGGGATTGGTTATCTGACTGACTGTAATTGTGAGAGCAACCCGTTCTCGAAAAGTTCCCAGATAGGTTCGCTGCTCGTCGGGATTGATTTTGGGAGTTGTCCCATTCATTGATTGTTCTAACCGATTTTGAACTTCATCTGCGTCTGCCATAATTATTAAGCTCCTTTGAGGTGGTTTTCTTAATTGTATCATTAACAACAAAAAAAGCGGACTCGATTGAGAGCCGCTTTTTTGCTGAGTTCGACTTACCGGTTGTAGAATTCAACCACTAGCGAAGTATCAATATTAGCGTTAAGTTCATCAGGCTGAGGGAAGCGAGTCAATGAACCTTCGAGCTTATCAGCATCGAAAGAAACAAAGGCAGGGCGACTAATAACGTCCTTAACTGCTTCTTGGATGATGTTAAGAGTCTTGGATTTTTCTCGAACGCCGATAACTTGGCCAATCTTCACTTCATAAGAAGGAATATCAACTCGTTGACCATCGACGGTAATGTGACCGTGGTTTACCAACTGTCGTGCTTGACGACGAGTAGTTGCTAATCCCAAACGATAGACAACGTTATCTAAACGCCGTTCCAACATAATCTCAAAGTTATCACCATGTCGGCCTTCTCGAATCTTACCAGCAGTTAAGAATAGAGAGTAAAACTGCCGTTCGGTTAAACCGTACATGTAACGCATCTTTTGCTTTTCCCGAAGTTGTAAACCGTATTCGGAAATGTTTTGGCGCCGACCTTGACCATGAACACCAGGAGCATAAGGACGACGTTGTAATTCTTTTCCAGTACCTGAAAGTGAGATACCTAATCGCCGAGAAATTCTCCAGCTTGGACCTGTATAACGAGACATAAAAAAATCCTCCAATAAATAATTTGGAGTAAAATAATCAATGTACACTTAGTATTCGTGCATATCGCTTGGGATGTTCACCACAGCAGCCGATGTGGGTACTAATCAAACTATCGGGTTGGATAGCAACGACATGTTGACGACCTTACCATGTACTGCTGCATTATTTTACACATTTATAATTTTATAATTACAAACAATAAAAGTCAAATAAGGGCTTAAAAACCGAGTTGATTTAAAACTATCCGCTGGTTGACGGCGGATTTATGATATAATCGGCATTAAAGTAGTAACTCAATATCTTTATTAAGTAAGGTTGGGAAAACATGCTAAATGTAATTATTGGGATTCTAGTGATTATTGTCATTATTTACCTAGCAGTTGTGATCTATCAGCGTCGTTCTCTGAAGCAGGTAACGGCAATGGAAGGGGAACTGAATCGGTTGCGCAAGTCACCGGTTGTTCACGCCCTTCATCATGGACAGCAACTGGGATTAACCGGTCCAGCCGCTCAACAAGTTCAACAGGAGATGGTCCGATACGAACAGCTATCAAAAAAACAGTTCCCTAAGATTAAACAAGAGCTAGCTCGCACACAGCGGGCAACGCGTGGTCTCAATATTTTGCAGACGCGTGATGACTTGGAGCTAGTTCGTGGCGACTTGGAGCAGGCAGCTCATGAATTAGACGAGATTCAGGCCACGGTTACGCAGATAGAAGCAATTCACGAAAAGCACCGCCAAGCGGTATCTGATTTAGAGCAACGCTATCAAAAGCTTCGCAAAGAGTTATTAACTAAAAATGCTGCGTTTGGTCCGGCCATTGATGCACTGGAGGGTAAACTATCGCAGCTGGAAACAGCCTTTTCTGATTTTTCCCAATTAGCTCGGGATGGTGAACAGGAGGAGGCTGAGCCCAAACTTAACACGTTGGAAACGGAGACAAGTGAGCTAGAAGAGCTTGTTAAGCAGTTGCCGGCGTTGTATCAGCTCAATCACGACCAGTTTCCCAAGCAACTAGCAGAGATTTCTGATACTTATCAGCAAATGAAGCAAGCTGGATTTGCCTTTGTGGATGATGATTTTTTGGCAACCATCCAATCACTCCGACAGTTGATTGCAGAAAACAATGAGAATATCAAGCACGTGGATCTTGAAGTGATTAAAGATCAGGATGATGAGCTTGAAAATGCAATTAATAGTCTGTACGATCGTTTGAGTGTTGAGTTGGATGCCAAACAAATAGTTGATCAGAAGTCACCAGTACTGACCGATTTTATTGATCATGCTCAAAATCAAAACCAGCTGTTGGTAGCAGAACTGGATAAACTTAGTCATAATTACACTTTAGAGCATGGGGAACAAGCAGCTGCACAAAAGTTTGCACAGCAGTTGCAAGCAATTAGTGATCAGCACCAGCAGGATTTGCAAGCAATCGCTGAAAAGCAGGCGATCTATTCGCAAATTTCAAATCGGTTGGAGCAGGCACAACAGGAGCTCACACAGATTGAAAAACAACAAATTGCCGTGAATGATTCCATTGCGGACTTGAGCCAAGAAGAACGAGATGCGCAACTGGCATTAGATCATTTGACTAATGATTTACATGGGATTCACCGGCGCATTGAAAATTATAATCTTCCGGGGATTCCAGATGATTATATTGATTATTTTACGATGGTTAGTGATGAATTACAGCAGTTAGAACAAACAATGAAGCAGGCTAAGCTCAGCATGGACGATGTTGGTAAACAACTTCAACAAATTCGTAAGGATCGGGACAGTTTACAAGAAAAGACCGATGATTTACTCGACCAAGCCCGATTAGCAGAACAGGTCATGCAGTATGCTAATCGCTACGCTACTAGCCAACCAGACATTGCAGAGGCTCTCAAGCAAGCTAAGCACTTGTTTGAAATTAATTATCGTTATCGCGATAGTTTAGCAACGATGGTAAGTGCACTTGATAAAGTAGAACCGGGAGCTTACCGGCGCTTAGAAAACAATTATTATCGCAACAAGCCAACGACCACCAATAGTTAAGCAAGCCAGGCTGATTAGCCTGGTTTCGTTTTGAAGTGAGGAAAATATGATTTATTTTGATAATAGTGCTACCACCAAAATTGCTCCCGCAGTTCTTCAAACTTATCAGCAAGTTAGTGAAAAGATTTGGGGAAATCCTTCTAGTTTACATGATTTTGGTGAACAAGCTCATCAATTGTTGCAACAGGCTCGGGCTCAGATTTTTGATCAGTTACACCTACATGCAGGTCAAGTGTATTTTACCAGTGGCGGTACGGAGGGAGATAACTGGATTATTAAGGGAACGGCGTTAGCAAAAGCTTCCTTTGGGCGTCATATCATTACAACCCAGGTCGAACATGCAGCAGTTTTAGAATCAATGCACCGATTAGAGCAGTTCGGGTTTGAAGTAACCTACCTTCCGGTTGATAAAACCGGTCGGATTCGACCAGCTGATTTGCAAGCAGCGCTTCGTTCTGACACGATTTTAGTTTCAATTATGGCGGTTAATAATGAGATGGGGGCTGTACAACCGCTACTAAGCGTTGCTAAAATTTTACAGCAGTATCCTAAAGTTCATTTTCATGTGGATGCCGTTCAAGCGCTAGGCAAGCAACTGGATCAGGTGGTCTTTAATGATCGCCTTGATTTCGCCACCTTTTCCGGACATAAGTTTCATGCGCCACGAGGGGTTGGCTTTATCTATGCTCGGAATGGACGGACTCTCGTACCATTACTTGATGGTGGTGGTCAAGAAATGGGGCAGCGCAGTGGCACAGAAAATTTGCCAGCAATTGCGGCATTATCCAAGGCGGTTCGATTGTTAAAAACGAATGAAGCTGTTAAAGTAACACAACAACAAGCAATTCGGACGTGCATTTACCGCCACCTGCAAACCTTTTCTAAAGTGGTTTTGATTTCTGGTTTGTCAGATGAATTTGCACCACACATCTTGTGTTTTGCGATTCGCGGAGTTAAGGGAGAAACGGTTGTACACGCCTTAGAAGAACAAGGTATTTATCTCTCAACCACTAGCGCTTGTTCTTCGAAAAAAGGTCTTCCTTCCACTACCTTAGCAGCAATGCATTTGGATCCGGATGTGATTAACGGTGCCGTTCGGATCTCTCTAAGTGATCAAAATGAACTGGAAGAAGCCCACCAATTTAATCGAGTCTTTGATGGATTGTACCAGCGGTTCGCAGCATTAAGTTAACTAAAAGAAAGGAAGAATTGATTTGAAATACAGTGAGATCATGGTTCGCTACGGTGAATTATCGACGAAGGGAAAAAATCGGCGTGACTTTATTCGGCAGCTGGGTAAAAATACACACCTAGTTTTGCGAAGCTTCCCTACTCTAGAAATCCAACCACGGCGTGACCGTATGCACATTATTTTGCATGATGAACCGGTTAAACCAGTTATGCAAGCCGTAAGCAAAATTTTTGGAATTGAAACATTTTCACCAGTGGTAAAGCTAACTGCGAATGCTTCTTTAGCGCAAATTCAACAAACGGCATTGGAGTTGGTGCAAGCAGAATTTAAACCTGGGAAAACATTTAAGGTTGCTACGATTCGGCAAAATAAAAAATACCCACTAAATACCTATGGGGTCGACGATGGGGTCGGCGGCTACCTAACCGATCAGATTTCCGGATTAAAGGTTGATTTGCACGATCCAGATATTACTGTACGAATCGAAATTCGTTTAAATGGAGTTTACTTATCTTGTCAAACCATTGCTGGAGCGCTAGGATTGCCAGTTGGAACTGGTGGGCGGGGCACCATGATGATGTCTGGTGGCATCGACTCTCCCGTTGCGGCATATATGGCCATGAAGCGGGGCGTTAAGATTGATATGATTCATTTCTATAGCCCGCCGTATACCAGTCCCCAAGCACTAGCTAAAGCTAAAGATTTAACAGTCAAACTAGCCGAATTTGGTGGGACCATTGATTTTATTCAAGTACCATTTACGAAAATTCAAGAAGAGGTTAAAAAAGCAGTTCCAGCCGGGTATCTGATGACCATTCAAAGACGGTTAATGTTAAAGCTAGCAGCAGCTATTACAATTGATCGCCATTGTAATGCAGTTTTTACTGGTGAGTCACTAGGACAAGTTGCTTCTCAAACGATTGAGAGCATGCGGGTAATTAATGAGGTTACTAATCTACCAGTGTTGCGACCATTGCTGTCGTTAGATAAAACAGAAATCATAAAAATTGCTCGAACAATCGATACGTATGATTTATCCATTCTTCCATTTGAAGACTGTTGTACAATTTTCACGCCACCAGCCCCCAAAACCAAGCCAGATTTAACTAAGACTTTGGAATATGAGCAACGGTTAGATCTTGATGGACTGCTTTCTGAGGCGTTAGCTGGGATTGAAATCAAAAAAATCAACGTGGGTGATGACTATTTGAATGGTGAACAGGATGTTTTTGCAGAACTCTTATAGTAGTTGACACTGAACGTTAATTTGCGTATATTTAGAACAGATTAATGGCTTTGATCAAGAGGGTTGACTGGTTGATTTTTAGCGAAAGGGTGATGGTGAGAGACCCTGATTTCAGTCTGAAACTGGTTACTTGGGAGCTGTCAAACAATCGTTTTGCTTTGACCGGGTTTCGACCGTTATTCGAACTAGAGTTGGGATTAGCTGATAATCCAATTTAGGTGGTACCGCGAGCATTCGTCCTATTCTTAGGAAGAATGCTTTTTATTTTTTACGAGGTGAATGAAATGACAAAACCAGATGAGATGGCAACTAAGTTTGATCCCCAAACAGTTGAAGCGGGGATGTATCAGCATTGGCTTGATGAAGACGTTTTTAAACCAAGTGGTAATCCAGCAGCCAAACCATATTCAATTGTGTTGCCACCCCCTAATGTAACCGGCAAACTGCACTTAGGTCACGCTTGGGATACGACTTTGCAGGACATGTTGATTCGGCAAAAACGGATGGAAGGTTATGACACCCTCTGGATTCCAGGAATGGATCATGCTGGAATTGCCACCCAAGCAAAGGTGGAAGCAATGTTACATGAGCAGGGGATCTCTCGGTATGATCTCGGGCGGACTGACTTCATTAAACAAGTTTGGGCATGGAAGGATAAATTTGCACAAACGATTCATGAGCAGTGGGCTAAATTAGGATTATCGCTGGACTACCAACGAGAGACCTTTACCTTGGATGAGCAAGTTTCCGCAGCAGTTCGCAAAGTTTTTGTTACGTTATACAATCAGGGGCTGATTTATCGCGCCAAATATATTATTAATTGGGATCCACAGGCTCAAACCGCGTTATCAGATATTGAAGTGTTACATCAAGATGACCAAGGGGCCTTTTACCATGTGAAATATCCATTTACAGATGGAACTACTTTTAACGGCAAACCCTACATTGAGATTGCTACCACGCGACCAGAGACAATGTTTGGTGATACTGCTGTTGCAGTTAATCCAAGTGACTCCCGGTATCAAGAGTTGGTGGGCAAGGAAGTAATGGTGCCACTAGTCAATCGGAAGATTCCGATTATTGCAGATCACTATGTTGATCCTGAATTTGGTACAGGAATGGTTAAAATTACGCCAGCCCATGATCCAAATGACTTTAAAGTTGGAAAACGTCATCAACTCGCAGAAATTAACACCATGAATCCAGATGCAACTTTGAATGAAGCTGCTGGAAAATATGAAGGGATGGAACGGTTTGCTGCCCGAAAAGCGATTGTTGCTGACTTGCAAGCTGCTCATGTGCTATTATCCGTTGATCCGTTGGTTCATTCGGTGGGGCATTCTGAACGAACGGGAGTTCAAGTTGAAGCACGACTTTCAACGCAATGGTTCGTTAAAATGAAGCCGTTAGCGGAGGCAGCACTTGCTAATCAAAAGACGGATGATGCAGTAAACTTTGTTCCAGAGCGTTTTGAAAACGTTTTTAATCAATGGATGGAAAACGTGCATGATTGGGTTATTTCCAGACAACTCTGGTGGGGACATCGGATCCCGGCTTGGTATCATAAGAAAACGCACGAAATTTATGTGGGGGAACAGGCCCCCGATGATCCAGAAAATTGGGAGCAAGATCCCGATGTTTTAGATACGTGGTTTTCATCAGCACTCTGGCCGTTTACGACCCTAGGCTGGCCTGATAGCAGTTCTGATTTTGAACGGTATTTCCCCACAGAAACGATGGTTACCGGTTATGACATCGTGTTCTTCTGGGTTTCTCGGATGATTTTTCAAAGTCTTCATTTTACAGGAAAGCGACCATTTAAGAATGTGTTACTGCATGGGTTGATTCGTGATGAACAGGGACGCAAAATGAGTAAGTCCCTTGGTAATGGGATCGATCCGATGGATGTAATTGAAAAGTACGGAGCGGACGCCTTGCGTTGGTCGTTGTCGACAGGAACTACGCCTGGTCAAGACGAGCGGTTTAGTTACGATAAGATGGATGCTTCGTGGAAATTTGTCAATAAAATCTGGAATGCCAGTCGTTATGTGATTATGAATCTCGGAGATTTGCAACAACCACAGCTCCCAGCTGCATCAGATTGGAATCTTGCGGATCGTTGGATTTTAGCACGACTTAACCGAGTAATTGGATTAGTTATA
The DNA here is from genome assembly GCF_001436645.1 of Fructilactobacillus florum DSM 22689 = JCM 16035. Lineage (GTDB taxonomy): Bacteria > Bacillota > Bacilli > Lactobacillales > Lactobacillaceae > Fructilactobacillus > Fructilactobacillus florum. The sequence goes on along the minus strand of NZ_AYZI01000001.1, from coordinate 47,861 downwards.
ACCAATTACGATAAATTTAATTTTGGTGAGGCGAACCGAGCTCTTTACGATTTCATTTGGAATGATTTTTGTGATTGGTATATCGAGATGAGCAAGGAAACGTTGACTGGTGACGATGAACAAGCTAAGCAAAATACTAGAAATCTGCTGGCTTATATTTTGGATCAAACGTTGCGTTTGTTACATCCAGTGATGCCTTTTGTCACAGAAAAAATCTGGTTAAGTATGCCCCACACCGGTCGTTCATTGGTGGTAGCTGCTTATCCAGATCAGCAGCAACGATTTGTTAATCAAACAGCTGAGGATGATATGGAACACTTGATTGAGGTCATTAAAGCGATTAGAAACATTCGTGCTGAGGCCAATGCCCCACTGAAGCGTCCCGTTGACATTTTGATTAAAACTGATAATGCTAAGTTACGTGAGGTTTTACAAACAAATCGTGAGTATTTGGATCGCTTCGGTCACCCTCAAAAGTTAGTCATTGCAGATCAGGTAACGGTGCCAGACTTAGCAATGACTGCCGTGGTTACTGATGCAGAAATTAGTATTCCGCTAGCTGAACTGGTAGATTTAAAGGAAGAAGCTACGCGGATGCAAAAGGAAGTTGCTGAATTTACAGCCGAAGTGCAGCGCTCCAAACGAAAATTGGGCAATCAGCATTTTGTCGAGAATGCGCCGGCAGATCTTGTGGCGGAGGAACGTCAAAAACAGACCATCAATCAAAATAAATTGGTGGCTGCTGAGCAACGGTTAGCTAAGATTAAGGCTGCCATTGCGAACTAGTCGACAGACCATTACAATAAGCCTAGCAGAAAGTTGCTAGGCTTATTTTTAGTATCAGGAGGATTTGCTCATGATTAATGATTACCAAGCAGCGCTTGCTTATATTCATGGGCGTCCGCGATTACAAAAAGACAGCAGTCAGCGGCGGATTGAACACTTGCTAGCGCAACTGGGACATCCAGAACATAATGTTCGGACTGTCCACGTCGTGGGTACTAATGGGAAAGGTTCAGCGACGGCCTATTTATCCCGCTTACTGGCAGCAGTTTCGTTGCGGGTGGGTATGTATACCTCTCCTTTTTTACATCGATTTAACGAACGAATTGTTTTAAATGGGCAACCGATTCGTGATGACCAACTGGTAACACTGGTGCAAAAAATCAAGCCAATGATTGACGAAACCGAACAGACTGAGCAAACCTTGATACCCACTGAGTTTGAAGTGATTACGGCGCTGATGTATGAATATTTTGCTGAGCAGCGGGTTGATGTAGCCGTGGTTGAAGCTGGGATTGGTGGTCGTTCGGATTCGACAAATGTCGCTGATCAAGCAATCTTGACGATGATTACAACGATTGGAAAAGATCATATGAACTTACTTGGCCAGCACCTGGAGACGATTGCTGCCAACAAGGCTGGGATGATTCGTCCCAACGTTCCAACGGTTTGTGGTCAGCTTCCCCAAGCAGCGCTTGCGCCGATTATTAAGCAAGCGACAAGTTGTCGGAGTCGGTTGTTTTTTGCGCAACGTGATTTTTTGGTTCAGCCCCTAGGGTTACATCAGTTTCGATTTCAGAACCGCTCCGTCTGTTTAAGCGAGCTTGACACTAAGATGTTAGGCGATTTTGAAATGGAAGATACAGGGATGGCTATCCAGGCTTTTTGGGTATTGAATGAACAATATCAATGGTTAGAGCGAGCACAGGCTGCTGCTTTGATTTATCAAGAAGTTCCAAAAGTGCGCTGGGGTGGAAGGCTTGAATTGGTACAAACTGATCCGCCAGTCCTGATTGACGGTGCTCATAATGTGCCGGCAATCAAGCGGGTTATTCAAGCTGTACAGCAATTTAATTACCAAAGCTATGAAGTAGTTTTTTCGGCATATGCTGACAAAGAAGCTAGTAAAATGTTGGAAGTGGTTCAAAAATTGCCAGCGGTTCATATTACCGTTACTAATTTGACGGATACCGAGCGGGCCACGGCTCCACTTAAATCTCAGCATGGGATAACGTATCAGGCCAACTGGCAGGCAGCCCTTAAATTAGCCCTGGTTAATGCTGATCATCGTCGTGATTGCGTGGTCTTAGTAACCGGCTCACTGCATTTTATTTCTCAAGTACGAACCTGGTTTTTGGGGTAAAGACCGCTGATCTGGCGACTGAAAAACAACCTAGCGTGATAAACATAATCAATAGCAATATGGTATACTGAAATTAATCATATGAAATTTAATAATTAAAGATAAAGGGATGAAAGCTTTGTTTGGATTAGGGACTAAAAATATCGGGATTGACTTGGGGACTGCCAATACACTGGTATATGTGGACGGCAAGGGAATCGTCTTGCGGGAGCCATCGGTTGTTGCTCGGAACAATCACAGTGATGAGATCGTTGCAGTTGGTGATGAAGCAGAAGCAATGATTGGCAGAGCACCTGCCAGCATTGACGTAATTCGACCTATGCGTGACGGAGTAATCGCCGATTACGATACTACCGTGGCCATGTTGAAGTACTACATTGAAAAAGCACTCGGGGGACGTGGAAGCAAGCCATATGTAATGGTTTGTGTTCCCAGTGGGATCACAACGGTGGAAAAACGGGCGGTAATTGATGCCACCCGAGTAGCTGGGGCTCGTGATGCTTATGTGATTGAAGAACCGTTTGCCGCTGCGATCGGTGCCGGACTGCCCGTCATGGATCCGACCGGAAGCATGGTTGTTGATATTGGCGGAGGGACGACCGATGTAGCTACCATCTCGTTAGGTGGCATTGTTTCTTCTCGCTCGGTGCGAATGGCCGGAGATAAATTAGATGATTCGATTGTTTCTTACATTCGTAAAAATTACAATCTATTAATCGGAACGCCAACGGCTGAAAAATTAAAAGTTAAGATCGGTTCAGCTTCAATGGACGCCGCTAAAAAGCTGGGTAATGAAACTGTGCGAGGTCGTGATCTATTGACCGGCTTACCACGAGCAGCAGAGGTCTCTGCTGAAGCAGTTGCTGCTGCAATTCATGACGATCTACAAGAAATTATTACGACAATTAAAGAAACTTTGGAATCTACCTCTCCAGAAATTTCAGCTGATGTGGTTGATCATGGAATCGTTCTGACTGGCGGCGGTGCGTTGATCCAAAATCTAGCTGATATTATTTCAGATGAGACGCAAGTGCCGGTGACGGTAGCGCAAGACCCGTTAGACTGTGTTGCTAAAGGAACTGGTGAATCGCTCAAGAGCATTGAAGTAATGCAGAAAAAATAGTTTTAAATAGGCGGGGGATCCCCGCTTATTTGTTTTATTATCGATTGTCAGGGGATGCTTATGCGTAAGTTTTTTTCGAGCCGGAACCTAGTTATTTTAGTAATTTGCTTGGTGTTGAGTATTGGATTAATTAGTGCGACGGCCGCAATGCGCTCTAGACGGGCGCGACCAACGTTGATTCAGCGAGTTAGCAATGACGTTGCTGGGTTTGGTAATACCGTGTTGAGTGTGCCTGCTAATGGAGTGGGAGGCTTCTTTTCCTCCGTTAGAGATTTATTGAATACCTATCAGGAAAATAATTATTTAAAATCACGGGTGCATCGACTAAATTCTACAGAAGTTCAGAATCAAGCTTTAAAAAGTGAAAATCAACAGTTAAAAAAGCAATTAAAATTAAATGCCACACTAACCGATTACAATAAAATTAACGCAACAGTGCTTAATCGGACTCCTTCAAATTGGCAACAGCAGTTAATCATTAATAAGGGTTCACTAGCTGGAGTGAAGAAAAACATGTCAGTAGTAGTTGATCAAGGGTTAGTTGGTCGGATTAGTGAAGTAAATGCTACAAACAGTAAAGTTGAATTAATTACCGATAGTGGTGATGACGCAAGTCGGTTTGCTGTTCAGGTAGCTGGCGAAAAGCAGACCATTAACGGGCTGATTTCCGGTTACAACAATGCGAACAGCGAGTTGGAAATGGGGAATCTGACCGCTAACGACAAGATTAAAAAAGGAACCCCGGTTATGACGAGTGGCTTGGGAGGAATTACTCCAAAGGGACTCTACGTTGGAAAAGTTACCAGTGTTTCTGGAACAGCTGGCGGGACTGCTTCCCAGATTAATATTAAACCAGCCGCTGACACGAAAACCATTACCGCTGTTACCGTGATTGAAAAGAAATAAGAGGGATAGTAAATGAAGAAGCAGATTAGGCAACAACTGTTATTTCCAAGCGGTTTGATCCTCGCCTTCTTTTTGGAAGGAATCATTATGAAACTGTTTTCGTCCAGTTTAGCGGGAACGTTCCCAATGGTTCCCTACTTAACGTTACTGTGGTTGATTGACGGAACTTTGTTTTGGGGTAGTCAACACGCTCGCATGTTATACTGGGCGGCTTTTTTGATGGGAGCTTGGTATGATTCCTACTTTATTGGGGTTATCGGAATTTACATGTTTATTTTCCCTTTGGTAGTTTATGTAACACGGTTGTTGTTGGTCTATGTTGATGAAAATTTGATTGGTGCTACGATGATTTATCTAATCGATATCATCATTGTGTTACTATTGGGATATGCAGGTGGTCGCATTGGTCATCTAGTTTATTTTTCTGGGATTCATTTTATGGCTTTTGCCTTTGGGCCGACGCTCGGCTTAAATCTGATCCTCTTTTTAGTGCTGTATTATCCAATCAAAAGATTGTTTGAATTCATTAATAATAGGAGTTAGAACCAATGAAAAGTGTTGTATTGAAGGGAACACAAACGGGTTTTCAGGTGACGATTAACGATGAGGCCGATTTTAAGGTGGCCAAAGCAGAGCTGGATGAACTCCTACAACAATTGTCACAAGCAAACGATTTTAAGCCGGGGCAACAAGTAGTTTTTGATATTCTAACTGGTAATCGGGCGCTTTCAGCTGACCAAAAGCAGGCTCTACGCGACTTAGTACAACAGCATGGTGATTTTATAATCAATCAGTTTACTGCTAACGTAATGTTAAACGATGAGGCCTACCATCTTCGTGATGAAAATCGGGTAACAATCATTGATCAAACCATCCGAAATGGCCAAGATTTGCGAATTAAGGGCGATGTCTTATTTTTGGGTCACATTCATCAAGGTGGTAAGCTGATTACTAACGGTAATCTCTTTAATATGGGAAAAGTTGAGGGGATTGTGCAGGCCGGTTTTCCGGTTGATGAAAGCAAGCTGTTGATTGGTCGGTTCCAAGATGCCCAACAGGTGCGAATTGGCGAGCAAATTGAAATCTTGGCTGATGAGGCAACCGCTGTGGCGACAGATGAGCAAACGGTTATTTATGTTAGTGATTTGCACAATATTGCTTATAGCAATTTAAATCATATTAAAGAAATTAGTCCCAAATTCTTTAGTCGCATTGGAGGAATTTAATAATGGGTGAAGCAATTGTAATTACTTCCGGTAAGGGCGGGGTTGGTAAAACCACAACTTCAGCAAACGTTGGTACAGCGCTGGCATTGATGGGTAAAAAAGTCTGTTTGATGGATTTGGATATTGGACTACGTAACCTAGACGTCGTATTAGGGCTAGATAACCGGATTATGTATGATATTGTGGATGTTGCCAACGAACAAGTGCCTTTATTTAAAGCACTAGTTAAAGATAAACGCTTTGATGACAATCTCTATTTATTACCGGCAGCGCAAAATACTGATAAAACAGCCTTATCCGAAGAACAGGTCAAAGAAATTGTGGCAGAATTGAAGCCAAAATTTGACTTTGTGTTAATTGATTGTCCAGCTGGAATTGAACAAGGATTCTTGAACTCGGTAGCGGGAGCAGATAGTGCGATTATCGTGACCACCCCCGAGATTTCAGCTGTTCGTGATGCGGATCGAATCGTTGGTCTGTTAGAAAAGCATCCCCTTCAAGAAGCGCCCAAGTTAATTATTAACCGGATTCGTCCAAATATGATGACGAGCGGAGATGTAATGGATATTGATGAAATTACTCATCATTTGGGCGTCGAACTGCTGGGGATTGTGATTGATGATGATAGCGTAATTGCAACTTCCAACCATGGAGAACCAATTGTGTTGGATCCCAATAACCAAGCTTCTCAGGGTTATCGAAATATTGCTCGTCGGCTGGTTGGTGAGACGGTTCCGTTAATGCAAATTAAGGAAAGTCATGCTGGCCTGTGGACGCGGATCAAACAGATTTTTAAATAATAATTGTTACTTTGATTCCTTTGGATTTTTCCGAGGAATTTTTTAATGGAGGTTTTTATGGAATCCCCGCAAACCTTGACTACGCATCTTGCCTTTAAAAATATCCCAAAATTTAAAAATATAACCATCATGGTTGATTTGGTTGCCCCGCTGGCAGTTGGAGAATTAGCGCCCCGGGCTGTTTTGGCCGAAATGCTGGATAATTATACGGCTATTTATGATTCAAAGCTTAAGGTAGCTCGGCATTTGGCGGAGTTATTTGGAGCGCAGTTCGGCGTGTCCGTTTTAAAAATGGGAGCACTGGCAGTAATTCGATGTTATTTTGTGGTGGCAAATGACGCTTATTTACCACAAAAAATTGATAGCTTAAACCAAGCAATCGCTTTTTTACAAACTGATATTACGGAGCCGCTTTTAGACCACAGTACTTTTCCCGCCCCTTTGATTCGCCTACACCGTCAAAACTTAGCTGCTGAAGTAGCGACCCTGACTGATCAAAAACGTTTGTATGCGAAATATCGTTTGTTACAGCTCTACTATGGAGCTACTACGGGGCAAGCGCACTTAATTACGGGAACTCCGGCTGAACTAGCCGCTCAGACGAGTATAACGGTCATGACAGCCTATCAACAAATGCGCCAACGGGATGCCAGTTATGTTTCAATTGTCGGACCACTGACTATTTCGCAACAACGCCAGTTACGGCAGCAATTTGCTTTTTTGGATCATGCCCAACCAGTTATGCATCCCTACGCAGCTCGAACAATTACAAAGGTGGTAGAACAAACGGAAACTGCCAAACAAGAGCAGTCACAGTTGGATTTAGCGTTTGCATTCCCAGTTCAAGTCGGAGATTTCGACTATCGAGCAGCGTTGGTTGCTAGCATGTTACTCGGGGGCTCGTCTTCAGCACTTTTGTTTCGAGAGGTTCGTGAGCGAGCCAGTCGGGCTTATTATATCAATAGTCAATTTCAGGTTTTACAGCAAGTTTTGTTAGTTGAAAGCGGAATTGATGCTGAGCATGTCGCTGAAGTCCGCCAATTAATCGAAGAACAGGTCGAGCGACTTAAAACGGGGAACTATCCCGAAGAATTATTACAGCAGGCGCAACAAAATTTGTTGGCAGAACGACAGAGTGGTGATGATAGTAAACGAGTGTTGGCGAATCGCCTATTTTTACAGAGTTTATTAGCAACGAAGCAAACTACTTCTGATTTTGAAAGCGAAATCAAACAGGTTGATAAGGCTGCAATTGCGGCTGTTGCCCAAAAAGTAACCTTGCAGACCGTCTATTTCTTAAGGGGTGAGGGACATGGTTAGCCATTTTTATCCAGAATTTAACACCACGGTGGTTAGAAAAACTCTGACTAATGGGCTGACGGTAATTTTAAATAATAAGCCGGGCTTTGCTACGACTTATGCCATGGTCACGGCCAATTTTGGAGCTGCTGATCGCTGGATTAATAGCGATGATGGACTGAAACGGGTGCCAGCCGGACTAGCTCATTTCATTGAACATAAATTATTCGACAAACAGCAGTACGATGTGGGAAACCGTTTTGCAGAATCAGGGGCTGACAATAATGCCTTTACTAGTTTTTCGCAAACGAGCTATTTGTTTTCTGCTACGTCAGCCATTAACGAAAACCTGGCCATTTTGGCTGATCTGACCTTGAATCCTTATTTTGATGAAGGCAAGGTTGCTAAGGAACAAGGAATTATTACCCAAGAAATTTTAATGTATCAGGATGATCCTAATTCACGGCTATACTTTGAAACGATTGCCGGACTTTATCCAGAGACGGCTTTAAGTGATGATATTGCTGGAACTTCCGCTTCAATCCAAAAATTAACGCCCGCGTTGTTATATCAGACGTATGCGCAGTACTATCAACCGCGCAATCTGCAGTTAACCATTGTGGGTGATTTTGCTGAAAATAAGCTAGAATTAGCGCCTTTTGCCGTGCACAGAGCTGAAAATCCAGTGATTGACCAACACCAAAACCAGCAGTTACGGCAAGCTAGACGAGCGGAATTTGCTAGCGGAACAACGTTGGCCAAACAGAAATTCACCATGAAACTTCAGCGGCAAAAGGTGGCCCTTGGATTTCGTGGGCGTCAGCCCAAGCTTGCTAAACCTGAACTAGTTCGCCAAGATTTAAAGCTCAATTTCTTTTTAGATGCCGTTTTTTCTGAGGATAGTGCGATTTATCAGCAGCTTTATCAAACTGGGGTAATCGATGATACCTTCGATTATCAATTTGTAATCGAACCAGACTATCAATTTGTATGGTTAGCTGCAGATACTAATCAACCCCAGGTGGTAGTTAAAGAGTTAACCAAAGTATTGCAGCGAGCACTCCAGCATCCAGAGCTATTGACAAAAGAATTTGCGTTATTAAAACGAGAAGCTTTTGGAGAGCAGCTAACGCAGATGGATTCTGTGGCGGCGCTTGCTAACCAATTAGGAAGTTTTACTGATGGATATTTAAACATCTATGACGAAACCCGCTTGATTGGTGAACTTTCTTTTGCCGAAATGATTACAAGTGCTCAAGAATTTTTTGCAAATGCGCAAACTTCACAAACAATTATTGCTTAGATTATTTTTTTGCCTCTGATTGATATGTTATACTGATAATAAATAAGAGGCGGAGGTTTTTGGATGGCTGAAGATAAGCAACAAGCACAAGTCAGTGTTGGAGCTGAATTAAAAGCAGCTCGTACTAAAGCAAACCTATCAATTGACGATGTACAAAAACAAACGAAAATTCAAAAGAAATATCTAGTTGCAATGGAAAACGACGATTTAGAGGCCTTACCTGGGAAGTTTTATGTCCGGGCGTTTGTACGCCAATTTGCCAATGCAGTTGGACTTTCTGGTGATGAGTTAGTTAATCGTTATCAATCAACCGAACAAGCTCCGGTTCGAGTTGATGAACGAGTGACCCCGCCACGACCTGAAACAGAGCAACACGGAGGTAGTTCAACTGCGTCAAGGGTTAAGCCGGCTGCGTTAAAAGATCAAAAAAATCAACAGCAGCGTCGCCATTACCTACCCCTAGTTGGGGTAGTAATCATCATCATACTTGTCGTTGGAATTGTGTGGGTGGCAGTTGGGCAAACTCGACAAGAAAATAGTAATTCGATTCCTTCAAATTCAAAGGTGAAGGTTACAAACGATAACCAAAAAAAGAAACAGCGACCCCAGAAGGTTGCGAAGGCAACTAATGCCGATACAAAAGTTACTTTAGTACCAAATAGCACGAGTGATTTTAATGTGCAAGTTAATAATAAGTCATCCGAGTTAGAATTAGCGGCTTCGCAACCAACGACCGCCACGGTGATGGTTGATGGAAAACAAGCTTTTCAGGGGAATTTAGCACCAAATGCTGGACATAATGTTGAGTTACCAATCAAAACGAAGACGGTAAACATCTCCATGGATAACGCCCCAGTTTCATCGATTAAATTAAATGATCAGCAGATTGTTTTGCCAAGCCCTGCAGCGGGAACTGATGCTACAAAACGAGTAATGAATCTTAATTTTAATAAATAATTAATTGAATAACAATCTGATGGAATCGGATTGTTATTTTTTCTGAAGTGGAGGAAGCCCAAATGAATTTACCGAATAAATTAACCGTTTTTCGGATGGTTTTAATTCCGGTCTTTTTGCTTTTAATGTTATTGCAGATGGGAAGTGTAGTAATAGCAGGGACACGGTTACCAATTAATCAAGGATTAGCTGCAATTGTTTTTATTGTGGCAGCACTCACTGACTTTTTAGACGGGCAGATTGCCCGACGTCAACATTTAATCACTAATTTCGGCAAGTTTGCTGACCCACTGGCTGATAAGCTGTTGGTTTTAACGGCACTAATTATGTTGATTGGTCCGACGACTAATCGTGTACCTGCTTGGATTGCCGCTGTGATTGTTTGTCGCGAGCTGGCCGTTACCGGATTACGCTTAATTATTGTTGAAAATAACGGTCAAGTGGTGGCAGCAGCTTGGCCAGGAAAGATAAAAACTTTTTTTGAAATGATTGCGGTCGTTATCTTACTGTTAAACAATGTGATCTTTAATAATATTGGAGTTCCGGCGGGGACGATTTGCTTATACATTGCTTTAATTGCGGCAATCTACTCTGGGATTGATTACTTTGTTAAAAACCGATCGGTGTTTGCTGATTCATTTTAGCGAGAAGGGTTAGCAATGAAAGCAGAAATGATTAGTGTAGGAACAGAACTACTATTAGGGCAGATTATCGATACCAATAGTCAATTTTTAGCGCGGCTTTGTGCCGAACTTGGAATTGATTTGTATTTTGAAACCACCGTAGGTGATAATCCTACTCGGCTACAGCAAGTGATTAATCAGGCTTCCCAGCGCAGTGACTTGGTAATTTTAATTGGAGGACTGGGTCCAACTGCTGATGATTTGACGAAACAAGTGATGGCAACTGAGCTAAATTGTCAGTTGGTAACTGATCAGGTAGCTCAGGATAAAATCAATCATTTTTACCAGGAAAGTACTAAAGAAAAACCACATGATGCTGATCGAATGGCGCAGTATTTAGCAGGTTCACAGGTTTTTCCAAATGACCAAGGGTTTGCGGTGGGGATGCTGAAAGAAACCAAGAAAACAGCTTATTTAGTCTTACCCGGGCCGCCAGCTGAGTTACAGCCGATGGTTACTAATTATGCTCAAACGGCATTAGCTCAATTAAACGGTTCCCAGCGTTTAATTAAGTCTAAGGTAATGCGCTTTTTTGGAATTGGCGAACCCGCCCTTGAAGACCGTTTACAGGTTTTAATCCAAGCGCAAACCAACCCCACCTTGGCGGCCTATGCTAAACAAAATGAGGTTACACTACGACTGACGGCAACTGGTAGCGATCCTGATCAAGTTGATGCGATGTTACAAACTCTGTCTCAGCAAGTTTTAGATCTTGCTGGCTCCTACTTCTATGGATTTGGTGATCAAAATTCATTGCCAGCGGTAGTAGTCGCAGGTCTACGGCAGCACCAGTTGACAGTCACGGCAGCAGAATCCTTAACGGGTGGCTTATTTCAAAGTCAACTAACCGGAATTTCACATGCTTCTGATGTTTTTCCAGGTGGGTTTGTGACATATGCACCACGGGCTAAGGAAGCTTTAGTTGGGGTTGCTTCAGACATCATTGCTAAAAACGGCGTGGTATCTGAACCAACTGCCATTGCCATGGCATTGGGAGCCCAACGGGTGTTACAGACTGATTTAGCACTTAGCTTTACAGGCGTAGCGGGTCCAGCAGCGCTTGAGGGGCATCCAGCCGGCTTTTTTTGGGTTGGATTAGCACTGCCAACTGGCAAGGTAGTTACAAAAGCAGTTACTTATCCAAAGCCGCGGAACGAAGTTCGTGATTATGCGGTCAAAGTTGGCTTAAAACTAATTTATGACTATTTAAAAGACATTTCTAATAAATAATTTTTTCATCTCCCCAGTTAGTTGACATGCTTGGGTTTTAACCTTAAAATTAAGAGGGTTAGCGGGTTTTAACTAACCATTTTTATGAGTTTAAATCAGTGATACGGAGGGAAAATGATGGTTTTTGCTATTATTACCTGCGCCGCTATCGCTATAATTGTTGGCTTTTTTGTGGGTAAACTAACTCACCAGCGTGCCATTGAAAGACGGCTGGACGCTGCGCATCAAAATGCAAATGATATTTTGCAAAGAGCTGAGCAAGAAGCGCAAAAGAATTTAAATCAAGCACTTGCTGAAGCGCGTGAGCGTGGGAATGCTTATCGGACTAAGATTGAAAAGGGCTTGAAAAAACGGCGCTCTGATATCAAGCGTCAAGAGGATTATTTGTTAAAACGAGAAGAAGCGCTGGATCGAAAGGATCGTTCGTTTGAAAAACGTGATGACAATTTAAATCGTCAAGAAGATAAGTTGAACCATGAGAAACAGTTACTAGACAAAAAGCAACAAGATGCAGAGGCACTTATTGAGAAAAGGCAAACCGAGGTTAACCGAGTGGCAGCGCTGACACAAGCAGAAGCGCGTGATTTGGTCATTTCAGAAACGAAGCAACAACTTGCTGATGTGCGAGCGCAGATGATTAAACAAAATTATGAGTCTGCTAAACAAACAGCTGCCGATGATGCTAAGAACTTGATTGTGGAAGCGCTACAACAGAGTTCGGCAGACATTGTTTCTGAAACCACGGTGTCGACTGTCTCTTTACCAAATGATGATATGAAAGGTCGTATCATCGGACGGGAAGGACGGAATATTAGAACCTTTGAAACTCTGACTGGGATTGATTTGATCATTGATGATACCCCTAATACAGTAGTTTTAAGTGGTTTTAATCCGATTAGACGGACGGTTGCCAAAATGGCACTTGAAAAATTGATTAAAGATGGAAGAATTCATCCAGCTCGAATTGAAGAAATGGTCGAAAAAAGCCAGGCAGAACTTGACCAGCAGATTCAAGAAACTGGTGAGAATGTTATTTTCGATTTGGGTATTCATTCTATGAATCCTGATTTAGTCAAATTAGTTGGTCAGTTAAAATACAAGCTTTCATACGGACAAAGTGTTTTATCGCGATCAATTCAGGTTGCTAAGTTGGCAGCGGTTTTTGCAGCAGAATTAGGTGAAGATGTTACCTTAGCAAAGCGTGCGGGGCTGTTGCATGAGATTGGAAAAGCGGTAAATGGAACCGATGAATCCTATGTGGAAGCAGGCATCGAGTTAGCCAAAAAGTATGGTGAAGATCCAGTAGTGATTGATTCCATTCGCTTGGGACAAGATGATGGCGTCCCTCATAGTATGGTTGCCGAATTAGTAGAGGTGGCCGATCGCATTTCAATCGCTCGCCCAGGAGCAAAACGGGATTCCCTGGAAAACTTTGTTCACCGTCTAGAAAAATTAGAGGCGATTAGTAATAGTTTCCCAGAAGTGAAGAAGAGCTATGCAGTTCAAGCTGGTCGCGAAATTCGAGTAATTGCGCAACCAACTAAGATTTCTGATTCACAGGCAATTGTGTTAGCACGAGAGATTAAAGAAAAAATTGAAGCCGATTTAAACCATCCTGGTCACGCAAAAGTAACCGTGATTCGGGAAGTTCGCTCGGTGTCATATGCTAAATAAGGAAAAAGATTAGCTTACTAGTCTTTTTCCTTATTTATTTTATCCATGGTAAAATAAAACCATCAAATCAGAAATGGCGGCAGACGAATGCAGTTTTTATTTTTAGGTGACATTGTTGGCGAACGAGGGATGGAACTAGTTTCTGAATATTTGCCACGCTTGAAGCACGATTTTAAGCCGCAGGTAACCATCGTAAATGGAGAGAATGTAACCAAGACTGGGCGAGGAATTAGTCATAAATTATTCAAACAATTAATGACAGCTGGAGCGGATGTAGTAACTTTGGGAAATCATGCTTGGAATAACGCCGAGATTTTTGATTTTATTGCGGATACTCCCCAGCTAGTTCGACCATTAAATTATCCTGGTGATCAAGTACCCGGCAAGGGCTATTCCATTTTAAACGTAAACGGTGTTCAGGTTGCCGTGGTTAACTTGCAAGGGCGAGTGTTTATGGAACTCACGGATGATCCATTTCGGGCCTTAGATAAATTACTGCAAGAACCGCAGTTGCAAGCAGTTTCCGTGATCTTTGTCGATGTTCATGCCGAAACGACTAGTGAAAAAAAGGCGCTAGCGCTTTACTTTGATGGGCGGGTAACGGCCATGATTGGGACCCATACGCATGTACAAACTACGGATGCCCAGATTTTACCGCGCGGAACTGCCTTTCTAACGGATGCGGGCATGACCGGACCAGCCGAGGGGGTAATTGGGATGACGTATGAATCAGTTATTAACAAATTCCTAACCGCTCGTCCAACTCGGTTCGCCGTGCAACAAGCAGGAAGCGGAGTGGTTTCTGGTTGTTTAGTTAGCGTGGATGCTAAAACGGGCTTAGCAAAACGAATCCGACCACTTTTAATTAGCAAAGAACATCCTTATCAAACATTGTAATGAAGGTGAGTAGATGGCAGCAAAAACAGCAATGATGGCACAATATCAAAAAATCAAGGATCAATATCCGGATGCATTTTTATTTTATCGCATTGGTGATTTTTATGAATTATTCAATGATGATGCAGTTAAAGGGGCCCAGCTCTTGGAGCTCACGCTAACTGCTAGAAATCATAATGCTGAACATCCGATTCCAATGTGTGGGGTTCCACACCAATCGGCCCAAACTTATATTGATGTGTTAGTTGACAAGGGTTATAAGGTCGCTTTGTGTGAGCAATTAGAAGATCCTAAGCAAGCTCAGGGAATGGTAAAGCGGGCAGTGGTGCAAGTAATCACTCCGGGAACTCAGCTTGAACGTAATTCGAAGACCGCTAAAAATAATAACTATCTAACTGGTCTTACCAGTGATGGGCAGCATTTTGGATTGGGGGCTTTAGATCTTTCAACTGGAGAATTACAGGTGTGTCAGCTGACGGCCACTTTTGAGGTGCTCAATGAGGTTGCTAATCTGAACTCCAAGGAGATTGTAGTAGATGAGACCGTTCCCAAGGAGCTTTTAACCCAGCTAAAACAAATGGGAGTGATGATTTCTTATGCAGATAAAGAAGCAGATCCCATCCCAGTTGAGACGTCAACGTTGCAAACTGAGTTGTTACGCCAAGCAGTTCAGGTACTACTGGCGTACGTTGCTGCGACTCAAAAGCGGAGTTTATCGCATATTCAACCAGCTGTGCAATACCAACCATCTGCTTATCTTAAAATTGATCATAATTCCCAAGCTAATCTCGAGTTAATGCATAACATTCGTACCGGTAAGAAGAGCGGTACGTTGCTCGGGGTAGTTGATGATACTAAGACCGCTATGGGAGGGCGCAAGCTGAAACAATGGTTGGAACGACCGTTACTACAACGTAAGCAAATCGAAGTGCGACAAACGCTGGTACAAGAGTTGTTAGATCACTACTATGAACGAAACGAACTTCGAGAAGCACTAGTTTCGGTCTATGATTTAGAGAGGTTAGCTGGTCGCATTTCACTTGGTGGAGTAAACGGGCGTGATTTAATTCAGCTACAGACTTCTCTGACACAAATTCCTAAAATTAAGCATGTTTTAAATGAGTTAGAGCAAGCGCAGTTTCAAAAGATTCTCCAACGGTTAGATGATTGTCACGATGTTCAGACTGCCATTCAGGTTGCCATTGTTGCAGAACCACCGATTTCTGTAACTGATGGAGGATTAATTAAACCCGGCTACTCGGAAAAACTTGATCAGTATCGTGATGCGATGCAGCATGGTCGCCAGTGGTTGGCTGAACTGGAGCAACAGGAGCGGGCGGCAACTGGGATTAACAATTTAAAAATTAAATATAATCGGGTGTTTGGTTATTTCATTGAGATTTCTAAGGTTAATTTGACCAAAGTGCCGACGGATCGCTATGAGCGAGTACAAACATTAACCAATGCAGAACGGTTTACTACGCCAGCATTAAAAGAAAAAGAAAGTTTAATTTTAGAGGCGCAAGAAAAATCACGTACGCTTGAATATGACTTGTTTACTAAATTACGTGATCAAATCAAACTAGAAATTCCGCGTGTTCAAAAATTAGCGGGCGCGGTTAGTGAGCTGGACGTATTACAAAGTTTTGCGACGATTAGTGAGCAACATCAGTTTGCGCGTCCCCAGTTTAACGACCAAGAAACTTTGCAAATTAATAATGGACGTCATCCCGTGGTGGAAGAAGTTTTAGGGGCGCAACAGTATGTTCCAAACGATGTCGTGATGGGACCAGAGACCGCAATTTTATTAATTACCGGCCCAAATATGTCGGGTAAAAGCACGTATATGCGGCAACTGGCTTTGATAGTAATCTTGGCACAGGTGGGTTGCTTTGTACCGGCAGAAACTGCTACTTTACCGATATTTGACCAAGTTTTCACCAGAATTGGGGCCGCCGATGATTTGATTTCTGGCAAAAGTACTTTTATGGTTGAAATGAAAGAAGCCAATCAAGCTATCCAACTGGCTACGCGGCATAGCCTCATTCTTTTTGATGAACTGGGACGTGGGACGTCAACTTATGATGGGGTCGCCTTAGCCCAAGCAATCATTGAATACATTCATAACCATGTGCATGCAAAGACGCTGTTTTCAACGCATTATCACGAGCTCATCGACCTTGCGAACCACCTGCCTCAATTGCAAAACGTGCATGTAGGAGCAGTTGAAAAGGATGATCAGCTTGTGTTTTTGCATAAAATATTACCAGGGCCCGCTGACAAATCTTATGGGATCAACGTGGCGAAGCTTGCTGGCTTGCCATCACCACTTTTACAACGGGCGCAGGTTATCTTGAATCAACTAGAACAGGAGCAACCGGGCGTAGCCCAAGCAGCAAATCAGGCTCCAGCTAGTGATCAACAATTGCCCCTGTTTGAGATTGGTGATCAACAAGTTAACCCAGCTGTGCAGCAAGTGGTGCAGCAACTCAAACAATTGGATTTGATGGCAAAAAGTCCGCTTTTTGTGATGCAGCAGGTTCACGAGTGGCAGCAACAGTTGCAAAAAAAGGATGGTGATTAACCATGGTGACGGCAATTCATGAACTATCGACAAGGTTAGCCGATCAAATCTCAGCTGGAGAAGTGATTGAAAGACCAGCCTCGGTCGTGAAAGAATTGGTAGAAAATTCGATTGATGCGCAGAGTACTAAGATTGATGTGGTAATTGAAGATACTAATCACCAAGTGATCAAAGTGATTGATAATGGAACAGGAATTGTTCCCGAGCAGGTTGAGTTAGCTTTTCGAAGGTACGCAACAAGTAAGATTAGTCAGTCGGAGGATTTAACCAGAATCCATTCATTGGGATTTCGTGGCGAGGCGCTTCCAAGTATTGCTTCGATTGCAAAAGTAACGATGCAAACTTCTGACGGGATTCATCCCGGAGTTCAGTTGCAGGTGATGGGTGGTCAGTTGGGAACAAAACAGCCAGCTGCCAGTCGACGAGGAACCACGGTGGTAGTTTCTGATTTGTTTTATAATACGCCACATCGGCGTCGTTATTTAAAATCAGCCAATACGGAACTTGCCAAAATCACTGAAACTATTAATCAGCTAGCACTCGGGCATCCGCAAATTGCCATTTCGCTTCGGCATAATCAAAAAGAAGTATTACAAACCGCTGGTCGAGGTAATTTACAACAAGTTATTGGTGGCATTTATAATAATCAGATCTTAAAGCAGCTGCTTGCCGTAGATCGGTCTACGGATGATTTCATCGTTCATGGTTATATTGGCAAACCGGAATTAACGAGAGCTAGTCGAAATTATATCTCTTTGATTATTAATGGTCGTTATGTGCGCAATGCTGATTTGAGTAAAGCTGTGATTGCTGGATATGGCTCTAAGTTGATGGTGGGACGTTTTCCCATGGTGATTTTGGAACTGACAATTGACCCAAGTCGTTTAGATGTAAATGTCCAGCCAACCAAGCAGGCGGTTCGATTGCTTGACCATCAGGAGTTGGGCTTATTTTTAACCGAGACGATTAGTCAGCGATTACAAAAACAAAATCTAATTCCCCAAGCTTTGGATAATAAGGTAGTAAGGACAACGGTCTCTGCGCATAATCAAATGGAAGTCGCTTTAAACCTTACCGAAGCGACACCACCAATCGCTCAGCTACCAGCTACTCCTCAACCAGACCAGCCAGTAAAATCGACACAGAGAAGCGTTGTGGGCGCTCCGATCTTGGTAAAAACCAGTGATGATTTGCAACAACCGGCAGTGCGGGCTTTTCAACAGCGCTACGCTCAAGAACCAGCTGGGGCACCATTTGAAAATCAGCCCACGGCGCTAAAAACCTTTCCCAGTCTGCGTTACTTGGCACAGGTTCATGGAACTTACTTGGTGGCAGAAGGGGACGAAGGCTTGTATTTAATTGATCAGCACGCGGCGCAGGAACGGATTAATTACGAGCGACTCCGCGTTGCAGTGGGCAAAGTGGAAAATTCTGAGCAACCCTTGTTAGTACCCCTAATTTTTGATTATTCTGCAGCTGAAGCGCTTACGATCCAGCAAAATTTAGCGACTTTGGCTAGCATTGGACTGCAGTTAGAGCCCTTTGGTTCTAATAGTTTTGTAGTTCATCAGCA
Source organism: Fructilactobacillus florum DSM 22689 = JCM 16035 (assembly GCF_001436645.1). Classification (GTDB taxonomy): domain Bacteria; phylum Bacillota; class Bacilli; order Lactobacillales; family Lactobacillaceae; genus Fructilactobacillus; species Fructilactobacillus florum. The sequence goes on along the minus strand of NZ_AYZI01000001.1, from coordinate 29,460 downwards.
TCCAACCTGGATTAAAGCTGGTCAGGAAGAAAGTACGATCCGCGAATTAATTGATTGGGTCTTGGTTCACCGTCAGGTTTCTATAGCAGATTTTCGTGAACAAACGGCCATCATGGCAAGTTGTAAACAGGCCATTAAAGCGAATCACCATTTGGATCAAAAACAGGCAGTGGCATTGTTACAAAGATTGGCTCAGTGTGAGAATCCATACAACTGTCCTCATGGTCGCCCCGTGCTAGTACACTTCTCAAACACTGATTTAGAGACAATGTTTAAGCGCATTCAAGATACACACGATAGTAAAGAAAGTGAATTTTAAAGAAACTGAGGAATCAGCATGTATGAATATTTAGATGGGATTATCACTAGCGTTACGCCAACCTATCTTTCCTTAGAAGTGGCAGGAGTTGGTTATCTGGTTCATGTGGCTAATCCTTATCAGTATGAGGTTGGAGATGCAAAACAACGTTTGTATATTCATCAGAGCGTTTCTGATACAAATATTGCATTATATGGGTTTGCAACCCTTGAAGATAAGCATTTATATGAGCAGTTGCTAAATGTTTCTGGAATCGGGGCCAAAAGTGGCTTAGCAATCATGGCGGGGAATGACAATGATGGGCTGGTTCAGGCCATTCAAACTAGTGATGTTAAGTTTCTGACGAAGTTTCCAGGAATCGGTAAAAAAACGGCGCAACAGTTAATTTTAGATTTGAAAGATAAATTAGCGATTGAGTCAGCTACCGCGGAGCACCCACTCGAGAGTCAACCGGCAAATACTAATCCACAGTTGCAAGACGCACTGAGTGCGCTACAAGCGTTAGGCTTCAAAGATAAACAGCTCGAAATGGTGCAAACTCGGTTATTAGATTTGTCAGAGGTGCAGACGACGGAAGCATATTTACGTGCTGGTCTAAAATTGTTAACAAAGTAAGGTGATAAGATGGCTGATGAACGAATTATTTCTCAAACTGGTGATACTACTGATCAAAATTTAGAGCAGACGTTGCGTCCCCAGTCATTTGCAACCTATATCGGGCAAAATAAGATTAAGGAAGCTTTGCAGGTTTATATTGCCGCCGCCAAACAACGGCAAGAGTCATTAGATCACGTTCTTCTCTATGGGCCACCGGGACTGGGGAAAACGACCATGGCGAGCGTGATTGCGAATGAGATGGGGGTTAAATTGCGAGTTACCAGTGGCCCAGCAATTGAAAAAAGTGGGGATCTGGCGGCTCTTTTAAACGAACTTGCGCCGGGGGATCTTCTCTTTATTGATGAGATTCACCGGCTCCCCAAGGTAGTTGAAGAAATGCTGTATTCGGCGATGGAAGATTTCTACATTGACATTGTTGTAGGTCAGGGACCGGGATCGCATCCAGTTCATTTTTCGCTACCACCATTTACCTTGATCGGGGCGACAACCAGGGCTGGTTTGTTGGATGCTCCGTTTCGAAATCGCTTTGGGATTGTTGAACACATGCAATATTATGCTACCGAGGAGCTTGAACGAATCGTCAGACGTTCTGCTCAGATTTTTAACATCAAGATTACGCTGGATAGTGCGCATGAAATTGCCTTACGATCGCGGGGGACGCCTAGAATTGCCAACCGGCTTTTAAAGCGAATTCGCGACTTTGCGCAGGTTCAGCATAAGCAAGAAATTGATGTGGCAAGCGTTCGTCAGGCGCTCACCGCTTTAGGGGTTGATCCAGCTGGTTTAGATCGAACCGATCTACATTTGTTGGAGACGATGATTGATTTGTATCATGGCGGTCCAGTAGGATTAAATACCTTAGCAGCTAATCTAGGCGAAGAGACTGAAACGATTACAGAAATGGTTGAACCCTACTTGTTACAGACGGGTTATCTAAAACGAACCCCACGCGGTCGGATGGTGACTGAAAAAGGATTTCGACATTTAGGAAGAAAACCACCGACAGCAACGGAATAGATGCTAGGCACTAATTTATAAATCTGTTATAATGACTAAAACGAGGTGAATAAAATGGGACAAATTAGCTCGATTATAATCTTAGTGGTTTTGTTTGGACTAATGTACTTCTTCATGATTAGACCACAAAAAAAACAGCAGCAAAAGCATCGTGAAACCCTTCAAACGATGAAAAAGGGCGATCAAGTTGTTACAATTGGTGGTCTGCACGGAACGGTTGATAGTATTGATCGCGACCAAAAATTAGTGTCTTTGGACTGTGACGGTGTTTATTTACGGTTTAATTTAGGCGCCATTGCGAAGGTCGATCGACCGGTGCCAGCTTCTGACGAAGGTCCGGCAGCCAAGCCAGCTCCTACTAAAGCTACTACTGAGCCAGCAGCAGCTCCAGCTGAAAATGAGCAACCAACAGATAAATAAAGTCTGGAAACGCTTCAGACTTTTTTTCTTAAACTAATTTAGAACATACGTTCGCAAGAAAGGTCGGCTTAGATTTAAATGCAGGTACAAAACCCCCTTCGAAAAATCATACATGTTGATATGGATGCGTTTTTTGCTTCGGTTGTCGAGCGTGAGCATCCAAGCTTGCAAACGAAACCTCTAGTGATTGCTAAAGATCCTAATTTAACCGGTGGTCGTGGAGTGGTTACTACCGCTAATTATCGAGCGCGTCAGTTTGGTATTCACTCCGCCATGCCGGCTGAACAAGCTAGACGACTGTGTCCACAAGCAGTTTTCTTTCAGCCTGATTTTACTTTATTTCGAATGGTTTCCGATCAGATTCATCAAATTTTTCATGAGTATACTGATCAAATTGAAAGCGTTGCTCTTGATGAAGCCTATCTCGACATAACTGACAATCGAATGAACGTTGACAATCCGGTCTGGTTGGCCCATCTCTTGCAAAGTGAGATTTGGGAAAAGACCCATTTAACTTGTTCAACGGGGATTTCATACTGTAAGTTTTTAGCAAAAGAAGCATCTGACTATCAAAAACCTGCGGGAATGACCATGATTAGCGAGCAGGAGGCGCTACCATTTTTGAAGCGATTACCAATTCAGCGTTTTCGTGGAGTGGGCAAACAGACTAGCATCAAAATGGAGCAACTGGGGATTAAAACAGGAGCTGATCTTTACCAGTTGTCAGAGGCGCTGTTAATTAACCAGTTTGGTAAGTTGGGTTATATTTTGTATCGGCGGGTACGTGGTATTGATGATCGGCCGGTTATCGGACAGCGTCTGCGAAAATCCTTAGGGAAGGAAGAGACCTTCCGCCATTTTTTGACGGATTTATTTACGATTCAAACGGTCTTATCAAGATTAGCGAAAGAGGTTTGCTCTGGATTACAAAAAAGCCAACTACACGGGAAAACATTAGTTTTAAAAGTTCGCTATGCTGATTTTACGATGCGCACTCGGCGGTTAACACGGAGCGATTTTTTCGCAAACGATGTTGATGAACTACAAGAAGCCGCGATGCAGATACTAACCACGCTACCGTCTAAACCGGGTGGAATTCGGTTATTGGGGCTGACGGTGACAAATTTAGCTAATTTGCATTTTACTAATTTAACCTTGCCACTAGAAGTTAAATAGAAATTGGCTAGTTTGTAAAGATGCGTTATACTGAGATATTGACATTGAAATATGAAGGGAAAACTATGAATAATATCCAAACAGCAATCTTTGCAAAAATCGAGCAGTTCGACACCATTATTATTCATCGGCATCAGCGCCCTGATCCTGATGCCATCGGTTCACAAATGGGATTGGCCGCAATTTTAAGAGCTACTTTTCCAACTAAGCAAGTATATTGTGTGGGAAAGCAGTATCCGGGATTAGCGTGGTTAGGCAAGACCGATGAGATTGATGATGAAACCTATCGCCACGCACTGGTAGTAGTTGTTGACACCGCCAACCAACCGCGAATCGATGATCAGCGCTATCGCCAGGGGGACGCTTTAATTAAAATTGATCACCACCCAAATGATGATCCTTTCGGAGATTTAATGTGGGTCAATGAACAAGCCTCTAGTGTTTCAGAAATGATTTATGATTTTTATGCAGCCATTGCTGAACTAAAAATGTCTAACCAAGCTGCGCAATTACTCTATACGGGGATTGTGGGTGATACGGGAAGATTTAAGTATCCAGCAACTACCAGCCATACTTTTCAAGTGGCCAGTGAACTGACTAAACACGATTTTTCTTTAACCGCCGTGGCTGAAAAAGAGGATGAAATCGATGTTCCTTTAGCGCACTTATCAGCCTATGTATATCAGAATTTAACGATTTCTGCTGCTGGAGCAGCTTTTGTGGTACTTACTAACCAAATAATTCAGTCACTGGAGCTTGGTGATGAAAGTACGTCAGCGGTGGTTCCGTTACCGGGCAATATTAAATCAGTAGTAGCATGGGCGATTTTTGTCCAGCAAAAAGATCAGAGTTATCGGATCCGCTTGCGGTCAAAAGAACCAGAAATTAATGAATTAGCTAAACGACACGGAGGTGGCGGACATGCTCTGGCCAGTGGGGCGGTTGCCAAAGATGAACATGAAATCAACCAGGTGATTTCAGAACTAAATCAGCTGGTAAGTGATTACCGATCAGAAAGGAATTAAACATTATGGGTGCGACATTTCAAAATTATCATTTGCAACCATTTTTACTGGAAGCCTTGCAAGACCTTGGATTTAAACGACCAACCCCGATTCAAATGAAAGTGATTCCAACCATTCAACGTGGGCAAAGTGTGGTCGGAAAGTCGGCTACGGGTAGCGGAAAAACGCACGCCTTTTTATTGCCATTAGTTAATGCAATTGAACCGGCGAACAAGCAACCGCAAGTCATTATCACAACTCCTAGTCGAGAGCTCGCATATCAGATTTATCATAACCTCCAAGAATTAGTTGGTCACAGTCCTAATCCAATTGGGATTGCTAATTATGTTGGTGGTACTGACAAGGAACGTCAGATTGAAAAACTACAGCGTGATCAACCTCAGATTGTGGTTGGGACTCCCGGACGCTTATTGGATTTAGCTCGTGGTCAACATCTGGCCCTTAATTTAGCTACCAAACTAGTGATTGATGAAGCAGACATGACGTTAGATTTGGGATTTTTGGGTGACGTTGATCAGCTAGCTGCGCGGATGCCAGCAAATTTACAAATGATGGTTTTTTCTGCGACGATCCCTCCCAAGTTGCAACCGTTTTTGCGTAAATACATGAAGAATCCAGTTATTGATGATATCCCGACGGAAACGGTGATTAATCATGACGTTTCAAACTGGTTGTTATCTGACAAAGGTCAGGATCGTAATCAGCTCTTGTACCAGTTGCTTACCATGGGACAGCCATACTTGGCTCTGATTTTTGCAAACACACGTGAGCGGGTTGATCAGCTACAGGGTTTTTTACAAGAGCAAGGGTTGCGGGTTGCCAAAGTGCACGGTGGAATGGAACCGCGGGTACGAAAACGCGTGATGAAACAGATTCAAGCACTAGATTACCAGTTTGTAGTTGCCACTGATTTGGCCGCTAGAGGTATCGACATTCCTGGGGTCTCCTTGGTAATTAACGATGAATTGCCGAGCGATTTGGAGTATTTTATTCATCGAGTCGGGCGAACAGGACGTAATGGGATGCCCGGGACCGCAATCACCATCTATGGTCCAGACGATGATTCTCAGATAACAGCCCTGGAAAAAATGGGGATTAAGTTTACGCCAAAACAGCTTAAAAATGGACAGCTCGTTGATTACTATGAACGTGATCGGCGCGCAAACTATCGTGGTCATCATGATCAATTGACCGGTGCAACGTTGGGAATGATCAAAAAGAAGCAAAAAAAAGTCAAACCCGGGTATAAGAAAAAGATTAAGCAGGCCATCAAACGAACGGATGAGCAACAACATAAAATTGCTGTGCGTAATCAGATTCGTGCCCAGAAGAAGCAAAAAAAACGTAATTCAGAGCGGTATCAGTAATTGACACTCCGGGGTGGCATCGCTATAATTAGTTGTTAATGGGACATGCCTAATGAAAAGACTAGCACTACAGGAAATTGGCTAACTGAGAACCAATGTTGCTAGGTTACGTTTTGGTGCTACCCAATTAGTTTTCGGTTTCCGCGTTATAGGATTAAAGAGGTTAACGACATGACATCGTTGCAAGCAAAGTGGTACCGCGTTTTGGCGTCTTTGCATGCAAGGGTGTTTTTTATTTTGATGGAGGCAGACAATGAAACAACTTAGTAGCGGTGAGCTTCGGCAAATGTTTCTGGATTTTTTTCACGAGAAGGGACACCAGATTGTTCCAAGTGCTTCATTAATTCCAAGAGATGATCCCACCCTGCTCTGGATTAATTCCGGAGTGGCCACGATGAAAAAATATTTTGATGGTTCTGTAGTACCTGAAAATCCAAGAATGACTAGTTCTCAAAAGAGTATTCGAACTAATGATATTGAAAATGTTGGGAAAACCGCCCGACATCAAACCCTGTTTGAAATGCTTGGCAACTTTTCGGTGGGAGACTATTTTAAAGCCGAAGCGATTCCCTGGGCCTATGAATTGTTAACAAGTGAGCGTTGGTTTGGCTGGGATCCAAAACGACTATTCGTTACGTACTACCCGAAAGATCAAGAAACAAAGGCGCTGTGGGAAAAAACAGGGGTGTCGGCTGACCACTTAATTCCAATTAAAGACAACTTCTGGGATATTGGTCAGGGACCTTCTGGCCCCGATTCAGAGATTTTTTATGATCGTGGTCCAGCTTACGATCAACTTGACCCCGATGATCCAGAAAATTATCCTGGGGGAGAAAACGAGCGTTACCTAGAGGTTTGGAACATTGTTTTTTCGCAATTTAATCACACTGCTGACGATCATTATGAACCCTTGCCACGTAAAAATATTGATACCGGGATGGGATTAGAACGAGTGCTTTCAATTTTCCAAGATGCACCGACTAATTTTGAAACTGATTTGTTTATGCCGATTATTAAGAAAACGGCAGCACTCAGCGATCAACGATTTTATGGTAAGAATCAGCAAGACGATGTTGCTTTTAAAGTGATTGCGGATCATATTAGAACCATTACCTTTGCCATTAGCGACGGGGCTTTGCCAGCTAATGAAGGTCGTGGCTATGTTATCAGGCGGCTCTTACGACGAGCAACTGTTAACGGTCGACAACTCGGAATCAAGAGCGCTTTTTTATACCAGTTAGTACCCGTCGTCGGGCAGATTATGCAGCAACATTATCCAGATGTTTTACGACAAAGTGAGTACATTCAAGGACTAATTCGTAGCGAAGAGGAACGGTTTAATGCCACATTAACTGATGGCCTAAACCTTTTGGATCAAGTAATTAATGCGGCTAAGTCACAAAATCATACTGAAATCTCGGGTGACCAGGCCTTTAAGCTTTATGATACTTACGGATTTCCCCTAGAACTAACCACTGAATATGCCAGTGATCATGGGTTACAAGTTGATGCGGCTGGATTTAATGCCGAAATGGAGCAGCAACGAACTCGGGCTCGGAAAGCGAGAAGTGACCAGGGTTCAATGAAAGTACAACGAGACCTACTGCTAGAGATTAAGCAACCTAGTGAGTACGTTGGTTATCAGCAGCTCACGGTTAAAGCGGCGAAACCAGTGGCAATCATTGCTGATGAAGCGATAGTCTCGCAAAGTACAGGAGCTGGAACAACCTGTGAAGTTGTTTTTGACCAAACGCCCTTTTATGCTGAAATGGGTGGTCAGGTAGCGGATATTGGTAAGATTTATACGCAAGCTGGGACAGAGGTCGCTGAAGTGGTGGATGTGCAGCACGCACCTAATGGACAAAATTTGCATACGGTTCGAATCAAGGAGCCGCTACAAACCGATCAAACCTACCGCTTAGAAGTGGATCGTGCCTATCACCGGGGCGTTGAACGCAATCATACAGCGACTCATCTGCTTGACCAGGCCTTGCGAACCGTCCTAGGAAACCATACCCAACAGGCGGGATCCTTGGTTAAACCGGAATATCTACGGTTTGATTTTACCCATGCGAAAGCCGTAACACAACGAGAGTTGGCACAGGTGGAACGGCTAGTTAATCAACAAATTTTTGCGAGTTTGCCTGTCGAAACGGTCGTGACCAGTCAGGCAGAAGGTCGCAAGATGGGGGCGATTGCCCTGTTTGATGATAAATATGGGGATCAGGTTCGGGTTGTTAAAGCGGGGGATTTTTCCGTTGAGTTTTGTGGAGGCGACCACGTTCAAAATACTAGCCAAATTGGCTTGTTTAAAATTACTAATGAAACGGGGATTGGAGCGGGAATTCGTCGAATCGAAGCACTCACTTCGCAACCGGCCTTTGAGTATCTTAACGAACAAGATCGCCAGTTGCATAAGGTTGCAGCTGCTGTCAAAGCACCAGTTGTTGGGCAAACGTTCGACCGAGTTTCAGAGTTACAACAGCAAATCAAGTCACTGGAAAGTAAGCAGGAGTCGTTAGAGGCTCAGTTAGCCCAACAAGCTGTTCACCAGTTGTTTTCCCAACCAGAAACTATTAATGGACGGACGTTGATTGCTGGCAGCTTAGCAGATACTAATATGAATCAGCTACGTGTACTGGCGGATCAGTGGCGCGATCAACACCTATCTGATGTGCTGGTGTTAGGCGCCACGACTGGTGACAAAGCCAATTTATTAGTTGCAGTGGCAGCAAACCAAGTTCAAGCAGGTCTGAAAGCCGGTGATTTAATCCGGGCAATCGCCCCTCAAATTGACGGTGGGGGTGGTGGTCGTCCCAATCTGGCTCAAGCTGGTGGCAAGAATCCAGCCGGGATGCCTCAAGCACTTGCTGCTACAAGACAGTGGCTGACCGAGGTAAGTACTGATTAGCAGACTGCACCAGCAGGGTTAGGATTTAAACATGAAAATTATGGGATTAGATGTCGGTTCCAAAACAGTGGGAGTTGCCATTAGCGATGCTTTAGGTTGGACGGCACAGGGGATTGAAATTATTCCCATTAATGAAGTTGATCATCAGTTTGGTTTGGATCGTGTAGGTGAATTGATAAACGACTATCAAGTTTCCAAAGTGGTCGTTGGCTTGCCAAAGAACATGAATAATACCATGGGTCCTCGAGTTAAGGCTTCTAAGCGATATGGTAAAATGATACAAGCCCGCTTTCACCTTCCGGTTGATTATGAAGATGAGCGGCTGACAACCGTGGAAGCTGAACGGATGCTGATTGAAAAAGCTGACGTTTCACGTGCAAAACGGAAAAAGGTAATTGATAAAGTGGCTGCCGAGTTGATTTTACAAGGATACTTGGATCGGAACCACCAGTAATTAGGGAGGCCTTGAGATGGCAGAAGAACCAGAACAGCTTACGCTGATTGATGAAGATGGTAACGAATTGCTCTATAACGAATTGCTAACCTTTACATCTGACGAGTACCAACGCTCATACATTTTGATGTACCCAGCTGAGGAAGAAGGGCATGATGAGTTAAATATTGAAGCGTATGCCCTACCGAAGGATGCCGATCCAACGGCTCCTTCAGATGGTGAATTAGAAGCAATCAATGATGATAAGGAATGGGAAATGGTACAAGAAACCCTCAATACTTTCCTTAATCCAGATGACGTTCGCTAGTCAACGTTAACTTTTGGGTACCAACAATCGGGTTGGTACCTTTTTAATTATTCGTGCTAAAATAAAATCATTGGCAGGAGGCGTTCTCGTGGTTGAAAAAAAACGATTTAAAACAGACATTGATGGAAAAAGCTATACGTTTATCGGAACTGCTTCAGATGAGCACATGCAATCAGTCGCTCAAATTTTGAATCACGAGTTAGCAACTATTAAACAGCAAGCATCGGATTTAAACTCCGTTGATGCAGCCCTCCTAGTGGCCTTTAATGCGATTTCTAAACAATTAGATTTGCAACTACAACTTGATGATTTGCAAACGACAACTCACGAAAAGGATAATCAAGCATGATACTTTCAATTATATTATTATTGGTAATGCTGACGGCCTTTTTTCATGGTCTTCACCGTGGCTTTGTAAGGGAGTTGGTTGGCTTTTTAGGAGTTTTGCTGGTGCTGGGCTTTGCACTACTGACGACTGATTTTTTTGCGGTTTGCTACCAAGCGATTGGCAACCTATTGGTTGTAAAACATAATCCGGTGCATTTAAGTTTTTACCGCGGTCTGGGGTTCTTTTCGGCATTGTTAATCGCAACTATTCTGGTAAGGTTGCTGGCACGCATGCTAAATGTGGTTGCGCATGTGCCCCTTATTAAACAATTTAATAGCTTGTTAGGTGGGGTGGTTGGCTTAGTAACCAGTATTATTTTGAGTAAAATACTACTCAGTGGGCTCTTGTTACTCCAACTGAGCTGGTTGATAGCTTTATATGATAACTCAACCATTGCACAACTATTGGTAACCAGTGTGCCACGGTTATTGTTACCTTAGACGAGGTTTTCATGAATAAAAAAATTTTAAAAACATTAGAATATAAAAAAATCAAAACACAAATTCGCGACTACTTAGCGACGGATTTAGGCAAATTAGAATTAGATCAACTCTTTCCGACCAGCGACCCAGACTTGATTCAGCAGCAATTGGATGAAACGGATGATGGAGTGCACTTAGATCGTTTGAATCAGCCACTGCCGTTGCCTCGCCTCGTGGCCGTTGATCAGCCACTCAAACGTTTAGAAATAGGAGCTAACCTAAACGGGAAAGAATTAGCGCAGTTTAGTCAAATTCTACAAACAGTTCAACGAATTAATCAATTTTTTACTGAACTTGAAAGTGATCACGTCGAATTATTGACACTCTATTCCTTAAACGAGCAATTGGTCGCACTTCCAGAGCTGAACCAGCGCTTGCTCCAATCAGTTGATGCTACGGGCTGGCTGTTGGATACCGCTTCTCAGCAGTTGCAACAACTGCGACATCAAATTGAGCAAACCCAGGCTACGATTAAAACAAAAATGAACGGTTATATCCATGGAAAGCGGGCAAAATATCTAAGTGATACTGTAATTACCATTCGGGATGACCGCTATGTGATTCCAGTAAAAGCTGAAGCAAAACAGCAATTTGGCGGAATCGTACACGACCAAAGTGCGTCTGGACAAACGCTGTACGTGGAACCGCAAGCAGTAGTGGAGCTTAATAACCAGCTACGGTTTCAACAAAAGGCGGCTCTGCAAGAAGAAAAACGGATTCTGGCGGAACTTTCTGATGAATTAAGACCAGAGGGGGCGCATCTAGCTGCTAATGCCACTCAGCTAGGGCATCTTGATTTGATTAATGCTAAGGCGCGTTACGCACGATTTTTGCACGCTACGAAACCGAAGTTATCGATAAGAAATGAGGTGCACTTAAAAACCGCTCGGCATCCATTGATTTCCTTAGATCGGGTGGTGGGAAATTCGATTGAACTGAATCAAGATTGCCGCCAGTTGATCATCACCGGCCCGAATACTGGTGGGAAAACCATCACGATGAAAACACTTGGTCTTTTGCAATTGATGGCACAATCGGGCCTATTCATTGCCGCAGATGAAGGGAGTCAAGTTGGGGTTTTTGATGAGGTCTTTGCTGATATTGGGGATGAACAGTCAATTGAGCAGAACTTAAGTACCTTTTCTTCTCATCTTGATAATATTATTCAGATCCTTCAGCAAACGACGGCACGCAGTTTAGTATTGATTGACGAATTAGGGGCTGGAACTGATCCGAGCGAAGGGGCAGCACTCGCAATGGCGATTTTAGATGCGATTGAGCGGTTGCACAGCACGGTTTTGGCTACAACACACTATCCAGAGCTAAAAGCCTATGCGTATAATCATGTTGCTACTGAAAATGCTTCCATGGAGTTTGACGAAGAAACTCTCCGTCCAACCTATCGATTGTTGATGGGCGTTCCGGGCCAAAGTAATGCCCTTCAGATTGCCCGCCGGCTGGGTCTTAGTGAACAGATTGTGAACCAAGCAACAGCTTACACGGATGAGACCGACCAAGATTTGAATCGAATGATTACGGAATTAACGCAACAAACCCGACTGGCGCACGAACGGTCCACCCAACTAGCGGAAAAATTGAAAGCCACCACCGAATTACAGCAAGAATTACAAGATCACTTTGGACAGTTTCAGGCACAGCGGGAACAGTTAGTAAATCAAGCCAAGCGGGAAGCTAACCAGTTAGTTACCAAGACTAAACGGGAGGCCCAAGCTGTAATTGATGATTTACACCAAAAGCAGCGCGACTTGCAAGGAGGAGTTAAAGAGAATGAGATTATTGCCGATCAGGGAAAACTTAATGCTTTAGAGCAGCAACCCGCCTTGCGAAAAAATCGTGTTTTAAAACGTTCGAAGGCCAAACAAACCCTGCGAGTTGGTGATGATGTTTTGGTTAAAAACTATGGACAGCAGGGGGTCTTACTCCGAAAGCTTGGTCAGCAAAACTGGGAAGTCCAGTTGGGTATTTTGAAAATGAAGGTTGCGGAAAGTAATTTGGAAAAGCAGGGAACTCGGCAACAACCTGCCAAAGGAACTCCAATGGTGCGGAGAACTAAGTCTGCAGCAGTTCCAACGACTTTAGATTTGCGAGGAGTTCGGTATGATGATGCGATGCACCGGCTTGATCAATATCTAGATGCAGCTTTGTTAGCTGGTTACCCCACGGTAACGATTGTTCACGGAAAAGGTACGGGTGCCTTGCGAACGGGGGTTACCAAGATACTTAGTCGCCATCGTCAGGTACAAAAATTTTCCTTTGCCCCACCGAGTGCTGGTGGTGATGGAGCAACGGTTGTGACCTTTAAATAAGGTTTTAAGCAAGATGGTTGCATTTGATGGGAATAGTCCATATACTTACAATATGTAAGTTCTAAAACAAGGAGGAATTATGATGGTGCACGAAATTAATGATGAAAACTTTGCAGCAGAAACAGCGACTGGTCTTACTGTAATTGACTTTTGGGCTCCTTGGTGTGGACCTTGTAAGATGCAAAGTCCAGTTATTGAGGAGATGGCAGAAGCAGACAATACAATTAAATTCTGCAAACTGAACGTTGATGATAATAAAGCAACGGCTAGCAGTCTTGGAATCATGAGCATTCCGACACTACTGATTAAAAAAGATGGTCAGATTGTTGATCAAGTGGTTGGCTATCATTCCAAAGAACAGTTGCAAAAGTTATTTGCTGAATATACTGCTTAATAAAAAATCCTGAAATGAAATCATTTCAGGATTTTTTTAATGCTAACGCTGTCTAGTAGGGCAGGGGTTGATTACTATCGGAAACAACCATAATTTCGATGATTCCTTTGTTGCGTAGTTTATATTCAGCTTCGGTAATCAGTCCCGTGGTTTGTTGCTGTGTTTGAGCTAGAAAACCTGTTTCTAGCATGAAGTCGGCATCTTGATCGGCAGCTAGTCGTTTTGAAATCGTAGGACCACTTAACTTCCAAGTGGTTTTGTCTGCCGTTTGCTTTGTGAGTACCAGGTTGCCAAAGTCACTGACCTCAAAAAAGTGAACCAGTGACTCGGTAGTTTGTGGGAACTTAATTGCTAAATTTTTTCCTGCCCAGTATAAAATATCATGTAAATCTCTTTCTAAGAGATTTGGTAATAGAACATCTCGTAATAACAATACTGGCCAGGCTTCGTCAGCAGCCGCTCCTTGGAAAAATTGGTCATAATCGTTTTTTGCAGGTTTGCTCATTAAATTCTCTCCAATCCAATTGTTACATGATACATTCTACCATACTGACTTCAGAAATAAATCAACTGGACGCACTTTATAGTATACTGAAATACATTAGGAGGGAAGAACTATGCAATCAGCACCAATTGCAATGATGGATTCCGGCGTCGGAGGGCTGACAGTTTTAAAAACAGCTCTAAGGACCTTTCCGCAGGAACAATTTTTATTTTTAGGCGACGAACAGCATTTACCTTACGGTGAAAAATCACCAACGGCAGTTCGTGCCTATAGTAGTGCAATCGGTTCTTTTTTTGTCCGCCAGCAGGCCAAATTGATGATTGTGGCTTGTAACACAGCGACTTCGGTTGCCTTAGCTTCACTGCAAAATACGTTGCCGATCCCGGTTATCGGTGTAATTGAACCAGGGAGTCGCGCCGCTGTTCAGGCAACTAGGAACCATCAAATTGGCGTAATTGCAACGCGCGGAACAGTTGCTAGTCATGCTTATCGAGATGCTATTCATCAGTTAGATCCCACTTGTGAGGTAGTTGAGCTGGCTTGTCCTAAACTAATTCCACTGGTTGAAGCGGGCAATTATCAGACTAGCATTGACCAAAAAATTGTGCGAGAAAGTCTAGCACCACTTTTACAAAGTAAAATTGATACTTTGATCCTTGGCTGCACCCATTTCCCAATCATCTCCTCTTTAATCCAGCAAGCGGTTGCTCCTCAGGTACGGCTGATTGATCCTGGGATTGCAACGATTGCAACGGCGCAGCAATTATTGGACAATGAAAATCAATTGGAGAAAACTGGGTCTGGTAGTTGTCGTTTTTATACCACAGCTAATCCTAACAGATTTGCTCAGGTAGCCTCACAGTGGCTCAACAGAAAGGTGGTGGCGCAACTGATTGATTATCAACAGTTGCAAACCAATGACAAATAAAGTGATTGTAATTGCTTCACAAAATGCAAATAAAATTCGTGAGTTTCAAGAGATGCTCGTTCCAAAAGGTTATGAAGTCCATGGAGCCGGTGATTTTGAAGACTTAGCTCCCGTTGTGGAAACTGGGCAGTCTTTTGCTGAAAATGCGCAAATCAAAGCCCAAGCAGTTAGTCAGCAATTGCAGCAACCGGTAATTGCGGATGATTCAGGACTGGTGGTACCAGCAATTAACGGTGAGCCAGGGATTTATTCGGCCCGTTACGCTGGGGATCATGATGATGTTGCAAATAATGCTAAATTATTAAAAAAGTTGGCGCACGCGGATGATCGAAATGCTTATTTTCATACTACTTTAGTAGTGATGAAACCGACCGGGGAATCGTTAGCTGTTTCTGGAACGCTTGCCGGTGAAATTTTAACCGAACCACGCGGTCAAAACGGGTTTGGTTATGATCCCTTGTTTTTTGTTCCGGCCAAACAAAAGACCTTGGCAGAAATGTCAGCAGCAGAAAAAAATGAGATTAGCCATCGCGCCCAGGCACTGCGAAAGCTAGCGACTAAGCTTGATCAATGGTGGTAAGCCAGTCAAAAAGGAAGCTGATTACAGCTTCCTTTTTGATTAATGTTTGAGTGGATTCGTGGTAGGCGCCTGAGGTTGGTTAGCTACATTTGCTGGACTAGCTGGAACCGGAACCGACTGGGGCGAGAGGGGGAGCTCGATACCGGCCTGAGTTAGCGCTTCTAGGTAGGCGGCTAGATAGGTTGCCTGCACCAAACTTTCTGTTCCACTTTTAGTAGTTACGTTAGTCTGAATTGCTAGAGAACCATCATTGAGATACACAGGGCCAAGAATAACGGGTTGTTCAAGCACAGCTGCCTGTTGTCCCTTTAATTTTTCATTGGTCTGTTGAATGATTTTTTCAACGGCTTTCAAATTTGTTTCGGGAGTGATGCGAACATTAATACTGGTTTGAATGCTACTGCGGGAGAGATTTGCAATCGTAGTAATATTTCGATTGGGGATGAAGTTGAGGGTTCCATTATCGGTTTTAATTTGCGTTGTGCGTAACCCCACCGCACTAACAGTTCCATCAATATTATTAATGATGACATGTTCACCGACTGCGAGTTGTTGTTCTGAAATGATAAAAAAGCCACTTACAATGTCACTCACAAATCCCTGGGCGCCTAAACCAACGGCTAAACTGAAGATTCCGGCTCCGGCAATCAACGTTCCCACGGGAATCCCGATAATTGACAGAATTGAGTAAAGCCAGAAAAAAACTACCAAGTAGTAGTAGGCATTCTCAACCAAGCTATAAAAGGTCTGATTACGACGTTTCGACTTGACGATCGTAGTTTGGGGATTTTTTGCGACTAATTTTTGTTGATTTTTTTGAAAGACGCGGGCAATTAAATGGCGACCACCTTGGGCAATAATCAAAAAGAGAATTGAAATCAGTACAATACTGATGATTTTTGAAAGAAGCACCCCAATAAGTTGGTCCCAATCAAATTTAGCTAAAAAATTAGTTAGCTGTTGCTGGGTAACAGCAGCGGCGGTATTAATCGTTTCAATAATTGAATTCATAACGGAGCTCCATTCAGTCTAAGTTGAATTAATTCTACCAAAAGTAGAGGTCTTTAAACAATTAAAACGGGGATAAATTGTCACCAGGGGCGATTAATGATATTCTTAGTTTGTTAACAACATATAGGAGGGGAAACTAATGACTTTTGGAGAAATTGCAGCCTTAATTGCAGCAATTGCATTTGCGGTATTAGTAATTTTTATGTGCGTCTGCTTAGTTAGGCTCGTCAAAGTATTGGATGGCGTTGACCAGAGTCTATCGGATGTAACTAAAAACATTGATCAACTTACTAACGATACTAACCAGCTTCTACAAAACTTTAACGAGCGAATTGACCAGCTCGACCCTGTTTTTCAGGCAGCAGCAGAGGTTGGTACCTCGGTTTCCAAAGTTAACCATACGGTTCAAACAGCGACTGATCGATTGAATCAGCGCATGGAGATGATGGCTAAACGTTCGATGGTTAAATCGATTTCAAGAAAGATTTCTGGATTGTTTAGTCGAAAAAAGAAACAGCCAGGGCAAGCAAATAATAACAGGAGAGCTTAGAAATCATGAAAATAAAAACAGGTTTGTTAATGGGTGGTTTGTTAACTTCAACTGCTGCTTATCTGGCATTTCGGATGCTTGATGAAGAAAAACAGCGGAAACTAAAGATTGATGCCTTAGAAACTGTTGAGGATGCTAAAGATCGGGCCGTTGACTATGCTTTGTATGCTGCGGACACCCTTGCAGATACCCGCGACTCATTGACTGAAACGATGGGTAACTATAAAGATTCACTGAATGTAACTTCTCAAAAAGTTAACGATAAGTTAAACGATTTGAAGGACGATCTGAGCCAATTACAAGCTTATTTACGAGTACGAACAACTGATGATAGTGGTCAACCTGAGACCGATGAAAATGATGATATTACCGTGAAAATTGATGATCAGTTCACTAATGACGCCAAGGGTATCAATACCTTAGATGATCACGGCGATCAAACAGAAGAATAGTTTCTGAATGAGAGGGGGTTTGAAGCTTTGCTTCAAATCTTTTTTTATCTTGACAATCTTTTGTGAAAACGGTTACTCTATAGTCCTAAAAGCTAAGCGATAAATTTGAGTAAGAAAAGAGTGAGGACTTGAGAAAAAAACAATCAGTTACAATTTATGACGTGGCACGAGAAGCGGGCGTGTCAATGGCAACTGTTTCTCGAGTTGTAAACCACAATCACAACGTAAGACCAGACACTAAAGAGAAGGTTTTAGCGGTTGTCAAGCGGTTAAATTATCGACCCAATGACGTGGCACGTGGATTGGCTAGTAAGAAGACGACGACGGTTGGAGTGATCATTCCCAACGTGACCAATGATTATTTTGCGGCGCTAGCAAGAGGAATTGACGACATTGCGGAGATGTATGAATATAATATCATTTTGACTAATTCTGATGGGAATTCACAAAAGGAGATTCAGGCCCTCAATACGTTGTTTTCGAAGCAAGTTGACGGTTTGATTTTTATGACGAATCAGTTGTCTGAGATGGTTCGCAAGGAATTACAAACTGAGCACTTACCCGTTGTTTTAGCCGGATCGGTTGATGCAGAGCAACAACTGCCAAGTGTTAACATTGATTATCAAAAGGCCGTTTATGCCCAGGTAAATCAATTAATTGCAACGGGCAACGAACGAATTGCTTTCGTTGCTGATGATTTGGAGCTCGCCATTAATAAAAGTTTCCGCATTCAGGGTTATCGTGATGCATTGGCGCATGCAGGAATTCCGTTTCGTAAAGAACTCTTGATCGAAGCACGGGATGGCAACTATCAAGCTGGTTACCGTCTCAGACACCGCCTAGTACAACAACAGGCCACGGCGGCCATGGTTAGCAATGATGAGCTGGCTGCAGGAGTCGTTAATTCACTGACCGATCATGGGATACAGGTGCCAGATCAATTTGAAGTTGTGACTAGTAACGATACCAAATTAACAGAGATTACTAGGCCCAGCTTGTCAAGTATTACGCAACCGCTCTATGACATTGGAGCAGTCGCCATGCGGATGTTGACAAAGTTAATGGATAACGAACAACTAACTACTAATAATGTTTTGTTATCATTTGGTTTAAAAGCACGGCAGTCGACTAAATCTCGTGAAGTTTGATTCGCTTTGGTTTATTTGTTATAGTTAGTTTGTTTAATTTTCGCTAGAGAGAGGAGTGCTGAATTATGTCTGGACATTCAAAATGGCATAATATTCAGGGCCGTAAAAACGCCCAGGATGCAAAACGGGGCAAGATTTTCCAAAAAATCTCACGTAATTTATATCAGGCAGCTAAGGTTGGAGGAGTCGATGCAGAAAGTAACCCCCAACTACGGTTAGAACTGGAAAAAGCACGGGCAGCTAATATGCCCAAAGATAACGTCCAGCGGGCTTTAGATAAAGCCTCTGGTGTTGGTGGTGCTAAGTTTGAAGAAGTGACTTATGAAGGCTACGGTCCTGGAGGAACTGCAGTTATGGTTTCTGCCTTAACAGACAATAAGAACCGAACCGCAGCAGCCATTCGTTCCGCCTTTACCCATCATGGTGGTTCACTTGGAACCAATGGATCGGTTTCGTATATGTTTGATCGGAAGGGGTTTGTTTCTGTATTGCGAGACACAACCACAGATGATGAAGATACGATGTTATTATCAGCGCTTGATGCAGGTGCCGATGACATGAAAGCCACCGATAGTGAATATCAAATTTTCACTGCACCAGCTAGTATGACAGCGGTTCGGGATGCTTTACAGCAGGCCGGGTATCAGTTAGATACTGCTGAAGTTCGGTTATTTCCAGAGACAACGACTGAAGTTCCGGAAGATAAAGTTGATCAATACAGTGCGCTAATTGACGAATTATCCGAAGATGATGATGTGCAAGACGTTTATGAAGCAGCTGTTTTACCCGCTAATTCAAATAATTAAGTTAAACCAAAAGGGGCACGATTACAATCGTAATCGCGCTCCTTTTTAGTTTGGCAAGCAGTGGTAGCGTTATTTAGGCGTCTGCTTCAACTGACAATCAAGCGGGATTGTCGCAAGCTAGGGAAAATCTTTGGGAGCTTACTAAATAAAAACTCGAAATAAATTAAAGAGTTCTTGTCCTGAACGGGACTTGTTTAGCGTATTTAAACTGAAAGGATGTGAAGTGATGGAAATTACTAATTTATTCGCTGAAATTATGCGCTTAGCCGTTGCGCAAACAGCATCAGATATTTATTTTTTACCTAAGGCAGCAAACTACGAAGTACGGATGCACACTAGTAAGGGGGTTATCCAGTTATCAGAACTATCCTTCACGGTGGCCCAACGTTTGATTACCTATTGTAAATACCAAAGTGGGATGGCAATCTCTGAAAAGCGGCGACCACAGCTTGGAACGATGACCTATTCCCTGCAAAAAGAACGGTTGCGATTACGGCTTTCAACGGTAGGAAATTTTAATGGGCACGAGTCGTTAGTACTTCGAGTTATTTATCAGCTTGATCAGCAGCAAGTACATTTTTTTGCTGGCAATCAGCAACAACATTTGCAGCAGTTGATGCAACGGCGCGGTTTGTTTTTATTTGCTGGGCCAACGGGCGCTGGCAAGACCACCACAATTTATCAATTAGCTCGTTCATTGCCAACGACCCAGGTAGTCTTAGCAATTGAAGATCCAGTTGAAATCTATGAAGAACGCTTTCTACAACTAGAGGTAAATCCACCTGCGGATATGTCGTTTGAAAGTCTCTTAAAAATCGGCTTACGGGAACGTCCGGATGTTTTTATTATTGGTGAAATTCGGGATCGGGTTTCTGCTAATATTGCGGTTCGTGCTGCTCTTTCTGGGCATTTAGTGTTTAGTACGGTTCACGCTCGTAGTCCCTTAAAAAGTATGCAGCGACTACTAGAATTAGGCGTTAAGCAATCACAATTAGAAGCGGCAGTTTCGGCCATCGTGTATCAACGATTGCTTCCCACCACTACCAATCAACAAAAAGCTTTACTGACCGTAATTGATCATAATTTTTTTAAGCAACCAGCAGCTGATTTAACCGATTGGCGCAAACAGTTGTTGCAATTAGAAGAACAGGGAGTGATTAGTCGTGCGACGCAAATGGCATATCATTTTGGGTAGAAAACCGCACTTTAGGATTGCCCACCAAGCATTTTTCTTTGCAACATTATCCGAGTTAGTAACAGTAGGCTTTTCAATCCGAGCAGGTTTAGATTTTGTTGCGACGGTTTCAGCCTCACAACAAACCATTGTTAAACAAATTCAGGATAAATTAATCCAGGGCGCCTCCCTTCCGGCAGCACTACAGCAGCATTTGCCAGTCCCCACCTACCAGCAACTAAAATTGGCTGATGAACACGGGGATCTTGTGCAAGGCATGACTGCTTTAAGTCGCTTTTTACAACTGCGTCAGCAACAACGGCAAAAATTACTAGCTGCTTCATTATATCCACTGTGTTTGTTAGCAATCTTAGGTGGGGTGTTCATATTAATTAAAACGGTGCTATTACCCCAGACCACTACGTTATTAGCGAAACCGGCTCCTGCAACTCATTGGGGGATGATTTTGTTCCTTGGAATGTTTGGTATTGGTGGGTTGGTCATGGGGCTTAGGTGGTGGCGACGGCAAACCCGCTTAAGTCAAGCTAATCTACTGATTCGGATCCCATTGTTGGGAGGCCTGTTTCGCAGTTACTATGCTTACTATTTAACTGCGAATCTAGCACTTCTATTTCAGAGTGGTTTAGAAATGCGGGAAATGGTAAAGATTTTAACTAGTTTTGAAGCGATGACCTTTTTAGCAGAAATCGGGCACCAGCTAAAACGAGGTCTACAGCAGGGGGAATCGCTAAGCGAGATTTTAAGTGCCAATCAATTTGTGGGAGTGGAGTTGTGTACCTTTTTCGATAACGGTAGTTCGCAAACGGCGTTAGCCAATAATTTGAGTGCCTACAGTGAACTTTGCTTTCAAAAACTAATTCGTCGTTCTAATCAACTAATTGGAATGATTCAACCGATTGCGTTTGTCATAATTGGTGGATTGATTGGGTTGACTTACTTACAAATGCTGTTGCCGATGTATCAGTCATTGAAAGGAGTTTATTGATGAAACGAAGTGGTTTTACGTTGATAGAAATGGCCGTGGTGCTCTTTATCATTTCGCTCTTAATATTGATTATTATTCCAAATTTAGGAGCTCAAAAGAAACATGCGCATTCTGTGCACGGGGCGGCAATGACGACGGTTGTTCAGACCCAAGTAGATGCCTATTACGATGAATTTGATGACCCACAGATTAGCTTTGATAAACTAGTTTCATTTAGATATATGTAATAACAAACACTGTTATATCAACGTTTGAGAACTATTTTATATAAAATTACCGCAAAAGTTACCACAGTTCGTTAAATTTGTCAGCTAAGTTTACATCATCGTCAGGATTTCGTTCAGTATAAATCGATAACGTCATTTGTGGAGATGAGTGTCCGAGAGAAGCAGATACTTCAGAAACAGGAATGCCTGAATTTAGCAAATAACTTGCGTACATGTGCCTAAAAGTGTGTGGGGTAAAGTGACCCACTAAATAGTCTAAGCCCGCTCTCTTGAGAGTACGACGAAGCCTAAGAGATATAACACTATTAACCAACGGATTAAGGAACTCACTTTGTATTACAAATGTTTTTTCGTTGAATTTCAAACCTTTTTGAATAAATTGCTGTGATACCTTTAATCGATACTTTTTTAAGAGACTAGCTAACTTTTGAGATATTCTGATAGTACGTTTACTATCTTTAGTCTTAGGATCACGTACTCCATTAAAATCACGGGTGCGATTAATACTGATAGATAGGTCATCGAAGTCAATATCACGCCATTGTAGTCCACAAAGTTCTCCACGACGCATACCAGTCTGTTCTAGCGTATACATAATTACCTGAGTCAATATAGACTCACGTTCCACTTGAGCATTAAATTGTTTGAGCTCATCTTTAGTCATAATTCGTTTTTTTGTTTTCCCAGTGTCGGGAATCTGAACACGAGATAGCTTATTACGTTCAATAAATTCATTGTCAACTGCATCATACATGATTGTCATCATACGATGATGACAATTTAGAATTGTGTTGCGTAAATATCCTTTTTCTACCATCGGATTAATTAGTTTGTTAGTATAGTTAATCTTATTTAAATTACTTAATTTAATATCTCCAATAGCTGGAATTATATGCTTATTAAAAACATTCCAATAGGAAGAAATAGTGGATTTTTTTATGTTATTTTTGTGATTATCCATATAAATTTTAATATATTGCTGGACAGTGATATTTTGATTTTTAACAATATTGACGTCATTGCTTGCAAGCTTAGCTTGATCGGCTAGCATAGCACGATTAGCATCGTTCTCAGACTCAAAGCCACGCTTTTGTTTCTCATGCCTATTATGTAACTCATCATAGTAAGATAGGCGATAGCCCCACATAACGTCTGATTTTGCTTTATATTGAAAAATGTGCGGATGCCTTTTTGAATACTTCAATTTATACATATTGTCTCCCAGAACGTATGTTTTTAATTGTTTAAAATAAAAAGCTCTTACGAGCTTATTTAAGTATTATTTTATTTGCTCCAAACATTTGCTCATACTCACTATTAGGATATGTGTATACTCCCTTGTTGCTATATTTTTGTAAATCCCAAGTATTTCCAAAAGTTACTGAATATTTAGTGTATCCAGGATAATCTAGTGGATCAACTTTAACAGTTTTATTTTTTCCATTTTTTTGTATTTCATTTTTAATGTATTGATATCTTCTACTTATAGAATTATTTGTTTGCTTAGAGTCAATAAATCCTGTACTTAATGATATTAAAGTGATTATTGATAATGATATTATTGAAAATGCCATTATTGATTTAATAATAGGGCTATCAATATTTTTAGGTATTAAACTAATAGTTGCAATTATAAGAAAAACGAATCCATTAAAGAATACTCTATCCTGATTATCTGTTAGTTCAGGAGATAACGCCATAGCATAAATCATTGCAAAGCTACTAATAAACCAAACCAATGAATACATAACGATCTCTTTATTTTTAAATATAAAAATATTCAAACAAGCAAGAGCTACAAATACTAATATAATCCATATTAAATATTGGGAAATAAATACATTGATTTGTGGAATTCTTATCTCAATCCTATTTATAAAATTCTTGTTTATAAAATCTTTGTCTAAAACTTTTGCTCTCTTTTCATTTCCGGGAGCTAAGATTAACGCTAGATATGAAAAAATATATATAACAATCAATAAACATTTTTTAATATTAATTGTAAAATTACGTTTATAAAAATAATTCAGTAAATACATACCAATTAATAATAATATAACGCCTCCACCAGTATTTTCATTTGACCAACCTGAAACTATTGCTAAAGGAATCATCAAAATGTAAAGAATTGTTTTATTTATAATTTTTACTTTGTCTATATTAATAAACAACCAAACAAATACTAAATTTGCAGTTAGTGTCCATAAATAGTTACCACTGCCGCTTGTCCATAAAAATACTTGTCCAAAAGTAGGGGTCAAAAGAAATAATGAAATAATAATAAAAAAGTAACTAATGAATGACTCTTTTGTACTTTGCAATTTATTTTTGGAAAGCCTTAGCATTAAAATGCTAAGTAAAATAAATACCAAAGAATTTAAAATTCCAAAAATAGGTCTTGGCAATGTAACAAGTAACCGTGATATGCCTTCTCCAAAAACACGTCCAGACCAATTGTTATATGCAATTATTTGTGTATTTATTATTTGAGAAAAATTAAGCCCGACGCCATTAACAATGGAACGCCAATCATCAGTCCATAAAGGAGTTATGGTTGACCAATAAGCCATAAATAGAAATATAAAGAAGATGAATATATATATATAATTTTTCTTCAAATAATTTACCAATGTTTTCCTCCAAATATTTAAAGATTGATCTAAATACTAGATCTCAATGTATCGTCTTTATCGCAAGCAATCCATTTACATCTACAATTTTTATGTAAGTTTTTACTTATTTTTTGAGCTTCATCAATAGAGTAAGGATTATTTTCCCACAATTTATCGCAAATATCACATACGTTTTCATCGCCTTCAGTTATGAAATGTACATAGTCAATTTCAGTATTTTTAAATTTGTTTAATGTATTTTTATCCATATTTTCCTCCTAGAACATCTTCATTTCCATTTTAACAATACCAATAATTTTCCCAGGCTTATCTTCATTAAGCACAATTGGCTCATACTTAGGATTGTCAGGAATTAGAAAAACGCTGTCTTTAATATGCTTAATCCGTTTCAGCGTTGCCGTCGTATCATCGTCCAGTAGTACCGCAGCGATCTGCCCATCATCAGCGTCAGGCTGTTCACGTATCAAAACATTAGATCCGTTAGTAATCGTTGGTTCCATGCTATCGCCACGACACTTTAAAACAAAATAGTTGCCATCTTTAACACTATCTTGTGGAATTGGTAAATACCCATCGATGTTTTGCTCAGCGATGATAGGTTCTCCGCAAGCAATTTCTCCGATGATAGGGACGTTGACTAGATCATCGTTAGAAATTCTTGTTACATTTTTTGGCAAAAGAGTTGTTATTCCTGCCAATTCGAACATTTCATCTTCAGATATTCTCAATCCTTTAGCTAATTTTCTTAAAGTTTCGGGCTTAGGAATATTTCTATTACCATTTTCTAATTTAGAAATAAAAGTAAAAGAAATACCCGATCTCTGTTCAACTTTCCTGAGAGAAAACCCTTTATCCTTTCGTATTTTTCGTATTTCGTTTCCAAATAATTTGGTATCCATTTTATTACTCCGTGTCTTAGTGTTTCCATAATGATAACAACTAAACTTAAATGCGTGTACAAAAAAATAAAAAAATAATAAAAAATAGTTGCCAAAAGTATACGATGTGTTATTATTAGTTATGTAGAAAGGAGGCAAGAAAATGAATAACAGACTTTTAATCGATAATTCCAAACTAGACAAAATACTAATTTCGAAAGGAATGAATAAAGCAATGCTTGCAAACGCTGCTGGAATAACATCGAATTATCTCTACAGAATTACTGGCGGATATAGAAGCCCAAGCAACGTTGTCGCTAAAAAAATCGCTGATGTTTTGGATGTCGATGTATTGGATATTTTTTTTGAAAAAGATGTATCCAAAAGTATAACTTAATTGAAAGGAGGCAATAACAATGAGAATGCCAAATAACATTAGGGTTTATGGAATTGTTTACCACGTAAATATTGTGAGTAATCCACATGATCCAGAATTTCCAGAAGATGAAAATACATGGGGATATACAGATTTAAATAGAGCAAATATTTTTATCAATAGTGAATTAGATAAGAATCACCAAAAGCAAACACTTATCCATGAATTAATCCACATCATGCTTTGGGAAAGTGGGAAAACGTCACTATATAACGATGAAAATTTGGTAACAAGTTTGGCTAACTCAATCTTTGAACTAATTCAGGGCAACTCACTTTTTGTTAATTAAATTTCAAGGAGAGAACGAATGGACGACACAGCAATCTTAGAACTTCATCGCAAAGTTGCGGAAGAAGTTGCGGAACAGCTATTAGTGCCAATTGCCAAGAATTTAAAACTCAAATACGCAGTTATCGATACAAAGCTAGCTCAAGAAATATCTAGGCAATCGACGACAGGTTGGTCTGAGATTGCTGGATCTCCTGAACTGCGGGCAATCGAGCATCACAAGAAAAATAAGAATGGTAACTACGGTAGGTCTATCTACTACTATCCTGACGAGTTCTACAAAGCTTTAAAGGATTATACAGAAAGGGTGTGGGACTAATGGTTGACCTAATCACTAAAGCAATTTGTTTCTTCATCATTAATTTCAGGGCGATTTTGCTAACGATCATTGCTATACCAATCGTTATAACTATCATTCAGATAATTATCAGTTGTTTCAACGGAACTATTAAAGACTTCAAACTTAAAGATTTTTTCGAATAAAAAGGAGATAAGAAAATGAAAAAGGAAGAATTACAGACACAGCTAATCGTTGATGAATATGTAAAGGAAGCAAATAAATCAGGTGCTTATCTAAGTGATAAAGCGATGGAATTACGTGACCGATTGGTCGAAGCGTTTGGATTTAACTCAGACGAAGAAATTGATTTAGACACGATTATTAATTTTCAAGGTTACGGATATGCTTACAACTTCGAAACTGATAAGTATGAAAGGGTGGCTTAAATATGGCTCAAACAAAAAAAGACTACTTGCGTACAACAAGTAGTCGAGAAAACTTAATTTTTTTAAATATTCAACATTTCAATTCTAGCGCAAGAACGTACAGAAAGCAACCGACTATCTTGCAAAGAATTGTTAGAAAGGCGGTGCGCTAATGGCTTGTGACTACTGTGCGTCAAGAAACGCAATTCCAAAGCAAGAGTACGGACTAGGATACTTTTCAATCGATCGATATAACCACGAAATTCAATACTGGAATATCTTCGATATTCGAGATGAGTACGACCTTGAATTCCCCGAAGATCCAACTTATGAGCAAGTGAAAGATTATACAGATAAGTACAATCCTGATGACTCTATCAAAGTCAATTTTTGCCCTTTTTGTAGAGATTTTATAGGAGAAACAGACGATGACTAACAAGGAACTTTTTATCGATGAAGAAACCACGATCACTTACAAGCCACAGCCTATCAACATTAGAAACTTTGATACTTTGCAAGCCAAAATTGAAGAGATTAGAGCTAAATACGATGGCTTAGTCGTTACTGCTGACTCTTACCAAACCGACAAGAAAACTAAGCAGGAGCTTAACAAACTGTTCAATCGTCTTGATGAGCAACGACGCAAGGTTAAACGTGACTACATGGCTCAAATTAAGCCCATTGAAGATGCTATCAAACCACTTGAAGATGATATTAAAGAAACCAGTGTCAACATCGACAAGCAACTAAAAACTTATGACGAGAAGTGGAAAGAAGCTAAACGTACACAAATTCAGCAGTTTATTAATGACGTTTCTCCAAATTACGGAGTTAGTGCTGAAACTATCACAATCGACTCACGCTTTTTGAACAAATCTACGTCAAAAAAGCAGTGGCAGGATGCAATTGTTGAACAAATTAAGATGGCAAAAGCTGATGAACTGCGTCGGCAACAAAACGTTGAAGTGCTTACAAAATATGCACATAAAGCAGGCGTTGACCCAGTCCCATACGTCCATCTGCTTGCTAATGGCGGTACTGTTCTAGAAATTCAAGATATCATCGACGGCGACATCAAGCGTGCTGAAGAAGAGAAAAAACGTCGTGAAAAAGACGAAGTTAAAGTCAGTGAGACTAAATCGGTTGATAAGTCGACTGGCGAAGTCATTGACAAAGTCGCAGTTAGCTATGAATTGACTGGAACTAAGGAACAAATTCAAGCACTAGAAAATTACATGGATAACTTAGGAATCCTTTACAGAAAGCGTGGCTAATCATGGCAGAAGAAAACAGCACTAATAATATTAATGCGATTTATTCCAAAATTTCACAATTGTCATCAGTTTTTAAGCAACCAAAAAAGAATGCAATTAACCCATTTACACAGTCAAAATACGCAGACTTAAGCGCAATTATCGAGTCACTAAAGCCAGCACTTGCTAGCGTCGGGCTTGGCTTTGTGCAAGTCCCAGTAACTGATATGAATGCAAATGGTCAAACTAGCGTCGGAATCAAGACAATTGTTTTTGACAAAGATAATCAAGTCGAATTTAAAGCTTTTTCCTTGCCACTACTAAAGACTGACCCGCAATCAGCTGGCTCAGCACTAACATATCTACGCAGATACACGCTATCAGCTATTTTTGGTATCGCTGCCGACGATGATGACGGTAATCAATCTAGCGGACGCACTCAGCAGTCTCAGCAACGGCAACGACCAGCGCAACGGCAACAACGTAGCCAACCAGCACAACGGCAACAAAACAGCCGTCCTGCGCAACAGCAACAACCAGCTAAGCAGACTGACAGTTCTCCGGCTAGCGACAAAGCCAAGCAACTCATCAAAGATCTCAACGCCAAGTACAGCAAGCTAATCAACGAAGATGAGAGTAAGTCGATGGAAGAACAGCTCAATATCTGTAAGATTACCGATCCTAGAAAAATGACTGTTAAGCAAGCACGTGAGCTATATCAAAGTCTAAAGATTTTCTACGAAAACGCAGTGAAAGCAGGCGAAAACTTTGATTAATACAGTAGCGCTAACAGGACGTCTCACAAGAGATATCGACCTAAAATACACGCAAGCAGGTAAAGCGGTCGGCAACTTCAACTTGGCTGTTAATCGCAACTTTAAAAACGCAAATGGCGACGTTGAAGCAGACTTCATTAGTTGCACAATATGGGGCAAGTCAGCTGAGAACTTAGCTAACTTTGCTCACAAAGGCACTCTGATCGGCGTGGAGGGAAGTATCCAAACCCGTAACTACGAAAATAAACAAGGTCAGAAAGTCTACGTTACTGAAGTAAGAGTCCAGACTTTCTCACTGTTAGAGACAAGGAATAGTCAGAACAATGGTGGTTATCAGAATAACAACGGTTATCAAAATAACGGCTATCAGAATCAACAGAACAGTGGCTGGGGTAATAGCCAAGATGGAATTAACATCACTGATGATGACTTACCGTTCTAGGAGATAAACAATGAGTAAACTTCAAAAGAAATATTCTAATAAATATACGGTCACAGATAATTTAGTTATAAAAGATGAAAAATTAAGCTGGAAAGCTCGTGGTATCTTCGTTTATTTGTGGGCAATGCCTGATAACTGGATCTTTCACGAAACAGAAGTATCTAAACATGCTACTGATGGACGGGATTCATTAAGAAGTGGATTAGCAGAGCTTGAAAGATATGGTTATTTAAAGAGAAAACGAGAAACAAACAGTAATGGTAAATTTTCTGGATGGTCTTGGATTATAACAGATTTTCCGATGTTGGATAATCCCAACTCGGTAAATCCGAACTCGGGAAACTCCACACTACAAAGTACTAAAGAACTAAGTACTAATAGACAAAGTAAAAATAATAGAGAAGCATTGTCGAGTTCTAACGAACCCGACGGTGCAATTACTGAAATTATCAATTAC